>NZ_JBITFM010000008.1:0-240921 GCF_044456065.1 Streptomyces sp. NPDC051041
GAGACGACACAACAACCCGTCCCTCCCGCCGAAACACCACCCCTACACCTGACCAGCGGAAACACACCCGCACTCTCGGAAAGACAACAGCTTCTGAGACCCGTGGACGCTTCCGAGAGACAGACAGGAGTGATCCACGTCTGGCATGGGCGGGTGCCGGACCAGATTCTGTCGTCCGATCTCGCTGTGCTCGGTGAGGACGAACTGCGCGTGATCCGCGGCATGTCCGGCGTCCGGGCGGCGCACTATGCGGGCGTGCACGCGGCCGTCCGTCGGGTGCTCGGGTATCGGTATCTCGGGGTGTCGGCCGAGGCCGTCCGGTTCGGCCGGCACGCTTGTCCCCGCTGCGCCGGCCCGGCGCACGGACGCCCTCGCATCGAGCATCCGGTGACCGCCCTCGACTACAGCCTCTCCAGATCCGGGCCGTACTGGCTGCTCGCCGTGACGGCGGGCGAGCAGGTGGGTGTCGACATCGAGCGGCGCACCGTCGGCCGCGTGGCCGAGACGGCGCTGACCGACGACGAACTCGACCGCGTGCGCCGCGCGGAGCGGCAGGAGGAGCGTCGACAGCTGTTCCTGCGAGCCTGGACACGGAAGGAAGCGGTGCTCAAGGCCTGCGGCGTCGGCATCGCCGCGCAGCTGTGCGCGCTGGACACCTCGCCCGCCGATGCCGGGCCCGTGACCGTGGAGTACGGCGAGCCGGGCCTGGCCGGGCGCTGGCATGTGCAGGACCTGGCCCTGGCGCCGGGGATCGTCGGCGCGCTGGCCCAGGACGCCGGGCGTGTCCGGCCGGTGGTGAGCAGGCAAGGTCCCGACTCTGCTTGGCATGTGGCAAGACTGGTTGGTACCTGCTAACGTTTCTTGGCATGTGCTGGGTGTCGCTATGAAACCGCCTCTGCCGAGCGGAGACCAGCTGGTGCTGACGCTGGCGACGCTGGCCAACCCGCACCGTCTGCGGGTGGTCGCGATGCTGGCGGGCGGACGCAAGTATGTGAGCCAGTTGGCTCGGGACATGGGGATCAGCCGTGCGCTGCTCCAGGTTCACCTGAAGAAGCTGGAGGCCGCAGGACTGGTGTCGGCACAGCTGGAGATCTCACCCGATGGGAAGGCGATGAAATTCTACGAGGTGACGCGGTTCTCCGTTCACCTGACACCGGAATCGATCGCGGCCGTGGTGCCCGAGATGACCGGTGCCGACACGGGTCGCGGGCATGAGGAGGGGACTGACCGATGAAACCGACCGACTGGCAGGACGGGACCGACTGGCAGGAGGTCTTCGGCGTCATCGGCGCCTTCCTCCTGATCACCGTGGTGCTCACCGTGCTCATCTGGCAGTTCGGCGCGAACTGGCGCGCCAAGGCTGTCCTGGCCCGGGAAGAGGAGTATCGCAGGCTGGCCGAGCAGTCGCTCGCGGCTCAGCAGGAGACGGAGCGCCGACTGTCCGACATCCAGGGGCGTATGGAGTCGCTGGAGCGGATTCTCAAGGACGTCGAATAAGTGACGTAGAAGAAGGCGAAGAAGCACGGAGCTGGGCCGCCGAGCGGCAACTCGGCGGCCCAGAGTTCGGAAGGCATGTCCCTCGCCACCAGGCGAGTTTTCCCTGGATACGCTCCTCCACGGTAAGGAGAGCAGCTCATGCTGCGCAAAAGCAAGTCAGGCCGTGCGCGCCGCCACGCGGAAGAAGAGGCGGCGAACGCATCGCGTTCCCCCGGCCCCGTGGGGCCCGCCCGTGGGGTCGTGGAGTCCGTCGCCGTATGGTCCGTCCGGCGCAAGGGCCTCGCCATCACCGGCTGGCTGGCCCTGGTGATCGTCGCCATCCTGTCCAGCGCGGTGATCAGCGGCTCCGAGGCCCGCTCCACGGATCCCGGAGACGCGGGCAGGGCCCAGCAGATCGTGCGCACGGAGAACAGCGGCGACTCCATCCGCGAGAACGTTTTATTCCAGTCGCGCGAGGTCGACGGCCCCAAGTTCACCGAGAGCAGCCAATTGCGCGGCGCCGCCGCGGACCTGGTGTCAAAGCTGCGGGGTGCGAACGCCGGGGTGCGGGACATCGGCTCGCCCCTGGGTGACAACGGCGAGCGATGGGTGTCCCGCGACGGCCGGTCCGGCCTGGTGACCTTCGAACTCGGCGGACCACTGGAGCAGCAGAAGGCCAACTACCTCAAGGTCGAAGGCCTCCTGAAGGAGGTGCAGGACAGCAACCCCGACCTGCGGATCACGCAGGCCGGTGACCGAAGCCTGAACGCGGTGGTCGACGAAGCGATCAAGGACGACTTCAAGAAGTCCGAGATCACCTCGCTGCCCCTCACGCTGATCATCCTCCTCGTCGTCTTCGGTTCGCTGATCGCTGCCGGTATCCCCCTGCTGCTCTCCGCGACCGCAGTGATCGCCACCTTCGGACTGCTGCAGACCGTCGGGCAGTTCGTGCCGGTCAACAGCGCCGCCTCCTCCATCGTGCTGCTCATCGGTATGGCGGTCGGCATCGACTACTCGCTGTTCTACCTGCGCCGGGAGCGGGAAGAGCGGCTGGCGGGACGGAACACCCGGGACGCTCTCGCGATCACCGCCCGCACCTCCGGCCACGCCGTGGTGGTCTCCGGACTCACCGTGATGGTGTGCGTGCTCGGCCTGCTGTTCTCCGGACTCGACGTCTTCAAGGGCCTGACGGCCGGCACCGTCATCGTCGTGGGCCTGACGGTGGTGGGTTCCGTCACCGTGCTGCCCGCGGTCCTCGCCGCCTTGGGGCACCGCGTCGACAAGGCCCGTATCCCCTGGCTCGGCCGGCGCCGGACGGCGGCGCGCGAGTCGCGCACCTGGTCCTCGGTGGCGCGCACCGTGGTGCGGCATCCCGCGCTCACTGGTGGAATCGCCGCACTGGTCCTGGTGGTCATGGCCCTGCCCATGTTCGGTATGCACCTGCAGGACCCGGCCACGACCGACAGCCTGCCGCGCAGCGTCCCCCAGGTGGACGCCGCGGTGCGCATGAACGACGCGTTCCCGGGTGCGTCGAACCCCGCCCGGGTGGCGGTCGCCACCGACAACGGCACAAGCGCCGACACCCCCGCCCTGCGCACGGCGATCGACGCCCTGCACAAGGAAGCCGCCGTGCCCGGCAGCGGAATCGCCGAGCCGATTACCTGGGTTCCGGTCGGTGACGTGGCGGTGGTGCGCGTACCGCTCATCGGCAAGGGCACCGACGACACGTCCAACGCGTCCCTGGAGCAACTGAGGGACAAGCTCCTGCCCGCCACCCTCGGCAAGGTGGAGGGGATCCACTACGCGGTGGGCGGCAAGACCGCGACCCCGTACGACTTCGCCAACCAGCTCAACAGCCGCTCTCCGCTGATCTTCGCCTTCATCCTCGCCCTGGCCTTCGTCCTGATGGTGGTGGCGTTCCGCTCGTGGTCGATCTCGCTGGTGTCGATCCTGCTCAACCTGCTCTCGATCGGCGCCGCCTACGGCGTCCTCACCTGGGTGTTCCAGAACGGGCACCTGGAGTCGCTGCTCGGCTTCACCTCCTACGGAGGCGTGGTCGGCTGGCTGCCGGTCTTCATGTTCGTCGTCCTGTTCGGGCTGAGCATGGACTACCACATCTTCATCCTCAGCCGGATCAAGGAGCGCTGGGCGGGCGGTGCCACCCCGCGTGACGCGATCGTCGGCGGCATCAGCAGCAGCGCGGGTGTGGTGACCAGCGCGGCCGTGATCATGATCTGTGTGTTCACGGTGTTCGTCAGCCTCACCGCCATCGAGTACAAGATGATGGGCGTCGGCATGGCGGTCGCCATCCTCATTGACGCCACCGTCGTGCGCGGCGTGCTCCTGCCGGCCGCCATGGCCCTGCTGGGCGGCCGCGCCTGGTCGTCGGGGTCCGGCAAGTCCGCCGGCCACGGCCGCTCCGTCGCTCCGTCTGCCGCCGTGCAGACCCCCGAACCAGTACGTCACGTCTAGTCCATCCCCCGTGCACAGACGGGACGTACTGCACCTCCTCACCGCTCCACGGTTGTGAGGAGACACTCCGGCCCGGGAGTCAGGCAACCGCCGACTCCCGGGCCGGAGTCGTTGCATAGCTGCGTTATAGCCGAAGTATCGGGTCCGCGATGAGGCTGCAGGCGTTGATCCATTGCATTCGAGAAATGCGACATCCGTCTCTCACGTGAGGATTCCCGATGGCCGAAGAGCGGGACGACGACCAGACCTACCACGTCGTGATCAACGAGGAGGAGCAGTACTCGATCTGGTGGGCCGACCGGGAACTGCCGGCCGGCTGGCGGGCTGAGGGCACCACCGGATCACGCGCCGCGTGCCTCGCGCACATCGACGAGATGTGGACCGACATGCGACCGCTCAGCCTGCGCCGTCGCATGGAAGAGCGCGCCAGTCACTGAACCACCGGCTGCGGCACGCCGGTCGAGCCGAAGCGATCCATTTCCCCATCCCGTTTTGCTGCGCGACAGCGGTGGCAGGAGGAGCAACACAGATGAGCGCCGGGAACAACGAGCGAAGTGCTGCCGTCGACGTTCTTCGGGAGAGGCTCCTCCGCCGACGGCTCGGCGGAAATGCCCGCAACGGCCGTCCCGGCATCAAGCCCGTGGACCGGGGTGCCCCGCTGCGCCTGTCGTACGGCCAGCAGCAGATGTGGTTCCTGAACCGGCTCGAACCCGACAGCGCCGAGTACCTGGTGCCGTTCGCGTTCCGGATCCGCGGCGCCCTGGACGTCACGGCGCTGCGCCGGGCCTGGACCGGGGGTGACGGCACGCCACGAGATCCTGCGCACCCGCTACGCACTGGACGGCGCCGAGCCGGTGCAGATCATCGACGACGCCGTCGCCGACGTCGACCTTCCGCTCAGCGAGCCCCCGAACCGCGGCGCGGCGTCCGAGGTGTCCCGCTGGGCGGCCGGCGTTGTGGCCCAGGAGGCCGTCACCCCCTTCGACCTGGAGCGGCAGTGGCCCGCCCGGGCCCGGCTGATCCGCCTGGCGCCGGACGACCACATCCTCACCGTGGTCTTCCACCACATCGCCTTCGACGCCTGGTCCATCCGGATCTTCGCCGGCGAGCTGGCCTCCCTCTACGAGGCGTTCCGCGACGGACGTGCCCCGTCCCTTTCCGAACTGCCCGTCCAGTACGCCGATTACGCGGCCTGGCAGCGCGAGGAGGTCTCCGGCGAGGCCCTGGAAAGACACCTGGACCACTGGCGTGCCCAGCTCGCCGACAGCGTCCCCGTCGACCTGCCCACCGACCGGCCCCGGCCCGCCTACCGCAGCCACGACGGAGCGGAGGTCTCCTTCGCCTTCTCCGCGGAGCTGACCACCGCCGTCCGGGACCTCGCGCGGAGCCAGGACACCACCCCGTTCGTCGTGCTCCTGACGGCCTTCCAGGCGTTCGTCGCCCGCTTCACGGGACAGCGCGACGTGGCCGTCGGCACCACCGTGTCGGGGCGCACCCACCCGCAGTCACAGGCGCTGATCGGTTACGGCATCAACACGCTGGTGCTGCGCGGACGCTGGGAGGACGACCCCGGCTTCACCGACCTTCTCGCCCGGGCCCGCGCCACGCTCATCGACGCCTACGACCACCAGGCCGTGCCGTTCGCCCAGCTGGTCGACGAGCTCCGGCCGGAACGGGACATGTCCCGCACACCGCTCTACCAGGTCGCGCTGACCATGCACCAGCGCGGGGACACCGGACTCGTCCTGCCCGGCCTGGAGGTGGAGGCCTACCCCATGACCAGCCGGATCGCCAAGTGCGATCTGGAGCTCCAGGTCAATGACGCCGCCGAGGACGCGCTCCAGGGCCAACTGGTGTACGCTGCCTCGCTCTTCGAACGGGACACCGTCGAGCGTATGGCCCGGCATTTCGTGCGTCTGCTGGAGTCCGCCGTGGCGGCACCGGAGCGCCCGCTGTCCCGGCTCGACATCCTCGACGAGGGCGAGCGGGAACTGCTGCTCGAATGGGGCGCGGCCGCGGCACCGGCCGAAGCGGTGTCGCGGTGTGTGCACGAGGTGTTCGAAGAGCGGGTGGCGGCCGCGCCCGACGCGGTCGCCGTCGTCGCCGGCGGTGAGGAACTCACGTACGCGGAGCTGAACCGGCGTGCCAACCGGCTCGCGCATCACCTGCGTGCGCTGGGTGTGGGTGCCGAGTCCCTGGTGGGGCTGTGCCTGGAGCGCGGGGCCGAGCTGATTCCCGCCCTGCTCGGTGTCCTGAAGTCCGGTGCCGGTTACGTGCCGCTGGACCCGGCGCACCCGGCGGAGCGGCTGGGCTACGCCCTGTCGGACGCCGGTGTGGACGTGACGGTCACCACGTCGGCCCTCGAAGGGCTTCTGCACGACGGCGGTTTCACCGGTCGGGTCGTCGCACTGGACCGCGACCGTGCGGTGCTCGAGGACTGCCCGGAGACCGACCCCGAGGTGGTGACCGGGCCGGACAACGCCATCTACGTGATCTATACCTCGGGCTCGACCGGCCGCCCCAAGGGCGTCACCCTCACCCACGCCAACGTAGCCCGGCTGCTGCGCACCGCCCAGGAGCACTACTCCTTCGACGCGACCGACGTGTGGACCCTGTTCCACTCGTTCGCCTTCGACGTCTCCGTCTTCGAGATGTGGGGCGCGCTGCTGCACGGCGGAACCCTGGTCGTCGTCCCGCAGGACGTGGCCCGCTCCCCGGAGGACTTCCTGGACCTGCTCGTCGAGGAGCAGGTCACGGTGCTGAGCCAGACACCGACGGCCTTCCGGGCACTGGTGGCCGCCGCCGGCGACGGCGACCCGCGCATCGACCGGCTCAGCCTGCGCCACGTCGTCTTCGCGGGGGAGAAGCTGGAGTTCCGCGACCTGCGGCCGTGGACCGACCGGCTCGGCCTGGACGGTCCGGCCCTGGTCAACATGTACGGCATCACCGAGACCACCGTGCACACCACCTTCTACCGGGTCACCGAGGACGACGTTCGGGCGCCGTCCGGCAACCCGGTCGGCGTGCCCCTCGGCGACCTCCGGGTCCATCTCCTGGACGCCGAGGGCCAGCTAGTGCCCATCGGAGTGCCCGGTGAGATCCACGTCGGCGGTCCCGGCGTCGCGCGCGGCTACCTCGGCCGCCCGGGGCTGACCGCGGAGCGGTTCGTACCCGACCCGTTCGGCCCCGCGGGCGCCCGCCTCTACCGCAGCGGCGACCTCGCCCGGCGCCGACCCGACGGCATACCCCACCTGCGCAGCTTCACCAACGGCCTCGAAATCGACCGGCCCGCTGTGAACGCCGGACTCATCTTGCCTTACCACAACGGCCGCGCGAACGGGGCCTGGGCAGGCGGTTCCCGGGAGCGGTGCAGGAAATCCTGCCCGAGCAGCCGACCCGCCGCACGGCGGCACGCCTCGGTGCGAAGTACTCTCCCGATGCGTTCAGCACTTCCCCGATTTGCCACCGGGTCACGATACGGAGGGCCGTCGCGCGGGATGCCAAACGGCTCACGCGGCTCGTGCGTGGCTCAGGCGCCTACGCGAGTAACTGATCGTTTCAGCATGAGTTGAGCTGCGGGACTTCTGCTCGACGATCTTGGTCGGCAGTGTGTCCGGGGTGCGTGCTGATCTTGTTCCTGACGACCTGTGGGAGCGGGTTGCTCCGCTGTTGCCGCCTGCTCCGGAACGACGCCACCGCTATCCCGGGCGGCTGCGCGTTCCGGACCGCGTGGCACTCGCCGGCGTCATGTACGTGCTGCGGACCGGTGTCGCCTGGCGCGACGTCCCCGCGGAGACCGTGGGCTGCTCCGGGGTGACGGCCTGGCGCCGACTGCGGGACTGGACCGAGGCAGGGGTCTGGCCCCGCCTGCATGCCGTCTTGCTGGACGAGTTGCGCCGCGCCGGCCTGTTGGACCTCGCGGACTGCGCGGTGGACGGCTCGCACATTCGGGCGCACAAGGGGGATTGCACCGGCCCCTCGCCCGTTGACCGGGGCCGCCCCGGCTCCAAGCACCATCTGATCGTCGACCGTCACGGAACCCCGCTTGCCGTCACGCTCACCGGCGGTAACCGGCACGACGTCACCCAGCTCCTGCCGTTGCTGGACGCGGTCCCACCGATCCGGGGTCTGCTCGGACGTCCCCGCCGCAAGCCCCGGCGACTGTACGCCGACCGGGGCTACGACTTCGACGAGTACCGCCGCCTGCTGTGGAAGCGCGGCATCAAGCCCATGATCGCCCGACGCGGTGTCGCCCACGGCTCAGGACTGGGCAAGGTGCGGTGGGTGGTCGAGCGCGTCTTCGCCTGGCTGCACCAGTTCAAACGGCTCCGCACCCGCTACGAACGACGCGCCGACCTCCACCACGGGCTGCTCGAACTGGCCTGCAGCCTCATATGCCTCCGCCGCCTGCGAACCTCATTCTGAAACGATCAGTTACTCGGATTCCGGATACGTCGTGGTGCACGAGACCGGGGAAGCCTTCACGATCAAGCAGCTCCGCAGACGCGCTTACCGGCTCATGGAGATCCTTGAACTCCGCAGAGTGCGCCTCTACGACGCTCGCTCCTCCTGCCTCACATACCTCGCCAACAAAGGCGTGCCGGATCACACCCTTGCCCGGCGGGCCGGACACACGAACGTCAAGACCACCAAGAAGTGGTACGTGAAGCCGGACGTGGAGGACCTCCGCGGAGCCGCCACAACGTGGGACGGCCTGCACGGTGCTGCGACGGAGGGGCAAGCGTGACTCAGGCGGCCTGCCGATTGAGTGACCTGCCCAGGCGTACGGCAGTCAAATCGAGTGGACTCGGAGGCCGCTGCTGGCTGTGGACCAGGGACGGCAACGGGAGGAGGGGCGGCCAGGCTACGGCCAACGTCTCCCCTCCTGCGAGGCAAGGCAGAGCTTGCCCGCCGTGTGGTGGCGTTCGGGCTGTTCGTCGGTGAATCCCGGAAGGTTTTCAGGTGCGTCATGCCGATCCTTGGGGACGGCACTACACGCTTCGCTGCAAACCAGACCGTCTGGAAGCCGTGCCGAGGGTGGGAAACTGTGCGGCGCAGGGATTGGGAGGGTGCGCGAGCCGGGAGGACGCGCTGTCCCCACGGTCAGGCGTGCACATCGAAGAACCTGTACGTGGACCCATGAGGGTCTCGGCAGCGCCGGGCATGCCGCGCTGCGAGGTCACGAGCCGCCGGCTTCCCCGGGCTGTGTGAGATTTCGTGAGACGTGAGAGGGTCTGGGGCGTGAGCGAGACACCACCGAACACCCTGCAATACCGCTTTGACGGGCCAGAAGACGCTCCGGTTCTGATCCTGGGTCCCTCACTGGGTACCACATGGCACATGTGGGACCGGCAGGTGCCGGAACTGGCGCAGCAGTGGCGGGTCCTCCGGTTCGACCTGCCGGGGCACGGCGGCGCACCGGCCTACCCGGCGGGCTCCGTCGCCGACCTCACCGCGCGGCTGCTCGCCACGCTCGACGCCCTGGGCGTGCAGCGCTTCGGCTACACGGGCTGCGCGCTCGGCGGCGCCGTCGGCATCGAGCTGGCCCTGCGCCACCCCGAGCGGCTCGCCTCCCTCGCGCTGATCGCCGCCTCGCCCCGCTTCGGCACCGCCGACGAGTTCCGCCAGCGCGGCGTGATCGTCCGGACGAACGGACTCGACCCCATCGCCCGTACGTCGCCCGACCGGTGGTTCACCGGCGGGTTCGCCGCCGCGCAGCCCGCGATCACCGAGTGGGCCGTGCAGATGGTGCGCACCACCGACCCCGGCTGCTACATCGCCGCCTGCGAGGCGCTCGCCTCCTTCGACGTCCGTCACGAACTCGCCCGCGTCGGCGTGCCCACCCTGGTGCTCGTCGGCTCCGAGGACCAGGTCACCGGCCCCGCCGAGGCCCGCACCCTGGTCGCCGGCATACCGGACGCCCGTCTCGCCGTCGTCCCCGGCGCCTCCCACCTGGTCCCCGTGGAGCAGCCCGCGGCCGTCACCGACCTGCTCGTGACGCACTTCTCCACCGCCTGGCAGCCCGCCTTCGACTCCGGCACCGGCCAGACGGCCGTCCCCGCCGCCCCCGCCAGGCCGGTCCCGGCCGCCGCGCCCGCGCAGCCGGCGCCCATCGCCGAGATCGCGCCCGCCGCGCCCCCGCGGCCGGAGGGGCGGCCCGACCTGTACGACACGGGGCTCAAGGTGCGCCGCGAGGTGCTCGGCGACGCGCACGTCGACCGGGCGCTGGCGCAGGCCGACGACTTCTCCGAGGACTTCCAGGAACTCGTCACCCGCTACGCCTGGGGCGAGATCTGGAGCCGCCCCGGCCTGGACCGCCGGACCCGCAGCTGCGTCACCCTCACCGCCCTGGTGGCCGGCGGTCACCTGGAGGAGCTCGCCTTCCACACCCGGGCCGCCCTGCGCAACGGCCTCACCCCGGACGAGATCAAGGAGGTGCTGCTGCAGGCGGCCGTCTACTGCGGCGTCCCCGCGGCGAACAGCGCGTTCCGGGTGGCCCAGCAGGTGATCCGGGAGGAGACCACCCCCCAGGAGTGAGCATCCGCACCGGGTGCGCGCCAGGATGGACCCATGAAGCTCACGAAGAAGTCGCACTCCTGCGTCCGCCTGGAGAAGGACGGGCAGACGCTCGTCCTCGACCCGGGAGGGTTCAGCGAGGAGGACGCCGCGCTCGGCGCCGACGCCATCCTCGTCACCCACGAGCACCCCGACCACTTCGACGAGTTCCGGCTGCGGGCCGCGATGGAGGACAACCCGGCCGCGCGGATCTGGACCCTGAAGGCGGTCGCGGAGAAGATCGCGCCGGCCTTCCCCGGCCGCGTGCACACCGTCGGCCACGGCGACACCTTCACCGCCGCGGGCTTCGACGTGCAGGTCCACGGCGAACTGCACGCGGTCATCCACCCGGACATCCCGCGCATCACCAACGTCGGCTACCTGATCGACGGCGGAAAGCTCTTCCACCCCGGCGACGCCCTCACCGTCCCCGACCACCCGGTGGAGACGCTGATGCTCCCGGTGATGGCCCCCTGGAACAAGATCTCGGAGGTCATCGACTACGTCCGCGAGGTCGGGCCGCAGCGCGCCTACGACATCCACGACGCCCTGCTCACCGACCTCGCCCGCCCGGTCTACGACCGCCAGATCGGCGCCCTGGGCGGCGCGGAGCACCTGCGGCTGGCACCGGGGGACTCCACCGAGGTGTGAGGCCCGCCCGGCGGGACCCCCGGGCCCCGCCGGGCGGGCCCGTTGTCGGACCCGCCCGGTAGGTTGTGGACCATGCGCATCGCGACCTGGAACGTGAACTCGATCACCGCCCGCCTGCCGAGGCTGCTGGCCTGGCTGGAGAGCAGCGGCACGGACGTGCTGTGCCTCCAGGAGGCCAAGGTCGCCGAGGAGCAGTTCCCCTTCGGCCAGCTGCGCGAGCTGGGCTACGAGGCGGCCGTGCACGCCACCGGCCGGTGGAACGGCGTCGCGGTGCTCTCCCGCGTCGGCGTCGAGGACGTCGTCAAGGGCCTGCCCGGCGCCCCCGGCTACGACGGCGTCGTGGAGCCCCGCGCCGTCGCCGCGACCTGCGGCCCGGTCCGCGTCTGGTCGGTGTACGTGCCCAACGGCCGCGAGGTGGGCCACCCCCACTACGCCTACAAGCTCCAGTGGTTCGAGGCCCTGCGCGCGGCCGTCGCGGACGACGCGGCCGGCCCCCGCCCCTTCGCGGTGCTGGGCGACTACAACGTGGCCCCGACGGACGACGACGTCTACGACCGGGCCGTCTTCGAGGGCTCCACCCACGTCACCCCCGCCGAGCGCGCCGCCCTCGCCGCCCTGCGCGAGACGGGCCTGAGCGACGTGGTGCCGCGCCCGCTGAAGTACGACCACCCGTTCACCTACTGGGACTACCGCCAGCTCGGCTTCCCCAAGAACCGCGGCATGCGCATCGACCTGGTGTACGGCAACGAGCCGTTCGCCAAGGCGGTCGAGGACGCCTACGTGGACCGCGAGGAGCGCAAGGGCAAGGGGGCCTCGGACCACGCGCCGGTCGTGGTGGACCTCGACGTCTAGCCCGCGTCCAGCAGCCGCAGGTCCACCGACCCGGCCAGGGCCGCCAGCCCCGCGTCCCCGGGGTGCAGGTGGTCGCCGCTGTCGTAGGCGGGCAGCATCCGCGTCGGGTCGGCCGGGTCGCGCAGCACGGCGTCGAAGTCGAGTACGGCGTCGAAGGCGCCGGCGCCGCGGATCCAGGCGTTCACCTCGGCCCGCTCGGCGTCGACGGCGGCCGTGCACCCCGACCGGCCCCCGCAGGGCAGGACCGTCGCCGCCAGCGTCCGCAGGCCCCGCGCCCGCGCCCGCTCCGCGAGCGTGCGCAGGCCCGCGATCACGCGCTGGGCGTCCGTACCCGCCAGCAGGTCGTTGACGCCCTCGAAGACGACCGCCGTGCGCACCGAGGTCTGGGCGAGAACGTCCCGGTCGAACCGGTTCAGGGCGCTCACCCCGGCCGTGTCCGCGGACACCCCGTCGCCCGGGTAGCGGTCGGTGACCACACGGTTGCCCGCGATGCCCTGGTTGAGCACCCCGTAGCGGGGGACCGCGTCCTGCCGCAGGAGCCGGTCGGCCAGCACGTCGGGCCACCGCCGGTTCGCGTCGGGCGTGGACCTGTCCCCGTCGGTGATCGAGTCGCCGAGCAGCACCACGGACCCCGGCCCGCCGCCCACGTCCATCCCGGCCAGCAGCGGCCAGCTCGTCAGGGTCGTGGGGTACGCCGCCGCGGAGCCGTCCGCGGTGTGGTCGCCCGGCTCGCTCACGTACGAGCGCTGCTGCGCGAGGCGGTGCACGGGCGCCGCCGGCACCGTCCCGGGCAGGTGGAAGCTCACCAGCAGATCGGCGTCCGCGGGCACGTCGAAGCCGAGCGGATCGCTGTACGCCTGCGCCCCCGCGGGCACCTCGACGCCCGCCGCGCCGCCGAACGACAGCGGCACCGGCGTGCCCCGCGCCGCCGCGCCCGACGCCCGCACCGCCACCGTGGCGCCGCCGATCCGCACCGGCACCGAGGCGAACGTGTTGTCGAACCGCACCCGCACCCGGGGCCCGCCGGCCGAGGTGTGCACCACCAGCCGCAGCGTCCGGTCGGTCCACGGCCCCACGGCGGCGTACCCGCCCGTGGCCGCCGCCCAGGCGCCCGTCCAGCCCCGCGCGGCGGCCCGTACCGACACCGCGAAGACATGCAGGTCCGGCGCGTGCGGCAGCCGCACCGAGACCACCTGGCGGTCCGGCGCGAGCGGCACCGTCACGACGTACAGCCGGGCCCGCTCGGCGAGCCGGCCACCGGGCGTGTTGACGTGCGGCAGCGCGACCGCCTTCGTGGCGAGCGGGCCGGTGCGCCAGTCGGGGGCGGAGATCCGGTACGCCGAGCCGGTGCCGTCCGCGTAGGCCACCGTGCCCGTCCCGCTCGCCGCGGCGCCGGTGCCCGCCACCAGGAGGGCCAGCGCGTCGCCGCGCCCGGTGACCCGCACGGCCTGCCCGGCGGCCCGTACGTTGTCCGGCTCGCCCGGCTGCCGGCGCGGCCAGGTCAGCCGCGCGCCCTGCACGGTGAGCGTGCGGCCGGGGGTCCAGCCGGCCGCCGCCAGGTCCCGCGCCGACAGCGAGGCGCCCGAGCCGTCGAAGTCCGCCTCGGCGGGCCGGGCGTCGTCGCTGACGGCCCTGTTGTCGAAGAGCCGCTCCAGCGGCAGCGGCGGCGTCCCCTCGCCGGCGGCCCGGGCGGAGGCGCCCGGCGCCAGGCCGGCGAGCAGGGCGAGGACGACCGCGGAACTCCACCCACTTCGGCGCACGGCCGACTCCTCCCGCTCGGGACAGGGGAACGCGCCGGGGACGACGGACGCACCGGGACCGTAGGAAGACGGCGGCGCCCCGTCAACGCGCCGTGCGGCAAGTCGGCGCGAAGTCGCCCGGAATCGGCCGTCCGCGCGCCTGTGGTGCGCACGGTGGCACGAATGACAGGCTGGCGGCATGAACATCCCCTTCCTGGGCAACCGGCGCGCGAAGGCCGCGGCCCCCGACCCCGAGGGCATCGCCGATCTGCTCGCCGAGTGCGATCTGCTCCGCTCCCAGGCGTCCCGGGAGGGCGTCCGGCTCGACGACTCCGCGGCCTCGCTGGAGGAGCTGGACCAGCTGGTGCCGCGCTGGCGGGACGACGAGGAGATCCTGCCCTGGCTGGGCAACGACGCCGGCCTGTACCTGGGCACCGTGATCGTCCGGACCGTGCCCGGCGCCGCCTGGTGGATCCGGCCGGACGGCCAGCCCGTCGTCCGGCTGGCCTCCGGCCGGGAGTTCGACGTCGTGGCCTGCGGGCAGGAGTGGGCCGCCCACGGGGCGCCCGAGCTGTCGCAGCTGTACGCGGAGGTCGCGGAGGAGTGAACTCCCGGCCCGCGGCCCCGTGCCGCGTGGCGGCACGCGGCGAGGGCGCCGCCCCCGGCCGGGACGGCCGGGACGACGTCGCGCGCGGCGCCGGTCGCGGGCGGGCATGGCAGCGGCCGAGGGGGGACACGCGTTCCGGAGGTTCCTGACGCGGCCATGTCGATGAATTAGGCTGCGCGAACGGCTTCTTCCTGGAGGTGCGGATGCGTCGTCCGGTCGGACGGAAACTGACGGTTCTGGCGGTCTCGGCCGCCGTCGTGTCGGTGGGGGCGGCGGCACCGCCCCCCGCGCAGGATCGGACGGCCGGGAAGGTCCCGGTCGCCGTGGGTCACGGAGGCGCGGTCGCGAGCGTCGACCCGGACGCCTCGGCCGCGGGCATCGAGGTGCTGAGGAAGGGCGGCAACGCCGTCGACGCCGCCGTCGCCACGGCCGCCGCGCTCGGCGTCACCGAGCCGTACTCCGCCGGCATCGGCGGCGGCGGCTACTTCGTCTACTACGACGCCGGGTCCCGTACGGTGCACACCATCGACGGCCGCGAGACCGCGCCGCTCACCGCCGACGAGGACCTCTTCACCGAGAACGGCGAGCCGCTCGCCTTCGCCGACGCCGTCAGCAGCGGCCTCGCCGTCGGCGCCCCCGGCACCCCCGCCACCTGGCAGGCGGCGCTGGACAAGTGGGGCAGCCGCAAGCTCGCCTCGGTGCTGAAGCCGGCCGAGCGCCTGGCCCGCGACGGCTTCACCGTCGACGACACCTTCCGCGCGCAGACCGCCGCCAACGAGACCCGGTTCCGGTACTTCCCGGACACCGCCGAGCTGTTCCTGCCGAACGGCGAACTCCCCGTCGTCGGCTCCACGTTCAAGAACCCCGACCTCGCCCGCACCTACGCCGAGCTGGGCCGCAAGGGCGTCGGCGTCCTCTACCGCGGCGAACTCGGCGACGACATCGTCGACACCGTCAACAAGCCGCCCGTGGACCCCGCCTCGGGCTGGAACGCCCGTCCCGGCGCGCTGTCCGAGAAGGACCTCGCGGCCTACCGCGTCAAGTTCCAGGCGCCGACCAGGACGTCGTACCGCGGCCTGGACGTGTACTCCGTCGCGCCCTCCTCCTCCGGCGGCACCACGGTCGGCGAGGCCCTCAACATCCTGGAGCGGACGGACCTGTCCAAGGCGAGCCGGGCGCAGTACCTGCACCGGTTCATCGAGGCCAGCCGGATCGCGTTCGCGGACCGCGGGCGCTGGGTCGGCGACCCCGCCTTCGAGGACGTGCCGACGAAGGAACTGCTGTCGCAGAAGTACGCCGACTCGCGGGCCTGCCTGATCCGGGACGACGCGGTGCTCGCCAGCCCCCTGGCGCCCGGTGACCCGCGCCGTCCCGCGGCCTGCGCGGGCGGCGGCACGGCGGCGCCGACGACGTACGAGGGCGAGAACACCACGCACCTGACGGTCGCGGACAAGTGGGGCAACGTCGTCGCCTACACCCTCACCATCGAGCAGACCGGCGGCAGCGGCATCACCGTGCCGGACCGGGGCTTCCTGCTCAACAACGAGCTGACCGACTTCTCCTTCGCCCCGGCCAACCCGGCCGTGCACGACCCGAACCTGCCCGGGCCGGGCAAGCGGCCCCGGTCCTCGATCGCGCCGACGATCGTGCTCGACCGGCACGGCAAGCCGGTGGTGGCGGTCGGCTCGCCCGGCGGCGCGACCATCATCACCACCGTGCTGCAGACCCTGACCGGTTTCCTCGACCGGGGGCTGCCGCTCGTCGACGCGATCGCCGCGCCGCGCGCCAGCCAGCGCAACGCCGCCCGGACGGAACTGGAGCCCGGCCTGTACGACAGCGCCCTGCGGGGACAGCTGGAGGCCCTCGGCCACTCCTTCCGCCTCAACTCCGAGATCGGCGCCGCGACGGGCGTCCAGCGGCTGCCGGACGGCAGGTGGCTGGCCGCCGCGGAGAAGGTGCGCCGGGGCGGCGGCTCGGCGATGGTGGTGCGGCCGGCGCGGTAGCGGCGCGCGGACGCGGCGACCGGGGCGCGCCCGCCCCCGGTCGCCGTCGCCGTCCCGGATCCGGCTACAGCTCCGGCGCGGGCCGGTCCTGGGTGCGGAACGCGAGCTGCCCGTCCTGGACGTCGACCGTCACCCGGCCGTCCTGGCCGACGCGGCCGTCGAGGAGGAGCCGGGAGAGCTGGTTGTCGACCTCGCGCTGGATGGTGCGGCGCAGGGGGCGGGCGCCGTACTCCGGCTGGTAGCCGCGCCGGGCGAGCCAGTCCACGGCCGCGTCGGTGAAGTCGACCGCGACGCCCTGGGCGTGCAGCAGCCGGCGGGTCTGCTCCAGCAGCAGGTCGGTGATCTGCCGCAGCTGCTCGGCGCTGAGCTGGCGGAAGACCACGATCTCGTCGATGCGGTTGAGGAACTCCGGCCGGAAGTGCTCGCGCAGCGGCCGCAGCACCTGCTCCCGCCGGGCCTCCTCGTCCGCGTCGGCGCCGCCCGCCCCGAAGCCGATGCCGGCGCCGCGGCGGGTGATCACCTCGGAGCCGAGGTTGCTGGTCATCACGATCACGGTGTTGGTGAAGTCCACCGTGCGGCCCTGGGAGTCGGTCAGCCGCCCGTCGTCGAGGACCTGCAGGAGGATGTTGAAGACGTCCGGGTGCGCCTTCTCCACCTCGTCGAGCAGCAGCAGCGAGTACGGGTGCCGGCGCACCACCTCGGTGAGCTGCCCGGCCTCCTCGTGCCCGACGTAGCCGGGCGGGGCGCCCACCAGGCGGCTGACGGTGTGCCGCTCCTGGTACTCGCTCATGTCGAGCCGGACCATGCGGTCCTCGCTGCCGAACAGGGCCTCGGCGAGCGCCCGCGCCAGCTCCGTCTTGCCGACCCCGGTCGGGCCGAGGAACAGGAAGCTGCCGATCGGCCGGTCGGGGCTGGCGAGCCCGGCCCGGGAGCGCAGCACCGCGTCGGCGACGACCCGCACCGCCTCCTCCTGGCCGACCACCCGCTGGTGCAGATGCGCCTCCAGGCCGAGCAGCCGGTCCTTCTCCTCCTGGGTGAGGCTGCTGACGGGGATGCCGGTCAGCCGGGACACCACCTCGGCGACGGCCTCGGTGCCGACCACGAGGTTCTGCCCCTCGTCGGCCTCGACGTCCCCGCCGGCCTCGGCGATGCGCCGCTTCAGCTCCACGATGCGGTCGCGCAGCTGTGTGGCCTGCTCGTAACTCTCGTCCGCGACCGCCCGGTCCTTGTCCAGGGTCAGCTGCTCGACCTCGCGCTCCATGGCCCGCACGTCCGTGCCCTTGGTCCGGGCCCGCAGCCGCACCCGGGCGCCGGCCTGGTCGATCAGGTCGATCGCCTTGTCCGGCAGCCGCCGGTCGGGCAGGTAGCGGTCGGACAGCTCGACGGCGGCCACCAGCGCCTCGTCGGTGTAGCGGACCTGGTGGTGGGCCTCGTAGCGGTCGTGCAGCCCGCGCAGGATCTCGATCGCGTCCGCCGTGGTCGGCTCCGGCACCATGATCGGCTGGAACCGGCGGGCCAGCGCCGCGTCCTTCTCGATCCGGCGGAACTCCTCCAGCGTGGTGGCGCCCACGATGTGCAGCTCGCCGCGGGCCAGGGCGGGCTTGAGGATGTTGCCGGCGTCCATCGCCCCGGACTCGCCGCCCCCGCCGGCGCCGACCACGGTGTGCAGCTCGTCGATGAAGATGATCAAACGGTCGGAGTTGCCGCGGATCTCGGTGACGATGTTGTTCAGGCGCTCCTCGAAGTCGCCCCGGTAGCGGGTGCCCGCGACCACGCCCGTCAGGTCCAGGGCGACGACCCGCCGCCCGCTGAGCACGTCGGGCACGTCCCCGTCGGCGATGCGCTGCGCCAGTCCCTCCACGATGGCGGTCTTGCCGACGCCCGCGTCGCCGATCAGCACCGGGTTGTTCTTGCCGCGGCGGGAGAGCACCTCGACGGTCTGCTCGATCTCCTCGTCCCGCCCGATCACCGGGTCGATACGGCCCTGCCGGGCCAGCTCGGTGAGGTCGCGCCCGTACTTGTCCAGGGTCGGGGTGGCCGAGGGCCGCGGCGCCTCCGGGCCGCGGGGCTGCGCGGCCTCCGGCGTCTCGGGGGGCAGCTTCTGGGGGGCGAACCGGGCCGCGTTCAGGATGTGCCCGGCCGCCGAGTCGGGGTTGGCGGCCAGCGCGCTGAGCACGTGCTCCGGGCCGATGTAGCCGTAGCCGCGCGCCCGGGCCAGGTCGTGCGCGTCCAGCAGGGCGCGCTTGGCCGCCGGGGTCAGGGACAGGGAGGTCGGCGGGGGAGCGTCGTTGGGTTTGTGCTGCGCCGGGCCGGACCGCTCGTCGATCTCCGAGGCCAGCGAGTCGGGGTCCGCGCCGGCCCGGCTCAGCAGGCTCCGGGTCGGCTCGGTGGCCACCGCGGCCCGCAGCAGGTGCTGAGTGTCCAGGTCCCGGCTGCCGTGCTCGGCGGCGTACTGCGCGGCGCCGCGGACCAGTTCCCGCGCCGGCTGGCTGAGCAGGCGCCCGATGTCGATCTGCCGGGGGCGCGGGCCGCCGAAGAAGCGGGCCAGGAACTCTGCGAAGGGGTCGCCCTCCGGGCCTATGAAGCCGCTCGTCATGGTGTCCGTTCCTTCGCTGACGATGTGCCGAGGCCGGGTAACCGCGTCGGGGCTCGCTCATGCCACGATGGCACGTTCTGTCCGGGGAGGCATGTCGGCGGGCGGGCCGTTCCGGGGGCGCCCGGGCGGCGGGCCGCTCCGCGGGGACGGGGGCGCCCCGCCCCCGGGGGTCCCGTGCCCCGGCCCGGCCGTCACCGCTCGGCCCCCGGGTGCGGGGAGGCGCCCGCGTCCGCACTGAAAACTCCGCGTAGCGGCTCCGTAACACGGCTGGTGTTCGCTACGGACCGGAGTGTTCCAGTCGGATGGGGGTGAACGGTGGCCGTGGATCGACTCCCGGATCGGGTACGGGAGTTCGCCGACTACCTTCGGGGCCTGCTGGCCCGCCTGGACCAGGACGGCGGCTGGTGCGGGGTGTTCCGGCGGCGCGACCCGGAGGGAATGCGGGCCTGCCTCGACGGGCGGGAGGTGCCGCCCTGGGACGTGGTGGAGGCGCTGCTGCAGGATCTCGCGGCCGGGTACGGGCCGGAGGCCGCCCGGACCGAGGCGGAACGGGCGCGCGCCCTGCACGCCGCCGCGCTCGCCGCCCACGACGCCCGGCCCGGCGCCCGCGACGCCCTCCGGGACCGGCTCGACGCGATGCTCCGCGAGCAGCGGTACGCCGCCGAACGGGAGCTGGAGCTGGAGCGGCTGCTCGCCTCCGCCGCCACCCGCGAGGCGGCCGACGCGCTCCGCCTCGACCTCGCCTGGGCCCGCGACGACCACGCGAGGGCGGCTGCCCGGTGCGCCGAACTCCGTGCCCGGACGGCCGGGCTGGACCGGCGCGCGGCCGCCCCGGCGGGCCGGTACGACGCCCGGCAGCCCACCGGAGGCGACCCCGACCCCGCCCCTCCCGCAGCCCCCACGCGCCCGGCCCCCGGCCACCCCGCCCCCACCGGGGCGGCCCCCACCGACCCCGTCCGCGCGGACCCCGCCCGCGCCACCCCCGGGCAGCGCAAGCGCCGGCGGGGCAGCGCGCGGTTCGCCGGGACGGCCGAGGCGGAGGCCGCTCCCGTCGTCGTCCCCCCGGCGGCGCCGGACCTGCCGGTGCCGGAGGACACCGGCGGCCGTGCGCCGCGCGGGGCCCGGTTCGCCGGGGCCGCGCAGGCGCCGCGGGCACCGGTGCGGGCGGAGCCGCGGGCCGAGGCGGCCGGCGCGGTGGACCGCGAGGAGGTCGCCGGGGCGGTGGAGACGCTGGCGCGGCTGCGCGCCGAGGGGCGCAGCGGCGAGGCGCACGCCCTGCTCGCCGAGATCGCGTACTGGCCCGCCGTCCGCTTCCCGCTGCTGGCCGCCGCACTGCCGGCCGCCGGACTGGGCGCCGACTGGGCGACCCTGCTGTGGGAGGCCGCCTCGCTGCCCGCCGGCCGGCTCGTCCCCGTCGCCGACGCGCTGGCCGCGGCGGGGCGCGGCGCGGACGGGCGGCAGGTCCTGCGGCAGGGCGTGGCGCGGCCCGCCGGCGACCTGGGGCGAGCCGTGCTCGGGCTGGTCGGCGAGGGCCGCCACCGCGAGGCGCACGCGCTGCTCGACGCCTGCGTCCGCGCCCGCACCCCGGAGGAGGCCGCCCGCGGCGCGGAGCCCGATCCGCACACGCTCGTGCCGCTGCTGCTCCGGGCGGCCCGGGGCGTCTCCGCCGAGCGGCACCGGGACCTGCTGAACGCCCTGCGGGCCGCCGGGCTCACCGCCCGGGACCGGTCCGGCGCCCCCCACCGGTCCCACGACTCACCCACCGGGGTGTGAAACACGATCGACTTCGCGGGTTGCCGACGATGCTCTTGGCAAGCCCGCCCCCGGGGCTTACGTTCGTCCCTCTACGACCTGTGTCTACGGGCGTAGAGGCTCTGACGTCCCGTCGAAGGAGCAGCTCATGGCCAACGTCGTACGTGCCGCCCTGGTCCAGGCCACGTGGACCGGCGACACCGAGTCCATGGTGGCGAAACACGAGGAGCACGCCCGCGAGGCGGCCCGGCAGGGCGCGAGGATCATCGGGTTCCAGGAGGTCTTCAACAGCCCCTACTTCTGCCAGGTCCAGGAACCGGAGCACTACCGCTGGGCCGAGCCGGTGCCCGACGGGCCGACGGTGCGCCGCATGCGGGACCTCGCGCGCGACACCGGCATGGTGATCGTCGTGCCGGTGTTCGAGGTCGAGCAGTCCGGCTTCTACTACAACACCGCGGCCGTGATCGACGCCGACGGCGCCTACCTCGGCAAGTACCGCAAGCACCACATCCCGCAGATCGAGGGCTTCTGGGAGAAGTACTACTTCAAGCCGGGCAACCTCGGCTGGCCCGTCTTCGACACCGCCGTCGGCAAGGTCGGCGTCTACATCTGCTACGACCGCCACTTCCCGGAGGGCTGGCGGCAACTGGGCCTGAACGGCGCCCAGCTGGTCTACAACCCGTCCGCCACGCACCGCGGCCTGTCCTCCCACCTGTGGCGCCTGGAACAGCCCGCGGCGGCCGTCGCCAACGAGTACTTCGTCGCCGCGATCAACCGCGTGGGGCAGGAGGAGTACGGCGACAACGACTTCTACGGGACCTCGTACTTCGTCGATCCGCGCGGACAGCTCGTCGGCGAGGCCGCCAGCGACACCGAGGAGGAACTCGTGGTCCGCGACCTGGACCTCGGCCTCGTCGAGGACGTGCGCCGGCAGTGGGCGTTCTACCGCGACCGCCGCCCCGACGCCTACGAGGGGCTGGTGCGGCCGTGACCAGGGACCTGCTGTGGCGCCACCGCCGCGTCCTGCCCGACTGGCTCGCCCTGTACTACGAGGACCCCGTCGAGATCACGCACGGCGAGGGCCGGCACGTCTGGGACGCCGCCGGGAAGCGGTACCTGGACTTCTTCGGCGGCATCCTGACGACGATGACCGCGCACGCCCTGCCCGAGGTGACGAAGGCGGTGAGCGAGCAGGCCGGGCGGATCGTCCATTCCTCGACGCTCTACCTCAACCGGCCGATGGTCGACCTCGCCGAGCGCGTCGCCCAGTTGTCCGGCATCCCCGACGCCCGGGTGTTCTTCACCACCTCCGGCACCGAGGCCAACGACACCGCTCTGCTGCTGGCGACGACGTACCGGCGCAGCAACACTGTCCTGGCGATGCGCAACAGCTACCACGGCCGCTCGTTCGGCGCGGTCGGCGTCACCGGCAACCGCGGCTGGTCCCCGACGTCCCTGTCCCCGCTGCAGACGCTGTACGTGCACGGCGGGGTGCGCACCCGCGGCCCGTACGCCTCCCTGGACGACGACGCGTTCATCGCGGCCTGCGTCGACGACCTGGAGGACCTGCTCGGCCACACCCGCCCGCCGGCCGCGCTGATCGCCGAGCCGGTGCAGGGCGTCGGCGGCTTCACCTCGCCCCCGGACGGCCTGTACGCGGCCTTCCGCGAGGTGCTGCACCAGCGCGGCATCCTGTGGATCGCCGACGAGGTGCAGACCGGCTGGGGCCGCACCGGCGACCACTTCTGGGGCTGGCAGGCGCACGGACGCAACGGGCCGCCGGACATCATGACCTTCGCCAAGGGCATCGGCAACGGCATGTCCATCGGCGGGGTCGTCGCCCGCGCCGAGATCATGAACTGCCTGGACGCGCACAGCATCTCCACCTTCGGCGGCACGCAGATCACCATGGCGGCCGGCCTCGCCAACCTCACCTACCTGCTGGAGCACGACCTCCAGGGCAACGCCCGGCGGGTCGGCGGGATGCTCATCGAGCGGCTGCGGTCCGCCGCCGCGCGGGTGGAGCACGTGCGGGAGGTGCGCGGCCGCGGGCTGATGATCGGCATCGAGCTGACGAAGCCCGGCACCGACGAGGCCGACCCGCAGGCCGTGGCCGCCGTGCTGGAGGCGGCCCGCGAGGGCGGGCTGCTCATCGGCAAGGGCGGCGGGCACGACACCAGCGCCCTGCGCATCGCCCCGCCGCTGTCGCTCACCGTCGCGGAGGCCGAGGAGGGCGCCGCGATCCTCGAACGCGCCCTGCGGAGCATCCCGTAGCCGTACGCCGGGCCGGGGCACGCCATGACCGCGGCGTCGAAGCCCCGGCCGGACCGGACCCGCCGGCCCGGCGGGCCCGGTCCGGCGGGCGCGTGCCCGCCGCCGGCCGCGCCCCGGCCGCCCCGATCACGCCAGGAGAGGGAGCAGCAGCATGAGCAGCCGTACCGTCATCCGCGGCGGTCTCGTCGTCACCGCGTCCGACGAGGTCCACGCCGACGTCCTGATCGAGGACGGCCGCATCGCCGCCCTCGCCGCGTCCGGCACCCCGGCCGCCGAGTCCTTCACGGCCGGGCGGAGCGGGAGGGTCGTCGACGCGACCGGCAAGTACGTCATCCCGGGCGGCGTGGACGTCCACACCCACATGGAGCTGCCGTTCGGCGGCACCTTCGCCTCCGACACCTTCGAGACCGGCACCCGGGCCGCCGCCTGGGGCGGCACGACCACGATCGTCGACTTCGCGGTGCAGAGCGTCGGCCGCTCCCTGCGCGAGGGCCTGGACGCCTGGCACGCCAAGGCCGAGGGCAACTGCGCGGTCGACTACGGATTCCACATGATCGTCTCCGATGTGAACGAGGAGACGCTGAAGGAGATGGACCTCCTCGTGGAGGAGGGCGTCACCTCGTTCAAGCAGTTCATGGCGTATCCGGGCGTCTTCTACAGCGACGACGGCCAGATCCTGCGGGCCATGCAGCGCTGCGCCGGGAACGGCGGGCTGATCATGATGCACGCGGAGAACGGCATCGCGATCGACGTGCTGGTGGAGCAGGCCCTCGCCCGGGGCGAGACCGACCCGCGGTACCACGGGGAGGTCCGCAAGGCGCTGCTGGAGGCCGAGGCCACCCACCGCGCCATCAGGCTCGCGCAGGTGGCCGGCGCGCCCCTGTACGTCGTGCACGTCTCGGCGGCGGAGGCGGTCGCCGAGCTGGCCCGGGCCCGCGACGAGGGGCTGGACGTCTTCGGCGAGACCTGCCCGCAGTACCTGTTCCTGTCCGCGGACAACCTGGCGGAACCCGGCTTCGAGGGCGCGAAGTACGTGTGCTCCACACCGCTGCGGCCCCGCGAGCACCAGGCCCGGCTGTGGCGGGGCCTGCGCACCGACGACCTCCAGGTGGTGTCGACGGACCACTGCCCCTTCTGCTTCGCCGGCCAGAAGGAGCTGGGCCGGGGCGACTTCTCCAGGATCCCCAACGGGCTGCCGGGCGTGGAGAACCGCATGGACCTGCTCCACCAGGCCGTCCTCGACGGGCACCTCTCGCGCCGCCGCTGGATCGAGGTCGCCTGCGCCACCCCGGCGCGGATGTTCGGCCTGTACCCGAAGAAGGGCACGATCGCGCCGGGCGCCGACGCCGACGTGGTGATCTACGACCCGCACGCCGAGCAGGTCCTGTCCGCCGGGACGCACCACATGAACGTCGACTACTCGGCGTACGAGGGCCGGCGCGTCACCGGCCGCGTGGAGACCGTGTTCTCGCGCGGCGAACCCGTCGTCACCGAGCGGGAGTACACCGGACGCAAGGGCCACGGCGTCTACGTCCCGCGCTCCACCTGCCAGTACCTCAGCTAGGAGGGCACCGGATGGACTTCGGACTCGTCCTGCAGACCGACCCGCCGGCCTCCCGCGTCGTCAGCCTGATGCAGCGGGCCGAGCGCAACGGCTTCACCCACGGCTGGACCTTCGACTCCGCCGTGCTGTGGCAGGAGCCGTTCGTGATCTACAGCCAGATCCTGGCGCACACCACCAGGCTGAAGGTCGGCCCGATGGTCACCAACCCGGGCACCCGCACCTGGGAGGTCACCGCCTCCGCCTTCGCCACCCTCAACGACATGTTCGGCAACCGCACCGTCTGCGGCATCGGCCGCGGCGACTCCGCGATGCGCGTGGCCGGCCGCAGGCCCGACACGCTCGCCCGCATCAGCGAGGCCATGAAGGTGATCCGGGCGCTGGGCAGCGGCCGGGAGGCCGACCTCGGCGGCGGCACGGTCGTCCGGTTCCCCTGGATCGGGCCGGGCGCCGAACTCCCGGTCTGGATGGCCGCGTACGGACCCAGGGCCCTGCGGATGGCCGGCGAGGAGGCCGACGGGTTCATCCTCCAGCTCGCCGACCTCTACCTGGCCGAGTACATGGTCAAGGCCGTCAGGGACGCGGCGGCCGCCGCCGGCCGCGACCCGGCCGAGGTCACGGTGTGCGTCGCCGCGCCGGCGTACGTCACCGAGGACGACTCGCCCGGGGCGCTCGCCCACGCCCGCGAGCAGTGCCGCTGGTTCGGCGGGATGGTCGGCAACCACGTCGCCGACCTGGTCGCCCGGTACGGCGAGCACTCCGGCGCCGTACCGGACGAACTCACCGGCTACATCAAGGCGCGCGAGGGATACGACTACGCCCACCACGGGCGCAGCGGCAACCCCGGCACCCGGTTCGTGCCGGACGAGATCGTCGACCGGTTCTGCGTCATCGGGCCGGCCGAGAAACACGTGGAGAAGCTGACCGCGCTGCGCGACCTGGGCGTCGACCAGTTCGCCGTCTACGACATGCACGACGCGCAGGAAGCCGTGATCGACGCCTACGGCGCGCGGGTGATCCCGGCCGTCGACGCCTGACACCCCGCGCCGCCCTCCGGACCGGCCGCCGCCCGACGGACGGGGCCGGTCCGTGCGCGGGGGCAGGGCGGTCAGCCCCGCCCCTCCTCCAGCGCCGCCACCGCCTCCTTGGCGGCCTTGATGGCGCCCTTGTTGATCACGTCTGTACCGGGTGCCTTCTTCGTCTCGAAGTCACTGCCGTTGTACGTGACGATCACCAGCGCGTTGGACGCGCGGGCGATCACCACGCCCTCGCGCGTCTGCTGCTTGTCCTCGGTGGTGAGGTCCACGACCGAGTAGCCCGCGTCGCCGAGACCCGGGACCGTGCCTCCGCCGCTCCTCTCCTCGGTGCGCTCCCGGTACGCCTGCCGCGCCGCCTCGTCCGACTCCTTGATCTCGAAGGAGACGTCGAGCCAGCGGTAGTCGTACCCCTTGAGGGCGTTCCACGAGCAGGTGCGGCGCTTCTCCGCGTTCGTCGACGGGATCTCCTTGCCCGCCGTCTCGGCGCCCGGCACGAGCGACGTGATCGTCTTCTCGGACAGGCTGGTGCACGGCGCGGGCGCGGAGGCGTGGTCCCGCGACACGGCCTCGGTGGCGGGGGCGGAGACGGACGGGGCCCCGGACGGTTCGGCCTGCGGGCGTCCGGCGTCCGGCGCCGCGGCGGGCGGACCGGACGACAGCGCCCAGCCCGCCGCGGCGAGCACGACCACCGGGGACAGGCGTGCGGTCAGGGCGAGGGGCAGAGGAAGGGAACGCACGGCGCACTTCTCGTGGGGGACGGTGCGGAGGGAGTCCGCACTGCGGACGGGACGCCAGTGTCACATGACTCCCTGTGGGGCGGAAGCGCCACCCCGCTCCGTAGGCGGACGGTGACGTCGGCGCACCGCCGAGGCGCCGTTTTCGGGTGTTTCAGGACCTGTTCGGGGTGGTTCGGCGCGGGGTGGGGGCCCGGCGGGACCGGCCGGGCGCCGGCGGCCCGGCGCCGGCGCGTGCCCGGCCGGCGCCGCGGGCCACCGCCACCGGCGCCGCGGGGCTCCGGCCCGGGGTCAGGGCACCCGGGCCGTCCACTCGGCGGACGTGAACTTCGTACGGGCCAGCTCCTGCGCGCGGGCCAGCTCCTCGTCCGTCACCTTGCTGTCCGTCAGCCCGTACCGGCCGCGGAAGGAGTCGATCATCCGCTCGATGACGGCCTCGCGCGGCAGGCCGGTCTGCCGCCGCAGCGGATCCACCCGCTTCTTCGCGCTCCCGGTGCCCTTGTCGGACAGCTTCTCCCGGCCGATGCGCAGCACGTCGAGCATCTTGTCGGCGTCGATGTCGTACGCCATGGTCACGTGGTGCAGTACGGCCCCGGGTGCTCCGCCGGGTCCCACGATCCGCTTCTGGGCGGCGCCCGCGATCTTGCCCTGGTCCGTGGCGATGTCGTTCAGCGGCTGGTACCAGGCCCGGATCCCCAGGTCGCCGAGCGCACCGAGCACCCAGTCGTCGAGGTAGGCGTAGCTGTCCTGGAAGGACAGCCCCTGCACGAGCGCCTCCGGCACGGACAGCGAGTAGGTGATCGTGTTGCCCGGCTCCACGAACATCGCGCCGCCGCCGGAGATCCGCCGCACCACCTCGATGCCGTGCCGGGCGGCGGCGTCCGGGTCGACCTCGTTGCGCAGCGACTGGAAGCTGCCGATGATCACCGCGGGGGCGCCCCACTCCCACACGCGCAGCGTGGGCGGGCGCCGCCCCGCGGCGACCTCGGCCGTCAGGACCTCGTCCAGCGCCATGTGCAGGGCCGGGGGCTGCGGCCCCTCGTGGATCAGCTGCCAGTCGTAGTCGGTCCAGTCGGTGGCGTGCGCGAGCGCGCGGCGCACCGCGATGCCGACGCCCTCCGAGGTCAGCCCGTACATCACGGTCCCCGCGGGCAGCGCCGCGTCGATCCGGGCGGCCAGGCCCGCCGCGTCCGTGTCCGCCGGGGCGCCCTCCAGCGCGCGGTTCACCGCGTCGAGCGCCTCGTCCGGCTCCAGGAAGAAGTCGCCCGCCACGCGCACGTGCCGCAGCACGCCGTCCTCGGCCTCCACGTCCACGACGACGAGCTTGCCGCCGGGAACCTTGTACTCGCCGTGCACCCGACCGTCTCCCTTTCCTCGTTCCTGTCCGCAGGGGCAACGCCGGGCCGGAGGCGGGAGATTCCCGGCCGGCCCGGCTTCCGGCGGACGCGCGTCCCGGGGCGGCCGTCCGGGCCGCCGCCGTTCCCCGGCGGGACCGGCCGGGGCGGGGCGGTCAGTTCCCGGAGAGCGCGTCCTTGGCCGTCTCGTGCAGCGGCAGGACGGACGTGAGGCGGGTGAGTTCGAGGATGCGTCTGACCTCCGGCTGGACACCGGTCAGCGCGAACCGGTGCCCGGCGTCCGAACGGCGGCGGTGGATGTCGACGAACACCCCCAGAGCGCTGGAGTCGCAGAAGTCCACATGGGTCAGGTCCAGCACCAGCAGCGGGACCTCCTGCATCTCCGCGGTGGTGAGGTGCCCCAGCAACTGGGGGGCGGTGTGGTAGTCGATGGGGCCGCCCACGGCGATGACCGCGTGCCGCGGGCCGCGGCGCGAGGCCAGGGTCAGCGTCGGGCCGGCGGGGAGCAGGCCGTTGGGGTCCACGGACGGCGAGCCGTCGGCGGGCTCGTGCGCCTCGGGGCCGGGGGAGGTGGTCATCGGGGGCGACTCTCCTGTGTGCGGGACGAACGGGGCGGCCGGCTGTCCTGGTTCCGGTCGAGGAGCCGACCGGGATACGTCGTCACGAGGTCTTGACCTCCGCCCACACCACTTTCCCTCCCTCGATCCGGCGGGTGCCCCACCGTGTCGCGATGGCGTCGACGAGGAATATGCCCCGGTGCCCGAACTCCCCGGGAGGGGAGACGATCAGACGGGGCTCCTCGGGACTGCTGTCCGTGACCTCCAGGACGACGCGCTCACCGGTCCGCCGCAGCTCGACGCGCAGCGGTGTCCTGGCGTGGCGGACGGCGTTGGCGACCATCTCGTCCGCGATCAGCATCATGTCGTTCGCCAGATGGCGCAGACCCCACTCGCGCATGGTCCGGGCCACCATGTCGCGGGCGTCGGGGACCGCGCCGGAGACCGGGGGGTAGTCCCGGGCGACCGTCACCACCTGCTGCGAGGCGTCCTCGGGCCGGTGCAGGTACAGCAGGGCGATGTCGTCGTCGTGCTGCCCGCCGGCCAGGGCCTCCAGCCAGGAGTCGCAGTCCGCCTCGATCTCTCCCACGGGCCCCGCCAGCAGCTCCCGCAGCCGGCGCAGCCCGTCGTCGATGGAGCGGTCGCGGCGCTCGACCAGACCGTCGGTGTACAGCAGCAGCCGCGATCCGGGCGGCAGGGGGACCTCCTGCTCCGCGTAGCGGCACCTGCCCACCCCCAGCGGCGGTCCGACCTTCTCGTCCAGGAACCGCACCTCGCCCCCCGGGGAGCGCAGGGCCGGCGGCAGGTGCCCGGCGACGGTGGCGCGCAACCGGTCCCGGCGGGTGTCGAGCACCGCGTAGACGCAGGTGGCGATGGAGCCGGGAGCGATGCCGTCCACCAGGACGCTCAGCTGCTCCAGCACGTCGGCGGGGGCGAGACCGAGCTGTGCGTAGGCCCGGCAGGCCGTGCGGATCTGGCCCATGACCGCGGCCGCCCTGACCCCCTTGCCCATCACGTCGCCGACGACCAGCGCGACCTGCCCGTCCGGGAGCGGTATGAGGTCCACCCAGTCACCGCCCGCGCCGCGGTCCCGTGCCGCGGGCAGGTACCGCGACGCGCTGGCGATCCCGTCGACGCGCGGGAGGACCGGCAGGAGGTGGCGCTGCAGCTCCATGGCCGCTTCCCGCTCCTGGCGGTACGTCTGCGCGTTCTGCAGGGCCACGGCGGTCTGCGCGGCGACTCCGGTCACCAGGCGTTCGTGCCGCTCGGTGAAGACCCCCCGCTCGGGATGGCCGAAGAAGAACCCGCCGAGCACCGTCCCCCGGGACATCACCGGAACGGCCAGGTAGCTCCGCACCGGCAGGTGGCCTTCCGGCATGCCGTGGTGGGGCGCGTTGTGGCCGTACCGCGGATCCTCGGTGATGTCGTCGGACCGCACCACCCCGAGTCCCCGGAAGGTCTGCTCGAAGACGCGGGTGTTGCGCGGCATGGGGAACTTGTCGAAGGCCGACCGGTCCACACCGGAGATCACGTAGAGCAGGTACGACTCCCCGGTCTCCCCCAGGACGTTGTAGAAGAAGGCGCCGAACGCGGCCCCGGACAGGCGGGTGGCGGCGTCGACCGCGTGCTGGACCAGCGCGTCGAGGTCGAGTTCCGCCGCCAGGGCGCTGCCGGCCTCCTGCAGCAGCTCGACGATCGCCGCCTCCTCGCGCAGTTCCCGCTCCCGCTGCTCCAGCTCCTGCTGGGAGCGGCGCAGCTCCGTCGTGGCGGAGCGCAGCTCGGCCACCGCCGACTGCAGGCGCGCGGCCCGCTGCCCCACCAGGCTCTCCATGTCCTCCAGCAGGGCGCGAACCGCGTCGGCCTGCGCGGCGGGCGACGGCCGGCCGGCGGACAGCAGCGCCAAGCGCGTGCTGCCGGTGACGGTGCGGAAGAGCGGGACGACCTCGGCGGGCAGCGGAACGCGGGAGAACAGCACCACCGCGAACCACTCACCCGGTGACAGGACTCCCCCGAAGGCCAGCACGGAACGGACGCCCTGCCCCGGAAGGAGTTCCTCCAGCCCGTCCTCCTGGCTGGAGGACACGTGCACGACCCCGACGCCGCCCCCGGGGGACGCGGCGTCGGCCGCGTCCCCGGTCGCGACCCCCAGGCGTTCGAACAGCCGGTGCACCAACGGCGCCTCGCGGGCGGCCCCCGGCGACGGCACGGGCACCCTCAGCGGATCGGGGCCCTTTGCGCCGGGCCGGTGGCGGTCGGGGCCGCGGAATCCCGCCAGCGCCGGACGCCGCGCGGTCCCGGCGGGAGGCCCCGCGACCGCCGGCGCCCCGGGGGCGGTGTCCCACGGCCCGGCGAGGAAGACGCCCACCGCGGGGCAGGCGCGTTCGTCCCGCCCGTCGGCCAGGCTGTCGTAGAAGAAGTCGGCGACTCGTTGGGCCGCCGCGTCCGGTGACGGCGCGCCGCTGACGGCCTTCCGCAGCAGGGCGCCGCATCGGGCCGTCTCGCTGAGACCAAAAGCCGACAGGTCGAACCGGACGTCCTGCACTGCTCGCACCTCGACAACCGAAACGGAGAATCATGGACAACGGTACGGCCATGAACCTCACAGGTTAGACCCTGGCCGATTTCGAGCCGGTCCGTCCGGAGCCGCCGTTCCGACGGCCGGCGGCTTTGGACAGAGCCGGACACGGCACCGGCGCACGCCGCGTCATCGACCCGGCACTCCGCGTCGCGGGACCGGCGGCGGGCCGGAGCGGCGGGCCGTCGCCCGAGCGCCGGCCGGAGCCCTCTCCGCGGCCGTCGGCACGGGGCCGCTCAGCCCAGCTCGGCTCCCTTGCCCGCGGCCTCCTCCTCCGTCCGGGCCTGCTCCGTGGCGAGCGTGCCGCCCGCGCTCTCCAGGTGGGCCCGCACGAACCACTGGAACTGCTCCAGGTCGCGCAGCTGTCCGATGAGCAGGTCCTCGGTGGCGGTGTCGAGGTCGCCCGCCTCCTTGATCGCGGCACGGAGGCTCTCGATGACTCCCGTGTAGACGAGGTCGAGCGCCCCGAGGTGGGCGATCGCGTCGGCCCGGCCGATGGAGTAGTCGTCCCAGGTGCGCTCGGCGACGAGCGCTCCCGGCGTTCCCTGCGCGACGCCGCCGAGCGCGGCGATGCGCTCCGCCACGTCGTCGGCCATGTCCCGGACCCGGTCCACCTGCGGGTCGATCATCTCGTGGATGGCGACGAAGTGCGGGCCGACCACGTTCCAGTGCACGTGCTTGAGGGTCAGGTGCAGATCGTTGAGCGCGTGCAGGCGCATCCGGAGCAGGCCGATCAGCCGGCCGGCCGCCTCGCGCTCGATGCCGGGCACCGTGTACTTCGGGGTCAGGTCCTGCGTCATGGTTCACCTCGGTTTTCGACAGGGAATGCGTAGCCGCTCCGGCACGGTTGCCCCGCTTCGCCCGGCTCAGACCTGGGCGAGGCGGAGCCGTTCGGTCCGGGGTCTCCGGGGTTTCACCCGGTCCGGTCCCGCTGTCCGCCGCCGCGCGGTCCCCGGGGCGTGCGGCCGTCCGCATCGTCCGTGACGCGGACGCTCCCGCCCGCCCCGGTGATTTCGCCGAAAAGGGCCCGCCCGCCCTCACGCGGAACAAGCCCTTTTCGAATTCTCGGTGGAGAAGGCGAGGTCAGCGCTTGAACACATCCTTCGCCTTTTCCTTGGCCGCACGGGCATCACCCGTGCTCTTTTCCACCCGCCCCTCGGCGGCCATGCGGTCGTTTCCGGTGGCGTTTCCCACGGCCTCCTTGGTCTTGCCCTCGATCTGTTCGCCCTTTGCCTTGGCCTTCTCACCGGCAGTCATGGAAGAGCACCTCCTGGCGGGTCGTGTGCCGCTGTCACGGTGACCCGCTTGTGCCCCGGCGTTCCCTCCACAAACAAAGCGGCGGCGGAGAATGGCGACGGAATCACAGGGCAGACGAGCGTGCAGGAGGTCGATAAAAATGGTTCCCCTGCTGCTTGTTCTGCTTCTCGCACTGATCCTTTTCGGCGCCGGCTTCGCCGTCGAGGTCCTCTGGTGGGTCGCCGTCGCCGTCCTGGTGGTGTGGCTCCTCGGTTTCGTCATGCGCTCCACCACCGCCGGCGGCGGCCGGGGCCGCTGGTACCGATGGTGATCTGACCCGTACGCGCGCCCTCGCCGCGGGGCCCGGCCGACATGACGGCCGGGCCCCGCGCGCGTCCGGGGCGTTCCCCACCGGCCGTCGCCCCCGGTCCCCGCGCCCCCTTCGCGCCCGGGGCGGGGCGCAGGGGGCGCGAGGCGGTCGGTAGCCTGCCGGGGAGCGACCGGGGGAGGGCACCGGCCCGACCTCCCCGGACCCCGTCCTGAGCGCCCACCGGTCCGACCGGTGCGCGGGAACAGCGAGGTGAGAGGCCGTATGTTCACCACCCGCCCCACCCTCCAGGGCACCTTCGGCATGGTGTCCTCCACCCACTGGCTGGCCTCCCAGTCCGCGATGGCCGTCCTGGAGAGCGGCGGCAACGCGTACGACGCGGCCGTGGCGGGCGCGTTCGTGCTGCACGTGGTCGAACCGCACCTGAACGGGCCCGCCGGCGAGGTGCCGATCCTGCTCGCCCCGGCGGGCGGCGAGGTGCGGGTGCTGTGCGGGCAGGGCGTGGCCCCCGCGGGCGCGACGATCGCCCACTACCGGGGACTGGGGCTCGACCTGGTGCCCGGCACCGGCCCGCTCGCCGCCGCGGTGCCCGGCGCGTTCGACGCCTGGATGCTCCTGCTGCGCGACCACGGCACCAAGTCCCTCGCCGACGTCCTGAGGTACGCCATCGGATACGCCGAACACGGGCACGCGCCCGTGGAGCGCGTCGGCGAGACCGTCGAGACCGTGCGGAAGCTGTTCGAGACGGAGTGGACCTCCTCGGCCGAGGTGTACCTGCCGGGCGGCCGGCCGCCCCGCCCCGGCCGGCTCTTCCGCAACCCCGCCCTCGCCGCCACCTGGCGGCGGCTGCTCGCCGAGACCGCCGGCGCCGGGGACCGGCAGGCGCAGATCGAGGCGGCCCGCGAGGTGTGGCGCACCGGCTTCATCGCCGAGGCCCTGGTGCGGCAGGCCCGGCGGCCCACCCTGGACACCAGCGGCGAGCGGCACGCCGGCACCCTCACCGCCGCCGACCTCGCCGCCTGGTCGGCGACGTACGAGACGCCCGTGACGTACGACTGGAACGGCTGGACCGTGTGCAAGGCCGGGCACTGGAGCCAGGGCCCGGTGCTGCTCCAGCAGCTCGCGCTGCTCCCGCCCGAACTGCCCCCCTACGGCTCCGCCGACTACGTCCACCTGCTGATCGAGGGCTGCAAGCTCGCCATGGCCGACCGGGAGGCCTGGTACGGGGACGCGGCCGAGGTGCCGCTCGGCGACCTGCTGTCGGCCGGCTACAACGCCGAACGGCGCCGGCTGGTGGGCGAGCGGGCCTCCTTCGAGCTGCGGCCCGGCAGCCCCGGCGGACGCGCCCCCCGCCTGAGCGGGCACGCGCGCGGGGAGGTTCCCGGCCGGGCCGCCTCCGACGCGCCGGGCATCGGCGAGCCGACGGTCGCGAAGCGCCCGGCGTCCCCCGTGCCGGGCGAGCCGGGCGTCCTGCACACCGCCGCCGACGGCGGCACCCGCGGCGACACCTGCCACCTCGACGTCGTCGACCGCTGGGGCAACATGGTCGCCGCCACCCCCAGCGGCGGCTGGCTGCAGTCCAACCCCGTCGTACCCGAACTGGGCTTCCCGCTCGGCACCCGGCTGCAGATGACCTGGCTGGAGGAGGGCCTGCCGAACTCCCTCACCCCGGGCCGCCGCCCCCGCACCACCCTCACGCCCTCGATCGCCCTGCGCGACGGCGTGCCCGTGCTGGCGTTCGGCACGCCCGGCGGCGACCAGCAGGACCAGTGGCAGCTGCACTTCCTCCTGGCCCTCGCGCTGCGCCCGCCGGTGCGCGGCGGCCTCGACCTGCAGGGCGCGATCGACGCCCCCGGCTGGCACAACGACAGCTTCCCGGGCTCCTTCTACCCGCGCGGCACGCGCCCCGGCAGCGTCACCGTCGAGTCCCGCACCGACCCGGCCGTCGTCGCGGAGCTGCGGCGCCGCGGCCACGACGTGACCGTCGGCGGCCCCTGGTCGGAGGGGCGCCTGTGCGCGGTCGCCCGGGACCCGGAGACGGGGATCCTGTCGGCGGCGGCCAACCCGCGGGGCATGCAGGGCTACGCGGTCGGCCGCTGACCCGGCCGCGGACCGCGCGCCCCGGGAATTCACACCGGTTCCACCCGGAGTGCACCGGGCGGGAGGGGACCGTCGGCGGCGCGTGGTGTGATGGGGGAGTGATCGAAAGCAACGGAACCGTCGAAGAGTTTCCCGACCGGATCGCCTCCGCCGTGGAGGAGGCGATCCGCGAGGCCGCCGCGACCGAGATCATGCCGCGCTGGCGGCAGCTCGCCGCGCACGAGGTCGACCGGAAGACCGGGCCGCACGACCTGGTGACGGACGCCGACCGCAAGGCCGAGCTGTATCTCACCGAGGCGCTCGCCGCCCTCCTGCCCGGCTCCGTCGTGGTCGGCGAGGAGGCGGTGCACGCCAACCCGCTGACGTACGAGGCGATCCGCGGCGACGCGCCGGTCTGGATCGTCGATCCCGTCGACGGGACCCGGCAGTTCGTGCACGGCGAGGACGGCTTCTGCACCCTGGTCGCACTCGCCCGGGGCGGCGTCCTGCACGCCTCGTGGACCTACGCCCCCGCCCGCGGCCAACTGGCCACCGCCGTGCGGGGCCGCGGCGCCTTCCTGGACGGCGAGCGCCTGACCAGCGGCGCGCCCGACCCCGGCCGGGACCTGGAAGTGGCCACCTCCCACCCCGACTTCACCACGGACGAGCAGAAGCACGCCCTGCTCGGCCTGCGGACGCCGGGAGTGTCCCCGCGCGCCTGCGGCTCGGCCGGACTGGAGTACCTCGCCATCGCCCGCGGCCGGCTGGACGCCGTCGCCTTCTCCTGGGAGGCCGCCTGGGACCACGCCGCGGGCCTGCTGCTGGTCGAGGAGGCGGGCGGCGCCCACCTGACCCGCTCGGGCGAGCCCTTCCGCATCACCGGCGGCAACACCCTGCCGTTCACCGCGGCCCGCGACGCGGCCACCGCGCGCCGGGTGGCGGACCTGCTGTCGGACGGGGCCTGACGTCCGGGCCGGTCCCGGCCCTTCCTCCCGGACACCCGCGACCGGTGGGCGCCGGTCCCCCGGCATATCCTGACCCCCAGTGGCCGTCGGCTGACGAAGGGGTCCGAAGGTGCCGTCGATGCTCGATGCGGTCGTGGTGGGAGCGGGGCCGAACGGCCTGACGGCTGCCGTGGAGCTGGCCCGGCGCGGATTCTCCGTCGCCGTCTTCGAGGCGAGGGACACCGTCGGCGGGGGAGCGCGCACCGAGGAGCTCACCCTCCCCGGCTTCCGGCACGACCCCTGCTCCGCGGCGCACCCCCTCGGCGTCAGCTCGCCCGCGTTCCGCGCCATGCCGCTCGACCGCTACGGCCTGACGTGGCTGCACCCCGAGCTGCCCATGGCCCACCCCTTCCCGGACGGCTCCGCCGCGGTGCTGTCCCGCTCGGTCGGCGAGACGGCCGCCTCCTTCGGGCCCCGCGACGCGGGCACGTACCGCCGGCTGGTCGAACCCTTCCTCCCCGGCTGGGACACCCTCGTCCGCGACTTCATGTCCCTGCCGCTCACCGCGCTGCCCCGCGACCCGGTCGCCCTGGCCCGTTTCGGCCTGGCCGGCCTGCCCCCGTCGACCTGGCTGATGCGCCGCTTCCGCGACGAGAAGGCCAAGACCCTCCTCGCCGGCCTCGTCGCGCACGTCATGGCCCCGCTCGGCGGCTTCGCCACCGGCGCCGTCGGCCTGGTCTTCGCCCTCGCCGCGCACGCCCGCGGCTGGCCCGTCGCCCGCGGCGGCTCCCAGTCCCTCTCCGACGCCCTCGCCGCCTACCTCACGGACCTCGGCGGCACCCTGCACACCGGCTACGAGGTCAAACGCCTCGACGACCTGCCGCCCGCCCGCGCCTACGTCTTCGACACCTCGCCCACCGCGCTCGCCCGCATCGCCGGATTCGGCCGCGCCTACGACCGCTACCGGTACGGCCCCGGCGTCTTCAAGATCGACTACGCCCTGGACGGCCCCGTCCCGTGGACCGCCGAGGAGGCCCGCCGCGCCGGCACCGTACAGATCGGCGCCGACCACACCGAGATCGGCGCCGCCCTGCGCGCCGCCTCCCACGAGGGCCGCGCACCCGACCGGCCGTTCCTGATCACCGTGCAGCCGAGCGTCGTCGACCCCACCCGCGCCCCGGCCGGCCGCCACGTCTTCTGGGCCTACGGCCACGTCCCGCACGGCTGGACCGGCGACCTCACCGACGCCGTCGAACGCCAGCTGGAGCGCTTCGCCCCCGGCTTCCGCGACCGCGTCCTGGCCCGCGCCACCGCCGGCCCGCCCGAACTCGCCGCCCGCAACGCCAACTACGTCGGCGGCGACATCGCCACCGGCGCGGTCCGCGGCCTGCAGGTCCTGCTGCGCCCCAAGCCGTCCCTGTTCCCCTACGGCACCCCCCACCCGGCGGTCTTCCTCTGCTCCTCCGCCACCCCGCCGGGCCCCGGCGTGCACGGCATGTCGGGGCACAACGCGGCGAAGGCCGTCTGGCGACGGCTGAGGCAGACATGACCACGCTCACGCTGGTCCGGGGCGACATCACCCGGCAGTCCGTCGACGCGATCGTCAACGCGGCCAACTCCTCGCTGCTCGGCGGCGGAGGCGTCGACGGCGCGATCCACCGGCGCGGCGGCCCCGCGATCCTCGCGGAGTGCCGGGCGCTGCGCGCCTCCCGGTACGGCAAGGGGCTGCCCACCGGCCGGGCGGTCGCCACCACCGCGGGCGAGCTGGACGCCCGCTGGGTGATCCACACGGTCGGCCCGGTCTGGTCGGCGGACGAGGACCGCTCCGGCCTGCTGGCCTCCTGCTACCGCGAATCCCTGCGGGTGGCGGACGAACTGGGCGCGCGGACCGTGGCCTTCCCGGCGATCTCCACCGGGATCTACGGCTGGCCGATGGACGACGGCGCCCGCATCGCGGTGGAGACGGTCCGGGGCGCGGACACGGCGGTCGAGGAGATCCGGTTCGTCCTCTTCGACGAGCGGGCGTACGAGGCGTTCGCGGCCCGGATGCGCTGACCGCGCGGCGGCCGACGGCCCGAGCGGCAGGGCGGCCGTCCGGGACTGGACGGCCGCCCGGGAGCGGGCGGCCCGCATCCCTCAGGACCACACAAAGTCCGACGGGATGATTGCTTCGTTTGTGTTCGAGTCCTAGGGTGACCCTGGCTCAGCAGCCGCCCCGTCACCAGCAGTCGTGAACCGACCCATCGTCAACTTCCATTCTCCCGCAGTGCGCGGAGCCGCCCGGGCGGGCCCCGTCCGCACCTCGGCCGGCGCTCCCGGCATCCCCGGAGTCCGGCCGGCGCCCGCAGCGCGCTGTCGTTTCGAGGAAGGTCACGGTCATGCCGCACCCGCACGTGTCACCCGCCGAGGGCCCGGCCCGCTCCCGGCCGGCCGTCAGCCGCCGCCGCCTGCTGGAGGGGGGAACCGCCGCGCTGGGCGCGCTCGCCCTGTCCGCGCCGTCCGCCGCGGCCCGTCCGGCCGGCCGGCGCACGGCGGCGGACAACGCCCCGGAGTGGAACGACATCGGCGTCTTCCGGCTCGGCACCGAGCCGCCGCACACCACCCTCATGCCGTACGCGGACCTCGGCCAGGCCCTGGCCGCCGACCGCACCCGCTCCCCGTACCGGCTGAGCCTCGACGGCAGATGGAAGTTCGCCCACGCGGACCGCCCCGAGGACCGGGACCCCGACTTCCACCGCACCGACCTCGACGACAGCGGCTGGGACACCATCCCGGTCCCCTCCGTGTGGCAGCTGCACGGGTACGACCGCCCGATCTACCTCAACATCACCTACCCGTACTGGGGCCCCAACGGCCTGGGCGAGGACCCGCAGCCGCCGGCCGCGCCGACCCGCCACAACCCCGTGGGCCAGTACCGGCGCACCTTCACGGTGCCGCGCGGCTGGGCCGGACGGCGGACGTTCCTGCACTTCGAGGGCGTCAAGTCGGCCCACTACGTGTGGATCAACGGTGAGCCGGTGGGCTACAGCGAGGACTCCTACACGCCCGCCGAGTACGACATCACCGAGCACCTGAAGCCCGGCACCAACCGGATCGCGGTGGAGGTCTACCGCTACTCCGACGGCGACTGGCTGGAGGACCAGGACATGATCCGGCTGAGCGGCATCTTCCGCTCGGTCTACCTGTACTCCACCCCGGCGGTGCACCTGCGCGACTTCAAGCTGGACACCCCGCTGAGCGACGACCACACCGCCGCCGAGCTGTCGGTGACGGCGAGCGTGCGCGCCTACGGCGGCGAGGGCGCCGGACGGTACACGGTCGAGACCCAGCTCTACGACGCCGACGGCCACCCGGTCTGGTCCCGCCCGCTGCGGCAGCACGCGGACGTCGCGGCCACCGGCGAGGACGCGACCGTACGGGCCGCCCGGCCGGTGCCCGACCCGAAGCTCTGGTCGGCCGAGCACCCCTACCTCTACACCGCCGTCCTGCGGCTGCGCGACCCGGCGGGCAGGGTGACCGAGACCCTCTCGCACCGGGTCGGCCTGCGCGAGTTCGCGCTCCGGGACGGGCTGATGCGCATCAACGGCAAGCCGGTCTCCTTCCGCGGCACCAACCGGCACGAGATGCACCCGGACCGCGGCACCGCGCTCACCCGCGCGGACCTGGTCCGGGACATCGAGATCATCAAGCGGATGAACATCAACTCCGTCCGCACCTCGCACTACCCGAACAACCCGCTGTGGTACGAGCTCGCCGACGCCTACGGCCTCTACCTGGTCGACGAGACCAACCTGGAGACCCACGGCATCCGCGACGAGTACCCGGGCGACCACCCCGAGTGGACCCGGGCCTGCGTGGCCCGCGCCCAGAACATGGTCCACCGCGACAAGAACCACGCCTCGGTGGTCGTCTGGTCCCTCGGCAACGAGGCGGGCGGCGGCTCCACCTTCACCGCCATGCACGACTGGATCCGCTCCTACGACCCCACCCGCGTCATCCAGTACGAGGGCGACGACCGCCCCGGGATCAGCGACATCCGCTCGGAGATGTACGAGACGCCCCAGCGCGTCGAGCAGCGGGCGAAGGACACCTCCGACACCCGGCCGTACGTGATGATCGAGTACTCCCACGCGATGGGGAACTCCAACGGCAACTTCCGCAAGTACTGGGACGTCGTCCGCCGCCACGACGTCCTCCAGGGCGGCTGGATCTGGGACTTCGCCGACCAGTCCCTGACCTGGCCCGCCCCGGCGCGCATCCTGCTGACCGAGACCGGGCCGGGCGGGCTGCGCGGCGAGATCCTCGCCCCGGGCGGCACCTTCGACCGCGCCGCGGGCCTGTCCGGCGGCACCGTCTTCGCCCGCGACCCGCGCCTGGACCTCACCGGCTCGCTCACCCTGGAGGCCTGGGTCACCCCGCACGTGACGGGCTATCACCAGCCCATCCTGACCAAGGGCGACACCCAGTACGCCCTCAAACAGACCGACCGGAACCTGGAGTTCTTCATCCACGGCGGCGGCCAGTGGATCACCGCGAGCTGGCCGCTGCCGGACGACTGGACCGGCCGCGAGCACCACGTCGCGGGCGTCTTCGACGCGGACGCGGGCACCCTGACCCTCCACGTCGACGGCGTGGTGCGGGCCACCCGCACCACCACCCGGCGCCCGGACGCCACCACCGCGCCCCTCGCGCTCGCCACCGACGCCGACAACCAGACCCGCGAGTTCAGCGGCACCGTCCGCCGGGCCCGCGTCCACGCCCGCGCCCTGAGCGCCGCCGAACTGGCCTCCGACAGCCGCGGCCCCGGCGACGACGGCGTCCGGTTCTGGTTCGACGCGGCCACCGCCAAGGTCACCCGGCAGCGGCCGCGCGAGAAGACGTTCCTCGCCTACGGCGGCGACTGGGGCGACAACCCCAACGACGGCAACTTCGTCGCGGACGGCATCGTCACCGCCGACCGCGGCCACACCGGCAAGGCCGCCGAGGTCAAACGCGTCTACCAGGCGATCCACGCCACCCCGGTCCGGGGCGGCGCCCCGGGCGCGGTCACCCTCACCAACGAGTACCTGTTCACCGGCCTCCGCGAGTTCGACGGCCACTGGTCCCTGGTCGCCGACGGCGAGGTCGTGCGGCGCGGCAGGCTGACCCGCGAGCAGCTGGACGTGCCTCCCCTGTCCGCCAAGGACGTCACGGTGCCCGTGCGGCTGCCGGACGACCCGGCGCCGGGCACCGAGTTCTTCCTGAACCTGTCGTTCACCACCAAGGAGCCCAGCGCGTGGGCGAAGGCCGGGTTCGAGGTGGCCCGGGCCCAGATCCCGCTCGCAGCCGACGTCCCGGCCGTCACCCCCGTCCCGCTGGCGGACGTGCCCGCCCTGCGCCACGACGACGGCGACCGGGAGGTCACGGTGCGCGGCGCGGACTTCTCGCTCACCGTGGACAAGCGCAGCGGCGCCCTCACGTCGTACGAGGCCGCGGGCGTCCGGCTGGTCACCGCGGGGCCCGTGCCGAACTTCTGGCGGGCGCCCACCGACAACGACCGGGGCAACGGCCAGCACGTCCGCAACCAGACCTGGCGCGACGCCGGCGCCCGCCGGAAGGTCACCGGCGTCACCGTGCGCGCCCTGCGCGACCGGGCCGTGGAGATCGAGGTCGGCGGCACCCTGCCCACCACGGTCGAGTCGGCGTACACCCTCACCTACACGGTCTTCGGCAACGCCGAGGTCAAGGTGGACTTCACCCTGCGCCCGGGCGCGCCGAGCCTGCCGTACCTCCCGGAGGTCGGCACCCTGCTGTTCCTGCCGGGCCGCCTGGAGCACCTGCACTACTACGGCCGGGGCCCCGAGGAGAACCACTGGGACCGCAACACCGGCACCGACGTCGGCCGGTACTCGGGGACCGTCTCCGGGCAGTGGACCCCCTACATCCGCCCGCAGGAGAACGGCAACAAGACGGACGTGCGCTGGGCGGCCCTCACCGACCGCGACGGCGTCGGACTGCTCGTCTCGGGCGAGCCGCTGCTGGAGGTCAACGCCTCGCACTTCACCCCGGAGGACCTGTCCGCCGGGGCGCGCCACGACTACCAGCTCACCCCGCGCGAGGAGGTCGTGCTGCGGCTGAACCACCGGCAGACGGGCGTGGGCGGCGACAACAGCTGGGGCGCCCACACCCACGACGAGTACAAGCTGTTCGCCGACCGCGCGTACACCTACAGCTACCGGCTGCGCCCGCTGACCGACGTCCGCGCGGCGACGGCGGTCTCGCGGCGGCCGACCGCGACGCGGTAGGGGAGCGGTACGCGGTGCGGGGCCGGGAGCGGAAGCGCCCGGCCCCGCACCGGCGTCTCACTCGGCCTCGGCGGCGTCGCTGATCCCCAGCCGCAGGTGCTCCACGTGGTACACGGCCTGGTCGAGCAGCTCGGCGACATGGTGGTCGTGCAGCGCGTAGACGACCGACCGGCCGCGGCGCTCGCCCACCACGAGACCCAGGTTGCGCAGCAGCCGCAGCTGGTGCGAGCACGCCGACTGCTCCATGCCCACCTCCGCCGCCAGTTCCGTGGCCGGCAGCGGACCTTCGCGCAGCCGCGCCAGGATCAGCAGCCGGGAGGGGGTGGACAGGGCCTGGAGCGTGGTGGCGACCTTCGCGACGTTGTCCGCGTCCAGGCGGACCCGCTCGGCGGCGTCCTGCGCGGGGATGACGGCTCCATGACCCATGGCCCCATCCTACCCATCACATATGAACAGATGAATGAGTCTTCATGTGTTCCTGTATGGTGAGGCGCGTGTCCACGACTCTCGCTCCCGCCCCCGTCCCCGCGTCCGCCCGGCCGGCGCCCCGCCGCCGCACCCGCCTGCTCGCCCTGCCCGAGGCCCGCTGGGCGCTCGCGGCGCTGGTGGCGTTCCTGCTCGGCCTCGCCCTCGACCTCGCCGGCGCTCCCGCCTGGGCGTACGGGCCGCTGTACGCCCTCGCCTACGCCGCCGGCGGCTGGGAACCCGCGCTGGAGGGCCTGCGGGCGCTCAAGGAGAAGACCCTCGACGTCGACCTGCTGATGATCGTCGCGGCACTGGGCGCGGCCGCGATCGGACAGGTCCTCGACGGCGCCCTGCTGATCGTCATCTTCGCCACCTCCGGCGCCCTGGAAGCGCTGGCCACCGCCCGCACCGCCGACTCCGTGCGCGGCCTGCTCGACCTCGCCCCCACCACCGCGACCCGGCTCACCGCCGACGGCGAGGAGACCGTCCCGACCGCCGACCTCGCCGTCGGCGACGTGCTGCTGGTCCGCCCCGGCGAGCGCATCGGCGCCGACGGGACCGTCGTCCACGGCACCAGCGAGGCCGACCAGGCGACCATCACCGGCGAGTCCCTCCCGGTCGTCAAGAACCCCGGCGACGAGGTCTTCGCCGGCACCCTCAACGGCACCGGCGCCCTGCGCGTCCGCGTCGACCGCGACCCGGCCGACTCCGTGATCGCCCGCATCGTCACCCTGGTCGAGGAGGCCTCCCGCACCAAGGCCCCGACCCAGTTGTTCATCGAGAAGATCGAGCAGCGGTACGCGGTCGGCGTGGTGGTCGCCACCCTCGCCGTCTTCGGCGTCCCCCTCGCCTTCGGCGCCGACCTCGCGGACGCGCTGCTGCGGGCCATGACCTTCATGATCGTCGCCTCCCCGTGCGCGGTCGTCCTCGCCACCATGCCGCCCCTGCTGTCCGCCATCGCCAACGCCGGCCGGCACGGCGTGCTGGTGAAGTCGGCCGTCGCGATGGAACGCCTCGGCGAGATCGACACCGCCGCCCTGGACAAGACCGGCACCCTCACCGAGGGCACCCCCGAGGTGACGGCCGTCCGCCCGCTGCCGGGCTCCGGCCTCGACGAGGACGCCCTGCTGGCGCTGGCCGCCGCGGCCGAGCACCCCAGCGAGCACCCGCTGGCCCGCGCGATCGTGGCCGCCGCCCGCGCCCGCGACCTGCCGATCGCCGCCGCCGAGGACTTCACGGCCGCACCGGGACGCGGCGTGACGGCCACCGTCGACGGCCGGGTGGTGGGCGTCGGCCGGGCGGACACCGACAGCGACGCGACCGTCGTCCAGGTCACGCGCGACGGCACCCCCGTCGGCACCCTCGCCCTCACCGACCGCCTGCGCCCCGACGCCGCCGCGGCCGCCGCCGCGCTCACCGCCCTGAGCGGCACCGCCCCCGCCCTGCTCACCGGCGACAACGCCCGCGCCGCCGCCCGCGTCGCCGCCGCCACCGGCATCACCGACGTCCGCGCCGAGCTCCTGCCCGAGGACAAGGTGAACGCCGTACGGGACCTGGAGCGGGCCGGCCGCAAGGTGCTCTTCGTCGGCGACGGCGTCAACGACGCGCCCGCCCTCGCCGCCGCGCACGCCGGCGTCGCCATGGGCCGCGCGGGCTCCGACCTGGCGCTGGAGACGGCGGACGCGGTCGTGGTGCGCGACGAACTGACGGCCGTGCCCGCGGTCGTCCGGCTGTCCCGCACCGCCCGCCGGCTGGTGCTGCAGAACCTGGTGATCGCGGGCACCTTCATCACCGTCCTCGTCCTGTGGGACCTGCTCGGCCACCTGCCGCTGCCGCTCGGCGTCGCGGGCCACGAGGGCTCGACCGTGCTGGTCGGCCTCAACGGGCTGCGGCTGCTCAGGGAGTCCGCGTGGCGGCCCGGCGGGACGCGGGGGACGTGAGGTCGATGTCGGATTCTCGCCAGCCCCGGCGCCGCGCGTGCCCGATGCTGGACGCATGCGGAAGGGGATGCACACCGACACGGAGCGCTGCGTGCGCGCCGTCCGCTCCAAGGACGCGCGGTTCGACGGCTGGTTCTTCACCGCGGTCCTGACCACCGGGATCTACTGCCGGCCCAGCTGCCCGGTGGTGCCGCCGAAGCCGGAGAACATGGTGTTCCACCCGAGCGCGGCGGCCTGCCAGCAGGCCGGCTTCCGGGCCTGCAAGCGCTGCCGGCCCGACACCACCCCCGGCTCCCCGGAATGGAACTGGCGCGCCGACCTGGTGGCCCGCGCCATGCGGCTGATCGCCGACGGCGTCGTGGACCGCGAAGGCGTGCCCGGCCTCGCCGCCCGGCTCGGCTACAGCACCCGGCAGATCGAACGCCAGCTGCTCGCCGAGCTGGGCGCGGGCCCCCTCGCGCTCGCCCGCGCCCAGCGCGCCCGGACCGCCCGGCTGCTCATCGAGACGACGACCCTGCCGATGGCGCGGATCGCCTTCGCCGCCGGCTTCTCCTCCATCCGCGCCTTCAACGACACCGTGCGCGAGGTCTTCGCCCTCACCCCGAGCGAGCTGCGCGCCCGGGCGCCGCGGACCGGCCCCGGCAACACCCCGGGCGCCCTGACCCTGCGCCTGCCCTTCCGCGCCCCCCTCAACCCCGACAACCTCTTCGGCCACCTCGCCGCGACCGCCGTGCCCGGCGTGGAGGAGTGGCGCGACGGCGCCTACCGGCGCACGCTCCGGCTGCCGTACGGCCACGGCATCGTGGCGCTCGCCCCGCGTCCCGACCACATCGCCTGCCGCCTCACCCTCGGCGACCTGCGCGACCTGACCGTCGCCATCAGCCGCTGCCGCCGCCTGCTCGACCTGGACGCCGACCCGGTCGCCATCGACGACCAGCTGCGCGCCGACCCGGTCCTGGCGCCGCTGGTCGACAAGGCGCCCGGGCGGCGCGTCCCGCGCACGGTGGACGAGGCGGAGTTCGCCGTGCGGGCCGTGCTCGGCCAGCAGGTCTCCACCGCCGCCGCCCGCACCCACGCGGCCCGCCTGGTCACCGCGCACGGCGAACCGGTGGACGACCCCGAAGGCGGCCTCACCCACCTCTTCCCGGCCCCCGAGGCGCTCGCGGAACTCGACCCGGAGACCCTGGCGATGCCCCGGACCCGCCGCACCACGTTCACCACCCTGGTCCGCCGGCTCGCCGACGGCGACCTCCGCCTCGGCGTGGAGAGCGACTGGCCGCGCACCCGCGCCCAGCTCCTCGACCTGCCCGGCTTCGGCCCGTGGACGGCCGACGTCATCGCCATGCGCGCCCTCGGCGACCCCGACGCCTTCCTCCCCACCGACCTCGGCGTCCGCCGTGCCGCCCGGGACCTCGGCCTGCCGTCCACGCCCGCGGCGCTCACCGCACGCGCGGCGGCCTGGCGCCCCTGGCGCGCCTACGCGGTCCAGTACCTGTGGGCGACCGACAGCCACCCGATCAACTTCCTTCCGGTATAGGGACGTTCCATGAAGCAGCACACCGTGACCGACAGCCCCTACGGCCCCCTCACCCTCGTCGCCGACGACGGCGTCCTGTGCGGCCTCTACATGACCGGCCAGCGCCACCGCCCGCCGGAGGAGAGCTTCGGGCCCCGCGACGACACCCTCTTCGCGGAGGCGGAGGAGCAGCTGAAGGCGTACTTCGCGGGCGAGCTGAAGGAGTTCACCCTCGAACTGCGCCTGACCGGAACCCCGTTCCAGCGCCGCGTCTGGCAGGAACTGCGCCGCATCCCCTACGGCGAGACCCGCACCTACGGCGAACTCGCCGCCGCCCTCGGCAGCCCCGCCGCCTCCCGCGCGGTCGGCCTCGCCAACGGCCGCAACCCCGTCGGCATCATCGTCCCCTGCCACCGCGTCATCGGCGCGAACGGCAGCCTCACCGGCTACGGCGGCGGCCTGGACCGCAAACGCCTGCTGCTGGACTTCGAACGGGGGGCGGGTCTCTTCTAGCCGCCCGTCTCCCGGAGGCGGGTCAGCAGAGCGGGCAGGGCGGCGCCGATGGGCTCCCGGATCACTTCGTCGGCACGGTCGTCGTACGGGGTCGGCTCGGCGTTGACGACGATCAGCCGGGCGCCGTGGTCGGCGGCGACGCCGGCGAGACCGGCCGCCGGATGCACCTGGAGGCTCGTGCCGACGGCGACGAAGACCTCACAGGCCTTGCTGACCGCGGCCGCCTCGCCCAGGACGACCGGGTCGAGACGCTCGCCGAACATCACGGTCGCCGGCTTCAGGATCCCGCCGCACTCCCGGCACGGCGGATCGTCCTCACCGGCCTCGATCCGCGCGAGCGCCTCCTCCATCGGACCGCGCGCGTGGCACCGGGTGCACACGAAGCTGCGCGCCGTGCCGTGCAGTTCGAGCACCTTGCGGGCGGGCATCCCGGCCTGCTGGTGCAGTCCGTCCACGTTCTGCGTGATCACCCGTACCGGCACCCCCGACCGCTCCAGCTCGGCCACCGCCCGGTGCGCGGCGTTGGGCTCGGGGCGCAGCGCGTGGTTCTCCAGCCGCATCCGCCACGACCGGCGGCGGATCTCCGGATCGCCCATGTAGTACTCGTACGTGACGAGCTTCTCGGCGTCCGGGTCCCGCCGCCACAGCCCGTTCGGCCCGCGGTAGTCGGGGATGCCGGAGTCGGTGGAGACGCCTGCACCGCTGAGGAGGGCGACAAGGGGCTTGGCCATGCCGCCGAGGGTAGGACGCGGGCCCGGGGCCGGGCGAACGGATATGCGCCGCCGCGAGGAGGAACGGCGCGTGCGGCGCTCAGCGCACCCGGTGGCCGTTCTCCAGCTCCGCCGTGCCCGAGCCGTCCGCCAGGACGTCCAGGCCCGCCAGGACCCGGCGGCCGAGGGCGCCCGGCAGGTACTCGGTCAGCTCCTCGCGCGGCACCAGCCGCCAGGACAGCAGCTCCTCCTCCTGGAGGCGGATCGACTTCAGCTCGTCCTCGGTGAGGACCCCGCCGTCGTACAGGTACGCCACCAGCGGCGGGCGGCCCGTCCCGTGCACCCAGTCCACCGCGAGCAGCCGGCCGAGCCGCCGGTCCAGGCCGATCTCCTCGGCCGTCTCGCGGCGCGCGCCCTGCCGCGGGGTCTCGCCGTCGTCGGACTCGATCGTGCCGCCCGGCAGCGCCCAGCCCTCCCGGTAGTTGGGTTCGACGAGCAGCACCCGGCCCGCGGCGTCCCGGAACAGCGCGGCGGCGCCGGCGAGGACCCGGGGCAGCCCCGCGATGTACGTGGCGAAGTCTGGCGTGGTGGTCATCGGGAAAGGGTAACCAGCCCCCGGACCCCGCGGTCAGTCCCCGGCCCGGGCCAGCCGCAGGGTCCGGTGCGCCAGTTCGCTGATCGTGACGCCGTCGAAGCCGAACACCGCGCTGCGGACGGTGTCCTCCAGCGGGTCCTTCCACTGCGGCGGGATGGCCGCCGCCCCGGTCAGCACGCCCGCCACCGAGCCCGCCGTCGCGCCGTTGGAGTCGGTGTCCAGGCCGCCGCGCACGGTCAGCGCGATGGTGCGGGTGAAGTCGCCGTCGCCGTACAGCAGCCCGGCGGTGAGGACGGCGGCGTTCGGCACGGTGTGGATCCAGCCGAGCCCGGCGGTCTCCTCGGACAGCGTCGTCAGCGTGTCCTCCCAGGACATGCGGGTCTCGTGCAGCGAGACCACCCGCCGTACGGTGCGGGCGAGGCGGCTGCTCGCCGGGATCACCGCCAGCGCCTGCTCGACGGCCTCCCGCACGGTGCCGGCGGTGAACGCCGCCGAGATCAGCGCCGCCGCCCACATCGCGCCGTACACGCCGTTGCCGGTGTGCGACAGCACCGCGTCCTTGCGGGCCAGCAGGGCGGCGCGGCGCGGGTCGCCCGGACGGGTCCAGCCGTGGATGTCGGCGCGGATCAGGGCGCCGATCCACTCCTGGTACGGGTTGTCGTAGGTGGCGGTCAGGGGCGGCTTCAGACCGTTGGCGAGGTTCCGGTACGCCGCCCGCTCCGCCGTGAACGTCTGCAGGTACGGCAGCCGCAGCAGCCACAGGTCGCCCACCTGCTCGGTGGTGAAGCCGAAGCCGCACCGCTCCAGCAGGTCCAGGCCGAGGATCGCGTAGTCCACGTCGTCGTCGCGGCAGCTGCCGTGGATGCGGCCGCGCACGCAGGAGCGCCACTCGGGGCGCAGATCCCGGCCGTCGCGCTCGCTGGCCGGCTCGGGCAGGTAGTCGGTGAGCGGCAGCGCGGCGGCCTGCCGCAGGTAGCGGTCGATGCGGTCGCGCGTCCACACCTCGCCGTGCTCGACCGGCTTGCCGAGCATGTTGCCCGAGATCCGGCCCAGCCAGCCTCCGAGGACGCGGTCGGCGAGTTCCTGCTCGGTGCCCACAGTGGTCATGGCTGACACGTACCCGTTTCCGCCGGTGCGCACAGGGCGTTCCCGGCCCGGTCCGCGGACTGGTCAGGGGCATGACGGCGCGGGCGTCCTCCGGTTAAGGTCACAGCGGCGCGACTGGCCTTGACATGCGCGAGGCCCACAGAGCGAGGGGAAGGCAAGTGGCGGACGTTGCTGCAGTGAGCGGCACCCGGCGGGTGCTCGTCGCCGCGGACAAGTTCAAGGGGTCGCTGACGGCCGTCGAGGTCGCCGGGCGGGTGACGGCCGGGCTGCGCCGGGTCGTGCCGGACCTCGCGGTCGAGGCGCTGCCCGTGGCCGACGGCGGCGACGGGACGGTGGCCGCGGCGCTCGCGGCCGGCTTCGAACGGCGGGAGGTGCGGGTCGCCGGGCCCCTCGGCGACGAGGTGACGGCGGCGTTCGCGCTGCGCGACGGCACCGCGGTCGTGGAGATGGCGGAGGCGAGCGGGCTGCAGCGGCTGCCCGCCGGGGTCTTCGCCCCGCTGACGGCGTCGACGTACGGCTCCGGCGAGCTGCTGCGGGCCGCGCTGGACGCGGGCGCGCGCACGATCGTGTTCGGCGTCGGCGGCAGCGCCACCACGGACGGCGGCGCCGGGATGCTGTCCGCGCTGGGGGCGCGCTTCCTGGACGCGGACGGGGAACCGGTGACGCCGGGCGGCGGAGGCCTCGCCGCCCTGGCCGCGGCCGACCTGTCGGGTCTCGATCCGCGGCTGGCCTCCGTCGAGCTGGTGCTCGCCAGCGACGTCGACAACCCGCTGACCGGCCCCAAGGGGGCGCCCGCCGTCTACGGCCCGCAGAAGGGGGCCTCGCCGGACGACGTGGAGACGCTGGACGCGGCGCTCGCGCACTACGCGAAGGTGCTGGAGGAGGCCGCCGGCCCGCGGGCCGCCGAGTACGCCGCCGCGCCGGGCGCGGGCGCGGCGGGCGGCATCGGCTACGGCGCCCTGCTCCTGGGCGCCCGCTTCCGCCCCGGCATCGAGGTCATGCTGGACGTCCTGGGCTTCGCGCCCGCGCTGGACCGGGCGGACCTGGTGATCACCGGCGAGGGATCGCTGGACGAGCAGACCCTGCACGGCAAGGCCCCGGCCGGCGTCGCCGCGGCCGCCCGCGCGGCGGGCAAGGAGGTCGTCGCGGTGTGCGGACGGCTGGCCCTGCCGCCCGAGGCCCTGGAGCGGGCCGGCATCCGCCGGGCGTACCCGCTGACGGAACTCGAACCGGACGTGGCCCGGTGCATCGCCGACGCCGGCCCGATCCTGGAGCGGGCCGCGGAACGCATCGCCCGGGACTTCCTGACCGCCTGACGGACACGCCACGGCCCGCGGGCGCGCCGTGCGGCGGGGGGAGGAGCCTGGATGGAGAGGAGCCGCCGGGCGTCACCCGGCCGGGGTACGGCGGCGGCCGCCCTGTGCGCCGGACCGCCGGCGGGATGCGCCGGTGACGCGCCGGACGTCCGGTGCACCGTCGCCTCCGATCCCGTCCGCCGGGACCGCGTCCGGGCGTCCCTGTCCCCGTGCCGGATCGACGGGGAGCCGGCACGGGCCGGCGCGCGCCTGGCCAACGACGCGGCGGGCCCGCCCACGCGGTGGTGCGGGTGAGGTTCGAGGACGCCGACGGCGATCTCCTCGACCTGGACGCGCCGGGCGGTGCCTGCGCCCGGGGGAGGCCGGCACCGCGGGCCTCCGCGGCGCTTTTCGGGCGCGGCCGAGGTGCGGCTGCGGGCGGAGCACCCGGCGCGCGCGAAGGGGCCGGACACCGGCTGACGGGCGTGCGCACGAGGGCAAAGACACCGAGGGTCCCGAGCCGGAACGGCTCGGGACCCTCGGTGGGCGTCGGGGCGCTACGGCAGCTGCGCCGCCCGCGCCTCACGACGGTTGTCGCGGAAGTTGTTCACCCGGCGGGCCGTGGCGAACAGCGGGATCACCGCGCCCATGACCAGCTGCAGCGCACAGCCGGTCTGCAGGAGCAGCTGGCCGCTCGGGGCGTCGAAGGCCCAGCCGGCCAGGAGGCCCATCGACAGGACGATCCAGGACAGCATCGCCACCGCGAGCCGGCCCCGCGGCTTGGGGTACTCCACCCGGCTCACCATCAGCCAGGCCGTGCCGAGGATCGCCAGCAGGGTTGCGACGAAGGGCAGCTCCAGCAGGACGATGGAGACCACCGTCAGCGCGCCGAACGGGCTCGGCATGCCCTGGAACGTGCCGTCCTTGACCGTGACGCAGGAGAACCTCGCGAGCCGCAGCACCACCGCCAGCAGCACCACGATCGCGCCGACCGCCGCCACCCGCTGGTGCGCGTCGTCCGCGACCATGCCGTACACCAGGACGAAGTACGCCGGGGCCAGGCCGAAGCTGATCAGGTCGGAGAGGTTGTCCAGCTCGGCGCCCATGGGCGAGCTGCGCAGCTTGCGCGCCACCAGGCCGTCGAACAGGTCGAACACCGCCGCGCACAGCATCAGGATGACCGCGGTGGCCGCGCTGTGGCGGGCCATGCCGGTCTCCTGGCTGCCGGTGAGGTGCGGGATCAGGATGCCGGTGGTGGTGAAGTACACCGCCATGAAGCCGCAGGTGGCGTTGCCGAGGGTGAGGGTGTCCGCTATCGACAGGCGCAGCGAGAGGGGCATCTCCTCCTCGTCGTCGGCCTCGTCGGCCTCGGGCACCCAGCCCGTCTGCGTCCCGGGATCAGTCACGGTCAAGGCGAGTCACCCCAGCCACGGTCTTCTGACCGACCTCGACCGCGACCTCCACGCCCTCGGGGAGATAGAGGTCGACGCGCGAGCCGAAGCGGATCAGACCGATCCGCTCGCCCTGCTCGACCTTGGTGCCCTGCGGCACGTACGGGACGATGCGGCGGGCCACCGCGCCGGCGATCTGGATCATCTCGATGTCGCCGAGCTCGGTGTCGAAGTGCCACACGACCCGCTCGTTGTTCTCGCTCTCCTTGTTGAAAGCGGGAACGAAACCGCCGGGGATGTGCTCGACCGACGTCACCGTGCCGGCCAGCGGCGCGCGGTTGACGTGGACGTTGAGCGGGCTCATGAAGATCGCGACGCGGGTGCGCCCGTCCTTCCACGGCATGATGCTCTGCACCACGCCGTCGGCGGGTGAGATGACCCGGCCCTGGGCGATCTCGCGCTCGGGGTCGCGGAAGAACCACAGCATCCCCGCCGCGAGCGCGGTGGCGGGGACGGCGACGGCCTTGGCGGTGCCGGAGCGGCGTGCGCGCAGCAGGCTGACGGCCGCGGTGGCGACGGTCGGGAGGAGCCACGGCGATGCTCCGCGCGCAAGGCGTACGCCGGCCAGGCTGTCGCGTGGTGCAGAGGTTTGGCTGTGGGGCATGGATGACCTTCGTAGCGGATGATGCCGCGCTTCGACGGGGGACGGCGGCTTTTCGGCGATCGTAGCGGCTCCGGGCTGCAACTGGGTAAGGCGGGAAGCCGAGTCGGCGGTCGAAGAGCGCTGACGGGGTGTGATCTTGTTCTCCAAAAAAACACCCCGTATCCGGACTTCTAGCCCTGGTGTCGATACTCTTCGAGCAGCCTGCGGCCAATGATCATTTTCTGGATCTCGGCGGTTCCTTCGCCGATGAGCAGCATCGGGGCCTCGCGGTAGAGGCGCTCGATCTCGTACTCCTTGGAGAAGCCGTAGCCGCCGTGGATCCGGAAGGCGTCCTCCACGACCTCCTTGCAGTACTCGGAGGCGAGGTACTTCGCCATCCCTGCTTCAAGGTCGTTTCGTTCCCCGGAGTCCTTTTTGCGTGCCGCGTTCACCATCATCGCATGCGCGGCCTCCACCTTGGTAGCCATCTCCGCGAGCTTGAACTGGACGGCCTGGTGCTGGGCGATCGGCTTGCCGAAGGTGTGCCGCTGCTGGGCGTACCGGATCCCCAGCTCGAAGGCGCGCCGGGCGACGCCGCAGCCACGCGCCGCCACGTTGACGCGGCCCACCTCCACGCCGTCCATCATTTGGTAAAAACCTCGGCCGGTGACGCCACCGAGCACCCGATCGGCCGGAACGCGCAGCCCGTCCATGATGAGCTCGGTGGTGTCGACCCCCTTGTAGCCCATCTTCTCGATCTTGCCGGGGATGGTCAGACCGGGGCGGACCTCGCCGAATCCGGGCTCCTTCTCGACCAGGAAGGTCGTCATCGACCGGTGGGGCGGCGCGCCCTCGGGGTGACCCTCGTCACTGCGGACGAGCACGGCCACCAGGGAGGACGTGCCGCCGTTGGTGAGCCACATCTTCTGGCCGGTCAGGACGTACGCGTCGCCGTCCCTGACCGCCTTGGAGGTGATCGCCGACACGTCCGAGCCCAGGCCCGGCTCCGACATCGAGAAGGCGCCGCGGACCTCGCCGGCCGCCATCCGCGGCAGGAAGTGGTCCTTCTGCTCCCGGGTGCCGTGCTGCTTGAGCATGTGCGCCACGATGAAGTGCGTGTTGATGATGCCGGACACCGACATCCAGCCGCGGGCGATCTCCTCCACGCACAGGGCGTACGTCAGCAGCGACTCGCCCAGACCCCCGTACTCCTCGGGGATCGTCAGGCCGAACAGGCCCAGCTCCTTCAGGCCGTCGACGATCGCTTGCGGGTACTCGTCGCGGTGCTCCAGCTCGGTCGCGACCGGGATGATCTCCTTGTCCACGAAGTCCCGGACGGTGGAGAGGATCTCCTGCTGGACGTCCGTGAGGCCGTGGGTCTGGGCGAGTCGGGCCATGCCTACTTCTCCTGCTCCGTGAGCTCGGGACCGGCGTCGCCCCGCGGGGGCGTCGTGCGGGGGAGGGGGGAGACGGGCGGGCGGCCCGGCTGCTCGCCACCGCGCTCCTTGACGTACGCCTCGGTCGGCACCATCACCTTGCGGCGGAAGGTGCACACCAGCGTGCCGTCCTGCTTGTAGCCCCTGGTCTCGACGTGGACGATGCCGCGGTCGCTCTTCGACTTCGACGGCCACTTGTCGAGCACGGTCGTCTCGCCGTAGACCGTGTCGCCGTGGAAGGTCGGCGCCACGTGCTTCAGCGACTCGATCTCCAGGTTGGCGATCGCCTTGCCGGAGACGTCCGGCACGGACATGCCGAGCAGGAGGGAGTAGACGTAGTTCCCGACCACGACGTTCCGGCCGAAGTCCGTCGTCCGCTCGGCGTAGTTGCTGTCCAGGTGGAGGGGGTGGTGGTTCATGGTGAGCAGGCAGAACAGGTGGTCGTCGTACTCCGTGACCGTCTTGCCCGGCCAGTGCTTGTACACCGCCCCGACCTCGAACTCCTCGTAGGTGCGTCCGAACTGCATCGCGCTCAGGCCTCCGGGATCTCGAACGTGCTGGTGCGCCGCATGCCGGCGGCGCGGCCCTTGCCCGCGACGACCAGGGCCATCTTCCGGCTGGCCTCGTCGATCATCTCGTCGCCGAGCATCGCGGAGCCCTTCTTGCCGCCCGCCTCGGACGTGTAGTACGCGTACGCGTCCAGGATCAGCTCGGCGTGGTCGTAGTCCTCCTGGGAGGGCGAGAACACCTCGTTGGCCGCGTCCACCTGGCCGGGGTGCAGCACCCACTTGCCGTCGAAGCCGAGCGCGGCGGCGCGGCCGGCGACCTCGCGGAAGCCGTCGACGTTGCGGATCTGCAGGTAGGGGCCGTCGATCGCCTGGAGGTCGTTGGCGCGGGCGGCCATCAGGATCTTCATCAGGATGTAGTGGTAGGCGTCCGCCGGGTAGCCGGGCGGCTGCTCGCCCACCACCAGCGACTTCATGTTGATCGACGCCATGAAGTCGGCCGGGCCGAAGATGATCGTCTCGAGGCGGGGGGAGGCCTGGGCGATCTCGTTGACGTTGTTCAGGCCCCGGGCGTTCTCGATCTGCGCCTCGATGCCGATCCGGCCGACCTCGAAGCCCATGGTCTTCTCGATCTGGGTGAGCAGGAGGTCGAGGGCGACGACCTGCTCGGCGCTCTGCACCTTCGGCAGCATGACGCAGTCCAGGTTCGGGCCGGCGCCCTCGACGACCGTGACGACGTCCCGGTACGTCCACTCGGTCGTCCAGTCGTTGACCCGCACGACCCGCGTCTTGCCCGTCCAGTCGCCCTCGTTGAGGAACTTCACGACGGTGTGCCGCGCCTCGGGCTTGGCCAGCGGCGCGCACGCGTCCTCCAGGTCGAGGAAGACCTGGTCGGCCGGGAGGCCCTGCGCCTTCTCCAGGAAGCGGGGGTTCGAGCCCGGCACGGCCAGGCAGGAACGCCGGGGGCGGAGGCGGTCGAAGGAGCCGCCGGCGGGAGGGGCGGCGGGCGACGGGTGGGCGGTCATGCGGGGACCTCCAGGGGGTCGAGCTTGTTCGCTTTGCGGATCTCGTCGACGATGCGGCCGATGATTCCGGTGATGTCGAAGTCCTTCGGGGTGAAGACCGCGGCCACTCCGGCGGCCCGCAGCTGTTCGGCGTCACCGCTGGGGATGATGCCACCGGCGATCACCGGTATATCAGTGGCACCGGCCACACCCAGTCGCTCCAGCACGTCCGGGACCAGCCGGGCGTGCGAGCCGGAGAGGACGGACAGGCCCACCGCGTGCACGTCCTCGGCCAGGGCCGCGTCCACGATCTGCTCGGGGGTCAGCCGGATGCCCTGGTAGACCACCTCGAAGCCCGCGTCCCGCGCCCGGACGGCGATCTGCTCGGCTCCGTTGGAATGCCCGTCCAGGCCCGGCTTGCCGACCAGGAAGCGCAGCTTGCCCACCCCGAGGTCGCGGGCCGTCAGCTCCACCTTGCGGCGCACCTCGGCCAGCCTGGAGCCGGCCTCGGCGGCCACGGCCACCGGCGCCGACGACACGCCCGTCGGGGCGCGGAACTCGCCGAACACCTCGCGCAGGGCCCCGGCCCACTCGCCGGTCGTGACGCCGGCGCGGGCGCACTCCAAGGTGGCCTCCATCAGGTTCTCGGTGCCCCGCGCGGCCTCCTTCAGCCGCTCCAGCGCCTTGCAGGGGCGCGGGTGGTTGAACGGCGGCTGGTAGCGGGTGTCCCGCCAGTGCCGGAGCGAGGCGACCACCCGCGCCTCGACCGCCGGGTCGACCGTCTGGATCGCGGTGTCCAGATCGGCCGTCAGCGGGTTCGGCTCGGTCGACTCGAAGACGTTGACGCCGACGATCTTCTCCTGGCCGGACTCGATCCGGGCCCGCCGCTCGGCGTGCGAGGCGACCAGCTGCGCCTTGAGGTAGCCGGACTCGACGGCGGCCAGCGCGCCGCCCATCTCCTGGATGCGGCCGATCTCCGCGGACGCGGCCTCGACCAGCTCGTCCACCTTCGCCTCGATCACCTTCGAGCCCTCGAAGATGTCGTCGTACTCCAGCAGGTCGCTCTCGTACGCCAGCACCTGCTGGATGCGCAGCGACCACTGCTGGTCCCAGGGGCGGGGCAGGCCCAGGGCCTCGTTCCAGGCGGGGAGCTGCACGGCGCGGGCGCGTGCGTCCTTGGAGAGGGTGACGGCCAGCATCTCCAGGACGATCCGCTGGACGTTGTTCTCCGGTTGGGCCTCCGTCAGGCCGAGGGAGTTCACCTGGACGCCGTAGCGGAAGCGGCGGTGCCGGGGGTCCTCGATGCCGTACCGCTCGCGCGTGATCCGGTCCCAGATGCGGCCGAAGGCGCGCATCTTGCACATCTCCTCGATGAAACGGACGCCCGCGTTCACGAAGAAGGAGATGCGGCCCACGACGTCGCCCATGCGCTCCTGCGGCACCTGTCCGCTGTCGCGCACCGCGTCGAGGACGGCGATCGCGGTGGACATCGCGTACGCGATCTCCTGGACCGGCGTGGCCCCGGCCTCCTGCAGGTGGTAACTGCAGATGTTGATCGGGTTCCACTTCGGGATGCGGGAGACCGTGTACGCGATCATGTCCGTCGTCAGGCGGAGGGAGGGCCCCGGCGGGAACACGTGGGTCCCCCGGGACAGGTACTCCTTGACGATGTCGTTCTGGGTCGTGCCCTGGAGCTTGGTGATGTCCGCGCCCTGCTCCTCCGCGACGACCTGGTAGAGCGCCAGCAGCCACATGGCGGTGGCGTTGATGGTCATCGAGGTGTTCGTCCGCTCCAGGGGGATGTCCCGGAACAGCCGGCGCATGTCACCCAGGTGCGCGATCGGCACCCCGACCCGGCCCACCTCGCCGCGGGCGAGGACGTGGTCGGGGTCGTACCCGGTCTGCGTCGGCAGGTCGAACGCCACCGACAGGCCCGTCTGGCCCTTGGCGAGGTTGCGCCGGTACAGCTCGTTGGACTCCTCGGCCGTGGAGTGGCCGGCGTAGGTGCGCATGAGCCACGGCCGGTCCTTCTGACGCTCACTCATGTGCCACCTCAGACGTTCCGGAAGCGGTTGATGGCGTCGAGGTGCTTGGCGCGCGTCTCCTCGTCGCACACGCCCAGGCCCTCCTCGGGGGCGAGGCACAGCACGCCGACCTTGCCCTGGTGGGCGTTGCGGTGGACGTCGTGGGCGGCCTGGCCGGTCTCCTCCAGGGGGTACACCTTCGACAGCGTCGGGTGGATCCTGCCCTTGGCGATGAGGCGGTTGGCCTCGTAGGCCTCGCGGTAGTTGGCGAAGTGCGAGCCGATGATCCGCTTCAGCGACATCCACAGGTAGCGGTTGTCGTACTGGTGCATGTAGCCGGAGGTGGAGGCGCAGGTGACGATGGTGCCGCCCTTCCGCGTCACGTAGACGCTCGCGCCGAAGGTCTCGCGGCCGGGGTGCTCGAAGACGATGTCGACGTCCTCGCCGCCGGTGAGCTCGCGGATGCGCTTGCCGAAGCGCTTCCACTCCTTGGGGTCCTGGGTGTGCTCGTCCTTCCAGAACCGGTAGTCCTCGGCGGTCCGGTCGATGATCAGCTCGGCGCCCATCCTCCGGCAGATCTCCGCCTTCTGCGGCGAGGAGATGACGCAGATGGGCGTCGCCCCGCCGGCCAGCGCGAACTGCGTGGCGTAGCTACCGAGGCCGCCGGAGGCGCCCCAGATCAGGACGTTGTCGCCCTGCTTCATCGCCGCGCCGTTGCGGGAGACCAGCTGCCGGTAGGCGGTGGAGTTGACCAGGCCCGGGGCGGCGGCCTCCTCCCAGGTGAGGTGCTTCGGCTTGGGCATGAGCTGGTTGGTCTTCACCAGCGCGATCTCGGCCAGGCCGCCGAAGTTGGTCTCGAAGCCCCAGATGCGCTGCTCGGGGTCGAGCATCGTGTCGTCGTGGCCGTCCGGGGACTCCAGTTCGACGCTCAGGCAGTGGGCGACGACCTCGTCACCCGGCCGCCAGGCGTTGACGCCCGGGCCGGTGCGCAGGACGACGCCGGCGAGGTCGGAGCCGATGATGTGGTACGGCAGGTCGTGCCGCCTGGTCAGCGGCGAGAGCTTGCCGTAGCGCTCCAGGAAGGCGAAGGTCGGCACCGGCTCGAAGATCGAGGTCCACACCGAGTTGTAGTTGACGGAGGAGGCCATGACGGCCACCAGGGCCTCGCCCGGGCCGAGCTCGGGCACGGGGACCTCGTCCAGGTGGATCGACTTGCGCGGGTCCTTGTCGCGGGTGTCCAGGCCCGCGAACATCTCCGTCTCGTCCTTGTGCACGGTGATCGCGCGGTACGACTCGGGGAGCGGCAGATGGGCGAAGTCGGCCGAGGTGGAGTCGGGCGACTGGATCGCGGCGAGGATGTCCTTCACGGTCACGTGGTGCCTCCGGCGATGAGCGCCCTGAGGGAGGGGCGCTGAAGGGTACGTCGGTGCTGCTGAGTGAGGGAGGTGTGCCGTCGGTTCGGCGGTGGTGCTGAGGGGTGGGTGTGCCGTCGGTTCGGCGGTGGTGCTGGATCGGCAGCGCTGGGTGGCGCGGGAGGGTGCCTGTGACGCAGGCGTCCGGAACGCGCGGGCCTCGGCCTGCGGGGACGATCGCCCGGACCTCTTCAACGTATGACACCGCGTGTCAGCTGACAAGGCACTGAGTGCCAGAACTTGCTCTCAGATGAAATCTTTACGTAACAGATGAGCGATGATCGATCGAACGGGGCCTCGGAGCGATGGAAAGCGACCCCAGACATGCCGAAACGGCCACCCGGCGGGGTGGCCGTCGTCACAGGGGCGAAGGGGAGTTCAGCGCTCCTTGAGGGCCTGCTCGATGGTCCTCATGACCTCGTCCAGCGGGGCGTCCGTGCGGGCCACGGCCACCAGCACCTCGCCCCGGGCGGAGGCCGACGCCGCCGGCGGCTTCGGGGCCGCGGCGCGGCCCGCCATGATCCCCGTGCCGAACGTCTTCCGGACGATCGCGAAGGCGTGGTCCAGCTGGGCCTCCACGTCGCCCTGGCCGTCCGCCCGCAGCCAGCGCCGCAGCACGTGGTTGTGGGCGGTGACCACGGCGGACGCGGCGACCTCGGCCAGCAGCGGGTCGTCGTTGGCGTCGTCGGCGTGCGCGTGCTCGTCGAAGTGGCCGAGCAGATAGCGGGTGAAGAGGCGTTCGTAGCGGGCCACCGAGGCGATCTCCGCCTCGCGCAGGGCGGGCACCTCGCGGGTGAGCTTGTAGCGGGCGACCGAGATCTCCGGCCGGGCCGCGTACATCTTCATGACTTCCTTGATGCCGCGGCACACCGTGTCGAGCGGATGCTCGTGCGCGGGCGCGGCGTTGAGCACCGCCTCGGCGCGGACCAGGGTGTCGTCGTGGTCCGGGAAGATCGCCTCCTCCTTGGAGCGGAAGTGGCGGAAGAAGGTGCGGCGGGCGACCCCGGCCGCGGCCGCGATCTCGTCGACGGTGGTCGCCTCGTACCCCTTGGTCGCGAACAGCTCCATGGCCGCGGCCGCCAGTTCCCGGCGCATTTTCAGCCGTTGGGCGGCGGCACGACTGCCCGCGGCGCTCTCCGGCGCGTCGGGCGCGGCTGGTGTACGTGAGGACTTGGCGGGCTGGGACATGCCCCGAACGTACTGCATGTGCGCAGCTCGATGTGCATGGCCGGGGTCTCCCCCGCCCCGGGAGGGCGGGGGAGGAGCCGCGGGGTCGAGCAGTCCGCCCCAGTCCTCGCCGGTGCGGAACCAGTCACCGGGACGTTCAGCGCTTGGCATGTTCGCGGAAGCCGCGGCCCGTCTTGCGGCCGAGGCAGCCCGCGGCCACCAGGTGCTCCAGCAGCGGCGCGGGGGCCAGCCCCGGATCGCGGAACTCGCGGTGCAGGGCCTTCTCGATGGCGAGCGAGACATCGAGCCCGACGACGTCCAGCAGTTCGAACGGGCCCATCGGGTAGCCGCCGCCCAGCTTCATCGCCGCGTCGATGTCGTCGAGGGACGCGTAGTGCTCCTGCACCATCTTGATCGCGTTGTTGAGATACGGGAACAGCAGGGCGTTGACGATGAAGCCCGCCCGGTCCCCGCAGTCGACGGCGTGCTTCCCGATCCCGTCGCAGACCGCGCGGACCGTCGCGTGGACGTCGTCGGCCGTCAGCACCGTGCGGACGACCTCGACCAGCTTCATCGCCGGCGCCGGGTTGAAGAAGTGCATGCCGATCACGTCCTGCGGACGCGAGGTGGCGCGGGCGCAGGCGACCACGGGCAGCGACGAGGTGGTGGTGGCCAGGACCGCGCCGGGCCGGCAGACCTTGTCCAGCGTGGCGAACAGCTGCCGCTTGACCTCCAGGTCCTCCGCGACCGCCTCCACGGCCAGGTCGACGCCGGCGAGGTCGTCGTAGGTGCCCGTCGGCGTGATCCGGTCCAGGGCCTGCGCGGCGGCCCCGGCGGCCAGCCGGCCCCTGTCGGCCGAGCGGGCCAGCGACGCGCCGATCCGGGCCTTGGCGGCCGCGGCCTTCTCCGCGCCGCGGGCGGCCAGGACGACCTCGTACCCGGCCCTGGCGAAGACCTCGGCGATACCGCGGGCCATGGTGCCGGAGCCGGCGACGCCGACCGAGCGGACGGGACGGCCGGGGGCGGGGGCGGCGTCCTTCGGCGGGGTCAGCGCGTCCGGCACGACGGTGCCGCTGCCCGGCGCCTCGTACGTGTAGAAGCCGCGGCCCGCCTTGCGGCCCGTCAGGCCCGCCGCGCCGAGCTGCCCGAGGATCGGGGCGGGGGCGTGCAGGCGGTCGCGGGAGGCGGCGTACATGGCCTCCAGGACCGTGCGCGCGGTGTCGATGCCGATCAGGTCCAGCAGGGCGAGCGGGCCCATGGGCAGACCGCAGCCGAGCCGCATCGCGGCGTCGATGTCCTCGCGGGAGGCGTACCTCGCCTCGTACATCGCGGCCGCCCGGTTGAGGTAGCCGAACAGCAGGCCGTCGGCGACGAAGCCGGGCCGGTCGCCGACCGGGACGGGCTCCTTGCCCAGGTCGAGGGCGAGATCGGTGACCGCGGTGACGGCCGCCGGCGCGGTCAGCACGGAGGAGACGATCTCGACCAGCTTCATGGCCGGCGCCGGGTTGAAGAAGTGCAGGCCGAGCACGCGCTCGGGCCGGGCCGAGTCGGCGGCCAGCCGTGTGACGGACAGGGCGTTGGTGCCGGTCGCCAGGATCGTCCGGGGCCGCACGATCCCGTCCAGTTCGCGGAAGATCTGCTGCTTGATCTCGTACGACTCCGGAGCCACCTCGATGACGAGGTCGGCGTCGGCCGCGGCGCGCAGGTCGGTGGCGGTGCGCACCCGGGCGAGGGCGTCCGCGCGCTCCCGCTCGGTCAGGCGTCCGCGCGCGACGGCGCGGGCGGTGGCGGACTCCAGGGCGGCGACGCACTTCGCGGCCTGGGTCTCGCTGACGTCGATGCCGACGACGTCGCGGCCGGCCCGGGCCAGGACCTCGGCGATGCCGGTGCCCATGGTGCCGAGGCCGACCACGGCGACGGTCTGCAACGGGGACAGAGGGGTGTCGGAGAGGGGAGTGGCCATCACGGGACTCCAGGAATGAGGGTGACGACGGGAAACGCGACCGGGTGCGCCGGGAGGGCGCACCGGGTGCGGGCTCGATGCGGGTGTCGGCCGGGCTGCGAGCGCACACGCCCGGTGCCGTCGCCGGGGCGCGCACGCGCCCGGAGAACGGCGGATCCGGCCGGCCCTGTCCCCAGGCCGGCCGTACTGCGGTACTCGAGGCACCGAACCGACTGCTCCCGCGGCGGCCGCGTCACCAGACCGCTGCGGGGAAGACGCGAGTGGGTAACTCGCTCGTCTGAGCTTAACTTGCGGGTAACGAGCGCGCCAGTCCCCGTCCGTGCGGGTCTTCGGCGGGTGCGTCCCGGGCGGCGCACGGCGCGCCTAGTCTCTTCAGTCATGGACGAAGAGCTGCGATCGCTCACGGAGCGCTTACGGGTGGAGTCGGGTGCGCCGGCGGCGTACGACCGTCTGGTGGCGACCGGGGACCTCGACGAGCTGGCGGCGGTGCTCACCGAGCCCGGGCGGCCGCTGTGGGCCAGGGAACTGGCCGCGTTCCGGCTCGGCCTCGCGGGCGACCGGCGCGCCTTCGAGTCCCTCGTCCTGCTCCTCAACCACCGTGACCCGCCGCGCTGCGCCTCCGCCGCCTACGCCCTCGCCCGTCTCGGCGACCCGCGCACGGCCCGCGCGGCCGCCGCCCTGGCCACCAACGAACTGCGCGTCGCCTACGCCCTGCACCCGGTCCGGCTCCTGGTGGAACTGCGGGCTCCGGAAGCCGTTCCCGCGCTGATCACCACCCTGCGGCGCCGGCTGCGTCCCCACGACCCGTACCGCCGCGTGGCCCTCGCCTGCGTGGAAGGCCTGGGAACCCTGGCCGACGCCCGCGCCGTACCCGTGCTGAACGAGGCCCTGGCGCACCCGGCCCTCGCCGAGGCGGCGGTGCGGGCGCTGGCGCGGATCCCGAAGCAGCGGTGAGGCGCCACCGCGCGCGCGACACCACCGGTCGGGCGGGCACCACCGCGAACGCCTCGATCTCCATCAGGAACCCGGGGCGGACCAGCGAGGCGACCTGGACCGCCGAGGCGGCCGGCAGGCGGTCGTCGGGTATGCGCACGGCGTGGACCGCGGGCAGGTGGGCCCTGTCCGTGACGAAGCAGGTGAGCTTGACGACGTCGTCGAAGGTCGCTCCGGCGGCGGCCGCGCGTTCTCCCGCGGAGTCCTCCCGGGACGGAGTGGCTCACGGCCCGCGCCGCGTCGTCCCGGAGAGCACCCCCGGAAGAACGTATTCCGCTCATGCTCGGCCCGACCGGGCCGCCGCATGTCTCCCGATGCTCTCGACGTGCCCTCGAAGGGGCGTGAGCCGGGTCGGTCCGGTCGCGGTGGGCTCGGGAGCCGCGGGCCCGGCCGGCTCCGGCCGCAGGCTCTGCCGCGGCGGCTCCGCGCAGGCGGGACCGATGCCGTACTCCCGGGCCAGTTCGTGGACCTGACGGGTGATCCGGCGCTGGTACCACTTCGGGGCGTAGGCGCCCTGCGCGTACAGCCGCTCGTACCGGCGCACCAGGTGCGGATGGCGCCGTCCGAGCCAGGCCGTGAACCACTCGCGGGCGCCGGGCCGCAGGTGCAGCACCAGCGGTGTCACGGACGTGGCGCCGGCCGCCGCGACCGCCCGTACGGTGGCCCGCAGTTGGGCCGGACGGTCGCTCAGGAACGGGAGCACCGGGGCCATCAGCACCCCGCAGCCGATGCCGTGCTCGCTCAGCGTCCGGACGACCTCCAGGCGGCGCTCCGGAGCGGGCGTGCCCGGCTCGACCGCGCGCCACAGGTCCGCGTCGGTGAAGCCGACCGAGACCGAGAGGCCGACCTCCGTCACCCGCGCCGCCCGCTTCAGCAGTTCCAGGTCGCGCAGGATCAGCGTGCCCTTCGTCAGGATCGAGAAGGGGTTCGCGTGCTCGGCGAGAGCGCCGATGAGGCCCGGCATCAGCCGGTAACGGCCCTCGGCGCGCTGGTAGCAGTCGACGTCGGTGCCCATCGCGATGTGCTCGCCCGGCCAGTGAGGGGAGGCGAGCCGGCGGCGCAGCAGTTCGGGCGCGTTCACCTTGACCACGATCTGGGTGTCGAAGCCGAGCCCGGTGTCGAGGTCCAGGTAGCGGTGGGACTTGCGGGCGAAGCAGTACACGCACGCGTGCGTGCAGCCCCGGTAGGGGTTGACCGTCCACTCGAAGGGCAGGCGGGAGGCTCCCGGTACCCGGTTGACGATCGAGCGGGCCCGGACCTCGTGGAAGGTGATCCCGCGGAACCCCGGCGCGTCGAAGGTGCGGGTGGTCACCGAATCCGCGCCGAACAGCGCGGCATCGGCCGCCCGGTCGCGGCCGGACCCGACGGCGAGGTTCTCCCAGCGCATGACGCCTCCTCGGTAGCAGTGGCCAGAGAATAGAACATTTGTTCCACTGATCGTGTGAGGGTGTTTCCGATCGGGTTCGGTCACCCCGATTTGGGCGGCCGGGGAGCGGGGTGGTTGGCTTGCCCCGACCCCGAGAACCCAGGTCCTGGAGGAATGCGATGGCGCAGGTCGAGGCCACTACGGAGCGGATCGTCGCGGCGGACGCGGAGACGGTGTTCGACGCCCTCGCCGACTACAGCGGCACGCGCGCGAGGCTGCTGCCCGAGCAGTTCAGCGAGTACGAGGTCCGCGAGGGCGGCGACGGCGAAGGCACCCTCGTCCACTGGAGGCTCCAGGCCACCAGCAAGCGCGTCCGCGACTGTCTGCTGGAGGTGACCGAGCCGACCGACGGCGAACTCGTCGAGAAGGACCGCAACTCCTCCATGGTCACCACCTGGCGGGTCACTCCGGCCGGTGAGGGCAGGTCGCGGGTCGTCGTCACCACCACCTGGCAGGGCGCCGGCGGCATCGGCGGCTTCTTCGAGAGGACCTTCGCGCCCAAGGGGCTCGGCCGGATCTACGACGCGGTGCTCGCCCGGCTCGCCGCCGAGGTGGAGAAGTAGCCGAGTCGGAGGAGTGACCGAGGCGGAGGAGCGGCAGCCGCCTCGTGACGCGGACGTCCGCAGGGCGTCCGCCCCTCCCGCCGCCGGTCACCCGCCGGTCGCCGCCGTCCCCCGGGACCGGCGGCGGACGCGCCGGGCGCGAGCCGCGGCCGGGGCACCACGACCGAACCGCACGCCCGCGCGCGGGCGTGCGCCGGCGCAATTCCGTACCACCTATTCCCGTGTTCGGCGCGCGTCGTGACCGGCTCCGGACGTAACGTGGTGACGGCACGGATCTTGCCGAGCCGTGGGAGAGAGGGCCTTGCGCCATGGAGCGTGGCACCGAGCGGGACACACCTTCCGGCGCCGGGAACGGCGCGGGAGCGGCACCGGCCACGGCCGGCCGGGTCCCGCTGGCGGCGGTCGTGGCGGACCGCGACGGGCTGGTGTCCCACTGGAGCGGGGGCGCACGCCGGCTGTTCGGCGTTCCCGAGGAGGAGGCGGTCGGCCGCGCGGCGGTCGATCTGCTGCCCGTCTTGGGAGCGCTCCCCGAGGAGGACGACGCCGCCGCGTACGGGGCGTACCGCGGGCCCGGCCCCTCCCCCGGCGCAGGGCCGCCCCACCCGGCCGCCGGCCGCGCCCGCCTCACCGTGCCCGGGCAGGGCCGAGCCGACGTGCTGTGGTGGGGCTACCCGCTGCCGCTCACCGGGCCGGAGCGGCTGCTCGTGCTGGCCGCGGACGCGGACCTGCTGCGCCGGGCCGCCCCGGGCGAGGACCTGGCCTTCGAGCGCGTCGCGCCCGGATTCGCGCCGCACACCGACTTCCCCGGCGCCGACGGACTCGCCCGCGAGCTCCCCGAGGTCCTGCCCGGCCTGGGCGCCGACGGCAGCGCCCGCATCGCCGCGCAGGTCCTCGAACTGGGCTGCCCGGTCCTGGAATGCGGCCGGAACGACCGGGTGCCCGTCATCCCCGACTGGGGCGTGCCCCGGCGGGCCGAGCAGCGGGCCCGGCGCTCCGGGACGCGGAACCGGCGCTGACCGACGCCGTCCCCCCGCCTCCTCGGGCCGCGCCCGCCCGGCCCGGCACCGCCGGCGGGGCCCGTCCCGTACGGGGCTGGACCGGTGAGAGTTGTCCACAGGCCTGGCCGGGATTCCGCGGGACCGCGTAGCGTGAGGCGGCATGAAGATCCTCATCAGTGCCGACATGGAGGGCGCCACGGGCGTGACCTGGCCGGCCGACGTGCTGCCGGGCACCCCGCAGTGGGAGCGGTGCCGGGCGATGTTCACGTCGGACGTCAACGCGGCCGTCCTCGGGTTCCTCGACGGCGGCGCCGACGAGGTACTGATCAACGAGGCCCACTGGACGATGCGCAACCTGCTCCTGGAGAAGCTGGACGACCGGGCGCAGCTGCTCACCGGCCGGCACAAGGCGCTGTCCATGGTGGAGGGCGTGCAGCACGGCGACGTGGACGGCGTCGCCTTCGTCGGCTACCACGCCGGCGCCGGCATGGAGGGCGTCCTCGCCCACACCTACCTCGCCAACTCCGTCACCGGGGTGTGGCTGAACGGCGTACGGGCCAGCGAGGGACTGCTCAACGCGCACGTGGCCGCCGAGTTCGGGGTGCCGGTGGTGCTGGTCACGGGGGACGACATCGCCTGCGAGGACGCGCTCGGCTACGCCCCCGAGGCGCTGAAGGTCGCGGTCAAGGACCATGTGTCGCGGTACGCGGCCGTGTGCCGCACGCCGGCCAGGACCGCCGCCGCGATCCGGGCGGCGGCCGAGGAGGCGGCCGCGCTGGCGGTGCGCCGGGAACCGGTGCGCGGCGGACCGTTCACGGTCGCCGTGGAGTTCGACGCGGAGCACCTGGCGATGGCCGCGACCGTCGTGCCGGGCGTGGACCGCGTCGGCGAACGGAAGGCGGCGTACACCAGCGGCACCATGTACGAGGGCATCCGCACCTTCAAGGCGGTCACCACGATCGTCGCGGCCGCGGTGGAGGAGCAGTATGGCTGACCAGCTGGACGAGCGGGCCCTGGACGAGGTCGTGCGGTTCACCTCCGACCTCATCCGGATCGACACCACCAACCGCGGCGGCGGCGACTGCCGGGAGCGGCCGGCCGCCGAGTACGCCGCCGCGCGGCTCGCGGAGGCCGGGCTGGAGCCGGTGCTGCTGGAGCGGACCCGGGGCCGGACCAACGTCGTCGCCCGGATCGAGGGCGCCGACCCGGCGGCGGACGCGCTGCTGGTGCACGGTCACCTGGACGTGGTGCCCGCCCAGGCCGCGGAGTGGAGCGTGCACCCGTTCTCCGGGGAGATCCGCGACGGCGTCGTCTGGGGGCGGGGCGCGGTCGACATGAAGAACATGGACGCGATGATCCTCGCCGTGGTGCGCGCCTGGGCCAGGCTGGGCGTACGGCCGCGGCGGGACGTGGTGATCGCGTTCACCGCGGACGAGGAGGCCAGCGCCGAGGACGGCGCGGGCTTCCTCGCCGACCGGCACGCCGCGCTGTTCGAGGGCTGCACCGAGGGCGTCGGCGAGTCGGGCGCGTTCACCTTCCACGACGGCAGCGGCCGGCAGCTGTACCCGATCGCCGCGGGCGAGCGCGGCACCGCCTGGCTGAAGCTCACCGCGCGTGGCCGCGCCGGACACGGTTCCAAGATCAACCGGGAGAACGCGGTCACCCGCCTGGCCGCCGCCGTCACCCGGATCGGCGACCACCCGTGGCCGCTGCGCCTGACCCCCACGGTGCGCGCCGCGCTCACCGAACTCGCCGCCGTCTACGGCGTCGACCCCGACCTGACCGACGTCGACGCCCTGCTGGGCAAGCTCGGCCCGGCGGCGCGGCTCGTCGAGCCCACCGTCCGCAACAGCGCCACCCCGACCATGCTGGACGCCGGCTACAAGGTCAACGTGATCCCCGGGGAGGCCGTCGCCTACGTCGACGGGCGTTTCCTGCCCGGCGGCGAGGACGAGTTCCGCGCCACCCTGGACCGGCTCACCGGACCGGACGTGGAGTGGGAGTTCCACCACCGGGAGGTCGCTCTGCAGGCGCCGGTCGACTCGCCGACGTTCGCGCGGATGCGGGCCGCCGTCGAGGAGTTCGCCCCGGAGGGACACGTGGTGCCGTACTGCATGGCCGGCGGCACGGACGCCAAGCAGTTCTCCCGCCTCGGCATCACCGGCTACGGCTTCGCCCCGCTGAGGCTCCCGGAGGGCTTCGACCACCAGGCGCTCTTCCACGGGGTGGACGAACGCGTCCCCGTCGAGGCGCTGCGGTTCGGCGTCCGGGTCCTCGACCGCTTCCTGCGGACGGCCTGAGGGAAGGGGAGGAGATGCGGACCCTGGCCTACGGTGCGTGGCCCTCGCCCGTCGACGCCGCGCTCGCCGCCGCGCACGACGGGCAGCCCGAGTTCGTGGGGTTCGTCGGCGACGAGGTGTGGTGGACCGAGCCGCGGCCCGCCGAGGGCGGGCGGCGCACCCTGGTGCGGCGGCGCGCCGACGGCGCGCGGGAGGCGGTGCTGCCCGCCCCGTGGAACGTGCGCAGCCGGGTCATGGAGTACGGCGGGCGGCCCTGGGACGGGACGACGGTCGACGGCGGGCCGCTCGTGGTCTTCGTGAACTTCGCCGACCAGCGGCTGTACCGCTGTGAGCCGGGCGGCGAGCCGCGCCCGCTGACGCCCCCGTCCCCGGTGGGCGGCGGTCTGCGCTGGGCGGAGCCCCGGCTGCTGGCGGACCGCGGCGAGGTGTGGTGCGTGCTGGAGGAGTTCACCGGCGACGGGCCCACGGACGTGCGCCGCGTGCCGGCCGCGGTACCGCTGGACGGATCGGCCGCCCACGACCGGGGCGCCGTGCGCGAACTCACCGCCGCGCGGCACCGGTTCGTCACCGGGCCGCGGCTGTCGCCCGACGGGCGGCGCGCGGCCTGGCTCGCCTGGGACCATCCGCGCATGCCCTGGGACGGCACCGAACTGGTCCTCGCCGAGGTCGCCGGGAACGGCACCCTGCGAGGGCCCCGGACCGTCGCCGGCGGCCCCGGCGAGTCGATCGCCCAGGCCGACTGGGCCCTGGACGGCTCCCTGCTGTACGTGAGCGACCGCACCGGCTGGTGGAACCTCTACCGGGACGGCACCCCGCTGTGCCCGCGCGAGGAGGAGTTCGGCGGGCCGCTGTGGAGGCTCGGCCTGCGCTGGTTCGCCCCGCTGCAGGACGGGCTGATCGCCGTCGTGCACGGCCGCGGCTCCACCGCCCTCGGGATACTGGACCCCGAGACCGGCGAGGTCGCCGACGCGGCCGGCCCCTGGACCGAGTTCGCGCCCACGCTCGCGGCGCTCGGCGAGCGGGTCGTCGCCGTCGGGGCCGGCCCGCGCAGCTCCCCCGAGGTGGTGGAGCTGGACGTCCGCACCGGCCGGGCGCGGGTGATCGGCGCGGCGCACGAGGACGCCGTGGACCCCGCCTACTACCCGAAGCCGCGGGCCCGCACCTTCACCGGCCCGGACGGGCGCGAGATCCACGCGCACGTGTACCCCCCGCGCCACCCCGGCTGCGTCGCGCCCGCCGGCGAGCTGCCGCCGTACGTCGTGCGGGCGCACGGCGGCCCCACCGGCCGGGCGCCCCTGGTGCTGGACCTGGAGATCGCCTACTTCACCTCGCGCGGCATCGGAGTCGTCGAGGTGAACTACGGCGGCTCCACCGGGTACGGCCGGAAGTACCGCGACCGGCTGCGCGGGCAGTGGGGCGTGGCCGACGTCGAGGACTGCGCCGCCGTCGCGCTGGCCCTCGCCGACGAGGGCACCGCCGACCGCGCCCGGCTCGCCGTCCGCGGCGGCAGCGCGGGCGGCTTCACCGCCGCCGCCTCGCTCGCCACCACCGACGTCTACGCCTGCGGCACGATCCTCTACCCCGTCCTCGACCTGGCCGGCTGGGCCACGGGGGAGACCCACGACTTCGAGTCGCGGTACCTGGAGACCCTGATCGGGCCGTACGCCGAGGACCCCGGACGGTACGCGCAGCGCTCGCCCGTCACGCACGCCGACCGTGTCACCGCGCCGTTCCTGCTGCTCCAGGGCCTGGACGACGTGATCTGCCCGCCCGCGCAGTGCGAGCGGTTCCTGGCCCGCGCGGCGGGCCGGCGGGTGCCGCATGCCTACCTCGCCTTCGAGGGGGAGGGCCACGGATTCCGGCGGGCCGACACCGTCATCCGCGCCCTGGAGGCCGAACTCTCCCTGTACGCCCAGGTCTTCGGCTTGCATCCGCCGGGCGTCCCGACCCTGGAGCTGACCGGATGAAACCCCTTCTGCGCCCGCCCCGGCTCGCTCCCGGCGCCCGGGTGGCCGTCGTCGCGCCCAGCGGGCCCGTGCCCGAGGAGCGGCTCGCGGCCGGGCTCGACGTGCTGCGCGGCTGGGACCTCGACCCGGTGGTGGCCCCGCACGTGCTGGACCGGCACCGGACGTTCGGCTACCTCGCGGGCGGTGACGCCGACCGGGCGGCCGATCTGCAGGCCGCCTGGTGCGACCCGTCCGTCGACGCGGTGCTGTGCGCCCGCGGCGGGTACGGGGCGCAGCGGATCGCCGACCTGCTCGACTGGGCGGCGATGCGCGCGGCCGGGCCGAAGGTGTTCGTCGGCTTCAGCGACATCACCGCGCTGCACCAGGCGTTCGCCACCCGGCTCGGCCTGGTCACCCTGCACGGGCCGATGGCGGCGGGCCTCGACTTCGTCAAGAACGCGCGGGCCCAGGAGCATCTGAGGGCCACCCTCTTCGCCCCGGAGACGGTCCGCACGATCGCCTCCGGCGGCACCCCCCTGGTCCCCGGCCGGGCACGGGGCGTCACGCTCGGCGGCTGCCTGTCCCTGCTCGCCGCCGACCTGGGCACCCCGCACGCCCGGCCCGGCGCGCGCGGCGGCCTGCTCTGCCTGGAGGACGTGGGGGAGGAGACGTACCGTCTGGACCGCTGCCTCACCCAGTTGCTGCGCTCCGGGTGGCTCGACGGGGTCCGCGGCGTGCTGCTCGGTTCCTGGGAGAACTGCGGCCCCTACGACCGGATCCGCCCGATGCTGCTCGACCGGCTGGGCGGCCTCGGCGTGCCCGTGGTGGAGGAGGCCGGGTTCGGCCACTGCGCGGGGGCGCTGACGATCCCCTTCGGGGTGGCGGCCGGCCTCGACGCGGACACCGGCACCCTGACGCTGGACGAACCGGCCCTGCGCTGACCGCCCGCCGCCGACGCGCCGGACCCGGAGCCCGCACGCGAGGACCCGTCGAAAACACCCGTTCGGCCGATTGACCCGCACCTGACACGTGTCACACCATGACGGCCGGCCGGTACCGACTGGTCGGCAAGCCGGGTCGCCCTCAGTGTGGAGGTCCTCGTTGTCCCGTCGTCCGCCCAGCCGTCGCGCCCTCCTCGCGCTCGTCCTCGGCGCCGCGCTCACCGCCCCGCTCGCGCTCACCGCCCCCGCCGCCGCGAGCGGCCGGTACACCGTGACCCCGCTGACCTTCACCGTCCGGGCGGGCGGCCGCACCTGCGCGGTCGACGCCGACCTGTACCGGCCCGCGGGCGTGGACCGGGACCGCCCGGCACCCGCCGTGCTGGCCACCAACGGCTTCGGCGGCAGCAAGAACGACGGGCAGACCGACGCCGTCGGCCGGAGCTTCGCCCAACGCGGATACGTCGCGCTGGTCTACTCCGGGCTCGGGTTCGGCGGGTCCGGCTGCCTGATCTCCCTCGACGACCCGCGCGTCGACGGCGCCGCCGCCGCGCAGCTCGTCGACTTCCTGGGCGGCAGGCGCGCCGCCGACGACGGCACCACGGCCGGCTTCGTGACCCTCGACGGACCGGGCGACCCGCGCGTCGGCATGATCGGCGGCTCCTACGGCGGCGCCGTCCAGCTGGCGACCGCCGCCGTCGACCACCGCGTCGACGCGATCGTGCCCATGATCACCTGGCACGACCTGGCGTACTCCCTCGCCCCGAACAACGCCGTCGGCGGCGAGGACGTGCCCGGCGCCTTCAAGTGGCAGTGGACCAACGGCTTCTACCTCGCGGGCGAGAGCCAGCCGCTGCTGCGGCCCGGCCTGGATCCGTCCCGCATCAACTCCCTCGACTGCCTGCACTTCGTCACCGAGGTCTGCGAGACCGTCCGCACCCTCAACTCCGGCCGCTACCCCGCGGACCGCGCGAAGCGGCTGCTCGCCTACGCGCGCAGCGTGTCCCCGGTGTCGTACCTGGACCGGGTGAAGGCCCCCACCCTGCTCGTCCAGGGGCAGGCCGACACCCTGTTCAACCTCAACGAGGCGACGGCGACGTACCGCAGGCTCAAGGCGCGGGGCACGCCCGTCAAGATGATCTGGCAGTCGGCGGGCCACAGCGGCGGCGTCACCGGTCCGGCCGCGGGCGAACTCGACCTCGGCCGCGGCAACCTGGAGACCAGCTACGTCGGCCGCCGCGTCCTCGCCTGGTTCGACCGCCACCTGCGCGGGCGGGCCCACGCCGACACGGGGCCCGACTTCGCCTACCGCCGCGACTGGATCACCGACCCGGACCGCGCCTACGCCACCGCCGACCGCCTTCCCGAGCCCGGCCGGACGCTCCACCTCTCCGGCGACGGCACCCTCGTCGGCGACCGCGCCGAGGTGGTGCGCGGCAGCCGCACCTACACCAACCGGCCCGTCCCCACCAGCCACTCGGAGAACTCGCTGGCCCGCGTCGTCGGACTGCCGGACCCGGCGCCGTACGACACCGAGGGCACCCATCTGGCGTGGACGAGCGCGCCGCTGGAACGCGCCCTGGACGTGGTGGGCGCGCCGACGGCCACGCTCAAGGTGGTGTCCCCGGAGGCGGCACGGGCACAGCGCTCCGGCGACGCCGCCGACAAACTCGTCCTGTTCGCCAAGCTGTACGACGTCGCCCCCGACGGCACCCGGACGCTGGTGCACCGCCTGGTCGCCCCGGTCCGCGTGCCCGACGTGACCAAGGGCTTCACCGTCACCCTGCCCGGCATCGTGCACCGCTACGACAAGGGGCACCGGCTGCGGTTCGTGATCGCGGCGAGCGACGGCGCGTACTTCGGCAACCGGGGGATCAAGCCGGTGACGGTGGTCAGCGCGCCGGACGACACCGGGGTGCTGCGGCTGCCGGTGGCCGGCGGACGGGACACCGGCGGGGCCGTCGTAAGGTGACGGGATGCCGCACCCCGTTCCCCGCTACCTCGCAGCAGGCCCCCGTGTGGGCATCCGGCACTTCACCCACGAGGACGCCGCCGAGTTCACCGCCCGCGTCCGGGAGAGCAGGTCGCTGCACCGGCCGTGGCTCTTCCCGCCGGAGAGCGCCGAGGCGTACGCCGCGTACGCGGGGCGGCTGATCGAGGACCCCACCAGGGCCGGGTTCCTGGTCTGCGAGAAGGACGACGGCGCCATCGCCGGGTTCATCAACATCAACAACATCGTGGGGGGCGCCTTCCAGAGCGGGGCGCTGGGCTACGGCGCGTTCGCGCACGCGGCGGGCCGCGGGCTGATGCGCGAGGGGCTGGACCTGGTCGTCCGGTACGCCTTCGGGCCGATGCGGCTGCACCGGCTGGAGATCAACGTGCAGCCCCTGAACGCCGCGTCGATCGCCCTGGCCCGCGCCTGCGGTTTCCGCCTGGAGGGCTTCTCGCCGGCCATGCTCCACGTCGACGGGGCCTGGCGCGACCACGAACGCTGGGCGATCACCGCGGAGATGGTGAAGTCCGGCTGAGCCCCGCCGGGCCGTCGGCGCGGGCCGGGACGGGCGGACCGCGGCCGGCGGCACACGCCGCCGGCCCGTGAGGCGGCGGGGCTGCGGCGGGACCCGGGCCCGGTCGTCGCCTTCCCGCGCGACGCCGTGCCCGCACCGCCGCGCCGGGCCCCGACCCGGGCACGCCCCGTGCGGGGCTCGGGACCCGGCACGCCGCGAGCACGCACCCGGGGCCGCGCGGCCCGCCCTCCGGGCGGACGGCGGGAAGACGACGGCCGGGCCTAGGGGCGCCGGTCCACGTACTCGTAGATCGCCCCGTCCGGGTGACGGGCGATCAGGTTGCGGCCCGCGGGAGTCGGCACCGGGCCCGCGACGATGTCGGCGCCCAGCTCGCTGAGGACCCGGTGGGCCTCCTCGACGTCCTGGACCGCGATCGTCGCCGCGACCTTGCGCAGCACCTCCAGCTCGGACTCGGGACCGCTCATCAGCAGGAAGCAGCCGACCGCCGCCACCTGGACGCCGCCGCGTTCGAAGCGGAGCGCTCTGCCGCCCGCGAGCCGCTCGTAGAAGGGGACCGCTTTCTCCAGGTCGGTGACGCAGACGCGCAGCGTGGCTCCGAGAATCTCCATGCGGAAAAGCCTAGTTGCGGCGGCCGGCGCGGGAGATCGTTCCGCGGGATCCGTCCGCCCCGGCGGCCCGGGCGGATCCCGCCACGGCCCTGCGCACGGCGTTCCGTGCGCGGCCGGGCACGGTCGCGGCCGGGACCGCCGCGGGGTTGCCCGGCGCGGTGCCGGCGCCCGGAGCGCACCGGCGGACCATCGCGGGCGGCTCCCTCGCGCGCCGGGCTCTCCGCGCGGGGGTGCGGGCACCCGGCGGTGATGGGACCCCGGGCCGCCCGGAGCACCCGGACGGGCGCGTGGCGCGGACGCCCGCGGAACGGGACCGCGCCCGTCAGGAGGCCTGCTGGAGCTGCGGCAGCACCTTCGTGCGGTAGAAGTCGAAGAAGCCGCGCAGGTCGGGGCCGATCTGACTGACGTAGATCCGGTCGAAGCCCGCGTCGGCGAACCGCTTCAGCTCCGCCACGTGCTCGTCCACGTCGTCGCCGCACACCCGGTTGCGCCGCACCATGTCCTCGGTGACCAGCTGCTGCGCCTGCTCGAAGTGGGCCGGCGAGGGCAGCACCTGGCCCAGCTCGCCGGGCAGCTGCTCGTTCGCCCACAGCCGGTGCACCGTCCGTACGGCCGCCTCCCGGTCGGTGTCGTAGCAGACCTTGGTTCCGCCGCTGACCGGCTTCCCGCCGCCCCCGCCCGCGCGGTACCGCTCCACCATCGACGCGTCCGGCATCACCGTGACGTAGCCGTCCCCGATCCGGGAGGCCAGCTCGGTCGCCGCGGGGCCGAAGCCGGAGACGTCGATCGGGACCGGCTCGTCCGGGACGGTGTACAGGCGGGCGTTCTCCACCGTGTAGTGCTTGCCGTGGTGGTTGACCTCCTCGCCGGTGAACAGCCGGCGCATCACCTCGACGGCCTCCTCCAGCATCTCCAGCCGCACGTGCGCGGGCGGCCACGCATCGCCGAGGATGTGCTCGTTGAGCGCCTCGCCCGTGCCCACGCCGAGGCGGAAGCGGCCGTTCAGCATCACCGCGCTGGTCGCCGCGGCCTGCGCCACCACCGCCGGGTGGATGCGCACGGTCGGGCAGGTCACCGCCGTCTCGACGGGCAGCGACACCGCCTCGGACAGCGCGCCGATCACCGACCACACGAACGGGCTCTGACCCTGCTCGCCGTTCCACGGGTGGTAGTGGTCCGAGATCCACAGCGACTGGAACCCGGCCTGTTCGGCCATCCGCGCCTGCTCGATCAGCTCCGCGGGGTCGTACTGCTCGCACGAGAGGAAGTAGCCGTACTCGGGCATGGGGGGATCGCCTCCGTGACAAGGGGAAGGTGGGTCGCGGTCCGGGTACCCGGGGCCCGGGCCGAAAACCGGCGGTGCGGGTCCCGGCGGACCCCGCCGGACGTTTGGGCGCCCTGGTCAGGGGGACGCGGAAGGCTCCGAGGTACGCGACAGCGCCGGGAGGCGAACCGTGGGTCGACCCCGCATCGTGATCGTCGGAGCCGGCTTCGCCGGGTACCGGACGGCCCGCACCCTGTCCGGGCTGACCCGCGGCAGGGCCGACATCGCCCTGCTCAACCCCACCGACTACTTCCTGTACCTCCCCCTGCTGCCCCAGGTCGCCGCCGGCATCCTGGAACCGCGCCGGGTCACGGTCTCCCTCTCGGGCACCCTGCCGCACGTGAGGCTGGTGCTGGGCCAGGCCGACCGCATCGACCTCGACGGGCGCGCCGTGCACTACACCGACCCCGAGGGCGGCGGCGGCACCCTCGCCTACGACCGGCTGGTGCTCGCCGCCGGCAGCGTCAACAAGCTGCTGCCGGTCCCCGGCGTCGCCGAGCACGCGCACGGCTTCCGCGGCCTGCCCGAGGCGCTGTACCTGCGCGACCACGTCACCCGGCAGGTGGAGCTCGCCGCCGCGGCCGACGATCCGGGGAGCCGCGCCGCCCGGTGCACCTTCGTCGTGGTCGGCGCCGGCTACACCGGGACCGAGGTCGCCGCGCAGGGGCAGCTGTTCACCGACGCGCAGGTGCGCGGGCACCCGCTGCGGCAGGGCGTGCGGCCGCGCTGGATGCTGCTGGACATCGCGCCGCGCGTGCTGCCCGAACTGGACGAACGGCTCTCCCGCACCGCCGACCGGGTGCTGCGGGAGCGGGGCGTGGACGTGCGGATGGGAACCTCCGTGAAGGAGGCCACGCACGAGGGGGTGCTGCTCACCGACGGGGAGTTCGTCGAGACCCGCACGCTGGTGTGGTGCGTGGGCGTACGGCCCGATCCGCTGGCCGAGTCCCTGGGGCTGCCCATGGAGCGCGGCCGGCTGCTCGTCGACCCCCACCTCCGGGTGCCGGGGCGCCCCGAGGTGTTCGCCTGCGGGGACGCGGCGGCGGTGCCCGACCTGAACGAGCCGGGCGGCTGCACGCCGATGACCGCGCAGCACGCCTGGCGGCAGGGCCGGGTCGCGGGGCTGAACGTCGCCGCCTCGCTGGGCCGGGGCGAACTGCGGCCCTACCGCCACCGCGACCTGGGTTTCGTCGTGGACCTGGGCGGCGCCGAGGCCGCCGCCAACCCGCTGGGCCTGCCCCTGTCCGGGGTGGCGGCGGGCGCGGTCACCCGCGGCTACCACCTCGCGGCGATGCCCGGCAACCGGATCCGGGTCGCCGCCGACTGGCTCCTGGACGCCGTGCTGCCGCGCCAGGCCGTGCAGTTGGGGCTCGTACGGTCGTGGTCGGTGCCGCTGGACACGGCGTCGCCGGAGGTGGCGCGGGTGCCGGGCGGACCCGGGCGGCACGGCGAGCCGGACGCCCCGGGACAGCCGGAGGCGGGCGAGCGGGAACTGGGCCAGGTGGTGGCCGGTCCGCGGGCGCGTCGCCCGGGACCGGGCGCGGCGGCCCCGGACGACGCGCGCGGCGGGCCTTCCGGGAACCGGCCGGGCGGAGAAGCCGCGAAAGGCCGGCCGGGCGGTGAGCCCGCCGGGAGCCGGCCGGACGGCGATCCGCCCGCCCCCGGACCCCCGCCGGACCGGCCGCCCCCCGGTCCCGGTACCGCCCCCGGCCCGGTCAAGCGTTCCGACACCTTCACGGAAGGAGACTCATGAACACCGGTGAACTCGTCGAACTGGGGCGGCAGCTGCGCGTGGACAGCATCCGCGCCGCGGCCGCCGCGGGTTCCGGGCACCCCACGTCCTCGATGTCCGCCGCGGACCTGATGGCCGTTCTCCTCGCCCACCACCTCCGCTACGACTTCGACCGTCCCGCCCATCCCGGCAACGACCGCTTCGTCCTGTCCAAGGGACACGCCTCGCCCCTGCTGTACGCCGCCTACAAGGCGGCCGGCGCCATCGACGACGAGGAGCTGCTCACCTTCCGCAAGCTCGGCAGCCGCCTCGAAGGACACCCGACGCCGCGGCGGTTGCCGTGGGTGGAGACGGCCACCGGCTCGCTCGGTCAGGGACTGCCGGTCGGCGTCGGCATCGCCCTGTCCGGCAAGCGGCTGGAGCGCGCCGACTACCGGGTGTGGGTGCTCACCGGCGACAGCGAGCTGGCCGAGGGCTCGGTGTGGGAGGCCGCCGAGCACGCGGCCTACGAGCACCTCGACAACCTCGTCGTGATCGTCGACGTCAACCGGCTCGGCCAGCGCGGCCCCACCCGGCACGGCCACGACCTGGACGCCTACGCCCGCCGCTTCCAGGCGTTCGGCTGGCACACCGTCGAGGTCGACGGGCACGACGTCGACGCCGTCGACCGCGCCTACGGCGAGGCCCTGTCCACCAAGGGCCAGCCCACCGCGATCCTCGCCCGCACTCTCAAGGGCAAGGGCGTCGCCGACGTCGAGGACCGCGAGGGCCTGCACGGCAAGCCGCTGAAGAACGCCGACGCGGCGATCGAGGAGCTCGGCGGCGTCCGCGGCGTCCGCGTCCGGGTGCACGAGCCGCCCGCCGCCCGCGCGCTGCACTCGGCGCGCACCGGCGGCCTGGAGCTGCCCCGCTGGGAGCGGGGCGAGGAGGTGGCCACCCGCAACGCCTACGGGCAGGCGCTGGCCGCGCTCGGCACCGGCCGCGGCGACGTCGTCGCCCTCGACGGGGAGGTGAGCGACTCCACGCGCGCCGAGTTCTTCGCCAAGGAGCACCCCGACCGCTACGTCGAGTGCTACATCGCCGAGCAGCAGATGGTCGCGGCCGCCGTCGGGCTCGCGGCCCGCGGCTGGGTGCCGTACGCCTCGACCTTCGCGGCCTTCCTGACCCGCGCGTACGACTTCGTGCGGATGGCCTCCGTCAGCGGCGCCGGCGTCAACCTGGTCGGCTCGCACGCGGGCGCCGCCGTCGGCCAGGACGGACCCAGCCAGATGGGCCTGGAGGATCTGGCGATGATGCGGGCGGTGCACGGCTCGACCGTGCTGTACCCGTGCGACGCCAACCAGACCGCGCACCTGGTCGCCACCATGGCGGGCCTGGACGGCATCCGCTACCTGCGCACCTCGCGCGGCGACAGCCCGGTGATCTACGGCCCCGACGAGGAGTTCCCGGTCGGCGGGTCCAAGGTGCTGCGCTCCTCCGACCAGGACCGGCTGACGCTGGTCGCCGCGGGCGTCACGGTGCCCGAGGCGCTGGCCGCCGCCGACGCGCTGGCGAGGGAGGGCATCCCGGTCCGGGTGATCGACCTGTACTCGGTCAAGCCCGTCGACCGGCTCACCCTGCGTCAGGCCGCCGAGGACACCGGCTGCCTGGTCACCGTCGAGGACCACCACCCCGAGGGCGGCCTCGGCGACGCGGTCCTCGACGCGTTCCTCGACGGGCGGCCCGTGCCGCGCCTGGTGCGGCTCGCCGTCCGCACCATGCCGGGCTCCGCCTCCCCGGCCGAGCAGCTGCACGCCGCGGGCATCGACGCCGAGTCGATCGCGGCGGCCGGCCGGCTGCTGGTGGAGCAGGCGGTCGTGCCGTGAGCGGTGACGGTGCGCGCACCGTGCGGGCCGGCCGGCGCACCGTCCAGGTGCACCGGCCGGACAAGGTGCTCGTCCCGGGCAGCCCGGAGAGCGGGGACGGCAAGGACTGCACCAAGGGCGACCTCGTCGACTACTACCGGGCCGTCGCCCCGTTCCTGCTGCCGCACCTGCGCGGCCGGCCGCTGATGCTGGAGCGGCACCCGGACGGCGTCGACGGCCCCCGGTTCATGCAGAAGAACACCCCAGAGCACTACCCGGAGTGGATCACACGCGTCGAGCTGGCCAAGGAGGGCGGCACCGTCCGCCACACCGTCTGCGACGACACCGCCACCCTCGTCTACCTCGCCGACCAGGCCGCCGTCACACTGCACCGCTGGCTGTCGCGCACCGGCGCCGTCGACCGGCCCGACCGGATGGTCTTCGACCTCGACCCGGCCGGGGACGACGACTTCGCCCGGGTCCGGGAGGCGGCCGGGCTGCTCGGCGAGCTGCTGGAGGCGCTGGGCCTGCCCGCGGCGCCGATGACCACCGGCTCGCGCGGACTGCACGTGGTGGTGCCGCTGAACGGACGTCACGACTTCGACGAGGTGCGCGGGTTCGCCCGCGAGGTCGCCGACACCCTCGCCGCCGCCCACCCCGACCGGCTCACCACCGCCGCCCGCAAGAAGGACCGCGGCGACCGCCTCTACCTCGACGTGCAGCGCAACGGCTACGCGCAGACCGCGGTCGCGCCCTTCACCGTCCGCGCCCGGCCCGGCGCCCCCGTGGCCACCCCCTTCTCCTGGGACCAGCTGGACGATCCCGCGCTGCACGCCCGCCGCTGGACCGTCGCCGACGCCGTCGAGCAGGCCCGTACCGATCCCTGGAAGGGGCTGCTGAGCCGCGGACGCGCCCTGGGGCCGGCGCGCCGACGGCTGGACGCGCTGCGCGGCTGATCCGCCCCGGCCGCCGGCCGGGCACGGAGCGTCGCACCGCAGATGCACCGGCCCGTGGAGGTTTGGCGAACACACCTGCGGCCACACGAAGGGGGAGGTGACCATGTCGAACACAAAAGACACGTCGAATCCACAATTGGAACAACAGAGTTCACAAGAGTCACAGACTCCCCACGAGTCATCCGACAGCAATGCGGCGGACCGCCGGCCGAGCCCGATGGAGGTGCTGCGCCAGGCGCGCGGGCAGCTCGAAGAGCTCACCGGTATGGCCGCCGAGTCCGTGTCGTCCTTCGAGCAGACGGAGGAGGGCTGGTCGCTGGAGGTCGAGGTCCTCGAACTCGAGCGGGTCCCCGACACGATGAGTCTGATGGCGAGCTACCAGGTGGAACTCGATCCACAGGGGCAGCTCACCGGTTACCGGCGCGTTCGCCGCTACGAGCGCGGGCGGGCCGACGCGCGCAGGTCCGGCGGTCGCTAGGCCGCCGGACCGGATTCGTCACACCCACGGACAGGGAGGGATCGCCGGAATGACCGTCGTACCGGCACAGCAGACCGGAGGTGGAGGCGGCAGCAGCGGCCTCTACGACGTTCTTGAGCTTGTTCTGGACAGGGGACTCGTCATCGACGCGTTCGTGCGCGTGTCCCTGGTCGGTATCGAAATCCTGAAGATCGACGTGCGTGTCGTCGTCGCCAGCGTCGACACCTACCTGCGCTTCGCCGAGGCGTGCAACCGGCTCGACCTGGAGTCCGGGCCGCGCAAGAGCCCGGGCCTGCCCGACGTGGTGGGGCAGGTCACCGAGTCCGGGGCGCGCGGCAAGTCCAAGGGCGCCCTGTCCGGCGCCGCGCAGACCATATCGGACGCCTTCAAGCAGGCCCGGGAGGAGGGCGAGGCCGAGCCGCGCCGCGCCCGCAAGAGCACGGCCGCGCGCCGGAAGGAGGAGCAGGAGTGAGCACCTACGTCTACGGCATCACCGCGAGCGCGCACCCGGCGCTTCCGGAGGGCATGGACGGCGTCGGCGACCCGCCGCGCCCGGTGCGCATCCTGAAGGAGGGCGAACTGGCGGCCGTCGTGAGCGACGCGCCCGAGAACCTGCGGCCCAAGCGCAAGGACCTGCTCGCCCATCAGAACGTGCTCGCCGAGGCGGGCGCGGCCGGGTGCGTGCTGCCCATGCGGTTCGGCAGCGTCGCCTCCGACGACCAGGCCGTCACCGGCGTCCTCGCCGAGCGCGCCGAGCACTACAAGGAGCGCCTGCGGACGCTGGACGGCCGGGTCGAGTACAACATCAAGGCCAACCACGTCGAGGAGGCCGTGCTGCACCGCGTGATGGCCGAGAGCCCGGAGATCCGCTCGCTGGCGGAGGCCAACCGGAAGGCCGGCGGCGGCAGTTACGAGGACAAGATCCGCCTCGGCGAGATGGTCGCGGCCGCCGTCAAGGCCAAGGAGGCCGGGGACGCCGACGCGCTGCGGCGCGTCCTGGAACCGGCCGCGGAGGCCGTGAGCGTGGGCCCCGAGTCCACGGGCTGGCTCGCCAACGTGTCGTTCCTGGTGGACCGTGAGGCGGCGGAGGACTTCCTGGCCGCCGTGGAGCAGGCCCGCAAGGACCTGCCGCACCTGGAGGTGCGGGTGAACGGCCCGCTGCCTCCGTACAGCTTCGTCGAGCCCGGCCCGGCCGAGCCGGCGGGCACCGCGGCCGGCGGTGCGGACGCCGGAGCGGGGTGAGGACGTGGGCCTGATCTCGGAGGTGCTGCTGCTGCCGTTCGCCCCGGTGCGCGGCGGCGCCTGGGCCATCCGGCAGGTGATCCAGGAGGCCGAGCGGATCTACTACGACCCGGCCACCGTGCGGGCTGAACTGGCCCGCCTGGAGGAGCAGCTGGAGGCCGGGGAGATCACCGAGGAGGAATTCGACCGGCTGGAGGACGAGCTCCTCGACCGGCTGGAGGTCGCGTCGCGCGCGAGCGCGGGAACGGGCAACGGGACGGCACCATGAACCGAGTGGGACTGGGCCTCGCGGTAGGGGCCGGATACGTCCTCGGACGGACGAGGAAGATGAAGCTGGCGTTCGCCGTCGGCACGTTCGTGGCGGGCCGGCGGATGAAGCTGAGCCCGCGGGCGGTCGCGGGGCTGGTGAACCAGCAGCTGCAGAACAACCCGCAGTTCAAGGAGATCGGGGACCAGCTGCGCCAGGATCTGCGCGGCGTCGGCAAGGCGGCCTCGGGCGCCGTGCTGGAGCGGCAGCTCGACGCGCTCGCCGACCGTCTGCACGGCCGTACCGCCCAGGTCCGCGACCAGCTCTCCGGCGTGGCGGCCGGGGCGCCGGACCGTGGCCCGGACGCGTCGGACGAGACCGCGGAGAAGTCCCCGGACGCCGGGGACGAGGAGCCGCGGGACGGGACGGCGGAGGAATCCGCAGCGGAGGCCGGGCCGCGCGGCGGGACGGCCAGGAAGGCCGCGGCGGCCAGGAAGACCGCCGCGGGGAGGGCGCCCGCCAGGAAGACGGCGGCGAAGAAGACCGCGGCGGCCAAGAAGGCCGTCAGGAAGACGGCCGGCCGGACCCGGCCGTCGAAGGACGGGGGTGAGTGATGGCCGAGACCCTCGGATCCGCGGCCTCCGCGGCCCGCGGAGCGACGAAGAACCCGCTCGGCGACCTGGCGCACAGCGAGGCCGCCGAGCGGCTCAAGGCGGAGGTGCAGGAGTACCTCGCCGCCCAGGCCCAGCGCGCGCTCATGGGCGTCGGCCGCAAGCTCGGCGAGACCACCGTCAAGCTGAACGACATCGCCGAGGGCAACAGCCCGGGCTTCGGCAGGCTCGCCCTCGACACCGGCCGCAGGCTCGCCGAGGGCAAGGGCCCGGTGCGCTCCGCGCTGGGCGCCGGCGCCTCGCACGTCAAGGACAACGTGCTCGGCGCGCTGAAGAACCTCGGCGGCGGCAAGGGCAGGCGCAAGGGCGGCGCCGGCGCCAAGCCCACCGTGATCATCGAGCACATCGACGTGGGCGTGCCGCTGCGCACCGCGTACGACCAGTGGACCCGGTACCAGGACTTCAGCACCTTCGCCAAGGGGGTCAGGAGCGCGAACCGCGCCGACGACACGACCTCCGACTGGCAGCTGAAGGTCTTCTGGTCCAACCGCAGCTGGAAGGCGACCACGACCGAGCAGGTGCCCGACGACCGGATCGCCTGGACCTCCGAGGGCGCCAAGGGCACGACGAAGGGCGTGGTCTCCTTCCACCGGCTCGCCGACAACCTCACCCGCGTCCTGCTGGTCGTCGAGTACTACCCGACGGGCCTGTTCGAGAAGACCGGCAACCTCTGGCGCGCCCAGGGCCGCCGGGCCCGGCTCGACCTGAAGAACTTCGCCCGGTTCATCACCCTCAAGGGCGAGGCGGAGGACGGCTGGCGCGGCGAGATCCGCGACGGCGAGGTCGTCCGCAGCCACGAGGACGCGCTCGCCGAGGAGGAGTCCGAGGAGAAGCCCGAGGGCGGGTCCGAGGAGGAGCCGGAGGACGAGGAGGCCCCCGAGGACGAGTACGAGGGCGGCTACGAGGACGCGGACGAGGACGCGGACGACCGGGCGGAGGACGAGGTCGAGGGCGACTACGAGGACGAGGGCGAGGACGCCTACGACGAGGAGGACGAGGACGCCTACGAGGAAGAGGAGGACGAGGGCGCCTACGACGAGGACGCCGGGGACGCCGAGGGCGGGAGCCGCCGATGACCACGCCGAGTCGCCTGCCCGAGCCCTACGGACCCAGCAGCGGTGCCAACCTCGCCGACATCCTGGAGCGGGTGCTGGACAAGGGGGTCGTCATCGCGGGCGACATCCGCATCAACCTGCTCGACATCGAGCTCCTCACCATCAAACTGCGTCTCATCGTCGCCTCCGTCGACAAGGCGAAGGAGATGGGCATCGACTGGTGGGAGAGCGACCCGGCGCTGTCCTCGCGGGCCCGCCGCGACGAACTCGCCCGGGAGAACGCCGAGTTGCGTGAACGGCTGGCGCGGCTGGAGCAACTGGAGACGGGACGCGTGGAGAAGGAGACACCATGACCGGACTGCGCTACGTCTACGCCGTCTGCCACCCCTTCGGCACACCGCTCCAGGCCCAGCTGTCGGGGGTGGCGGGCGACCCGCCCAGGACGCTGGTCCATCACGGGCTGGTCGCCGTCGTCAGCCACGTGCCCGAGGCGGACTTCTCCGAGGAGCCGCTGCGCGCGCACCTGGAGGACCTCGACTGGCTCTCCGCGACGGCCCGCGCCCACCAGGGCGTGATCGACGCGCTCACCACCGTCACCACCCCGCTGCCGCTGCGGCTCGGCACCGTCTTCCGCGACGACAGCGGGGTGCGGATGATGATCGAGGCCCGCGAGGAGGACTTCCGGCGCACCCTGGACCGCCTGGAGGGAAAGGTGGAATGGGGTGTGAAGGTGTACGCCGAGACGGACCCCGAGGCGTCCACCGGCCCGCCCCCGGCGGAGCCGGCGAAGGCCGCGTCGGGCCGGGACTACCTGCGGCGGCGGCGTATGCAGACGCGGGCCCGGGAGGACATGTGGCAGCAGGCGGAGGCCTTCGCCACCCGGCTGCACGAGCGGCTCTCCGCGTACGCCGCCGATTCCCGGCTGCACGCGCCGCAGAACGCGGTGCTCTCCGGGGCGGCGGGACGGAACGTGCTCAACGCCGCCTACCTCGTGCCCCGGTCCGACTCCGAGGAGTTCGTGGAGCTGGTGGACCGGACGAAGGACGACGCGTCCGGGATGCGGGTGGAACTCACCGGTCCCTGGGCGGCCTATTCCTTCGCGGAGGCCGAGGACACCGGGGAGACCGCGGAGGCCGGGAAGGCCGGCGAAGCCGGCGGGGCCGAGGAGGCGCGGGGGGCCGGGCGGGCCGCGGGGTCCGCCGAGCCGTCCGCCGGATCCGCGGAGGAGGAGACGTGACCGTCGTCGAACGCCGCGAGGTGGCCCTCGTGGACCTGCTCGACCGGCTGCTGGCCGGCGGGGTCGTCATCACGGGGGACCTCACCCTGCGCATCGCGGACGTGGATCTCGTCCGCATCGATCTGAACGCCCTGATCAGCTCGGTGAACGCGCAGGTTCCGTCGCCGTGGGGAGACTGACGTGACCGAATCCCGCCGCAACCGGCTGGACCTGGAGCCCGACACCGTCGAGCGGGACCTGGTCAAGCTCGTGCTGACCGTCGTGGAGCTGCTGCGCCAGCTCATGGAGCGGCAGGCGCTGCGCCGTTTCGACGCCGGTGACCTGACCGAGGAGCAGGAGGAGCGGATCGGGCTCACCCTGATGCTCCTGGAGGACCGCATGTCCGAGCTGCGCGAGCGCTACGGACTGCGGCCCGAGGACCTGAACCTGGACCTCGGGCCGCTCGGACCGCTGCTGCCCCGGGACTGAATCCCCCCACCGGATCCCCCCGCGTCCTCCGCCCCGTATCCCTCGCGGGATTCCGCGGCGGGGGTCACGGGAAGCGCGGGGACCCGGTCCCGGGCCGGATCCGCCCCCTGTGCCGGCGGCCCCCTTTTTGTCGACTTCTCGTCGGCGGCCCCTTCTGCCGGCCGCGGCCGCGCCGCGCGGCGGGAGTCCCGGCAGCCACGGGGCCGGGACGGCCGGCGCGGCCCGCCCCGGCGGTTCGGCCGCGAAGCCGGCGCCGGACAGGATCAGCGCCGGAAGGCACCGGCGGGACGGGAACCGCGGGGAACCTCCTGCTGCGCGGATCTCTCGGCGGACCGGCTTCAGGAGCGTTCGCGGCAGAGGATCTCGCCGTGCAGCACGCTGAACCAGCCGTCCTCCCGCCGCCCCCACTCCCGCCACGCCTCGGACACCGCCCGCAGCTGCTGCGCGGTCGCGTGGCCGCCTTCGACGGCCCGCCGCGCGTACGCCGACGCCACGGTGCGCTCCGCCCACAGGTCGCTCCACCACGCCCGTTCCGCCGCGGTGGAGAACGTCCACGTGCTGGAGGTCGCGGTGACGTCGGTGAGCCCCGCTTGCAGCGCCCAGGACTTCAGCCGGCGTCCGGCGTCCGGCTCCCCGCCGTTGGCGCGGGCCACCCGGCGGTACAGGTCCAGCCAGTCGTCCATCCCCGGGGACGCGGGGTACCAGGTCATGGCCGCGTAGTCCGAGTCGCGGACGGCGATGAACCCGTTCGGCTTCGTCACCCGCCTCATCTCGCGCAGGGCCCGCACCGGGTCGCCCACGTGCTGCAGCACCTGGTGGGCGTGGACCACGCAGAAGGTGTCGTCGGGGTAGTCCAGGGCGTGGACGTCGGCGACCGCGAAGTCGATGTTGGTCAGCCCGCGTTCGGCCGCCGTGGCCCGGGCCGGGTCCAGGACCTCCGGCGCCCGGTCGACGCCGGTGACGTGCCCGTCGGGGACCAGCTCCGCCAGGTCGGCGGTGATGGTGCCCGGGCCGCAGCCGATGTCCAGGATCTTCATGTGGGGCTTGAGGGAACCGAGCAGGTACGCCGCGGAGTTGGCGGCGGTGCGCCAGGTGTGCGAACGCAGCACGGACGCGTGGTGCCCGTGCGTGTAGACGGCGGTCTCCTGCGGTTTCGGCATGGCTGAGCCCCTTCCCGGCCTCGTGTGGCACCGGTGCGCGGGGCGCTGGCGGCCCCCTCCGGCGGTGGGGTCACCGTACCGCCCGTCGGCCGCATGATGAGACCACCGTCCCGAAATGTGGACTGACGGGAGGTCGGACCCGGACCGGCGGCCGGCGGCGGGGTCAGCCGCGGGGCAGCGGCCGGTACACCGTGAGCGCCCCGGGCAGCTTCTCCAGGACCACCTCGCCGTGCACCTCGGTGACCTCCCCGTCGTAGGCGAGGAGCGTGCCGGGCGCGACGCCGGTCAGGCGCAGCCGGCCCACCTGCACCGCCGCGTGGGCGGGGGAGCGGGTCAGCGGGCCGGCGAGGGCCGCGGCCAGCAGCCGCGCCGCGGGCCTGCGGCCGCCGTGCACCACCCGGACGTCCAGCAGGCCGTCCGCCAGGTCCAGCCGGCGCCCCGGGGCGAGGCCCACCCGGTGGTAGGTGCCGTTGCCGGCGAACAGCAGCCACAGGGGAAGGGGCCGCCCCCGCACCTGCGCCTCCAGCGGGTGCCGGCCGGCGCGCAGGACGCGCAGCGCCGCGAGCACCCCGGCCGGCCAGCCGCCGATCCGGTGCGACCAGCGGCCCCGCTCGCGCACCAGCTCCGGGTACACGCCCAGGCTGCACGTGTTGAGGAAGACGCCCTCGGCCCCGCGGGAGGCGAACCGCCCCACGTCCACCCGCACGGCGTCGCCGCGCCGCACCGCCCGCGCCAGGCCGCGCACGTCCTCCACGCCCAGGTCGTGGGCGAAGTGGTTGAGGGTGCCGCCGGGCAGGACGGCGAGGGGCAGGCCGTGCCGCAGGGCGATCGCGGCGGCCGTGTTCACCGTGCCGTCGCCGCCGCACACGCCGAGCACCCGGGCGCGGGCCGCCGCCTTCTCCAGCTCGGCCGGCACGTCCGCCGGATCGCACTCGACGACCTCCGCGCGCGGCAGCGCGTCCCGTACGGCGCCGGCCCGCTCGGCGCTGCCGGCGCCCGTGTTGGCGACGAGGACCAGGCCCTCGCCGTCCGCCAGCGCCGGGGCGCCCGCGGACGGCCGGGCCGGCGGGACGGCCGGGGCGCGGGTCGGCACCAGGCCGCGCACGGCGAGGGCGGCGCCCGCGCCCAAGGCCGCGCCGGCCAGGACGTCGCTGGGGAAGTGGACGCCGGTGTAGACGCGGGAGAGGACGACCGCGCCGGCCACCGGGGCGACGGCGGCGCCCCAGGCCGGCGACTCCAGGGCCACGCCGGTGGCGAACGCGGCGGCCGACGCGGCGTGGCCGGACGGGAAGGACGTGGTGAACGGCTGCCGCTTCAGCCGGCGGACCAGCGGCACCGGGTCCAGCAGGGGACGGGCGCGGCGGACCGTGCGCTTGCCGAGGGTGTTGATGGTCAGGGAGGCCAGCCCGAGGGAGGCGAGGCCGCGGGCCGCCGCGCGACGGGCCCGCGGCGTGCGCGTCGCGGCCAGCGCGGCGGCCGTCGCGAACCACAGCACACCGTGGTTGGCGCTGCGGCTCAGCCGGGGCAGCAGCGGATCGGCACCGGGCCAGTGCCGGGCGGCGACGGATTCGAACAGACGGCGGTCCAGCGTGAGGAGGCGGTCGCGGACGGGACGCGGGCCGGGGGTCGGCACGGTGAGGTCGACGTCGGGGCTCATGCCCTCCCGCCTACCCGGCGGAAGGCGTTTCCTGCGGGCCGCCGCGGGGCCGGTCCGACCGGGGACCGGAGCCCCCCGGAGCGGAGCGCGCCCGGCCGAAAAGCGGTTGCCCCCCGTCGGCGGACGGCACAGAATCGCCGGTCATGGGCCATCTCGAAGCAGCGCACCTGGAGTACCACCTCCCCGACGGGAGGACGCTGCTCGGCGACGTGTCCTTCCGGGCCGGAGAGGGGACCGTCACGGCCCTGGTCGGGCCCAACGGAGCCGGGAAGACCACCCTGCTGCGGATACTGGCGGGTGAGCTGAAGCCGCACGGCGGCTCGGTCACCGTCGGCGGCGGGCTCGGCGTGATGCGGCAGTTCGTGGGCTCCGTACGGGACGACACGACCGTACGGGACCTGCTCGTGTCCGTCGCACCGCCCCGGATCCGCCAGGCGGCCCGCGCCGTCGACGAGGCCGAGCACGCCGTCATGACCGTCGACGACGAGGCCGCCCAGATGCGGTACGCGCAGGCCCTCGCCGACTGGGCCGAGGCCCGCGGCTACGAGGCCGAGACGCTGTGGGACATGTGCACCACGGCCGCGCTCGGCGTGCCGTACGACAGGGCGCAGTGGCGCCGGGTGCGCACCCTGTCCGGCGGCGAGCAGAAGCGGCTGGTGCTGGAGGCGCTGCTGCGCGGCACGGACGAGGTCCTGCTGCTCGACGAACCCGACAACTACCTCGACGTCCCCGGCAAGCGCTGGCTGGAGGACAGGCTCGCCGAGACCCGCAAGACCGTGCTGTTCGTCTCGCACGACCGGGAACTGCTCGCCCGCGCCGCCCAGCGCATCGTCTCCCTCGAACCGGGCCCCGCCGGCGCCGACGCCTGGGTGCACGGCGGCGGCTTCGCCACCTACCACGAGGCCCGGCGCGAACGCTTCGCCCGCTTCGAGGAGCTGCGCAGACGCTGGGACGAGAAGCACGCCCAGCTGAAGAAGCTGGTGCTGAACCTGCGCCAGGCGGCCAGCGTCAGCCACGAGATGGCGTCCCGCTACCAGGCCGCCCAGACCCGGCTGCGCAAGTTCGAGGAGGCCGGCCCGCCGCCGGAGCCGCCGCGCGAGCAGGACATCAGGATGCGGCTCAAGGGCGGCCGCACCGGCGTACGGGCCCTGACCTGCGAGGGACTGGAACTCACCGGCCTGATGAAGCCGTTCGACCTGGAGGTGTACTACGGCGAGCGCGTCGCCGTCCTCGGCTCCAACGGCTCCGGCAAGTCGCACTTCCTGCGCCTGCTGGCCGGCGAGGACGTCGCGCACACCGGGCGGTGGCGGCTCGGGGCGCGCGTGGTGCCCGGCCACTTCGCCCAGACGCACGCGCACCCCGAGCTGCAGGGCCGCACCCTCCTGGAGATCCTGTGGAAGGAGCACTCCCAGGACCGGGGCGCCGCCATGTCGAGGCTGCGCCGCTACGAGCTGACCGGCCAGGCGGAGCAGACCTTCGACCGGCTCTCCGGCGGCCAGCAGGCCCGCTTCCAGATCCTGCTGCTTGAGCTGCAGGGCGCCACGGCGCTGCTCCTCGACGAGCCGACCGACAACCTCGACCTGGAGTCCGCCGAAGCCCTCCAGGAGGGCCTGGAGGCCTTCGACGGCACGGTCCTCGCGGTCACCCACGACCGCTGGTTCGCCCGCTCCTTCGACCGCTTCCTGGTCTTCGGCAGCGACGGCCGGGTCCGCGAGACACCGCAGCCGGTGTGGGACGAACGGCGCGTGGAACGGGCCCGGTGACCCCGCGGGCGCGCCGGGCCGTTCCCGACGGGCGGCGCGCCCGCGGCGCCCGTGCCGCGGGCTCCCGGGCAGGCGCCCCGTCCGCCGTCAGCGCGGGAGCGCCCGCCGGGCGCCGGGAGGGACCGGCGCACCCGGAGGCCCGGGTGCTCGCGCAGGGGGGGCGGAGGCCCCGGCTTTCTCCCGGATGCCGCCCGGGGGTGCCAGCGCGCGCCGGGCGGGTACCCGGACCGCATGAACGAACACGACGAGCGGGAGATCACCGCGACCGGAGTGGACCCGGCCCGGCTGGACGACCAGCAGCTCATGCGGGAGCTGGAGACCATCCATCGCACACGCCACGACACGCTGCTGTACGGCTCGAACGACGCGCTGCGCGCCCACAACGAGCGCATGGCCCAACTGGAGGGCGAGTACCTGCGGCGCAACCCCCGGCGCCCGGTCGCCGCGGGCCGCACCCGCGAGGGGGCCCGGGAACGCACCGCCGGGGAGTCGGCCACTCCCGGCACCTGACGGACCGCGGGCCCGGGGGCCCGTGCGCCGGTGAGCGCACGGGCCCCCGGGCCCGGCCGGGGACAGGAGGGCGGGTCGCCGCCGATCAGCCGCCGGCCTTCGCGAACTCCGCGAGATAGGTCTCGCAGAACGCCTTCAGGTCGTCCGGCTTGCGGCTGGTGATCAGCCGGTTCGGACCGCCGTCGCAGACCTTCACCTGCTCGTCGACCCAGGTGCCGCCCGCGTTGCGGATGTCGGTCTGCAGGCTGGGCCAGGAGGTGAGCACCCGGCGCCGTACGACGTCCGCCTCGACCAGCGTCCAGGGGGCGTGGCAGATCGCGGCCACCGGGCGGCCCTGGTCGAAGAAGTCCCGGACGAACGCCACGGCCTTGTCGTCCATCCGCAGAAAGTCCGGGTTGGCGACCCCGCCGGGCAGCACCAGCCCGCCGAACGCGTCGGCCGAGGTCTCGCCCACGACCTCGTCGACGGGGAAGGTGTCCGCCTTGTCGAGGTGGTTGAAGGCCTGGATCTCACCGGGCTCCGTGGAGACGAGCACGGGCTCGTGACCCGCGTCCTTCGCCGCCTGCCACGGCTCGGTCAGCTCGACCTGCTCCACGCCCTCGGGCGCGACCAGAAACGCGATACGCATGATCGTTCGATGTCCTTTCCCGAAGCGGGGCCCGCGGACGGGCCCGCTCGCTCTTCGTCCACTTGTCGTTCGGCCGGGCCGTGCGCGCGCACCGTGGCGGCGGCCCCGCCGGGCGGACCGGCGCCGGCGGTGTCCCCGGCGGCGCCGGTCCGCCCGGCCCGGTCCTGTCTCACGCACCGCCCCGGGTGTCCGGCTCGGCGCGGCTGATGTCGGCGAGCGGCGAGGCGGGGTCCTGTGCCTCGGCCAGGTCGCCGAGGCTCACCAGCCCCACCGGCAGCCCGTTCTCCACCACCGGCAGCCGGCGCACCGCGTGCTGCCGCATCAGCGCGACCGCCGCCGACACCGGGTCGTGCGGGGCGACCACCAGCGGGTCCGGGGTGCACACGGACCGCGCGCTCACCGCCAGCGGGTCGACGCCCTCGGCGACGGCCCGCACCGCGATGTCCCGGTCGGTGAGCACGCCGACGACCTGCTGGCCGTCGGCCACCACCACGTCGCCGATGTTCTGCGCGCGCATCAGCTGCGCCGCCTCGACCAGCGAGGCGTCCGGGCGCACGGCGACCACGCCCGGCGTCATGACGTCCTTCACGAACTCAGCCATCGGTTGGCCCTTCCTCCCGTTCCCCGGCCCGCGGGGCCGCGGGCCGGGCCGGGTCGCATCGCCCGCGGCGCCCCGCCGCGGGGAGCTACGCGTCGCCCGGCCCGGCCTCCCCGGCCCCGGTCAGGGCCTCGGCCAGCTCCTGGACGGTGCCGTAGCGCGCCGACTGCGGCAGCTCCTCGACCTGCTCGACGAGCGAGTCGGGCGCGTTGCCGCGGCGCAGCGCCCGGGCCAGCTCGCGCGGGCCCGCCGGGAAGGTGCCGCGGGTCAGGATCCGGGCCAGGTCCAGCCGGACCGTCTCCAGAGGCGTCGGCCCACGGCTCGGCGTCACCGGCCCGTGCGCGACCTCGGGGTCGTCCTCGGCGGTCGGCTCCGGGTCGTGCCACTCCTCGGTGCGGGTGGGGTGCCCGGACTTGAGCAGGCCCTGCAGTTCGTGCTTCATCTCGTCGTCGCGGCGGACGCTCAGCCGGTCGCTGCCTCGCTGCATGTCTCCCTCCAGATCCTCGGGGGTGGCCCCCGCGTACCCGCAGACCGGGCACCGACACGGATTCGCCCGGACGGGACCACTCCGATTCAGCCGGACACCGGGGCGCGCGGTCGTCCCGCCCGGCGCGGACGGCGCCCGCTTCGTCACTTCCTCTCCCGCGCCGGCAGGAACTCCTGCACCTTCGCCTTGAAGCCCTGCCGGACCACCGACCCTCGGTCCGGGTCGCCCTTCAGGACCGCGGCGGCCGTCGCCTCCATCTGCTCCCACGTGGCGTGCGGCGGGATCGGCGGCACGGCCGGGTCGGTCAGGAACTCGACCACCGCCGGACCGTCCGCCTCCAGGGCGGCCCGCCAGGCGGCCTCGACGTCCTCCGGCTTCTCCACCCGGATGCCGGTGAGGCCCAGCGAACGGGCGAACGCGGCGTACTGCACGTCCGGGAGCTCCTGCGAGGGCAGGAAGGACGGGGCGCCGCCCATGGCCCGCAGCTCCCAGGTGACCTGGTTCAGGTCGCGGTTGTTGAAGACGCCCACCACCAGCCGCGGGTCCTCCCACTGGTGGCGGTACTTCGCCGCCGTGATCAGCTCCGCCATGCCGTTCATCTGCATCGCGCCGTCCCCGACCAGGGCGATCGCGGGCCGGTCCGGGTGCGCGAACTTCGCGCCGATCACGTACGGCACGCCGCAGCCCATCGTGGCCAGCGTCCCGGACAGCGAGCCGCGCATGCCGGACCGCATGGTCAGGTGCCGCGCGTACCAGTTCGCCGTCGACCCCGAGTCGGAGGTGACGATCGCGTTGTCCGGCAGCAGCGGGTCCAGGGCGCGGGCCACGTACTCGGGGTTGACCGGGTCGGCGCTCAGGGCCGCGCGCCGCTCCATCACCTCCCGCCAGCGCCTGACGTTGTCGCACACCGTCTCGTACCACTCGCGGCCGCGCCCGGGCTCGATCAGCGGGATCAGCCGCTCGAGCGTCGCCCTCGCGTCGCCGACCAGGTTCACCTCGTACGGGTAGCGCATCCCGATCATGTGCGGGTCGATGTCGATCTGCACCCCCCGCACCTTGCCGAACTCGGGCAGGAACTGGCTGTACGGGAACGACGACCCGATGGTCAGCAGCGTGTCGCAGTCCCGCATCAGCTCGTACGACGGGCGGGTGCCCAGCAGGCCGATCGAGCCGGTGACGTACGGCAGCTCGTCGCTGAGGACGTCCTTGCCGAGCAGCGCCTTGGCGACGCCCGCGCCGAGCAGCTCGGCGATCCGCTCCACCTCGGCCCGCGCGCCGGCCGCGCCCTGGCCGACCAGGATCGCCACCTTGTCACCGGCGTTGAGGATCTCCGCCGCCCGCCGCACGGCGTCGTCGGAGGGCACCGCCGTCCAGGAGCTGCGGTCCAGGCTGGAGGGCACCATCTTGAACTCGTGCGTGGGCGGCGAGTAGTCGAGTTCCTGCACGTCGCCGGGGATGATGACGGCCGTCGGGCAGCGGCGCGCGTACGCGGTGCGGATCGCCCGGTCCAGCACGTTGGGCAGCTGCTCGGGCACCGTCACCGTCTCCACGAAGTCGGAGGCGACGTCCTTGAACAGCGTGTGCAGGTCCACCTCCTGCTGGTAGGAGCCGCCCATCGCGGTGCGGTGCGTCTGCCCGACGATCGCCAGCACGGGCACGTGGTCCAGCTTGGCGTCGTACAGCCCGTTGAGCAGGTGGATCGCGCCGGGCCCCGAGGTCGCCGCGCACACGCCGAGACGGCCGCTGAACTTGGCGTAGCCGACCGCCTGGAACGCGGACATCTCCTCGTGCCGGGACTGGATGAACCGGGGCTGGTTCTCCGCCCGGCCCCAGGCGGCCAGCAGCCCGTTGATGCCGTCGCCGGGGTAGCCGAAGACGTGCTCGACACCCCATTCGCGCAGCCGCTGCAGGACCTGGTCGGCGACCTTGACGCTCATGTACGGACCTCCCGGACATCGGACGTGGGGGACTGGCGGACAGCAGCGGTACGAGTCACCGCGCGCCGTGCCCGAAAACCTGCCCGGGTGTTTGCGGCGCGGGGTCGGGGGCAGGCGGAGTCTCAGTGCTTCGGACAGGAGGCACGTCCGTGGGAGCGGTGCGACGTCGCCGCGGATGCGTCCGTCCGGATCCCGGACGCGCTCCCACGGTGACCGTCCGACCGACGGGCCGTGTCGCCACGGCGGCCCCGCCATCGGCGCCGCCCGCGACATCCGGCACGCTTCCGGCTCCGCGCAGCGGGAGGCGCTCCGGGCCGCGCCTCACCGACAGGCGTGACGACAGGCCCCGCACTCCAGGGGAGCTGCGACGCACATGCCGACCCAAGCCGGCGGGAGGCACCACCCGCACGACGACGCCCCCGACACCGCCGAGGCCTTCCGCAGGCTCGCCGTCCTGCCGCCCGGCCCCGAACGCGACGCGCTCCGCGACCGGATCGTCGAGGCCTGGCTGCCCATGGCCGACCGGCTCGCGGGACGCTTCCGCAGCCGCGGCGAGAGCTACGAGGACCTGCGCCAGGTCGCGGCCCTCGGTCTGGTCAAGGCCGTCGACCGGTACGACCCGGAGCGCGGCAACGCCTTCGAGAGCTACGCCGTACCGACCGTCACCGGCGAGATCAAGCGCCACTTCCGCGACCACATGTGGACCCTGCACGTGCCGCGCCGCGTCCAGGACCTGCGCAACCGGGTGCGGTTCGCCTGCCAGGACCTGTCCCAGACGGTCTCGGGCCGCCGGCCCACCGTCGCCGAGATCGCCGAGCACGCCGACATGAGCGAGGAGGACGTCCAGGTGGGCCTGGAGGCCCTGGAGAGCTTCACCGCCCTCTCCCTGGACGCCGAGCTGCCCGGCAGCGAGGACGGCTACTCCCTCAGCGACGCCCTCGGCGCCCCCGACCCGGCCCTCGACACCGTCGTCGACCGCGAGGCCGTCAAGGAGCGCCTGGCCGCGCTGCCGGAGCGGGAACGCGCGATCCTCTACATGCGGTTCTTCGGCGACATGACCCAGAGCCGCATCGCCGAGCAGCTCGGCATCTCCCAGATGCACGTGTCCCGCCTGATCAGCCGGTGCTGCAACCGGGTGCGGGAGCAGGTGCTGCGGGAAGGGGCGTAGGCGGGGCGCCGGCCGGGACCGGGCCCGTCACCCGCTCGGAGGTCCCCTTCGCGCGAATGGTGCCCGGCGGCGCGCGTGCCGGAGCCGGGCGGGCTGTGATGGCTGCGGGGGCGCGAGCGCCGTGCCCCCGCAGCCGTCGCCCCAAGGAGGCCCCTCATGCGCCGCGCCGCCCGCATCCTGTCCGTCGCCGTCCTGTCCGGCGCCGCCGTGGGTGTTCCCGGGCCGGTCCTCGCCGCAGGACCGGCCCCCGCCGGGAGGCCGGCCGGGTCCGTGGACCGGGCCGTCGCCGCCGGGGCCGCCCCGGCCGTCCCCGTCCCGGCCGTCCCCGGCGGTCCGTCCGGCGCCGGGATACCCGCCGCGGCCGGGGACCCGGCCGGTACGCGGTCCGGTACGGGGGAGTCCGCGGACCCCGGGGGGCTCACCGCTGCGGAGGAATCCGCCGACTCGGAGGAATCCGCCGGTGCGGAGGAATCCGTCGGCGCCGACGCGTCCGCCGCTGCGGAGGAACCCGGCGCCGACGCGTCCGCCGCCGAGCGACCCGCCGGCCAGGAGGACCCCGCGGCCACCGGCGGGAGACCGGACGTGTCCGGGGAACCGGCCGCCGAGGTCGTCCCCGGCACCGTCTCCCCGGGCGGCGACGTCACCGTCTCGGTCGTCTGCGATCCCGTCGGCGGCCGTGCCCCCGCCACCGTCGAGGCCGCCTCGCGGGCCTTCGAAGGGGGCGCCGTCGAGCTGCGCAAGGCGCCCGGGAACGACGAGGAGGTGTCCGGCCCCGTCTACCGCGGCACCGCCCGGATCGCCCCCGCCGGGGACTTCGAGGACGACCCCGCCCCGTCCGCCTCCGCCTCCGGTTCCGCGTGGACCGTCGACGGCACCTGCCCGGCGGCGCACGGCTCGGAGGGCACGCCGTGGAGCGCGACGTTCACCGTGCTGCTCGACGGCAGCGGCGGCCACCCGTGCCCCGAACCGGGCGGGCCGGGCGACGAGCCGTGCGGTGACGCCGCCCGGGGCGGGGTGCGGGCCGGGGCGGGCGGCACCTTCACCGACTCCGTGCCCGCGCTGGTCGCCGGGGGCGTCCTGATCGCCGGCGCGCTCGGCGCCGCCGCGCACCGGCTGTACCGCCGGCGCGGGCACGGCGGCGGCTGACCGGCCGGCCCCGCCCGCCCGTACCGCCTCCGAGCCCCACCGCCCCGCACGTCCCGCACGTCCCGTACGCCCCGGCAGCCCGGCAGCCCGGCTCTCCTGCGCGCCCGTGCCCACCGCGCCCGTCGAACCCCTTGCGGTACCCCGGCCACCTCCCCTCACACCGGCAACCGCCTGTGATCCGCGCAACCCGGCCGGGCGGCCATGGAGCGGCGTCGCCGCGGGTACCCACAGCTCCGAGACCCCCGGCCCGGGCGACGCGACGACCAACGGCACACCACCCAGGCCCCCATTCCGGAGGTACGCATGCCGCGGACGGACCCCGAAGGCCACGGCCCCGTCCGCTACGGGCCGCCGCTCCCGGCCGACGGGCTGCCCGTGCTGCCCGAGCTGTCGGCGGTGCTCGCCGCGGCCGCGTCCCGCGCCGAGAGCGAGCCGGTCGGCGGCGGGCCCGCGCTGCGGGCCGCGGCCTGCGGCTACTGGGAGCGACGCGGCCTGCCCACCGCGCCCGACCGGGTGGCCGCCGCACCCGGCGCGCCCGCCCTGCTGCTCGCGCTGACCGCCGCGCTCGGCGGCGACGTCCTGGCGCCGCGGCCCTGCACCGCCTGGTGGACGCCGTACGCCCGTCTGCTGGGCAGGCCCGTCTACCACGTCGCGACGCCGGTCGAGTGCGGCGGCGTCCCGGATCCGTACGCCCTGCTGGAGACCGTGCGCCGGGTCCGCGCCGAGGGCGGCGACCCCCGGCTGCTGGTGCTGTCCGTCGCCGACGACCCCACCGCCACCGTCGCGCCGCCCGAGTTCCTGCACGAGACCGTCGAGGCGGCCGTCGGCGAGGGCCTGCACCTGGTCAGCGACGAGACCTGGCGCGACACGCTGCACGACCCGCACGAGACGGTGCTGCTCAGCCCCGCCGAGATGCTGCCCGAGAAGGTCACCGTCGTCACCGACCTGGCCGGCGGGCTGCTCCCGCCGGGCTGGCCGGCCGCGGTGGCCCGCTTCCCGGCGTCCGCCGCCGGGGACGGTCTGCGTGCGCGCGTGCTGGACGTGCTCACCGCGCTCGACGCGTGCGTCGCCGCTCCCGTCGCCGTGGCGGCGGGCCACGTCCTGGGGGAGCCCGGGCCGGTCACCGCACGCCGGTCCGCCGCCGCACGCCTGCACGGGCGCGTGGCCGCCGCCGCGCACGCCGCCGTGGTCGCGGGCGGCGCCCTCGCCCGGCTCCCGCGGGCCGGCCGCCACCTGTACGTCGACCTCGGCCCGCTGCGCGCCGCGCTCGGCGCGCAGGGCGTCTCGGACGCCCAGGAACTGGAGGACTTCCTCACCGCCCGGCTCGGCATGCCCGCGCCGGGCGGCCACCGCTTCGGCGACGATCTGCAGGCGCTGCGCGTCCGGCTGTGCACCGGCCCCCTGCTGGGCGCCTCCGACGAGGAGCGCGCGGAATGCCTCAGGTCCCCCGACCCGTTGGAACTGCCACACGTGCAACGCGCGTTGATCCAGCTGAGGTCGGTCTTCGACGATCTCCGCGACGCTCAGCGATGGGAGCCTCCTCGATGACGCAGCAGTCCGAGTCGACCACCACGAGCACGACCGTCCGGGAAGCCGACGTCCCGGCGGACACGCCGTCCCCGGCCTCCCCCGCCTCCGCGGTTCCCCCGCTCGCCGATCCCCGGCCCCTGGGCGAGCGCCGGATATGGCCGAGAACCTTCCACGACCGGCTCACCGCCCCGCTGCCCGGCCTGAAGGCCATGGCCCGCTTCGCCCGCGAGGGCGCCCTGCGCCCGGACCGGGCGGGCCTCGCCGACATCCCCCGGCTCCCCTTCCGGCCCGGCCCGCTGCCCCGCGTGGACGCCCGCACCATCGCCGTCACCTGGGCGGGACACGCCAGTTGGGTGGTGCGGATCGGCGGGCTCACCGTCCTCACCGACCCGGTCTGGTCCCGCCGCATCCTCGGCACCCCGGCCCGCGTCACGCCCGTGGGCGTCCCCTGGGAGGACCTGCCCCGCGTCGACGCGGTCGTCATCAGCCACAACCACTACGACCACCTGGACGCTCCCACGCTGCGCCGGCTCCCGCGCGACACGCCGGTGTTCGTGCCCGCCGGACTCGGCCGCTGGTTCCACCGGCGCCGCTTCACCCGCGTCACCGAGCTGGACTGGTGGGAGGCGGCCGAACTGCGCCCCGAGGGCGGCCCCGCCGAGGGCGGTGACGGGCGCCGGGCGGGGGTCCGCTTCGACTTCGTCCCCGCCCACCACTGGTCCAAGCGCACCCTCACCGACACCTGCCGCACCCTGTGGGGCGGCTGGGTGCTCACCGCCCCCGACGGCCGGCGGGTCTACTTCGCGGGCGACACGGGCTACGGCCACTGGTTCTCCCGCATCGGGCGGCGCTACCCGGGCATCGACCTGGCCCTGCTCCCCATCGGCGCCTACGACCCCCGCTGGTGGCTCCGCGACGTCCACTGCGACCCGGAGGAGGCGGTCCGGGCCGCCCAGGACCTCGGCGCGCGCCGGATGGCCCCCATGCACTGGGCCACGTTCGTGCTGTCGGCGGAACCGGTGCTGGAGCCGCTCACCCGCGTACGCGCCGCCTGGGAGAGGGCCGGCCTGCCCCGCGAGGACCTGTGGGACCTGCCGGTGGGCGGCTCCCGGATCCTCGACCAGGCCTGATCCCCCCGGGGCTCCGCCCGCGGGGCCCGGTCCCGCCTCGGGTCCCCGCCCCCGCCCCCGGTGGCCCGCCGGGTCCCCGCCCCCGGCCCCGGTGGCCCGCCGGGTCCTCGTCCCCGGTCAGGCCTTCGAGGCCCCGCGGACCCGTCGCCACAGCCCCGGCGCCGCGCCGACCAGCAGGGTCAGCGCGACCGCCGCGACCACTCCCTCCCACGGCTGCGGGAACAGCGAGCCGCCGAGAATCCCGATCAGCTGGTACGTCACCGCCCAGGCCAGACAGGCCGGCAGGTTGCCGCGGGAGAAGCGGCGCAGCGGCCACTTCGCCATCAGACAGGCCAGCATCACCGGGATGCGGCCCGCCGGCACCAGCCGGGACAGCACCAGCACCGCCACGCCGTGCGCGGCGAGCTTGTCCTGGGCCTGCGCGAGCCGGTCCTCCGGAGCGCGCGCCCGGATCGCCGCCAGCCAGCGCGAGCCGTTCCGCGACCCCATCCCGCGCCGCCCCAGCCAGTACAGGGTCGCGTCGCCCAGGAACGCCCCCAGCGACGCCGTCACGAACACCAGCGCCAGCGAGAACGGCGCCGTCTGGTGGAAGGCGACCACGGCCGCCGAACTCACCAGCGCACCCGTCGGCACCACCGGCACCAGCGCCCCGACCAGCACCAGCAGGAACAGCGAGGGATAGCCCAGCGCCTGCTGCGTGGACTCGGGCGGCACCGCCGCGGGCGCGGCGAGCCAGGTCACCGGGCGACCTCCAGACGGACGCTCTCCCCGTGCCGGAGCCGGTGCACCGCCACACCCGGCGCGCGCAGCGCCGCCAGGCGCACGAACTCGTCGCCCGGCGCGTGGAACTCGTGGGGGCGCACGGCGTCCATCCCGATCGGCCAGTACGTGCCGTAGTGCACCGGGACCGCGCTGCGCGCCGCCAGCCGGGCCAGCGCCTCGGCCGCCCGCCCCGCGTCCAGGTGCCCCTCCCCGAGGCGGGGACCCCAGCCGCCCACCGGCAGCAGCGCCACGTCCACCGGCCCGACCTCCTCGGCCATCGAGTCGAACAGCCCGGTGTCCCCGGCGAAGTAGGTGCGGGCCTCGCCCTCGACGACATAGCCGAGGGCGGGGGCGCGGTGCGGCCCGAGCGGCAGCCGCCGCCCGTCGTGCCGCGCGGACACGGCCCGTACCAGCAGGCCGCCGACCGGTACGACGTCCCCCGGCGCCACCTCGGTCACCCGCAGGTGGGCGAGCCGCCGCAGCCCCGGTACCGCGCGGGGCGCACCCCGGGGCACGAGCAGGCGCGTGCCCGCGGCGAGCTCCGCCAGCGACGGCACGTGCAGGTGGTCGGCGTGCAGGTGCGACACCAGTGCCACGTCCGCGCGCCGGGCGTCGGGCGCCGGCGGCGCCCCGCGCCGCCGGCGCAGGTGCGCGAGCCGGCGGGCGAACAGGGGATCGGTGAGCACGCGTACGTCCGAGTCCTCGACCGTGCAGGTCGCGTGCCCCCACCAGGTGACCTCCACCGGCACCTCCATGCCTCCTTCGCGCGACTCCCCGAAGCGTACGTGCAGGAGTAGGGTCGGCGACGAAACCGGAGGTGAGGGGGGTGCCATGGTGCCGGTCCGGGTCACGGCGATCGCGAGTCTGACGCCGCTGGAGGAGCTGGACGCCGATCCCTTCCTGGTGGACTCCCGCAGCCAGCACGCCATGTGCGCCCGGTGGGCCGCCGAGCACGGGTACGTCGTCACCCGGGAGCTGCTGGTGCGCGGGCTGCGGCCCGACCACGAGGCCCTGTGGGAGGGCGTGCGGCCCGGACGGGACCTGTTCGTCGCACCCAGCCGGCGGGTCCTGGAGAGCGCGCTGTCGTCCGTGGAGGAGTTCACCGCGGAGTGCGCGCGGCGCGGGGTGCGGGTGGAGACGGTGGGGCAGGCGGAACCGTCGTACGACGCGGCGATGAAGGCGTGCGTGCACCGGCGGCTGTCGATGCCGACGGCCGGCTACGACGGGCGCTGAGGCCCGCCGGGGCACGGGGCCGGGGGGACGGCGGCGCTCGCCCGCGGTGTGACAAGGTGAGTACGGGCCCGCGCCGGTGACGGGCCGGAACGCGAGGTGGGCGGGAGTGCTTGGGGGACGCTGGCGGCGGGTGGCCAGCCAGATCGGGCGGAGCGTCGGGGTGTGGGCCGTCTCCACGCTCACCATGCTCGTGCTCGCCGGCCTCCTGCCGGACTTCCGGCTCCGCTCGGCCGACGGCGACAGCGCCACCGACATCGCCGTCACCGCCGCGTTCGGCGCCGGTGCCTTCGGCCTGCTGTCGGCCCTGGTGTGGCCGCTGCTGGTCCGCCTCCTGCTGCTCGTGCCCGCGCTCGTCCTCGGCCTGCTGGTCTTCTTCCTCAACGGCGCCCTGCTGCTGCTCGCGCTGCGCCTCAACCCCGCCGAGCGCGGCGCCGCCGCCCCGGAGACCGCGGTGGTGGTGGCGGCCGTGATGTCCGCCGTCGCCTCCGCCACCGGAGCCGCCCTGGCCGTACGCGACGACGACGCCTACCGGCGCCGCCTGTACCGCCTCGCCGACCGCCGCCGCCGGGCGGGCCCGCCCTGCCCCGCCGGCCCCGGCACGCTCTTCCTCCAGCTCGACGGCGTCGGCCACGACGTGCTGGTGGACGCCGTCGGCAAGGGCCTGATGCCCACCGTCGCCCGCTGGCTGGACGGCGGCCGGGGCCGGCCCCCCACCCACCGGCTCACCCCCTGGCGCACCGACTGGTCCAGCCAGACCGGCGCCAGCCAGCTCGGCATCCTGCACGGCAGCAACCACGACGTGCCCGCCTTCCGCTGGTACGAGAAGGACCGCCGGGAGGTGATGGTCTGCAACCGCCCGACCAGCGCCGCCGAACTCCAGCGCCGCGCCGCCCGGCACGCCGGCCACGACGGGCTGCTCGGCGTCGACGGCGCCAGCCGCGGCAACCTCTTCAGCGGCGGCGCGGGGGAGCAGGCCCTGGTGCTGTCCATCGCCGCCCGCCGCCGCAGCCGGGAGAACCGCTCCCGCGCCGGCTACTTCGCCTACTTCTCCGACCCGGCCAACGCCGTGCGCACCGCCCTGTCCTTCGTCGCCGAGGTCGCCCGCGAGATCGGCCAGTCCACCCGCGCCCGCATCGACAAGGCCCGCCCGCGCGTCTCCCGCGGCGGCCTCTATCCCCTCGTGCGGGCCTTCGCCACCGTCGTCGAACGGGACGTGGTGGTCGCCGCGGTGATGGGCGACATGCTCGCCGGGCGCACCGCGATCTACGCCGACCTGGTCGCCTACGACGAGGTGGCGCACCACTCCGGGCCGTTCAGCCGGGACGCCGGGAAGGTCCTGCAGCGCCTGGACCGCTGCCTCGCGCTGATCGAGAAGGTCGCCGAGCACGCCCCCCGCCCGTACCGGATCGTCGTGCTGTCCGACCACGGCCAGAGCCCCGGCGAAACCTTCCGCTCCCGTTACGGCCTCACCCTCGGCGACCTGGTGCGGGCCGGCTGCGGGCTGCCCGTGCCGCGCCGGGCCCGGCGCACCCGCAGCGGCGCCGAGGCGCGCAACGCCGTCCGGGCCGCGCTGCGCCGCCCCGTCGAGGAGGGCACCGAGGACCACCGCCCCCCGCGCCGCCGCTCCGAACCGATCGTGCTGGCCTCCGGCAACCTGGGCCTGGTGTCCTTCCCGGACGTGCCGCACCGGATGAGCCGGGAGGAGATCGACGCCCGCCATCCCGCGCTGCTGCCGACGCTCGCCAACCACCCCGGCATCGGCTTCCTGCTCGTCCGCAGCGAGGAGCACGGCGGGGTCGTGCTCGGCGCGCGCGGCGTGCAGATCCCCCTGGACCGGCTCGACGAGGACCCCGGCCCGCTCGCGCCCTTCGGCCCCGGCGCCGCCGACGCGGTGCGCCGCACGCACTCCTTCCCGCACGCCGCCGACATCATGGTCAACTCCTTCCACGACCCCGCCGACGGCGAGGTCCTCGCCTTCGAGGAGCAGATCGGCTCCCACGGCGGCCTCGGCGGCGCCCAGTCCCGGCCCTTCCTGCTGTCGCCGCTGGTCTTCTCCGCCCCGGCCGACGACGGAGCGGAGATCGTCGGCGCCGAGCACGTCCACCGCGTCCTCAGGCGCTGGCTCGACGAGTCGAACGGGCCCCAGGTGCCGTTGGAGACCCGCGAGGAACGGGCCGCCTGAACCGCCCGGGGCCCGGCCGCTCCGCCGGGAGCGGCCCTCGTGCGGGACCACGGCCCGACGCGGCACCGCGGCGGCCCGGCCGGGCGGTGTCCCGGTCACGGCGCCGCGCCCCGGCCGCGCCGTCCTCCGCCGGCGCCCCGGCCGCGCCGCCCGCCCGGAAAACCGGCTGCGCCCGCCGCCTCCCGCCCCCAGACTGTCCGAAGGGCGCCGCCCACCCGTGCGCCCTTCCCGAACTCTCCGGATCTCTCGAGGAGTCACCGCCTTGCAGGCAGCCGTGACCGTCACGCCCGCCCGCCTCCCGGAGCTGCTGCTCGGCCTGGCCACCGTGCGCCCGGTGTTCCTGTGGGGCGCCCCCGGCATCGGGAAGTCCTCCCTGGTGCGGGAGTTCGCCGAGTCGCTGGGACTGGAGTGCGTGAGCCTGCTCGGCACCCAGCTCGCGCCCGAGGACCTCATCGGCGTCCCGCAGATCCGCGACGGCCGCTCCGTCTTCTGCCCGCCGGAGGCCATCGCCCGCGACGAGCCGTACTGCCTGTTCCTGGACGAGCTCAACGCGGCCACGCCGGACGTGCAGAAGGCGTTCTACTCGCTGATCCTGGACCGCAGGATCGGCAGCTACGAACTGCCCGAGGGATCGGTCGTCATCGGCGCCGGGAACCGCGCCACCGACAACGCGCTCGCCCGCCCGATCGCCTCCGCGCTCGTCAACCGCCTCACCCACGTCCACCTGGAGGCCTCCGCCAAGGACTGGCTGGCCTGGGCCGCGGACCACGGCATCCACCCGTGGGTCCTGGACCACCTCACCGACCGGCCCGACCACCTGTGGTCCCGGCCGCCCAAGACCGAGGAGCCGTTCTCCACGCCCCGCTCCTGGCACATGCTCTCCGACGCCCTGCACTCCTTCGGCCCCGGCCTGGACGAGGAGACCCTGAAGGTCCTCGCGCACGGCACGCTCACCCCCGCGCACGCCACGGCGTTCTGCGGCTACGTCCGGGTCGTGCGCGGCCGGTTCGGCATCGAGGCGATCGTCAAGGGCGAGGCCCGCTGGCCGCACCGCCCGGAGGACCGCGACCTGCTGTACTACCTCGCCGACTCCTTCCGCGGGCGGCTGATCAAGGAACTGCCCGCGAGCAAGGAGCACATGTCGGCGAACGGGCGGCAGACCGCGTACCGCGCCAAGTCGCTGCTGGTGCAGCTCGCCGAGATCTCCGTGGAGGTCGCCCGGACCGTCATCGCCTCCGACGCCGACGGCAACCCCGTCCTGCCGTCCTGGTTCCTGGTGGAGGCGGCGCGGGACATGCCGCGCCTGGTGGAGGCGCGGCGGTGAGCCGGACGCCCGCCGGGAAGCGGAAGCGGGACCCCGCGGCCGAGGCGTTCGCCGAGGGCATGCGGCTGGTGCGGGCCAACCCGGCGCTCGCCGCCGTCGAGTTCAGCACCTGCCGCCGGCAGGACTGCGCGCAGGCGCCCCGGGACGGGCTCCTCGCCGTCCACTCCGACGGCGTGCTGCACGCCCACCCGGCCCGGATCGCCGACCCGGCCGTCTGGGCCTGGTCGATCGCGCACGCCGCGCTCCACCTCGGCTTCGGGCACGTCCCGGCCGCCAAGGGGACGCGCACCCAGCCCGACCGGTACGACATCGCGGCGCGCTGCGTCGTCGTCGACCGCTTCCTGCAGTCCTTCCCCGTGGGCCGCGCACCGGAGGACCTGCCGCTGTCGTACCCGGACGGCGACGAGGAGCAGCTCGCCGCGCGCTGGCGGCGCGACGGGCTCCCGGCCGCCTACGCGCGCTGCGGCACCGCGGGCGCCGAGCCCGACCAGGTGCTCGTGGAGTGGCCCCGCTGGTCCGGGCAGCCCCCGGACCGGCAGCTGGCGTTCGCCACGGCCCTGACCCGGACCGTGTCCGCCGCGATGGACGTGGCGGGCGGCCGGCGCGCCCGCCTGGACGGCGAGCCGGCCGGGCGGCGCCCCTGGGAGGAGGCGCTGAGCTGGTTCATCTCGTCCTACCCCCTGCTGGGCGGCATCGCGGCGGGCATCGAGCTGGTCGCCGACGCCGAGCTGGCCCGCGCCCACGGCATCGCCGTCGCCGCGGTGAACGCCGAGGCCGGCGAGATCTACGTCAACCCGCTGCGGCAGATGGCGGACGAGGAGTGGCGGTTCGTCCTCGCCCACGAGATGCTGCACGCCGCCCTGCGCCACTCGGACCGCTGCGGCGCCCGCGACCCGTACCTGTTCAACGTCGCCTGCGACTACGTCGTCAACGGCTGGCTGTGCGAGATGCAGATCGGCACCATGCCCGAGGGGCTGCTGCACGACCCGCGGCTGGCGGGCCTGTCCGCCGAGGAGGTCTACGACCGGATCGCCGGCGACCTGCGCCGCATGCGCCGGCTGGCCACCCCGCGCGGCAGGGGCGCCCGCGACGTCCTCGGCACCCCCCTCGGACCGCCCCGCGACCGCGCCGACCTCGACGGGTTCTACCGCCGCGGCCTCGCCCAGGGCCTGGACCTGCACCAGCGGCAGGAACGCGGGTACCTGCCGGGCGGCCTGGTCGAGGAGATCCGCGCGCTCAGCCATCCGCCGCTGCCCTGGGACGCCCGGCTCGCCCGCTGGTTCGACGAGTTCGTGCCCCGCCCGGAGCCCGTACGGTCCTACGCCCGTCCCTCGCGCCGCCAGGCCGCCACCCCCGGCATCCCGCGCGCGGGACGGTACTTCCCGTCCGAGGAGGTGCCCCGCTGCACCTTCGGAGTGGTGCTGGACACCTCCGGCTCCATGGAGCGGGTCCTGCTCGGCAAGGCGCTGGGCGCCATCGCCTCCTACGCCGAGGCCCGGGACGTACCGGCCGCCCGGGTCGTGTTCTGCGACGCGGCCCCGCACGACGCGGGGTACGTGCCGGTGACGGAGATCGCGGGACGGGTGCGGGTGCACGGCCGCGGCGGCACCGTGCTGCAACCGGGCGTCGACCTGCTGCAGCGCGCCGGCGACTTCCCGCCCACCGCGCCGATCCTGGTGATCACGGACGGCTGGTGCGACGTGCTGCGGGTGCGGCGCGAGCACGCGTACCTGATCCCGCGGGGCGCGCGGCTGCCGTTCACCGCCCGGGGGCCGGTCTTTCACGTGAGTTGAGCCGGAGTGTGATCGTATGGGGGCAGGAACCCGGACACGGGGACCGCACCGTAAGCATTGCGAAAGGATTCGTCGTGGCAACCACGCGCTCCGCACACACCGTGTGGGAAGGCAACCTGTTCCAGGGCAAGGGCGTCGTCGACTTCGACTCCTCCGGCAGCATCTCCGCGCAGCCGGTCACGTGGGCGTCCCGCGCCGAGGAGGCGAACGGCAGGACCAGCCCGGAGGAGCTGATCGCCGCCGCTCACTCCAGCTGCTTCTCCATGGCCCTGTCGAACGTCCTCGACAAGGCCGGCACCCCGCCGACCAAGCTGGTGACCAGCGCCGAGGTCACCTTCCAGCCCGGTGAGGGCATCACCGGCATCCACCTCACGGTGGAGGGCACCGTGCCCGGCGCCGACGAGGCGGCCTTCACCGCCGCCGCCGAGGACGCCAAGGTCAACTGCCCCGTCAGCCAGGCGCTGAAGGCCGTGGACATCACCCTCACGGCGAAGCTCGCCTGACCCGCCGCCCGCCGTCGCGCGGCGTGCCCGCGCGACGGCGGCCCGCGCACCCGGGCCCGGCGCCCGGGGGACCGCACGACCCCCCGTCCCGCCGTCCCGCGCACCGAAGGGGTTCCGGAGCGAGCCGGCCCGTCCTGCCCGGTGCGGACGGCCGACGGCGACGCCCTGACGCCGGCGTTCCTAGCCCGCCCGCGGCGGAGGCGCCGATCACCGGCCGGCCCCGGTGCGCGGCGGCCCCGCGCGCCCGGCCGGCCGTCCCATTGACAAGAGCCCACTCAAGTTTTGTGCTGGAGTCGGGGAGAGTGCTGACGGGACGTGCCGCCCTGGCGGAAGGGGACAGCGATGGGACGTGCGGTCGGAATCGATCTCGGGACGACGAACTCGGTGGTGGCCGTGCTGGAGGGCGGCGAGCCCACCGTCGTCGCGAACGCGGAGGGGGCCAGGACCACCCCGTCGGTGGTGGCCTTCGCCAAGAACGGCGAGGTGCTGGTCGGCGAGGTCGCCAAGCGGCAGGCCGTGACGAACGTCGAGCGCACCGCCCGCTCCGTCAAGCGGCACATGGGCGATTCGTCCTGGCGGTTCCCGGAGCGGGGCGACATCGACGGCAGGCGGTACACCGCGCAGGAGATCTCCGCCCGGGTGCTGCAGAAGCTGAAGCGGGACGCGGAGGCCTACCTCGGCGAGGACGTCACCGACGCGGTGGTCACCGTTCCCGCCTACTTCGACGACACCCAGCGGCAGGCGACCAAGGAGGCCGGCGAGATCGCGGGCCTGAACGTCCTGCGGATCATCAACGAGCCGACGGCGGCGGCGCTGGCGTACGGCCTGGACAAGGAGAACGACCAGACCGTGCTGGTCTTCGACCTGGGCGGCGGCACCTTCGACGTGTCGCTGCTGGAGATGGGCGAGGGCGTCATCGAGGTGAAGGCCACCAACGGCGACACCCGCCTGGGCGGCGACGACTGGGACCAGCGGGTCGTCGACCACCTGGTCCAGCGGTTCAAGAACGGCTACGGCGTCGACCTGTCCAAGGACAAGATGGCCGTGCAGCGGCTGCGGGAGGCCGCCGAGAAGGCCAAGATCGAGCTGTCCAGCTCCTCGGAGACGACGATCAACCTGCCGTACATCACGGCCTCCGCCGAGGGTCCGCTGCACCTGGAGGAGAAGCTCACCCGCGCCCAGTTCCAGGAGCTCACCGCCGATCTGCTCGACCGCTGCAAGAAGCCCTTCCACCAGGCGGTCAGGGACGCCGGCATCGAGCTCGCCGCGATCGACCACGTCATCCTGGTCGGCGGCTCGACCCGGATGCCCGCGGTCACCGACCTGGTCAAGGAACTCACCGGCAAGGACCCGCACAAGGGCGTCAACCCCGACGAGGTCGTCGCCGTCGGCGCGACCCTCCAGGCGGGCGTCCTGCGCGGCGACGTCAAGGACGTCCTGCTGCTGGACGTCACCCCGCTGTCCCTCGGCATCGAGACCAAGGGCGGCATCATGACCAAGCTCATCGAGCGCAACACCACGATCCCGACCCGGCGTTCGGAGATCTTCACCACCGCCACCGACAACCAGCCCTCGGTCGGCATCCAGGTCTACCAGGGCGAACGGGAGATCGCCGCGTACAACAAGAAGCTCGGCGTCTTCGACCTGACCGGGCTGCCGCCCGCGCCGCGCGGGGTGCCGCAGATCGAGGTGGCCTTCGACATCGACGCCAACGGCATCATGCACGTCTCCGCCAAGGACCTGGCGACCGGCCGCGAGCAGAAGATGACGGTCACCGGCGGCTCGGCGCTGCCCAAGGACGACATCGACCGCATGATGCGGGAGGCCGAGCAGCACGCGGAGGAGGACCGCAGGCGCCGCGAGGCGGCCGAGACCCGCAACCAGGCCGAACAGCTCGTCTACCAGACCGAGAAGTTCCTCCGCGACAACGGCGACAAGGTGCCGGCCGGCACCAGGTCGGAGGTGGAGTCGGCGATCACGGACCTCAAGGGCCTGCTGGAGCGGAACGCGGACACCCACGAGCTGCGCACCGGTGTGGAGAAACTCGCCTCCGTCAGCCAGCGGATGGGCCAGGCCATGTACGCCCAGGCCGGGCAGCAGCCCACGGCGGACGCCGGGCAGCCGCACGCCGGACCGCAGGAGGAGGAGGGCGACGGCGTGGTGGACGCGGAGATCGTCGACGACGACAAGGACCACAAGGGCGGGGCGGCCTAGCCACCGGCCGCAGGGGCGGGACGACCTAGCCGCCGGCCGCAGGGGCGGGACGGCCCGGGAGACGGGCCGCCGACGCCGGGGAGGGGCGTGCCGCCCGCCCCGGCGCGGCCGGTCCGCCGGTTCTACGCCGCCCCGCTGAACGCGTGTTCCGGCCGCTCCGCGGCCGGAACACGCAGCCGCTGCCTCGGGCAGCTCCCGCGCCGGGCGACGGCCTCCCGGCCGCGCAGGTCGTCCAGCCGGGCGAGGAGCTGCTCGCGCACGGCCGTGAGGTCGTCGATGCGGCGCTGGATCACGGCCAGGCGCTGTTCGAAGACCGCCACCTTGGCGGACAGATCGTCGCAGCGGTGGTCACCGATCACCTCGTCGCGCAGGCAGGTGCCGAGCAGCAGCAGGTCCTCGGTCGTCAGACCGGCCGCGAGGAGCAGGCGGATGTTCTCGACGACCTTCACCGCATCGGGCGAGTAGGTCCGGTATCCGTTGGACGAGCGGTCGGGGTGCAGCAGACCGTGCTCCTCGTAGTACCGCAACGCCCGGGTGGTGGTGCCGGTGGCACGGGCGAGTTCTCCGATGCGCATGGGGCGACTCCTGTCGGTGGCGGGGCGGTTGACACGGCCGCACGGTGCGAAGGACGTGGGCGGGGCGGGGCACCGGCGCGTCCGCCGGTCCGGGACCGCTCCGGTCCCGGACCGGCGAACGCGGCCGTCACCGGCTGACCGTCTCCGGGGCGGCGTGGGTGCCGCCTTCCTCGTCGGCGGCGGACGCCGGGGACGCCGGGGCGGCGGCCGCGGTCCGGCGCCGCTCCCCGGCGGTCTCGCCCAGGGCCAGAGCCAGGGCGAGGGCCGCGACGACCGCGCCCACCACGGGCAGCCACTGCATCCCGGCCCCGGCGGCGATGACCCGGCCGCCGAGCCAGCCGCCGACCGCGGTGCCCAGGTTGAACGCCGAGCTCTGGACGGTCAGCGCGAGGGTGCGGGCCTGCTTCGAGGCGACGTCGAGCAGCCGGGTGTTCACAGCGGGGATGACCGCGTAGTACGCGGCGCCGAACAGGAAGAGGAATCCCACGGCCGGCGCCTTGACGGACGCGGTGGCGCCGAGCAGCAGCAGCGAGGCGCCCAGTGCCGCCACGGACACGGACACCGCGCCGAGCACCGAGCGGTCGGTGAGCCTGCCGCCGACGAGGTTGCCCACGGTGCCGCCGATGCCGAAGAGGAGCAGGAGCACGGTCACCGCGGACTCGCTGAAGCCGACGGTGTCGGTGAGCAGCGGGGTGACATAGGTGTACGCGGTGAAGGAGGCGGCCGCGGCGAGCGCGGTGATCCCGGTGACGACCTGCACCCTGCGGTCGCCCAGGACGCGCAGTTCACCGAGGCGTCCCCGGTCGTCCTCGGGGGAGATGCCGGGAGTGTCCGGGGCGAGGGCGGCCACCGGGACCGTGACCGCGAGGGTCAGCACCGCCACGGCCCAGAAGGTGGCGCGCCAGTCGAGCCACTGGCCCAGGGCGGTGCCGATCGGCAGGCCCGCGATCATGGCCAGGCTGAAGCCGAGCGAGACCCGGGCGACCGCCGAGCCGCGCCGCTCCGGCGGGACGATGTCCGCGGCGATGCCGAAGAACAGGGGCATCAGGGCCGAGTGGGCGAGCGCCGCGATGATCCGGCCCGCGGCGAGCGGCAGGAACGACGGTGCGACGGCGGACAGGATGTTGCCCACGGCGTAGCAGGCCATGAGCGCGCCGAGCAGCCGCCTGCGCCGGGCCCGTCCGGTGGTCAGCGCGAGCACCGGGCCGCCCAGGACGACGGTCATGGCGAAGGAGCTGACCAGCAGGCCGGCGGTGGACAGGGACACGTCGGCGTCCGACGCGATGTCGGGCAGCAGACCGGCGATCATGATCTCGCCCGTGCCGAGGGTGAAGGAGCACAGGGTCAGCACGGCCAGTGCCCAGCTGGTGGCGCGGTCGGAGCGCGAGGGGGTGCGGTGGTCTGAAGTCTGCATGTCGTAGAGGGTCAACCTTCACGCCGGGGTCAAGGTCAAGTCGGCGTCGTCGCGGGGCGCCTGCGGAGCGGTGTCCCGGGACGACCGGGACGCCAGGGTGATCTCCGCGTCGAAGCAGGTGTGTTCGTGCCGGCGGATCGTCACGGACACGCGGTCGGTGCCCGTCCGCTCGGCGTGGACCAGGCACGGCGCGTCGGACTCGACGTACCGCGCGAAGCGGGTGCGCATCGCCACGGCCCGTACCGGGCGCGGACGGCGAGGGAGCGCTCGCCCGTTCGCAGCCAGGCGGCCGGCAGCACCTCGGCTGGGTTGTGCTCGCGCACGTACTGGTGCGGTACGGGTGCCCACGGCGACATCGCGTGGTCCCGGGCGTTCCGGGGCACGGTCCCTCCCTGCGGTGACTTCCGGCGCTGCCCCGGGGCGGTGCCGCTGGGCAGGGGCCCGGACAGCCGGCCGACCTCCGGCATAATATAAGGAACGATTGTTTTGTTTTGGTGAATCGGACTGGACGAGGGGGACGGTGCGGTGGGGCGGCCCCGGCAGGCCCGGGCGGTGCGGACGCGGGAGGCGCTCCTGCTGGCCGCGGCCGAGGTGTTCGACGAGTTCGGGTATCCGGCGGCCAGCGTGAGCAAGATCCTTGCCCGGGCCGGCATCACGCAGGGGGCCATGTACTTCCACTTCAAGTCCAAGGAGGACCTGGGACGGGCCGTCCTGCTGGAGCAGGCGGCCGCGCTGACGCTGCCCGCGGCGCCGGCGGGCCTGCAGCAGCTCATCGACATGACGCTGTACCTGGCCCGCGAACTGCAGCACAACGTGCTGTTCCGCGCCGGGGTGAAGCTGGCCGTCGAGCAGAGCGAGGCGGGCCTGGGCGACTTCTCCGTCTACCGGGACTGGATCGGCCGGTTCCGCGCGGAGCTGGAGGAGAGCAGGGCCCGCGGCGAGCTGCTGCCCCAGGTCGACGCCGAGGAGTTCGCCCGCGTCCTGGTGGCCTCCTACACCGGCACCCAGCTGATGTCCCGGCTGGAGTCCGACCACCACGACCTGCCCCGGCGCCTCGCCGTGCTGTGGTCCTACCTGCTGCCCGGCATCGCCACCCCCGCGGCCCTGGCGCGACTGATCGTCGACCCCGGGCGCGGGGAGAACCCGGCGTGACCGGCGGGGGATCCTGCTGACCGGCACCACCGGCTTCGTCGGGTCCGCGGGCCCTGCGGGGCCGGGCCGCGGCCGGGGAGCTGCCGCTTGCGCCAGTGCCTGGAACGGCTGCGCGCCGTGCCGGGCGGGGTGACGGAACGCCGGTTCAGGCTGCCGGCCGAGGGCCGCTGGCACGGCAGCCGCCGGGTCTGGGACCTGGCCGGGTGCCCCCTGGGCCGGATCCGCTCGGCCGGCTCGTGGGGGCCGCCGCCTGGTACCGCGCCCACCTGGGCGCGATCCGGGGAAGAGACCGCACCTGAAGTGCGGTTCGTCTCACCCGGTGCGCCTTACGGAACGGTCGATCGGTTTCGTTCGGATCGTTTTATCCGCGGAACGTGATCATGGGGTCTCTCGCAGCGAGCAGCGTTCCGGGCGGACCGGGGCCGACGGACCGGGGCCGGCGGACCGGCCGGGCCGCCTCCCCGGTGCGCGGACCGGGGCGTCAGGGCTTGCGGGCCACCCCCGCGTACACCGGCACGATGCCCTCCGCCTGGACCGCCACGTCCTCGGGGTCCGGCCGCCACCCGGTCACCGGGATCACGCCGGGGCCCAGGAGTTCCAGGCCGTCGAAGAAGCGGGAGAACTCGGCGAGGGTGCGCGGGAAGAAGGGGGTGCCGCTGCGGGCGAACAGCCCGGCGGCCTTCCCCACGGCCTCGGGGTTCAGGTCGGCCGTGACCTGGGAGAGGATCAGATGACTGCCGGGGGCGAGGGCGTCGACGTACCGCTTCAGCAGGCCGTGGACGTCGTCGCCGTCCGCCGCGTCGCCGAGGTAGTGCGTGAGCGCCACCAGCGACAGCGCGACCGGCCGGCCGAGGTCCAGCACCTCGGCCGCCGACCGCAGGACGGCGTCGGGGTCGCGGACGTCGGCGTGGACGTAGTCGGTGGCGCCCTCGGGGGTGCCGCGCAGCAGCGCCTCGGCGTGCCGCAGCACGATCGGGTCGTTGTCCGCGTACACCACCCGGGCCTCGGGCGCGATCCGCTGGGCCACCTGGTGCAGGTTGGGCTCGGTGGGGATGCCCGTGCCGATGTCCAGGAACTGGCGCACCCCGGCCTCGGCGACGGTCCGCACGGCCCGGTGCATGAACCGGCGGTTGGCGCGCGCCCCGCGCACCGCGGTCTCGTCCACGGCGAGGATCCTGCGGGCCAGCTCCTCGTCCACCGGGTAGTTGTCCTTGCCGCCCAGCCACCAGTCGTACACGCGCGCCGGATGCGGCCGGCTGGTGTCGACGGCGAGGGGCGCGGCGTCGGATCCGGTCATGCGGTGTCGTCTCCTCGGATACGGGAAGGGGGCGTCGGCGGGAGCGGGGTCAGAGGGTCTCCCGGTACTCCCGCAGGATCTTCTCGGTGCGCCGGGCCGAGGCGGCGCGTGCCGTCATGTGGTCCAGGACCTCCAGGTGCGTGGAGACCTCCGTGCGGGAGTCCAGGTACAGCGCACCGGTCAGGTACTCGGTGAACACCAGGTCGGGCAGCTCCGGTTCGGCGAAGCGGAACAGGGTGAACGGCGCGTACGTCCCCGGGTGCGGGCCGCCGGCGAACTCGGCGACCTGGAGCGTGACCCGCTCGCGGGAGGCGAGCTCCAGCAGCTTGTCGAGCTGACCGCGCATCACCGCGGCGTCGGTGCTCACCGGGCGCCGCAGCGCCGTCTCGTCCATCACCACCCACAGGTGGGGCGGGTCCGGGCGCTGGAGGAGCCGCTGCCGCTCCATGCGCAGCGCCACGTGCCGCTCGACGGCCTCCGCTCCCGCGGTGCCGACCGTCCCGGCCGCCAGCACGGCCCGGGCGTAGTCCTCGGTCTGCAGCAGCCCCGGTACGAAGTGCGGCTCGTAGGACCGGATGATGCGGGCGGCGCCCTCCAGGCTCACGTACAGGCTGAACCAGTCCGGCAGCACGTCGTGGTACCGCTGCCACCAGCCCGGCCGGTTGGCCTCCTCGGCGAGCGCGACCAGCTCGGCCGCCTCGTCCTCGGGCACGCCGTACGCCGTCAGCAGGACCTGCACGTACGGGATCTTCAGCGTGACCTCGGCCGTCTCCATCCGGCGGACGGTCGCGGGGGCGACCCGGAGCACCCCGGCGGCCTCCTCGCGCCGAAGTCCCGCGGCCTCCCGCAGTTCCCGCAGCCGCCTTCCGAGCACCACCTGGCCCACGGTGGGCGCGGCCCGCCGTTCACTCACGCCACGCCTCCCCAACGCGCCGAAGCATGCGAGCAGTGTGTCATGTTCCGCTTCGGCTCTCACGGGTTTCGCGGTACGGGGAGCACCGCGCGGGACGCCGGGCGGCCGCCGCCATGACCTCGCGGGTAATCGACCGGCCGGCCGGGGGAGGGGATCGTGGACGCACCGGGTTCCGGGGCGGCGCACTCCGCCGCGGGACCCGGCCCCCGGCCGCGTCCCGATCCCGATCCCGACGGAGGGTGATTCGTCATGTCCGCGACCCAGCTTGCCGCGCTCGCCCGGACCGCCGAGCCGCAGTCGATGCTGCGCCGGTTCCTGGCCCTGGACGCCGTCGTGACCGGCGTCAACGCACTCGCCTACCTCGCCCTGTCCGGCCCGCTCGGGCGGCTGCTCGGGGTCGGCTCCGGACTGCTGCTCGCCCTCGGCGCGTTCCTCGCGGTGTACGCGGCGGGCGTGGGCCTGCTGGCGGCCCGGCGACGGCCGCCGGCGCTCGGCGTACGGGCCGTGGTCGAACTCAACCTCGCCTGGTCGGCCGTCAGCTGCGCCGCCCTCGCCCTGTGGCTCACGCCCTCCGCGGCCGGCGCGGTGTGGACCGTGCTGCAGGCGGTCGTGGTGGCCGCCTTCGCGCTGCTGCAGTACGGCGCTCTGAAAGCCCGTCAGGCCATGAGCGACTGAAGGTACTTGACCGTCGCCGGGTCGGCCGGGAGGAGCGTCTCGACGGCCAGCTCGGCGACGGTCACGTCCATCGGCGTGTTGAAGGTGGAGATCGAGGAGACGAACGACAGCGTGTGTCCCCCGTGCTCGATCCGCAGCGGCAGCGCGAAGTACGGCACGGGCTCGGCCGGCTCCTCGCTGGGCGCGGCCTCGGGAGCCGGGTACGCCGCCACCTCCTCGTACAGCGCGCGCAGCGGCCCGGAGCGGTGCAGGGCGAGCTGCCGCTCCATCTGGGCGAGCAGGTGGCCGCGCCACTCGCGCAGGTTGCGGATGCGCGGCGCCAGGCCCTCCGGGTGCAGGGTGAGCCGCATCGCGTTCAGCGGCGGCGCGAGCAGGCGCTCCGGGACGCCGTCGAGCAGCATGTGGACGCCCCGGTTGGCGGCCACCACGTCGTAGACGGCGTCCACCACCAGCGCCGGGTAGGGCTCGTAACCCTGGATCAGCCGTTCGATTCCCGTGCGCAGGGCGTCCAGCGCCGGGTCGTCCAGCGGGGTCTGCGGGTAGCGCGGGGCGTAACCGGCCGCCAGCAGCAGCGCGTTGCGTTCCCGGACGGGCACGTCCAGGTGCTCGGCCAGCCGCAGCACCAGTTCCTCGCTCGGCCGGGAGCGGCCCGTCTCGACGAAGCTGATGTGCCGGGCGGAGGAGCCGGCGCGCAGCGCCAGCTCCAGCTGGCTGAGCCGCCGCCGCTCCCGCCAGACCCGCAGCAGCGGACCGGCGCCCTGGGCGGTGGAGGCGGTGCCGGAGGAGGGAGGGGTCATACGAGGACCGTAGCCGACGGGGCCGTACGGCGGGCGGGCGCCCGTGCCGGACCAGGGCCGCGGCGGCCGTGCTGTGGCAGGCTGAGGACACGACCCCCCACGTACTCGCCCCTCACGGAAGGAGCGCGGCCCATGCCCGTCGAACCGCTGTCGCAGAAGGAGATCGAGGACCGGCTGGCCGGGCTGCCGGGCTGGTCGCTCGACGGGGACCGCCTCGCCCGCTCCTACCGGCTCGGCTCGCACTTCGCGGCGACGGCGATGGTCGTCCACATCGCCCAGGTGCAGGAGGAGCTCGACCACCACTCCGACCTGACCCTCGGCTACCGCACCGTCTCCCTCTCCGTGCACACGCACAGCGTGGGCGGCGCCGTCACCGAGAAGGACTTCGAGCTCGCCCGCAGGGTGGAGGACCTGGCCGCCGGGCACGGGGCACACTGACGCGCGTGCTCGACTACGACAAGGAAGCGGAGCGGTACGACGTCTTGCGCGGCGGCGAGCCCCGGGCCGCGGCCGCCGCCGAGGCCGTCCTCGGCCTCGTGCCGCCCCGGGCGCGCAGCCTCCTCGACGTCGCCTGCGGCACCGGCATCGTGACCCGCCGGCTCGCGGCCGGCCGGCCCGGTCTGCGGGTGACCGGCGTCGATCTCGCCCCCGGCATGGCCCGGCGGGCCGCCGCCCGGCTGCCCGGCGCCGTCGTGCTGGCCGACAGCCGCCGGCTGCCGTTCCGGGACCGGGAGTTCGACGCCGTGAGCAGCGTGTGGCTGCTGCACCTGGCGCGGAGCGCCGAGGACGCGCGGACCGTCGTCGGCGAGTGCGCCCGGGTGCTGCGGCCGGGCGGCGTGTACGTCACCACCGTCGACAAGGCCGCCGCCCACAACGTCGGCAGCGACATCGACGCCGTGCTCGCCGCCCGCCCGCGCCGGGCCGCCCGGGACGCCGCCGAGGCCGTCGACTCCTATGCCCTCGGCCACGGCCTCGTCCCCGCCGGGCAGGCCCGGTTCACCGGCCGCGGGCAGGGCCGCAGCCCCCGCCGCACCATCGCGGACCTGCGCCGGGGCTGGTTCATGACGCTGCCGCCCGGCAGCCCGCTCGCCGAGGAGTTCGCCGCCCGGCTCGCCGCCCTGCCCGACCAGGACCGGCCCCGGCCCGACCCGGTGTTCACCCTCCGGGCGTACCGGAAGCCGCCGGAACCCCCGGCCCCGCGAACCCCGTGACGCGGCGGCCGGGTCCTCCCGCCCCGGGCGCGACGGCCACCGGACCGGCGGTGACCTGGCGGCGCCCGCCCCTCCCGAGCACCCCGGGCCCGGGTATCGAGGCAGCGCGCGGGCGTCGGGGCGAGCGCGGTGCCGGCACCGGCCGCGCCGCGCGGGCGGGCCGCCCGCACCGTCACCGAACCCGCGGCCGGGACGCGGCAACCCCCGCGCCGCCGGCGGCGACTGACGGACGCGATCCCCCCGTCCTCCCAGGAGGTCCTTCCATGAAGCACCCGCGCAGGCACCGCAGACGCCGCGTCTGGCTCCCGGCCGTCGCCGCCGCGGCGGCCCTGGCCGGCGCCGCGGCGACCACCCTCGTCCCCGACACCGCCGAGGCCGCCACCGCCCGCCAGGTCGAGAAGCTCGACCGGGGCGTGGCCAGCGTCCACACCGGCAGCGGCAACCTGGTCAGCTGGCGCTGGCTGGGCACCGACCCGGACGACGTCTCCTTCAACGTCTACCGGGCCGGCACCAAGGTCAACTCCTCCCCGGTCACCGGCTCCACGAACTTCTTCCACTCCGGCGCGCCCGCCACGGCCGACTACACCGTGCGCGCGGTCGTCAACGGCGTGGAGCAGGGCGACTCGGTGCACGCCGTCCAGTTCCGCGCCGGCTACAAGGACGTCCCCCTCAGCCCGCCCGCCGGCGGCACCACCCCGGACGGCGTCGCGTACACCTACGAGGCCAACGACGCCTCCGTCGGCGACCTCGACGGCGACGGCGCCCTCGACATCGTCCTGAAGTGGCAGCCCACCAACGCCAAGGACAACTCCCAGTCCGGCTACACCGGCAACACGATCGTCGACGGCGTCAGGCTCGACGGCACCCGGCTGTGGCGCGTCGACCTCGGCAGGAACATCCGCTCGGGCGCCCACTACACCCAGTTCCAGGTGTACGACTACGACGGCGACGGCAGGGCCGAGGTCGCCATGAAGACCGCCGACGGCACCAAGGACGGCACGGGCGCGGTGATCGGCAGCTCCTCCGCCGACCACCGCAACTCCAGCGGCTACGTCCTCACCGGCCCCGAGTACCTGACCATGTTCGACGGCCGGACCGGCAAGGCGATGGGCAGCGTCGACTACGTCCCGGCCCGCGGCACGGTCTCCTCCTGGGGCGACTCCTACGGCAACCGCGTCGACCGCTTCCTGGCCGGCACGGCGTACCTGGACGGCTCCCGCCCCTCGCTCGTCATGGCGCGCGGCTACTACACCCGCACCGTCATCGCCGCCTGGGACTGGCGGAACGGCTCCTTCACCCGCCGCTGGACCTTCGACACCAGCTCCTCCGCCAACAGCGGCAAGGGCTACGACGGGCAGGGCAACCACCAGCTGTCCGTGGCGGACGTCGACGCCGACGGCAGGGACGAGATCGTGTACGGCTCGATGGCCGTGGACGACAACGGCAGCGGCCTGTGGACCACGGGGAACGGCCACGGCGACGCGATGCACGTCGGCGACCTCGACCCGTCCCGCGCGGGCCTGGAGGAGTTCAAGGTCGACGAGGACGCCGCCAAGCCGTCGTCGTGGATGGCGGACGCCAGGACCGGCCGGATCATCTGGTCCACGCCCGCCGGCGGCGACAACGGCCGCGGCGTGTCCGGCGACATCTGGTCCGGCAGCGCGGGCGCCGAGTCGTGGTCGTCGGCCGAGAGCGGCATTCGCGACCCCAAGGGCACCGTCGTCGCGAGCCGCAAGCCCTCCAGCGCCAACTTCCTGTCCTGGTGGGACGGCGACACCGTCCGCGAACTCCTGGACGGCACCCGCATCGACAAGTACGGCACCTCCGGCGACACCCGCCTGCTCACCGGCTCCGGGGTCTCCGCCAACAACGGCACCAAGGCCACCCCGGTCCTGTCCGGCGACATCCTCGGCGACTGGCGCGAGGAGGTCGTCTGGCGCACCAGCGACAACAAGAACCTGCGCATCTACTCGACCCCGGCCGAGACCGGCACGAAGATCACCACCCTGCTCCACGACACCCAGTACCGCACGGCCCTGGCCTGGCAGAACTCCGGCTACAACCAGCCGCCGCACCCGAGCTTCTTCATCGGCGGCGGCATGAGCACGGCGCCGCGCCCGGCGGTCTACACGCCGTAGGGCCCCCAGCGGGAGAACACCTCCCGGCGTCCCCGTACGCGGCCGGCCGCCGTCTCCGTACGCGGCCGGCCACCCGGCGCCCTCCCCCGGCCGGCCGCCGTCGTCCCCGCGGCCCCGTCGTCGCCGCACGTGACCGGTGTTGACCTTCAAGCCGGTCGAAGCCCGACGATGGCGGGGTGCCGAACTCCGAACTGATGCCGATCGGGATCTTCGCCCAGCGCACCGGTCTGACCTCCAGCGCGCTGCGGTTCTACGCCGACTCCGGGCTGCTGCCCCCCGCGGAGGTCGACCCGGTCTCGGGCTACCGCTACTACAGCGCCGACCAGGTGGCGCGGGCGACCGGGCTTCGCCGGCTCCGTGGGATCGCCATGCCCCTCACCACTGTCGAGGCGGTCCTCGACGCCACGCCCGAGGAGGCGTCCCGGCTGATCGACGAGCACGTCGCGAAGGTCCTCGAGGACGCGGCGGCGGTGCGGCGGAAGGCCGCTTCGATCAAGGCGTCGCTCGCCGGCGTGCCGAGCCTGCCGGTCGCCGTGCTGAAGGGCCCCGTCCTGGCCGACGCCATCGAGCAGGTCCTGACCGCGACCGCACGGGATCCGGGGACACCGGTGCTCGGCGGACTGCGGGTGGAGGTGACCGGTGAAGCGGTCACGCTGACCGCGACCGACCGGTTCCGGCTCTCGACGCGCACCCTGGTCCCCGTCGGACCGGTGGTCACGGCGTGGGCCGCCACGGTCGACGGCGACGAACTGCGGGCGGCGGTCGCCGAGGTCCGCCGCAGCGTGCTGGTGCGGGTCGAGGCGACGCCGCACGGGATGTGGCTGCGCATGGCGGACCGGGAGGACCGCCACTGCCGGCTGCTGGCGGGGGAGTTCCCCGACCACCGGCTGATGCTCGCGTCGCTGCCCGAGGTCACGACTCGTGTGACCGTCTCGAAGGGCCTCCTCCTGCGGGCTCTGGAGGACCATCTGAGCGAGCGGATCTCGCTGCGGGTGACCCGGCGCGGCCTGACCGTCCGGACCGCGGACGAGCACCCCGGCTTCCCGCTCCCGGCCACCGTGACGGGGCGGCATCTGCAGATCGCCTTCGAACCGGTCGCGCTCCACCCGGCCGTCAGCACGGCCATCGGCCCCGACGTGATGCTCGACCTGCGCGGATTCGACCAGCCCGTCACGATCCGCTCCGCAGGCCGCGGCGATCTCACCACATGGGCCATGCCCGTCAGCCCCACCCCCTCCGCTTGACAAAGGACGAGGACTGCTCCCATGACCACCACCCCCACCGGCTCCGACCCGACCATGGAAGCCATCGGCCGGGCCGTCGCCGAAGGACGGGCCGGCGACACCGCCGCCGCCCGCAGGAAGCTCCTGGACCTGTGGTCCGCGATCGGTGTCACCGGCGACCCGCTGCACCGCTGCACCCTCGCGCACCACCTGGCGGACCTCCACCAGGACCCGGCCCGGGCCCTGGCCTGGGACGTCCGGGCCCTGGACGCCGCCGACGCCATGACCGAGCAGCGCCTCCAGGAGCACCACGCCGGTCTTCGCATCGCCGGCTTCTACCCGTCCCTGCACCTCAACCTCGCCGACGGCTACCGCCGGCTCGGGTCGTTCGACGCCGCCGCCGAGCACATCGACGCTGCCAGGGAACACGCCCCCCACCTGCCCCAGGACGCATACGGCGCCCTTCTGCGCAGCGCCATCGGGCAGGTGGCCGAGGCCATCGCCCGGCGGGACACCGCCGAGCGGGCCTCCGCTCCGGGCGCCCCCGCATGACGCCCGGGGAACGGCGGGCCGCACGCCGCAGGCGCACCGCGGGACGGGAAGGAGGGAGGGCGCGCGGTGGCACGCGCCCTCCCCCTTCCCCGTCCCGCCCGGCGGGTCAGGCCACCGTGCAGGACCGGTCGCCGAGCCTGAAGGCCGCCGGTTCGCCGTTCGCGCCCGACCGGGTGCCCGTGAAGCCGAAGCCCACCGAGGAGCCGGCCGCCACGTTCGCGTTCAGGCCACGTTCCTCGCCGTGATCGCCGCCCCCGATTAGGCGTGGCCGGCGTTCCACATCCGGGTCACCTGCTGACCTTCGGGGAAGGACCAGGTCAGGGCCCAGCCGTTCCAGGCGCTGGTACCGGTGTTGGTCAGTTGCACCTCGGCCTGGAAGCCGTCCGACCACTGATTGGCGATCTTGTACGTCACGGTGCAGGCGCCGGTTGGTGCCGGTGCCGGGCCCGTGCCGCCGCCGGTGTCCCCGCCGGCGGTGTCGCCGTAGATCACCCCGCGGCCGTTGGTCGCCACGTACACCCGTCCGTACACCCGCGGGTCGCCGGTGATCACCGCGCCCGTCCAGCCCCACTGGTGGGCGTCGTCGTTGACGCGGGTCCAGCTCGCGCCCCGGTCCGTGGAGCGGAAGATGCCGCGCACGCCGCCGATGTCGGTGCGGGCGTAGGCGAGGTTCTTCTCGCTGCGGTTGAAGACGATGCCGGGGACGAAACCGCCGCCGTCGATCCGGGCGTTCTTCCAGGTGTAGGTGTCGGCGGCGATCGAGACCTCGGCCCGTTCGGCGGCCAGGGCCGGCGGGGCGCCCGAGAGCAGGCCGGCCGCCAGCGCCAGCACGGCCGTGAGAATGCGGGTTCTTCGCACCGTGGGGGACCTTCCTTCCGTCGGGCGTGCGACGACCGGGCGGCCCCCCGTGCGGATGGGGGACCGCCCGGCGCGGTACGCGGAGAGCGGGGACTATTCGAGGAGCTCCGCGTACGAGCCCATGGCGGTGGCGATGTCCACCTGGGCCCAGAACCGGTGGTACGTGAAGACGGGCGCGGCGCCGCCCGCGAGGTAGCTCTCGATCTTCGACCAGGCCGGGTCGTCCTCGTAGAACGAGCGGATCGAGTCGAAGGTCGACGAGGAGTCGACCACGTCGCCGTTCGGCATGGTGCCGGTCCAGCCGCTCGGGACGTGGACCGGGTCGTCGAAGCGGTCGTAGTCGGCGCGGGTCTCCGGGACGGCGATGCCGAGGTCGTCCTGGTGGTGCTCCCACATGCCGTCCAGCAGCGCCTTCGCCGTGTTCGCGGCCTCGGTGTCACCGGAGCGGTCCGCGTAGTACGTCAGGGTCTTGGCGTACGCGCCCGCCACACCGACGTCGTTGGTGTAGTCGGCGACCGTGACGTGCAGTCCGCTGTTGCCGCCCGGGTTCGACGCGTTCCAGGTGTCGGGCTGCCCCGACCACTGCAGCGTCGAGGGGATGCGGAAGGTGCCGTCCGGGTTGATGGTGGTGTGCTCCAGCGCCCAGTCGACCCACTTGTCGAGGACCGCCTTGGCCTGCGCGTTCCCCGTCTGCTGGTACAGCTCGGCGACCCGCTCCATGGACCACGCCTGGAAGCCGAACCACTGGTTGGACGGCGGGTCGTGGTACACGGGCTTCTCGTCGTAGTACATGCCGTAGAACGTGGACTTCCCGGCCGGCGGGCTCGCGTACCGGCCCGCCCAGCTGTTGGTCGCGCCGCCCGCGATGGCGCCCTCGGCGGACTGCAGCCAGCGGTAGAACTCCAGCTGCCGGTCCATCGACTTGGCCCAGTCCGCCTGGCCGGTCGCCGACTTCGGCTTCAGCGGGGCGTAGGCGCCGAGCGCGTACGCGGCCAGCGGGTTCTGGTAGCCGCCGTGCGCGTGGCTGGAGCCGATGCGCCAGGCCCAGCCCGCTGAGGTGTCCACCGCGCCGCCCCAGGCGTAGTACCAGGACAGCAGGTAGTGCGAGGCGTCCTTGCCGGTGCCCGCCGGGCACGACGGACTCGTGCAGTTGCCGATCTTCTTGAAGTACTTGTCGAACATGGCGTAGCGCAGGTAGTCGCCCATCTTGGCCGCCTTGGCGACCGTCGCGGAGACGTCGGAGCCCTTGCCCTGCTGCTTCGCCCAGATGTCCGCCCAGTACGCGGCCTGCACGGCCCGCGCGTCGGCGTCCGGGGCGTTGGTGAACTTCCACTGCTTGGCGTAGGAGGAGTCGCCGGTGAACAGGTCCAGGTACCCGTTCCTCCCGCCGTACTTGAAGGCGTCGCAGGTCGGCTGCGGCACCGTCTCCCACACCGACTCCTGCGGCCCGCGCTGGAAGGTGTTGATGTACGACGGCCCGGTGTCCGACGGGCCCGCCTCGCACTTGCCGGGCGAGTTGCCGTAGCCGTAGACGTTGTCGACGTCCTGCAGCCAGTGCATGCCGTAGACGTCGTCCGTGCCGTAGGCGCTCCTCAGCTCACCGGCGATCGGGTCCGGGCCGACCGGGACCCCGGTGTCGAGCCGGGAGGGGTACTGCTCGGGGGTGTCGTACTCGGGCGCGTAGGTCGCCGGCTTGGCGGGGTTGTAGGAGGAGTTGGTCGGCTGGTCGGCGTGGGTGGGGATCATGTACTTCTCCATGAGCTCCCACGCGCCGTTGAACTTCGACCAGTCGCCGGTCACCCTGCCGTACATCGCCTGGAGCCACAGCAGGTAGCTGTAGGCCTCCGAGGTGGTCTCGTGACCGTGGTCCGGCGCCTCGACGATCAGCGTCTCGACCGAGTGGTAGGGGATGCCCTCGGGCGAGAAGTAGCCGTTCGCCGGGTTGGTGATCTTGCCGTAGAGCTCCAGGAAGCGGGCGTCGTACGCCTTGGTCGCCCCCAGCTGCGTCACGGTGACCGCGGCCTTGGCGTGTCCCGGGGCGGTCGACTCGAAGACGGCCGAGCCCGTGCCGGAGGAGTCGGCGGCGACGGTCACCTTCTGCGCGGTGTTCCAGTTCTGCGGGGTGAAGGTGAGGGTCGCGCCGCCGCTCACGGACAGGCCCGGGTTGCCGCTCGCGCGGGCCGTCGTCACGGTCACGTTCGCGGACGGCTGCTTCGACAGCCTCACCTCGTACGTGCCCGTTTTGCCCTGCTGGACGCCCAGCTGGGTCGGCGAGGCCACCACGGTGGGGCCGGAGGCGACCGTGATGCCGACCGGCGTGGACTCCCCGGATGCGCCGAGGCTGTCGTACGCCTTCGCCACCAGGGAATGACTGCCCACGGTCAAGTCTGAGACGGAGAGCGCGTAGGGGGCGCTCGTGTCCGTGCCCAGCAGCCGGGTGTCGTCGTAGAACTCGACCTTGGTGATCGTGGCGTCGTCGGCGGCCGCGGCGGTGGCCGCCAGCGGGACCGCCTCGCCCTGCGTGTAGACCGCGCCCGCCGCGGGGCTGGTCAGCACGGTGATCGGCGGCTGGTGCGCGCCGGTGCAGGGGGTGCCGTTGATCGAGAAGGACGTCGGCGCGGTGTTGCTGCCGCTGTAGGTGAACTGCGCGCCGGTGGTGACGGCCTTGCCGGCGGCGATCGTCCCGTTGTACGCGGCGTTCCGCACGGTGACCGACCGGCCGGACTGGGACCAGGTGCCGTTCCAGCCGTTGGTGAGCTTCTGGTTGCCCGCGTAGCTGTACGTCAGGGTCCAGCCGTCGATGGTGTCCGTGCCGCGGTTGGTGAGGGACAGTTCCGCGGTGAAGCCCGAACCCCAGTCGTTGGTGCGGTAGTCGACGCTGCACTGGACCGCCGCCGCCTGCGCGGGCGCCGATCCCACCGAGAGCATCGTCAGCAGAAGCGCGGGGGCCGCCACGGCCGCGGTCCACAACCGCCGTACGGCTCCGCGTCTTCGGGGAGGGGGATGCATGGTGCTGGTTCCTCCTTGCGGCTCGGAGAAGTCAAGGCATGAACCAGTGGGAGCGCTCCCATAGTGGAGAGGGTGTGGTGGGGGGTCAAGGTGCGGGAGGAGTCGAAAAGATTCGACGGGGGGTGCCGGGCGAAAGTCGGTGCCTCCCCTGTTCTTCACCGTCACTTGGCGCTAGCTTCGTGAACACCAGTGGGAGCGGTTCCATCGGTCGGCCACGTGTGTCACCGTGCGCCCGTACTGCAAGGAGTCGCTCATGCGACACCCCCCGCGTTCACGACTTTGAGCCGCCGGCACGGCCCCGCCCTGCCGGACGCACGGGCGAAGGGCCGCCTTCGCCGGCACCACCCGCATCTCTCGTCCCTGACGACGGCGTCATGCCCCGACGCCGTACGGAACCGGGCCGCGCCACCCCCGCGCGCCTTCGACGGACAGAAAGAGGAAAACCGCACTCATGAGCCGCAGCAGAACAGCGTTACTCGCCGCGCTGGCGCTCGTCGCCGGCGCCTCGGGCACGGCGTTCGCCGTCCAGCCCGCGGACGTCGGCCCCGCCGCCGTCCCCTGCACCGTGGACTACAAGGTGCAGAACCAGTGGAACACCGGCTTCACCGCCGCCGTCACCGTCACCAACCACGGCGCCGCCAAGTCGGGCTGGACGCTGAAGTGGTCGTACGCCGGGAACCAGAAGGTCACCAGCGGCTGGAACGCGAAGATCAGCCAGAGCGGTACCGGCGTCACCGTGACCAACGAGTCCTACAACGGCTCCCTGGCGACCGGCGGTTCGGCCGGCTTCGGCTTCCAGGCCTCCTACAGCGGCACCAACGCCGTCCCCGCCACCTTCACCCTCGACGGCGTGACCTGCAACGTCGACGACGGCAGCGGCGGCGGCCCCGGCCCCGGCCCGGACCCGGTCGGACCGCGCGTGGACAACCCCTACTCCGGCGCCAAGGTCTACGTGAACCCGGAGTGGTCCGCGAAGGCCGCGGCGGAGCCCGGCGGCAGCCGGATCGCCAACCAGCCCACCGGTGTGTGGCTGGACCGGACCGCCGCCATCAACGGCGTGAACGGCGGCATGGGCCTGCGCGACCACCTCGACGAGGCACTGGAGCAGAAGGGCTCCGGCGAGCTGGTCGTCCAGCTCGTCATCTACAACCTGCCCGGGCGCGACTGCTCGGCCCTCGCCTCCAACGGCGAGCTCAAGCCGGACGAGATCGACAAGTACAAGACGCAGTACATCGACCCGATCGCCGCGATCCTCGCCGACCCGAAGTACGCCTCGCTGCGGATCGTGACCACCGTCGAGATCGACTCGCTGCCCAACCTCGTCACCAACACCGGCAGCCGGGCCACGGCCACCCCGCAGTGCGACACGATGCTCGCCAACGGCAACTACGTGAAGGGCGTCGGCTACGCGCTGAACAAGCTCGGTGACGTGCCCAACGTCTACAACTACGTGGACGCCGGCCACCACGGCTGGATCGGCTGGGACGACAACTTCGGCGCGTCCGCCAACGTGATCAAGCAGGCGGCCACCGCCGAGGGCGCCACCGTGAACGACGTGCACGGCTTCATCACCAACACGGCGAACTACAGCGCGCTGAAGGAGAACAACTTCTCCATCAACGACACCGTCAACGGCACCTCGGTGCGCCAGTCGAAGTGGGTCGACTGGAACCGGTACGTCGACGAGCTGTCCTTCGCCCAGGCCTTCCGCAACCAGCTGGTCTCGGTCGGCTTCAACTCCGGCATCGGCATGCTGATCGACACCTCCCGCAACGGCTGGGGCGGCTCGGCCCGGCCCGCCGGCCCCGGCCCGACCACCAGCGTCGACGCCTACGTCGACGGCGGCCGCTACGACCGCCGGATCCACCCCGGCAACTGGTGCAACCAGTCCGGAGCCGGTCTCGGCGAGCGCCCGCAGGCCAACCCCGCCACCGGGATCGACGCGTACGTGTGGATGAAGCCGCCGGGCGAGTCCGACGGGGCGAGCAAGCAGATCCCGAACGACGAGGGCAAGGGCTTCGACCGCATGTGCGACCCGACGTACACGGGCAACCCGCGCAACGGCAACAACCTCTCGGGCGCCCTGCCCGACGCGCCGCTGTCCGGGAAGTGGTTCTCGGCCCAGTTCCAGGAGCTGATGCGCAACGCGTACCCGCCGCTGTCCTGACCGGGTGACGTGAGATCCGCCGGACCGGCCGCGAGGGGGCCGGGCCGGCGGATCGCGCTCCCGGCCCCCGCGTGCCGGGACCGTCCGGATCGTGTCCCGCCTCCCCGCCCGGCTTTTGCCGTTCCGGCAACAGGAGTGGCCGCCCCGCGGGGCGTCGTCGCACCCTGGCGGCACCGCGAACGAGAGGCTGACCAGCATGGCGCACGACGAGAAGCACGAGCACGCACACCACCACGGACACCCTGACCACACCGACATCGACTGGGCCGGGATGGCCCCGCTGCTGGAGTCCCAGGCGGAGCTGTTCACCCCGCTGTACGCGCAGGCCATGGCCTGGCTGGGAGAGGAGGTGACCGATCCGGGACTGGTCGTCGATGCGGGCAGCGGACCCGGCGTGGTCTCCTGCCTGCTCGCCGAGACCTTCCCCGGAGCCTGGGTCGTCGCCGTGGACGGCGCCGCACCGCTGCTGGAGCGGGCCCGCGCCCGCGCCGAACGCCTCGGCGTCGCCGGCCGCTTCGACACCCTGGCCGGTGAACTCCCCGGAGTCCTGGACGACCTCGGCCGCCCGGCCGGCCTGCTGTGGGCCAGCCGCAGCCTGCACCACCTCGGCGACCAGCGCGCGGCCCTCGCCGCCTTCGCCGAGCGGCTGGCGCCCGGCGGCACGCTCGCCCTGCTGGAGGGCGGGCTGCCCGCACGGTTCCTGCCGCGGGACATCGGGATCGGACGGCCGGGGCTCCAGGCACGGCTGGACGCGATGGAGGAGGAGTGGTTCGCCAGGATGCGGGCGAGCCTGCCCGGCTCGGTCGCCGAGACCGAGGACTGGCCGGCGCTGCTGACCGCCGCGGGCCTGAAGCACACCGGCACGCGCAGCTTCCTGCTGGACCTGCCCGCCCCCGCCTCGGAGCGGGCCCGCGCCTACGTGGCCGTGTCCCTGTCCCGCCTGCGCGACGCCTGCGGCGACGACCTCGACCCCACCGACCGCGCCACCCTGGACCGCCTCCTCGACCCGGACGACGAGGCGAGCGTGCACCGCCGGCCGGACGTGTTCCTCCTGGCGGCGCACACGGTGCACACGGGGGTGCGGGTGGCCTGACGGCCCTTCCGCGGCCGGCGCCCTCCCCGCGTGGCGCCGCCCGGCGGACCGCCGCCCGGCCACCGGCGGTCCGCCGGGTCCGACTCGGCCACGGGGGTGATCCGGCAGCCGGCCGGAGGCGGGCGCCGGTGCGGTCGCCGTACGGCCGGCCTGCGGTGGCGCGCCGACGGCATGAAGAAGGGGCCCGGAGGAACCGGGCCCCTTCTTCATGCCGTCGGCTCAGGCCATGTTGAACGTCGCCGGGTCCGGACCCAGCCGCCGGTCCTCGTTCAGCGCGCTGATCGCCGCGAGGTCCTCGTCGTCCAGGCTGAAGTCGAAGACCTCGATGTTCTCCTTGATCCGGGACGGCGTCACGGACTTCGGGATCACCACGTTGCCGAGCTGGAGGTGCCAGCGCAGCACGACCTGGGCCGGCGTGCGGTCGTGCTTCTGCGCGATCGCCACGATCGCCGGGACCTCCAGCAGGCCCTTGCCCTGACCCAGCGGCGACCAGGCCTCGGTGGCGATGCCCTGCTCGGCGTGGTACTCGCGGGCGGCCCGCTGCTGCAGGTGCGGGTGCAGCTCGATCTGGTTGACCGCCGGGACGATCGACGTCTCGCCGATCAGCCGCTGGAGGTGCTCCGGCAGGAAGTTGGAGACGCCGATCGCGCGGATCAGGCCGTCGGCGTGCAGCTTCTCGAACGCCTTGTACGTGTCGACGTACCGGTCCTGGGCCGGCAGCGGCCAGTGGATCAGGTACAGGTCCACGTACTCCAGGCCGAGCTTCTTCAGGGACGCGTCGAAGGCGCGCAGCGTCGACTCGTACCCCTGCTCGCTGTTCCAGAGCTTGGTGGTGACGAAGATCTCCTCGCGGGGGATGCCGGAGGCGGCGATGGCCTTGCCGGTGCCCTCCTCGTTGCCGTAGATCGCCGCTGTGTCGATGCTGCGGTACCCGGCCTCCAGCGCCGTCGCGACGGCCGCCTCCGCCTCGTCGTCCGGCACCTGCCAGACGCCGAAGCCCAGCTGGGGCATCTCGACGCCGTTGTTCAGGGTGATCGGGGGGACCTTGCTGCTCACGAGCTCTCGATCCTTACGGTTGTCGTCAGGTGGTACGTCCATCGTCAACGATCACGGGCCGCGATGCATTCCTGACCCGGCGATCGGGGCGGGAAAAGTACCCGTGGGGGGACGATTCAGGCACGATACAGCGCCTCGACCTCGTTCGCGTACGCCTTCTCGATCGCCTTCCGCTTCAGTTTCAGCGACGGCGTGAGCAACCCGTGCTCCTCGGTGAACGGCTGTGCCAGGATGCGGAAGGTGCGGATCGACTCGGCGTGCGAGACCAGGGTGTTGGCGGCGACGACCGCGCGCCGCACCTCCGCCTCCAGCTCGGGGTCGCGCACCAGCCGGGCCGGGGACGCCGGCGGCTTGCCCCGCATCATCAGCCAGTGCTCGACGGCCTCCTGGTCGAGGGTGATGAGGGCGGCGATGTACGGGCGGTCGTTGCCGACGACGATGCACTGGTTGACCAGCGGATGGTTCCGGACGCGCTCCTCCAGCAGCCCGGGGAAGACGCTCTTGCCGCCGGAGGTGACGAGGATCTCCTTCTTTCGGCCGGTGATGGTGAGGTAGCCGTCCTCGTCGAGGGAGCCCAGGTCGCCGGTGGCCAGCCAGCCGTCGTGCAGGGTCTCGTCGGTGGCCTTGGGGTTGTTGAGGTAGCCCTGGAAGACGTTGTCGCCGCGCAGCCAGATCTCGCCGTCGTCCGCGATGTGCACGGTGACGCCCGGGACGGGCTGCCCGACGCTGCCGTACCGGGTGCGCCCGGGCGGGTTGGCGGTGGCGGCGGCGGTGGACTCGGTCAGGCCGTACCCCTCGTAGATGTGCACGCCGGCGCCCGCGAAGAACAGCCCCAGCCTGCGGTCCATCGCGGAGCCGCCGGACATGGCGTGCCGCAGGCGGCCGCCGAGCGCGGCCCGCACCTTGGAGTAGACGAGCCGGTCGAACAGCTGGTGCTGCACGCGCAGCGCCGCCGACGGGCCGGGACCGGTGCCCCAGGCCTTGGCCTCCACGGCGTCCGCGTACCGCACGGCGACCTCGACGGCCTTCTCGAAGGCCTCGCCCCTGCCCTCCTTCTCCGCCCGGCGGCGGGCCGCGTTGAGCACCTTCTCGAAGATGTACGGCACCGCGAGGACGAAGGTCGGCCGGAACGCGGCCAGGTCCGGCAGCAGGGCCGCCGCGTCGAGCTGCGGCTGGTGGCCGAACTTGACCCGGCCGCGGATCCCGGCCACCTCCACCATCCGGCCGAAGACGTGCGCGAGCGGCAGGAACAGCAGCGTCGACGCCTCGTCGCCCTTCCTGGAGTGGAACACCGGCTCCCAGCGCCGGACGACGGTGTCCGCCTCGTACATGAAGTTGCCGTGGGTGAGGACGCAGCCCTTGGGGCGGCCGGTGGTGCCCGAGGTGTAGATGACCGTGGCGACCGTGTCCGGGGTGACCGCCTGCCGGTGCCGGTGCACCACGTCGTCGTCGAGGTGGGCGCCGGCCTCGTACAGCTCCCGCACGGCGCCGGTGTCCAGCTGCCACAGCCGGTGCAGCCGGGGCAGCCGGTCGATGACGGTGGCGATGGTCATCGCGTGGTCCTCGTGCTCCACGACCGCGGCCGTGCACTCGGCGTCGTACAACATCCAGAAGCACTGCTCGGCCGAGGAAGTGGGGTAGAGCGGCACCACCTGGGCGCCGATCGTCCACAGCGCGAAGTCGAAGAGCGTCCACTCGTAGCGGGTGCGGGACATGATCGCGACCCGGTCGCCGAAGCGGACGCCCTGGACGAGCAGGCCCTTGGCGAGGGCGAGCACCTCGTCGCGGAACTCGGCCGAGGTCACGTCCCGCCACCGCCCGGCCCGGTCCTTGCGGCCGAGCGCGACGCGCAGCGGGTCCTCCCGGGCGTATTCGAAGACCACGTCGGCCAGACCGCCCACCGGTGGTGCCAACGCCAGCGGAGGGTTGGTGAACTCGCGCAAACCCCGCTCCCCGTTCCTCGGCGTTCGGTTCGCCTGGTGGCGCCCCGCACAGCGCCGTGAAAGCTACCCCACCGGACGAAGGGGCGGGAGGGGGCCCGAAAGCGAACAATGCTCTGGTTCGTGCTGGTCAGCGGGGGGCGAATGCGTGCACATGCGGAAGGGTCGGGCGCGAACCCGACGGTCGGGTGAGGTTCGGCGCCGCAATCTCCACCGAATCTGTACGACCCGGCCGCCGCGCGCGTCACCCCGGCGGGGGAGGGCGTCAGCGACGCGTCCCCTTCTCCTCCTCCAGCGTCGGCGCGGCCGATTCCGTCACACCGGTGCGGTGCCCGGCGTCCTCGGCCGAGGACCCTAGCCGCGCCGCTGCCGCTGGAGCCGGTCCCCGCCCGCCAGGATCGCCGCCGCCAGCGCGTCCGCCGCGCCCTGCGCCGCGGTCCGGCGGCGGCCGTGGACCAGCACGAAGTCGACGCGGCCCAGCTCCGGCAGCCCCGCCCGGTCCGGCACACGCACCAGGCCCGGCGGGATCAGCCCGCGGGAGTGCGCCATCACGCCGAGGCCCGCGCGGGCCGCCGCGACCAGGCCGCTCAGGCTGCCGCTCGTGCAGACGACGCGCCATGCGCGGCCCTGGCGCTCCAGCGCCTCCAGGGCCAGGGCCCGGGTGATGCCCGGGGGCGGGTAGACGATGAGCGGGACCGGGCGGTCGGGGTCGAGGCGGAGCCGCTCCGCGCCGATCCACACCAGCCGGTCGTGCCAGACCAGCTCCCCGCGCGGGTCCTCGGGGCGGCGTTTGGCGAGGACCAGGTCCAGCTTCCCGGCGGCCAGCCGCTCGTGCAGCGTGCCCGACAGCTCCACCGTCAGCTCCAGGTCGACCTCGGGGTGGTCGTGCCGGAACCCCTCCAGGATCTCCGGCAGCCGGGTCAGCACGAAGTCCTCGGACGCGCCGAACCGCAGCCGGCCGCGCAGCCGGGTGCCGGTGAAGAACGCCGTCGCCTGCTCGTGCACCTCCAGGATCCGGCGCGCGAAGCCGAGCATCGCCTCGCCGTCCTCGGTCAGCTCGACGGAGTGGGTGTCCCGGGTGAACAGCTGCCGCCCGGTGGCGTCCTCCAGGCGCCGCACGTGCTGGCTGACGGTCGACTGGCGCAGCCCGAGCCGCCGGGCGGCCTGCGTGAAGCTCAGCGTCTGGGCCACCGACAGGAAGGTCCGCAGGTGGGAGGGGTCGTACACGCCCCCACGTTATCGCGGGAGGCGATGGCAGTCAGTGCGGTGTGCGGGATTCCCGATCGCCGGGCGAGGCAGCACGATGGAGGGGGACCCGTGATCCGGGACCCCGGCCCCGCGCCGCCCGGCAGCATCGGGCCGGCCGGGCGGACCCGGAGAACCGGACGAACCGAGCGAACCGAGCAAGTGGAGCACCGTGAAACGCCTGCGCCGGCCGAGGCGGCCGCCGATCGACCTCTACATCCTGCTGCTGCTCGGGACGGTGGGGCTCGCGGCGCTGCTGCCGGCCCGCGGGACGGCGGCCGACGCCGTCTCCGGCGCCTCCACGGCGGCGATCGCCTTCCTGTTCTTCCTCTACGGCGCCCGGCTGTCCACCCGTGAGGCCCTGGACGGCCTGAAGCACTGGCGGCTCCACGTCACCGTCCTGGCCTGCACCTTCGTCGTCTTCCCGCTGCTCGGCCTGGCCGCGCGCGGGCTGGTCCCGGTGCTCCTGACGCAGCCGCTCCACCAGGGCCTGCTCTTCCTCACCCTGGTCCCGTCGACCATCCAGTCGTCGATCGCCTTCACCTCGATCGCGCGCGGCAACGTACCCGCCGCGATCTGCGCGGGCTCCTTCTCCTCGCTGGCCGGCATCGTCCTCACCCCGCTGCTGGCGGCCGCCCTGCTCGGCGGCGCGGGCGGCGGGTTCTCCGCGGACTCGGTGCTGAAGATCGTGCTCCAGCTGCTGGTGCCGTTCGTCGCCGGGCAGCTGCTGCGGCGCTGGATCGGCGGTTTCGTCGCCCGGCACAAGAAGGCCCTCGGGCTCGTCGACCGCGGGTCGATCCTGCTCGTCGTCTACACCGCGTTCAGCGCGGGCATGGTCCAGGGCATCTGGCACCAGGTGAGCCCCGTCCGGCTGGCCGGACTGCTGGCCGTCGAGGCCGTGCTGCTCGCCGTGATGCTCACCCTGACCTGGTACGGCGCCAAGGCGCTGCGGTTCGGCCGGGAGGACCGGATCGCGATCCAGTTCGCGGGCTCGAAGAAGTCCCTGGCCTCCGGACTGCCCATGGCGAGCGTCCTGTTCGGCGCGCACGCCTCGCTCGCCGTGCTGCCGCTGATGCTGTTCCACCAGATGCAGCTGATGGTGTGCGCGGTGATCGCCAAGCGCCGGGCGCACGATCCCGCCGGGGACGTCACCGGGCCGGCGCCGGCCGCGGCGCCCCGGGCCGGGGCCGGCCCGGGAACACGCTCCGGCTGAGGCGGGCCGGTACGCCCGGCCGCTCCCGGCCGGGAACCGCCGGCCGGGAGCGGCCGGACCGCGGCGGGAGGCAGGCACCGGGCCCGGGAGCGGGACCGTTCCCGGGCCTCGCGCTGCCGTGCCCGGGCGCGCTCCGGGACGCCGGGGTCTCAGCCCACCCGGTCCAGGGGCAGCCACAGGACCGTGCCGCGGGTGATCGGGGTCGCGGCGCCGGCGGCGAGCTCCTCGTCGGTGAGCGCCCGGTCCCACACGTGCACGTCGTCGATCGCGCCGGTGAAGAAGGCCCGGCTGTCCATGCGCTGCCCGATGTGCACGCCGAACGGCGAGTTGCGGCTGACCGAGCCGGGCACGTCCGCGGTGCCGAGCGCCGCGCCGTCGACGGACAGCGTCAGCCGTCCGCCGCCGCGGCGCAGCACCAGACGGTGCCACTCGCCGTCGTTGTAGGCGCCGCTGGTGCGCACGGACGCCGTCCGCGGCGCCGCCGCCCCGTCGCGTGCGGTCATCAGGCCCTGGAGGCGGTTGTTCGCGGGCTCGGCGCGCAGCCACACCTGGGGCTGGGTGGTGCCGATCCCGCCCATCCACAGCAGCGGCTGCTCCCCGCCGGCGGCCGTGTACCGGAACCACAGCGAGACGGTGAAGTCCTTGGTGCCGAGCGGGAGCCGGCCGTGGTACGGCAGGCGTACGGCGTCGTCGACGCCGTCGAACGACAGGGCGCCGCCGCGGACGCCGGGCGTGGGCCGGGCGCCGCCGAGCACGGCGGCGGGCCTGGCCCGCGGGGCGAGGTCGGGGGTGGTCGGGTCCGGGCCGCGGCGGGGGGTCAGCCAGTCCTCGGTGAAGCGGGCGAAGCGGATCTCGTCGCGCGCGTCGACCGCGCCGCCCTCGTACAGCAGTCCCACGGTGGACCCGCCGATCGCCACCATGTCGGAGTAGCCGGACCAGTCCGTGGTGACGACCGTGCCGCGGTCCACGCTGTCCCAGGTGGCGCCGCCGTCGTAGGAGGAGCGGATCATCATCGTCCGGCGGCGGTCGGGGTCGGCCGGGGCGGACAGCAGCACGCGGCCGCCGAGGCGCAGCACCGCGCCCTGCACCTGCGGGGTGTAGAGGTCGGGGAGGGCCCTGAAGGGCGCGGTGAAGGAGTCGCCGCCGTCGCGGCTGACGGCCTGGGTGCGGTGGCCGAGGTCGGTGCCGTCCTGCTCGCGGCCGCTGACCAGGAGGGAGCCGTCGGCGCGCTCGGTGAGGGTCAGCTCGGACGGTTTCTGCCGGAAGGAGCCGTCGGCGGCGATGGGCCAGGTGTCGGTGGCGCCGATCCTCCAGGTGTCGCCGCCGTCGTCGCTGACGACGAGCGCCGCGTGGTTGGCGGTGACCCGGGTGCCGTCCCAGGTCTCGGTGTTGACGCCGAACACCAGCCGCCCGGCGTGCCTGCCCCGGGTGAGCTGGATGCCGTGCACCGGGCCGGTGGCGTACCAGGAGTTCCAGTGGGCGGGCAGGATCTGGTCGCTCAGGTCGCGCGGCTTCGACCAGGTGCGGCCGTCGTCGTCGCTGTACTGCAGATGGGGGGTGCGGTCGCAGGGCACCGAGCAGTTCCCGCTGTCGGTGCGGCCCGTGTTGTACGTCTCGGCCAGCAGGATGCGGCCGGTGGTGCGGTCCACGATCGGGGCCGGGTTGCCGTGGGTGTCGCCGGCGCCCTCGTTGACGACCTGGAGCGGGCCCCAGGTGCGGCCGCCGTCGGTGGAGCGCTTGAGGACGATGTCGATGTCGGCGGCGTCCCCGCAGTTGAGGACGCGGCCCTCGGCGAAGGCGAGCAGGGTGCCGTTGGTGGTCCGCACGATCGCCGGGATCCGGAAGCAGGCGTAGCCGGGGTCCTGGGCGGCCTTGAAGAGCACCTGCTCCTCCAGCCGGGGTGCGTCGGCGGAGGGCCGGGCGTGGGCGGGGTGCGGGAGCGCGGCCGTCGCGGCCAGGGCGAGCGCTGCGGTGAGGGTGGTTCTCAGACGGGTGCGAAGACGTGACGGCATGGAGCGGCCTGCCCTTCAGTCGTCTGCCAGGGGTCCAGTCGTGCGGGATGCGGTCGTGCGGGATGCGGTCGTGCGGGATGCGGCCGTGCACGGTGCGGTCATACAGACATTCGGACATCCCATGTCCGAGGTGAGGGCATCGACGTTAGTTGCGTCCCCGCGCGCCTCACAAGAAGCGTGCGCGTGTCACCGCCACGGAATCAGCGCGACCTCGCCGGCGTCGCTCCGCGAGGTGAGGACCGCGTGCGCCGCGCCCGCCTCCGTCGGCGCGGCCTCCCCGTGCCCCGCGGGCTCGGCCTTTCCCCTGGCGAACGGCCGCCGCGGATCCGCGCGCCGCCGCTGGCACGCCTCGGGCTCCTCCCGCGCGGTCCGCGCCATGTGAGAGCCCGTCACCGTCCTGGCGCCGGCGAGCGGGGCGTACGCCCGGACGGTGCCGCCGCCCGAGCCGTACGCCACCGGCCGGCCGTGACGAGGACCGCCCCGCCCGGCCGGGACCCCCGCCGCCGTGGAGCGGGCGGCCGGTCAGCCCCCGGCGGCCGCGGCCCGCGGGGCGACGCGCTCCTCGCCCGCGTACACGTTCATGGAGCTGCCCCGCAGGAAGCCCACCAGGGTCAGACCGGTCTCCGCGGCCAGGTCCACCGCCAGGGAGGACGGCGCCGAGACCGCCGCCAGCACCGGGATCCCGGCCATGACCGCCTTCTGCGCCAGCTCGAAGGAGGCCCGGCCCGAGACCAGCAGGACCGCCCGGGACAGCGGCAGCTCCCCGTTCCGCAGGGCCCGGCCGACCAGCTTGTCGACCGCGTTGTGCCGGCCCACGTCCTCCCGCACGTCGAGCAGCTCGCCGTCCTCGGCGAACAGGGCGGCGGCGTGCAGGCCGCCGGTCCGGTCGAAGACCCGCTGGGCCGCCCGCAGCCGGTCGGGCAGGCCCGCCAGCAGTTCCGGCCCCACCCGGACCGGGGGCGTGTCGGCGAGGGGCCAGCGGGCCGTCGTGCGCACCGCGTCCAGGCTGGCCTTGCCGCACAGGCCGCAGGAGGAGGTGGTGTAGACGTTCCGTTCGAGGGTGATGTCGGGGATCGCGACGCCGGGCGCGGTCCTGACGTCGACCACGTTGTACGTGTTGGAGCCGTCGGCGGTCGCGCCCGCGCAGTAGACGATGTTCAGCAGGTCGGACGCGCTCGCCAGCACGCCCTCGCTGACCAGGAAGCCCGCCGCCAGCGCGAAGTCGTCCCCGGGCGTGCGCATGGTGATCGCCAGCGGCCTGCCGTTCAGCCGGATCTCCAGGGGCTCCTCGGCGACGAGCGTGTCGGGCCGGGCGGAGACCGCGCCGTCCCGGATGCGGATCACCTTGCGTCGTTCCGTGACTCGTCCCATGTCTCCACCCGTCCCGTCGGTCCCGGTCCTGGCCGGTCCCGGCTGCGGCTCGGTCCCGGTCGGTACCCGCGTGCGGCCGAGGCGGCCCTTGCCGCACGGGCTGCCGTGGGTCACCGGGCTGTCGCGCGGCGAGGCGGCCTTCACGGTCTCATTGTCCTGCACGTGCGGGGCGGGGCCGCGGCCCGCACCGCAGGGGGCGCGCACCGCCGTCGTCCAGGCCCGCCGCGCCCCGGCCGGGGCGCCCCCGACTCCTTCGGAGCCGGGATCCGCGAGGCGTCCGAAGGGCGGTTCAGCTCCCGCTCCACGAGATCCCGGGCCACTTGACGTACGGAACCGGACGGCCCGTGAACGCGTCCAGGAGGATGCGGTCGCCGACCGCCCGGTCCAGCTTCACCGTCACCTTCTCCCCGCGCATCTCGCTGGTGCAGACGCCGTCCGTGGCCCCCACGACGGATGCCGAGAGCACCACGCTGCCGCTCGTCTCCAGCGCGTCCACGGCGGGGCCGTCGTCACAGGACCCGTGGGTGGCCACGACGGTCACGGAGCGGCCGTCCTCCGCCACCTCGGTCAGCCCGCCGAGCGGTGCGAGCACGTCGGTGGGCAGCTTCTGCCCCACCGGCTCGACGGGCGGCTCGGGCAGCTTCGACGGGTTGACGGCGGCCCGCTTGAGCGGTGTGTCGTAGCCCTCCAGGGTGAACAGCCAGGCCGGTACCGTCGCCGGGCCGCGGCTGGTGGCCACGGTCATGTCCCCCAGCCTGGCTCCGGTCACCGTCAGGCGCGGCCCGGGGCCGCTGTCGCGGTCCAGGGCCGCGTACGCCTTCGGGGCCCCGACGAGCCGCACGGTGAGCGAGCCGCCGCTGCGCCACCTCACCTCGCCGTCCTCGCGCGGGGTGGCGGGAAGGTCCCCGCGCAGGTCGAAGTTCCCGGTGTCGTAGGCCCGCTCGTCGTCCTCGCCGCGCAGGCCGCCCTCCGGCAGCCGGACCACTTCCCCCATCGGGTGGTAGCCCTCGTGCCACTTCTCGGCGGCCTCGGAGCCGTCCCAGGCGTCGGCGACCTGGCGGGCGCGTGCCTCCGGCAGCGGCGCCGGCTCCGTGACGCGTTCCTCCGCGCCGCGGCCGCCGGCCCGCTCGCCGCCGCAGCCGACGACGGCAGTGGCTCCCACGGCGCACAGCGCGAGCGCGGTGAGCAAAGGGGCGGTACGCATGGCGTTCGTAGGCATGGGTCTCCCAAGACCGAAGGGGCGAGCTGCGCGGTGGAGCGGCGGAAGTCCCGCCGGTCCTGCGACGGGCCGGCCCTCGGACGGGTTCGGTCCGCTTCGCCGCCCGGCCGGGTTCGTTACCGCATCGTGACCGGCCGCCCTGGATGTCGGCGGGCCGCGCCGGGCGGATCCGGCCGCGGCGCACCGGTACGGGCCCGGAACAACACCCCGTCGATCATCTGCGGCGACCGGCCCGCCGCCGGAGACGACCCGGCGGCCGGCGGCCGATCGCCTTCGCCCGGCTGCGGGCGGGCGCGCCGCTCGCCCGCGGGGTCCGCGAACCCGCGCGGAAGGCGAACCCGCGCGGAAGGCGACGCGGCCGTGCGCGGGGTGACGGTCCGTCTCCCGGGGAGCCCCGCTCTCCGGAAGGGGGGGGCTGTCCCCGCGGAGCAGCTCCGTTCCCCGGGGCGACGGCGTCCGCGGGGGCGGCGGCCCGTTCGGGGGAAGGGAACTGCTCGGTCGTCCGAAGGCATGACGGAAGCCGACAAGCCGGGCACCTGATTCCTGTCGCTTCACCTGCCGTCCTACCCGCGAGTCACTGATCACACTGGGGGAGCCCGAGACCCGAGGCGACGAGGGGGACCCACCATGAACGGCTCGCGCATCACCGGCGTCGGCCACTACCAGCCCGCCCAGGTGCTCACCAACGAGGACCTGGCGGGCATGGTCGACACCAGCGACGAGTGGATCAGGAGCCGGGTGGGCATCCGCACCCGCCGCATCGGCGGGCCCGACGAGCCGGTCGACGAGCTCGCCGCGCACGCCGCCGCCAAGGCGCTGGCGGCGGCCGGCCTGGCGCCCGCGGACATCGACCTGGTGCTGGTCGCCACCTCCACCGCCGTCGACCGCTCCCCGAACACCGCCGCCCGGGTCGCGGCCCGGCTCGGCATCCCGCGGCCGGCCGTCATGGACCTCAACGTGGTGTGCGCCGGCTTCACCCACGCCCTGGCCACCGCCGACCACACCGTGCGCGCCGGCGCCGCGCGCCGCGCCCTGGTGATCGGGGCGGACCGGATGTCCGACGTGGCCGACTGGACCGACCGCACCGTGTGCGTGCTCGTCGGGGACGGGGCGGGCGCCGCCGTGGTGGAGGCCGCCGCGCAGCCCGGCATCGGGCCCGTGCTGTGGGGGTCGATGCCCGAGATGGGGCGGGCGGTGCGGATCGAGGGCACGCCGCCGCGGTTCGCGCAGGAGGGGCAGAGCGTCTACCGCTGGGCGACCACACAGCTGCCGCCGCTCGCCCGGCAGGCCTGCGAGCGGGCCGGACTCGCGCCCGAGGACCTCGCCGCGGTCGTGCTGCACCAGGCGAACCTGCGCATCATCGAGCCCCTCGCCGCAAAGCTCGGCGCCGTCAACGCCGTCGTCGCGCGCGATGTGTCCGAGTCCGGCAACACCTCGGCGGCGAGCATCCCGCTCGCCCTGTCCAAGCTGGTCGAGCGCGGCGAGATCGGCACCGGCGACCCGGTCCTGCTGTTCGGCTTCGGCGGCAACCTGTCGTACGCCGGGCAGGTCGTGCGCTGCCCCTGAACCGCCGCCGCGCGGGCCCGCGGACGCCGGGCGGGGTGCGCCCCGCCCCCGGCGACGCGCCAGGCGCAGCCGCCTCTTTGTCCTGAGAGTGGAGAAAGTTGGCGGCAATTGCTGCGCGACTTCTTCCCAGCTCTGGCAGCCGCTGCTACGTTCCCTTCGAAAGCAGGCCACGCAAGTGGCCGGAAACCGGCGCGCAGAGGCCGATTGAGGCGGGGAGGGGCTCGTGAGACGCATGACCGCGCGACCCGCGAACGCCCATCAGGCCCGGCTGCTCAAGCTCCTGCGCGACGGCGGCCCCAACTCCCGCGCCCAGCTGGGCGACCAGGTCGACCTGTCGCGGTCCAAGCTGGCCGTGGAGGTGGACCGGCTGCTGGAGACGGGGCTGGTGGTGGCCGACGGACTCGCCGCCTCGCGCGGCGGCCGCCGCTCCCACAACGTCCGGCTCAACCCGCACCTGCGGTTCCTCGGCGTCGACATCGGCGCGACCTCGGTCGACGTCGCCGTCACCAACGCCGAGCTGGAGATCCTCGGGCACATCAACCAGCCCATGGACGTCCGCGAGGGCCCGGTCGCGGTCTTCGAGCAAGTCCTGTCCATGGCCGGAAAGTTGAGGGCGTCGGGGCTCGCGGAGGGCTTCGACGGCGCCGGCATCGGCGTCCCCGGACCGGTCCGCTTCCCCGAGGGCGTGCCGGTGGCTCCGCCGATCATGCCGGGCTGGGACGGCTTCCCCGTGCGGGAGGCACTCAGCCAGGACCTCGGCTGCCCGGTCATGGTCGACAACGACGTGAACCTGATGGCGCTGGGGGAGCAGCACGCGGGCGTCGCCCGCACCGTGGCCGACTTCCTCTGCGTCAAGATCGGCACCGGCATCGGCTGCGGCATCGTCGTCGGCGGCCAGGTCTACCGGGGGACGACGGGCAGCGCGGGCGACATCGGGCACATCCAGGCCGTGCCCGACGGCCGCCCCTGCGCCTGCGGCAACCGGGGCTGCCTGGAAGCCCACTTCAGCGGCGCGGCCCTCGCCCGGGACGCCGTGGAGGCGGCCCAGCAGGGCCGGTCCGCCGAACTCGCCGCGCGACTGGAGACGAACGGCGCCCTCACCGCCGCGGACGTCGCCGCCGCGGCCGCCGCCGGCGACGCCACCTGCCTCGACCTGATCCGGGAGGGCGGCAGCCGCACCGGCCAGGTCATCGCCGGCCTGGTCAGCTTCTTCAACCCGGGCCTGGTGGTGATCGGCGGCGGGGTGACCGGCCTCGGCCACACCCTGCTCGCCGCGATCCGCACCCAGGTCTACCGCCAGTCACTGCCGCTCGCGACCGGCAACCTGCCCATCGTCCTCGGTGAGCTGGGCCCCACGGCCGGAGTCATCGGCGCCGCCCGCCTCATCAGCGACCACCTGTTCTCACCCGCGTAACACCCACGAGAGCACCACCGAACACCCGGCCCACCCGCACAGCGCTCCGCTCCGCCCTGCCTGAAAACCGCCTGCCCCGGCAAGCGGTTCGCCCTGACACCGGCCCGCACGCCCGCCGAGGGGACCACACATGGCATCACAACCACCGCTGCTCAGCATGTCCGGCATCACCAAGTCGTTCCCCGGTGTCCGGGCCCTCGACGGCGTCGACCTCGACGTCCAGGCCGGCGAGGTGCACTGCCTGCTCGGCCAGAACGGGGCCGGCAAGTCCACCCTCATCAAGGTCCTGGCCGGCGCCCACCAGCCCGACGGGGGCACCATCCGCTGGCGCGGCGAACCCGTCACGCTCCGTTCGCCGATCGCCGCCATGCGCCTGGGCATCGCCACCATCTACCAGGAACTCGACCTGGTGGAGCACCTGTCGGTCGCCGAGAACGTCCACCTCGGCCACGAGCCGACCACCGCCGGATTCGTCGTCCGCGCGAGGGCGGCGAAGACGTCGACGGCCGGGCTGCTGGAACGGCTCGGCCATCCGGAGATCGATCCGGGCCGCCCGGTGGGGGAGCTGCCGGCGGCGCAGCAGCAGATCGTGTCCATGGCGCGGGCGCTCTCCCACGACGTACGGCTCATCGTGATGGACGAACCGTCCGCCGCCCTCGACCCCGACGAGGTCGACAACCTCTTCCGCATCGTCGGCGGCCTGACCGCCGACGGGGTCGCCGTCGTCTACATCTCGCACCGCCTGGAGGAGATCCGCCGCATCGGCGACCGGGTCACCGTGCTGAAGGACGGACGCGCCGTCGCGGGCGGGCTGCCCGCGAGGACGACACCCACCCGCGAGGTGGTCGCGCTGATGACCGGACGCAACGTCGAGTACGTCTTCCCCGAGCGGCCCGCCGCGCCGGCCCGCGGCGAGGCGCTGCTGGAGACCCGGGGGCTCGCCCGGGAGGGCGAGTTCGCCCCCCTGGACCTGAAGGTGCGCCCCGGTGAGATCGTCGGACTCGCCGGACTCGTCGGCTCGGGCCGCTCCGAGATCCTGGAGACGGTCTACGGCGCCCGCCGGCCGACGTCCGGTCAGGTACTGGTCGACGGGCGGCCGTTGCGGCCGGGCAGCGTGCGGGCGGCCGTGCGCGCCGGGCTCGGGCTCGCCCCCGAGGAGCGCAAGGCGCAGGCGCTGCTGATGCTGGAGTCCGTCACCCGCAACGTCTCCGTCTCCTCCCTGTCCCGCTTCTCCCGCGGCGGCTGGATCGACCGGGGCGCCGAATTCGGCGCGGCCCGGGCCGCCGTCCGCGAGCTGTCCCTGCGGCCCGACGACCCGTCCGTGCCGGTCCGCACCCTGTCCGGCGGCAACCAGCAGAAAGCCGTCCTGGCCCGCTGGCTGCTGCGCGGCTGCCGCGTGCTGCTGCTCGACGAACCCACCCGCGGCGTCGACGTCGGCGCCCGCGCCGAACTGTACGCGGTCGTGCGGCGACTGGCCGACGAGGGCCTCGCCGTCCTGCTGGTCTCCAGCGAGGTGCCCGAGGTGCTCGGCCTCGCCGACCGCGTGCTGGTGCTGCGCGAGGGACGCGTCGTGCACGAGGCGCCCGCCCGTGAGCTCGACGAACACCGCGTACTCGACCTCGTCATGGAAGGAAGCCCGGCGTCATGACGCAGCCCGTCTCCCCGCCCCGGGACAGCACCGGCAAGGTGCCGTCGGCCGCCCGACCCCCCGTCTGGCAGGGGCTGTCGGCCCGAGCCGACGTCCGCACCCTCTCCCTGCTCGGCGTGCTCGCCGCCCTGCTCCTCATCGGCGGGATCACCAAGCCGGACGAGTTCCTCGACACCCGCAACCTCCAGCTCGTCCTGACCCAGGCCTCCGTGATCGGCGTCGTCACCGTCGGCATGACCTTCGTCATCACCTCCGGCGGCATCGACCTGTCCGTCGGCGCGATCGTCGCCCTCGCCTCGGTGTGGGCGACCACGGTCGCCACCCAGGAGTACGGCTTCGGCGGCATCCTGTTCACCGCGGTCGCCGTCGGCGTGGGCTGCGGCCTGGTCAACGGGCTGCTCATCGCCTACGGCGGGATGGTCCCGTTCATCGCCACGCTCGCCATGCTGGCCTCGGCGCGCGGCCTCGCGCTGCAGATCACCGACGGCAAGACGCAGATCGTCACCGTCGACGGCGTGCTCGACCTCGGCGAACGCGACGCCTACGTGCTCGGTGTGCCGCCGCTGGTGCTGGTCTTCGCCGTCGTCACGGTCATCGGCTGGCTGGTGCTCAACCGCACCACCTTCGGGCGCCGCACGGTCGCCGTCGGCGGCAACGCCGAGGCGGCCCGGCTCGCCGGCATCGACGTCCGCCGCCAGCGCCTGTACCTGTACCTGCTGTCCGGGCTGTGCTGCGGCGTCGCCGCGTTCCTGCTGATCGTCCTGTCCGGCTCCGGCCAGAACACCAACGGCAACCTCTACGAACTCGACGCCATCGCCGCCGCGATCATCGGCGGCACGCTGCTCAGCGGGGGCCGCGGCACCGTCACCGGCTCCGTGCTCGGCGTCCTGATCTTCACCACGATCACCAACATCTTCGCCCTGAACAACCTGCAGAGCGACGTCCAGCAGATCGCCAAGGGCGCGATCATCGTCGCCGCCGTGCTGGTCCAGCGCCGTACCGCGAGCACGACCTGAGGAAAGGGTTCACCGCCATGCACGAGCTCACCAGCCGCAGAGGACTGCTCTTCGGAGCCGCCGCCGTGTCCGCCGGTGCCCTCCTGACCGGGTGCACCAGCAACGAGTCCGACGACGAGCCGGCCGCCGCCGACCAGCCGGCCGCCGCCGACAAGCCCGGCAAGCCCGTCACCATCGGCTTCGCCGGCCCGCAGGCCGACCACGGCTGGCTCAACGCCATCAACGACAACGCCAAGCGCCGCGCCGAGAAGTACTCCGACGTCACCCTGGAGATCACCGAGGGCTCCAACGACACCGCCCAGCAGATCGGGCAGATCGAGACCCTGATCAACAAGAAGGTCGACGTCCTGGTGGTGCTGCCCGCCGACGGCAGGGCGCTCACCCAGGTCGGGCTGAAGGCGATGCGCGCCGGCATCCCCGTCGTCAACCTCGACCGCGTCTTCAACACCCCCCAGGCCTACCGCTGCTGGATCGGCGGCGACAACTACGGCATGGGCCTGAGCGCCGGGCACTACATCGGCGAGAAACTGAAGGACAAGCCGGACGCCCGGGTCGTCGAACTCGCCGGCCTGGACAACCTGGAGCTGACCAAGCAGCGCACCCAGGGCTTCGACGACGCCCTGAAGAACTACCCGAACATCAAGAAGGTGGCCCGCCAGGCCGCCGACTTCACCGTCGAGTCCGGACAGGCCAAGATGGCCCAACTGCTCCAGGCGCAGCGGAAGTTCGACGCGCTGTGGAACCACGACGACGACCAGGGCGTGGGCGCCCTGCGCGCCGTCGAGCAGGCCGGGCGCGACGACTTCCTGATGGTCGGCGGCGCGGGCGCGCTGTCCGCGTTCCAGGCGATCGAGCGGGACGACGGCGTGCTGAAGGCGACCGTCCTGTACCCGCCGACCATGGCCGCCTCCGCGATCGACCTCGCCCGCGCCCTCGGCCAGGGCAAGGGCGTCGGCGGCCTCGCCGAGTACGAGATCCCCGCCTCGATCACCCTGTACTCGGCCGTCGTCGACAAGACCAACGTCGGCCGGTACATGTCCACCGGCTTCAAGTGACCGCTCCGCCCGCACCCCCCACGTGCGCCACCCCGACGAGGACGAGGAGGACATCAGCATGGCACAGTCGCAGGCCCCGGAGGGGGCCGAGCCCGAGAAGCCGCCACTGCGCGTCGGCATGGTCGGCTACGCCTTCATGGGCGCCGCCCACTCCCAGGGCTGGCGCACCGCGGGCCGGGTCTTCGACCTGCCGCTGACCCCGGTGCTGGCCGCGATCTGCGGCCGGGACGCCACCGCCGCGCGCGCGGCGGCCGACCGGCACGGCTGGGCGACGGTCGAGACCGACTGGCGTGCCCTGGTCGCGCGGGACGACATCGACCTCGTCGACATCTGCACCCCCGGCGACAGCCACGCCGAGATCGCCCTCGCCGCCCTCGCCGCCGGCAAGCACGTCCTGTGCGAGAAGCCCCTCGCGAACACCGTCGAGGAGGCCGAGGCCATGACGCGGGCCGCCGAGGCGGCGTACCGGAGCGGCCGGGTGGCGATGGTCGGCTTCAACTACCGCCGGGTGCCCGCCACCGCGCTGGCCCGGCGCATGGTGGCCGAGGGCCGCATCGGCAGGCTGCGGCACGTGCGGGTGGCGTACCTCCAGGACTGGCTGGTGGACCCGCAGTTCCCGCTGACCTGGCGGCTGCGCAAGGAGCAGGCCGGCTCCGGCTCCCTCGGCGACCTGGGGGCGCACATCGTCGACCTCGCGCAGTACCTGGCGGGGGAGCGGCTGGCGGGCGTGTCCGCGCTGACGGAGACCTTCGTCCGCGAACGGCCCCTGCCCGCCGGGGCCGGCAGCGGCCTCTCGGCCGTCTCCGCGCACGGCACCGGGCAGGTCACCGTGGACGACGCCGCCCTGTTCACCGGCCGCTTCACCTCCGGCGCCCTCGCCTCCTTCGAGGCCACCCGGTACGCCACCGGCCGCAAGAACGCCCTGCGCATCGAACTCAACGGCGAACGCGGCTCGCTCGCCTTCGACCTGGAGCGCCTCAACGAGCTGTCGTACCACGACGGCACGGAGCCCGGCGGACGGGCCGGCTTCCGCCGCATCCTCGTCACCGAACCCGACCACCCCTACCTGGACGCCTGGTGGCCGCCGGGCCACGGCCTCGGCTACGAGCACACCTTCGTCCACCAGGCCCGCGACCTGGTCCACGCCGTCGCCGAGGGGCGCCGGCCCGAACCCTCCTTCGCCGACGGGCTGCAGGTGCAGCGCGTGCTGGCGGCGGTGGAGGAGAGCGCCGAGAAGAACTCCGTCTACACGCCGATAGCAGCCTGAGGAGGCCGACCCGGATGCCGCGCACCTTCACCCTGTTCACCGGCCAGTGGGCCGACCTGCCCCTGGAGGAGGTCTGCCGACTCGCCCGCGACTTCGGCTACGACGGCCTCGAACTCGCCTGCTGGGGCGACCACTTCGAGGTCGACAAGGCCCTCGCCGACCCCTCCTACCTCGACTCGCGCCGGGAACTGCTCGACAAGTACGGCCTGAAGTGCTGGGCGATCTCCAACCACCTGGTCGGCCAGGCCGTCTGCGACGCCATCATCGACGAACGCCACCGGGCGATCCTGCCCGCCCGCGTCTGGGGCGACGGCGACGCGGAGGGCGTGCGGCGGCGCGCCGCCGCCGAGATCGAGGACACCGCGCGCGCCGCGGCCGCCTTCGGCGTGGACACCGTCATCGGCTTCACCGGCTCCGCGATCTGGCACCTGGTCGCGATGTTCCCGCCCGCCCCCGAGGCGATGATCGACCGCGGCTACGAGGACTTCGCGGCGCGCTGGAACCCGATCCTGGACGTCTTCGACGCCGAGGGCGTGCGGTTCGCGCACGAGGTCCACCCGAGCGAGATCGCCTACGACTACTGGACGACCGTACGCACCCTGGAGGCGATCGACCGGCGGCCGGCCTTCGGCCTGAACTTCGACCCCTCCCACTTCGTGTGGCAGGACCTGGACCCGGTCGGCTTCCTGTGGGACTTCCGCGACCGCATCTACCACGTCGACTGCAAGGAGGCCCGCAAGCGCCTCGACGGACGCAACGGACGCCTCGGCTCCCACCTGCCCTGGGGCGACCCGCGGCGCGGCTGGGACTTCGTCTCGGCCGGACACGGCGACGTCCCCTGGGAGGACGTCTTCCGGATGCTGCGCTCCATCGGCTACCAGGGCCCGGTCTCGGTCGAGTGGGAGGACGCCGGCATGGACCGGCTCCAGGGCGCCCCCGAGGCGCTGACCCGCCTGAAGGCGTACGACTTCGAGCCGCCGTCGGCCTCCTTCGACGCGGCGTTCGGCAACTGACGTCCGGGCCCCGGAGGGCTCCCCGGCTTCCGGGGCTCCCCAGCCCTCCGGGACCGCCCGGCTCCGGGGTGACGGCGCACCCCGGCGTACGCACCCGCCCGTACAACCAGCCCCACTCTGGAGGCATTCGTGCACGGGAACGACCGCACCACCCGCACCGACGAAATAGGCACCCACAGACGACCCCCCCTGTTCCGCAAGGCGGTGGCCCTGCTCAGCGGCGCGCTGCTGGCGGGCGCCTCCCTCACCCTGGCCGCACCCCAGGCCGGCGCGGCCACCGCCGACGGGACGGCCGTCGCGGCGGAGGACTTCCAGCAGGTCGCCCTCGCCAAGGGCGAGGCGGAGGTCGGCGAGCCCATGTCGCTGGCCGTCCTCCCGGACCGCTCGGTCCTGCACACCTCCCGCGACGGCGAACTCCGCCTCACCGACGCCGCGGGGAACACGCGACTGGCCGGCAAGCTCGACGTGTACTCCCACGACGAGGAGGGCCTGCAAGGCGTCGGCGTCGACCCCGGATTCACGCAGAACCGTTACATCTACCTGTACTACGCGCCGCCGATGAACACCCCCGCCGGCGACGCCCCCGAGACCGGCACCGCCGCCGACTTCGCGCCCTTCGAGGGCGTCAACCGGCTCTCCCGGTTCGTGCTGAAGGAGGACGGCACCCTCGACACCGCCAGCGAGAAGAAGATCCTCGACGTGCCGACCACCCGCGGCATGTGCTGCCACGTCGGCGGCGACATCGACTTCGACGCGCAGGGCAACCTCTACCTGTCGACCGGTGACGACTCCAACCCGTTCCAGTCGGACGGCTACACCCCGATCGACGAGCGCGCGAACCGCAACCCGGCCTTCGACGCCCAGCGCACCTCCGGCAACACCAACGACCTGCGCGGCAAGATCCTGCGCATCAAGGTCAACGCCGACGGCTCCTACTCCATCCCCGAGGGCAACCTCTTCCCGCCCGGCACGGACAGGACGCGGCCCGAGATCTACGCCATGGGCTTCCGCAACCCGTTCCGGTTCAACGTCGACAAGGAGACCGGCATCCTCTACGTCGGCGACTACGGTCCCGACGCCGGCGCCGCCGACCCGGACCGGGGCCCGGCCGGCCAGGTCGAGTTCGCCCGCGTCACCGGCCCCGGCAACTTCGGCTGGCCGTACTGCACCGGCGACAACGACGCCTACGTCGACTACGACTTCGCCACCGGGCAGTCCGGCGGGACCTTCGACTGCGCCGCCCCGAAGAACGACTCCCCGCACAACACCGGCCTGACGGACCTGCCCCCGGCGCAGCCGGCCTGGATCCCGTACGACGGCCCGTCCGTACCCGAGTTCGGCGACGGCTCCGAGTCCCCGACGGGCGGCCCCGTCTACCACTACGACCCGGCCCTCGACTCGCCGGTGAAGTTCCCCGAGGCCTACGACGGCGACCTCTTCGTCGGCGAGTTCGGACGGCGCTGGATCAAGCGGATCACCAGCGACGCCGACGGGACCGTGCAGGCGATCAACGACGTGCCCTGGTCCGGCACCCAGGTGATGGACATGGAGTTCGGGCCCGACGGAGCGCTGTACGTCCTCGACTACGGCCTGTCCTGGTTCGGCGGCGACGAGCACTCCGCCCTGTACCGCATCGAGAACGCCACCGACGGCCACTCGCCCGTCGCCCAGGCCGCCGCGAACAAGACCTCCGGCCAGGCCCCGCTGCGGGTGAGCTTCTCCTCCGCGGGCACCACCGACCAGGACGGCGACGCCCTCACCTACAGCTGGGACTTCGGCGACGGCACCACCTCCACCCAGGCCGACCCGACGCACCGGTACAAGAAGAACGGCACCTACACGGCGACGCTGACGGCGAAGGACCCCTCCGGCCGCACCGGCAGCGCGAGCGTGCAGATCGTCGTCGGCAACACCGCGCCCAAGGTGACGCTGGACCTGCCCAAGGACGGCCAGCTGTTCAGCTTCGGCGACGCCGTCCCGTTCAAGGTGCGGGTCACCGACCCCGAGGACGGCCGCTCCATCGACTGCTCCAAGGTCAAGGTCACCTTCATCCTCGGCCACGACACCCACGGCCACCCGCTCACCTCGGCCAACGGCTGCTCCGGCACCATCCAGACCAGCGCCGACGGCGGCCACGACGAGAACGCCGACATCTTCGGCGTCTTCGACGCCGAGTACACCGACAACGGGGGCGGCGGCCAGGCCCCGCTGACCACGCACGACCAGAACGTCACCCAGCCCAGGCACCGACAGGCCGAGCACTTCAACGACTCCTCGGGCGTCTCGGTCGTCACCAAGGAGGCCGCGCACGGCGGCAGGACCGTCGGCGAGATCCACCACGGTGACTGGATCTCCTTCACCCCGTACGTCCTGAGCAACGCGGAGAAGGTCACCGCCCGCGTCTCCTCCGGCGGCGCCGGCGGCACACTGGAGTTCCGCGCCGGGTCCCCCACGGGCACGCTGCTCGGAAAGGCGGCCGTGCCGGTCACCGGCGGCTGGGAGACCTTCCAGGACGTCTCCGCCGACCTGTCCCGCGCCCCGCGCGGCACCACCGAGCTCTTCCTGGTCTTCAAGGGGAGCGGCACGGGTGCCCTGTTCGACGTGGACGACTTCACCTTCACGACCAGCTGAGAGGAGGTGGCACCATGCGTGCGACCGGACGAGTGACGACCGCCGCCGTGGGCGCCGCCCTGCTCCTGGGCACCGTCTCGGGGACGGCCGCCTCGCAGGCCGGGGACGAGGGCGGCAGGACCGCCGGGAAGCGGGTGCTGGTCTTCTCCAAGACGGCCGGTTTCCGCCACGACTCGATCCCCGAGGGCGTCGCCACGGTGAAGCAGCTCGGCCAGGCGGGCGGCTTCAGGGTCGACGCCACCGAGGACGCGGGCGCGTTCACCCAGCGCAACCTGCGGCGCTACGCCGCCGTCGTGTTCATGTCCACCACGGGTGACGTCCTCGACGCCGCGCAGCAGCGCGCCTTCGAGGGCTACATCCGCGGCGGCGGCGCCTACGTCGGCGTGCACGCCGCGGCCGACACCGAGTACGACTGGGAGTTCTACGGCGGCCTGGCCGGCGCCTACTTCCAGTCCCACCCGGCGATCCAGCCGGCCACCGTGGACGTCGAGGACCGCGCCCACCCGGCGACCGCCGGCCTGGCCCGGACCTGGAACCGCACCGACGAGTGGTACAACTACCGCTCCAACCCGCGGGAGCGGGCCCACGTCCTCGCCTCGCTCGACGAGTCGTCGTACACCGGCGGCACCATGCACGGCGACCACCCGATCGCCTGGTGCCAGGAGTACCGGGGCGGCCGCGCCTTCTACACCGGCGGCGGCCACACCAAGGAGTCCTACGCCGACCCCGCCTTCCGGCAGCACCTGCTGGGCGGCATCCGCTGGGCCGTCGGCGACGCCCAGGCCGACTGCCGGCCGGAGAACGGCTACCGCCCGCTCCTGGACGGCGCCTCCCTGGACGGCTGGCGGCAGGCGGGCCCCGGCTCGTTCACGTCGGACGACGACGGCACGATCACCTCGTCGGGCGGCATGGGCCTGCTCTGGTACGCCGCGAAGAGCTTCACGTCCTACTCCCTGAAGCTCGACTGGAGGATGGCGAGCGAGTCCGGCGACGACAACTCGGGGGTGTTCGTGGGCTTCCCGCCCTCGGACGACCCGTGGTCGGCGGTGGACAACGGCTACGAGATCCAGATCGACGCCACGGACGTCCCCGAGCGCACCACCGGGTCCGTCTACGGCTTCCAATCCGCCGACCTGAACAAGCGCGACCGCGCGCTGAACCCGCCGGGGGAGTGGAACACGTACGAGATCCGCGTGGAGGGCGAACGGCTCCGCGTCTGGCTCAACGGCGTGAAGATCAACGATTTCACCAACACCGACCCGGCCCGGAGCCTGGCCGACGGACACATCGGCATCCAGAACCACGGAGCCGAGGACCGGGTGTCCTTCCGGAACGTCCGGATCAAGGAACTGCCCGTCCAGGGCGACTGAGCGGCGGCGGGCGGGGGACGCCGGACCCCCGCCCGCCGTCATCCCGCCCGTCCCGCCGCCGGCCCCCGGGGGCCCGTCGCCGTCCCCGGTCCTCCCGCCCGTCCCCGCTTCCCGCCGTTCCCGGCCCTCCCGTTGTCCCCGTCTTCCCGCTGTCCCCGGTCTTCCCGCCGTCTCTGTGGAGTCCACGCACGTACGTCGCATTCGGCGACGTCGACAAGGAGGCTGCCCATGTCCGCGTCCCGTCCAGGTTCCCCTTCGGACTCCGGTTCCCGTGTGGGGGTGTGGCTGATCGGAGCGCGCGGCTCCGTCGCCACCACCGTCGTGGCGGGCTGCGCCGCCGTGTCGGCGGGCCTGCACCCGCCGACGGGCATGGTGACCGAGACGCCCGTCTTCGCCGGCAGCGGCCTGCCGGCCCTGTCGTCCCTGGTCTTCGGCGGCCACGACACCCTCGACTGCCCCCTGCCCAAACGGGCGGAGGCCCTGGCGGCGGGCGGCGTACTGCCCCCCGGCCTCCCCGCGGCGGTCCGCGCCGAACTGGCCGCCGCCGACCGCGAGATCCGCCCCGGCGGCCCCCTGCCCGGCGACACCCGCGGCGAGGAGGAGCTGATCGCCGCCTTCGCCGCGGACATCCGGGACTTCGCACGGCGCCTGGGGGCGGCGCGGACGGTGGTGGTGAACGTGGCCTCCACCGAGCCCACCGCCACCGGGCGCGCGCTCCCGCCGAGCTCGCTGTACGCGGCGGCCGCCCTGCGCGCCGGCTGCCCCTACGTCAACTTCACCCCGTCGACCGGCCTCGACCACCCGGCCCTGGCCCCGCTGGCCGCCGCGTCCGGCCTGCCGTACGCGGGCCGCGACGGCAAGACCGGCCAGACGCTGCTCAGGTCGGTGCTGGGCCCCATGTTCGCGCAGCGGGCGCTCGCCGTGCGGGCCTGGTCCGGCACGAACCTGCTGGGCGGCGGCGACGGCGCCGCCCTGGCCGACCCGGCCGCCGCGGCGGCCAAGAACGCGGGCAAGGAACGGGTCCTCGCCGACACCCTCGGCACGACCCCCCAGGGCGAGGTCCACATCGACGACGTCCCCGCGCTCGGCGACTGGAAGACCGCGTGGGACCACATCGCCTTCGACGGCTTCCTCGGCGCCCGCATGATCCTCCAGACCATCTGGCAGGGCTGCGACTCGGCCCTGGCCGCCCCCCTGGTCCTCGACCTCGCCCGCCTGACCGCCCGCGCCCACGAGGCCGGCCTGTCCGGCCCGCTCGGCGACCTCGGCTTCTACTTCAAGGACCCGGCGGGGGACGGACCCGCAGGGCTCGCGGAGCAGTACGAGGCGCTGCGGGGGTTCGCGGGACGGCTGCGGGACGGCGGGGGAGCGGCGAGCGGGCGCGGCGACGGCGGTCCGGCAGGCACGGACCGCGGCGGGGAGCGGCGATGAGGCGGGGAGCGGCGGTGCGGCGGGAACGAGCCGGCAGGCGTCCCCAGGGGGCCGGGCCCGGAGCGACGGGGGCGGGGACGCCCGCCCCGGCCGCCGCGGCGGACCCGTCCCGGCCGCCGGGCCCCGCGCCCCGCCCCGGGTCCGGCCGAGCGGGAGATCCCGCACCCGGCGGGCCCGGAACCGGGCGCGGCCGGGGAACCGGGCGCGCCTGGGCCGAACTGCTGCGCCTGCCCGCGCTGTTCACCGTCCCCGGCGACGCGCTCGCGGGCGCCGCCGCGACCGGCGCCCGCCCCACTGCCCGCACGCTGCTGGCCGTCGGCTCCTCCCTCTGCCTGTACCAAGCCGGCATGGCCCTCAACGACTGGGCGGACCGCGCGGAGGACGCCGTCGAGCGCCCGCACCGGCCCCTCCCCTCCGGCCGCGTCCGGCCGGCCGCCGCCCTCACGGCGGCCTGCGCCCTCACCGGCGCCGGACTGGCCCTGGCCGCCCGCGCCGGCCGTCCCGCCCTCGCCGTCGCCGCCCCCCTAGCGGCGACCGTCTGGGCGTACGACCTCACCCTGAAGCACACGCCCGCCGGACCCGCGGCCATGGCCGCGGCCCGCGGACTCGACCTGCTCCTCGGCGCGGCGGCCACCACCGGCCGCGCCCGGCCGGCGCTGCCCTCCGCCGCTCTGCTCGGCACCCACACCCTCGCGGTGACGACCGTCTCCCGCGACGAGACCCGCGGCGGCTCGCCCCTGGCGCCCCTGTCGGCCCTGGCCACGACCGCCCTGCTCACCGGCCTCCTGACCCGGGGCCGCGCACGGCGCGCGGCGGGGCGGGGGGACACGGCGCGGGCGCCGGGCGGCCGAGGCGGCGCGGCCGCCACCGCCGCTCTCGGCGCCGCCTACGCCGTGACGGCCGCCCGCCCCTGCTTCCACGCCGCCCTCAACCCGTCGCCCCCGCTCATCCAGCGAGCGGTCGGCGGCGGCATCCGCGCCACGATCCCCCTCCAGGCCGCCCTCACCGCCCGCTCCGGGGCCCCGGTCGCCGCCCTGCTGATCGCGGCCCTCGCCCCGGCCGGACGGAAGTTCGCGAGGAAGGTGAGCATCACATGAGCCCGGACCGCACGAGCCCGGACCGCACGAGCCCGGAACCGCTCCCCACGGCCCCGGCCGGCCCGGCCGGCTCCCCGGGAGCCCCCCGACACCCCGGCGCCGCCCCCCTCCGCTTCGGCTACGGCACCAACGGCCTCACCGACCTCCGCCTCGACGACGCCCTCGCCCTCCTCGCCGACCTCGGCTACGACGGGGTCGGTCTCACCCTCGACCACATGCACCTCGACCCGCTCGCCCCGGACCTCGCCGCCCGCACCCGCCGGGTCGCGCACCGGCTCCAGGCGCTCGGCCTGGGCGTCACCGTCGAGACCGGCGCCCGCTACGTGCTCGACCCGCGCCGCAAACACGGCCCCTCCCTCCTGGACCCGGACCCCGACGACCGGGCCCGCCGCGCCGGCCTGCTGCTGCGCGCCGTCCGGGTCGCCGCCGACCTCGGGGCCCACGCCGTCCACTGCTTCAGCGGCACCGTCCCCGCCGACACCGACCCGGACACGGCCTGGAAACGCCTCGCCGAGGCGCTCGCACCGGTCCTGGACGCCGCCACCGCCGCCGGCGTCCCCCTCGCCGTCGAACCCGAACCGGGCCACCTCCTCGCCACCCTCGACGACTTCCACCGCCTGCGCCACGCCCTCGGCGACCCCGGCGCCCTCGGCCTCACCCTCGACATCGGCCACTGCCAGTGCCTCGAACCCCTCCCGCCCGCCGACTGCGTACGCGCCGCCGCCCCCTGGCTGCGGCACGTCCAGATCGAGGACATGCGCCGCGGCGTCCACGAACACCTCCCCTTCGGAGACGGCGAGATCGACTTCCCGCCCGTCCTCGCGGCCCTCGCCGCCACCGGCTACCAGGGTCTGACCGTCGTCGAACTGCCCCGCCACTCCCACGCGGGCCCCCGCTTCGCCGAGCGCTCCCTCCCCTTCCTCCGCCGCGCGGCGACCACCGCCGCCCCCGCCCGGGCCACCGGGGACCGCGGGCCCGGCGCGGGCCCGGCGCCACCGGGCGGCTCCCGCCCCCCGGACGTCCCCCGCCCGGCCCCGCGCCCCGCCGCACCCGCCACCCCGGAAGGGAGCACCCCATGACCCGTCCCCGCACCACCCCGGCGACCACCGCGGCCACCGGCGGAACGACGGCCGACGGCGGCACCCCGAACCCCGGGACCGCCCCCCTCGACACCCTGCGCGCCCACCTCGCCACCCGCCTCGACGGAGCCGCCCGCGCCTGGCTCGACCAGGCCCTGGACGAGGCGGCCGCCCACCCCGGCGGCCGCGGCCCCCTCGCCGTGTGGGAGCTGCGCCTCGCCGAGGCCGGCCGCCGCTGCGGCCCCGCCCACGCCGACGCCGCCCGCGTCCTCGTCCTGCACGCGGCCCGGGCCGACGCCGACGCCCTGACCCGGGTCTACGTCCAGGGCACCGCCGACGAACGCCGCGCCGTCCTGCACGCCCTGCCCCACCTGGTGCCCGGCCCCGACGCCCTCCCCCTCGTCGAGGACGCCCTGCGCACCAACGACACCCGGCTCCTCGCCGCCGCCGTCGGCCCCTACGCCGCCCGGCACCTCGACCCCCACACCTGGCGCCACGCCGTGCTCAAGTGCCTGTTCACCGGCGTCGGCGTCGACCACGTGGCGGACCTGCCCCGGCGCGCCCACGGCGACGCCGAACTCGCCCGCATGCTCGGCGACTACGCCGCCGAACGCACCGCCGCGGGCCGTCCCGTCCCCGAGGACCTGGACCGCGTCCTGGCCCTGACCCGGACCGGCGCCCCGCCGGCCCCGCCGCACCGCACGGACGACCCCCACGGCAAGGAGTCCTGATGCGCATCTTCGACCCCCACATCCACATGACGTCGCGGACCACCGACGACTACGAGGCCATGTACGCCGCCGGCGTCCGCGCGGTCGTCGAGCCCTCCTTCTGGCTCGGCCAGCCCCGCACCTCGCCCGCCTCCTTCCTCGACTACTTCGACTCCCTCCTCGGCTGGGAGCCCTTCCGCGCCGCCCAGTACGGCATCGCCCACCACTGCACGCTCGCCCTCAACCCCAAGGAGGCCAACGACCCGCGCTGTGCCCCCGTCCTGGACGAACTGCCCCGCTACCTCGTCAAGGACCGGGTCGTCGCCGTCGGCGAGATCGGCTACGACTCGATGACGCCCGCCGAGGACACCGCCCTGGCCGCCCAGCTCCAGCTCGCCGCCGACCACGGCCTGCCCGCCCTGGTGCACACCCCGCACCGCGACAAGCTCACCGGCCTGCGCCGCACCCTCGACGTCGTCCGCGAGTCCGCCCTGCCCCCGGACCGGGTCCTGGTCGACCACCTCAACGAGACGACCGTGAAGGAGGCCCGCGACAGCGGCTGCTGGCTGGGCTTCTCCGTCTATCCCGACACCAAGATGGACGAGGAGCGGATGGTCGCGATCCTGCGCGCCCACGGACTTGAGCGGGTACTGGTCAACTCCGCCGCCGACTGGGGCAGGAGCGACCCCCTCAAGACCCGCCGGGTCGCCGACCTGATGCTCGCCGAGGGCTTCACCGAGGACGACGTCGACCGGGTGCTGTGGCGCAACCCCGTCGCCTTCTACGGGCTCAGCGGCCGGCTCGTCCTCGACGTGCCCGCCCCGGAACCCACCCACGAGGGCAACTCCATCCTCCGCGGCGCCCCGAAGGACGACGGGCACGAGCCGGTCCGCGTCCCGGCCGCGGAGGTGTGAACCATGCGCTTCCGCCACCCCGACGGCTCCACGGTCCACCTCGCCTACTGCACCAACGTCCACCCCGCCGAAACCCTCGACGGCGTCCTCGCCCAGCTCCGCGACCACTGCGAGCCCGTCCGCCGCCGCCTCGGCCGCGACCGCCTCGGCATCGGCCTGTGGCTCGCCCGCGACGCCGCCCGCGCCCTGGTCACCGACCCGGCCGCGCTGCGCGGCCTGCGCGGCGAACTCGACCGGCGCGGCCTGGAGGTCGTCACCCTCAACGGCTTCCCCTACGAGGGCTTCGGCGCCGAGGAGGTCAAGTACCGCGTCTACCGGCCGGACTGGGCCGACCCGGAACGGCTCGGCCACACCACCGCCCTGGCCCGCGTCCTCGCCGGACTCCTGCCCGACGACGTCACCGAGGGCAGCATCTCCACCCTGCCGCTGGCCTGGCGCACCGCCTACGACGACGCCCGCGCCGACCGGGCCCGCGCCGCGCTCACCACCCTCGCCGAACGCCTCGACGCCCTGCACGACCTCACCGGGCGCTCCATCCGCGTCGGCCTGGAACCGGAACCCGGCTGTGTCGTCGAGACCACCGCCGACGCCCTCGCCCCGCTGACCGCGATCGCCCACGACCGCATCGGCGTCTGCGTCGACACCTGCCACCTCGCCACCTCCTTCGAGGACCCGCACACCGCGCTGGACGCCCTCGCCGACGCCCGCGTCCCCGTCGTCAAGTCGCAGCTGTCCGCCGCCCTGCACGCCGAACACCCCCACCGCCCCGAGGTCCGCGCCGCGCTCGCCGCCTTCGCCGAACCCCGCTTCCTGCACCAGACCCGCGCCTGCCCCCCGCCCGGCCCCGTCCGCGCGGGGGAGGGGCCCGCCGCCGGCCTGCTCGGCACCGACGACCTCGACGAGGCCCTCGCCGGCGGCGCCCTGCCCGACACGGCGCCCTGGCGCGCCCACTTCCACGTCCCGCTGCACGCGGCCCCCGCCGCGCCCCTCACCTCCACGCTCCCCGTCCTCAAGGCCGCGCTGACCCGGCTCGTCGGCGGCCCGCACCCGCTCACCCGCCACCTGGAGGTCGAGACCTACACCTGGCAGGCCCTCCCGCCCGAGCTGCGGCCCCGCGCCCGCGCCCAGCTCGCCGACGGCATCGCCGCCGAACTCGCCCTCGCCCGCGACCTGCTGACGGACCTCGGTCTGAAGGAACTGCCATGACCCGACCCGAAGGGCCGACCCCGCTCCTCGTCCTGGACGTCGTCGGCCTCACCCCCCGCCTGCTCGACCACATGCCGCACCTGAGGGCCCTGGCCCGGTCCGGCTCCCACGCCCCGCTCGGCACCGTGCTGCCCGCCGTCACCTGCGCCGCCCAGTCCACGTTCCTGACCGGCACCCACCCGTCCGAGCACGGCATCGTCGGCAACGGCTGGTACTTCCGCGAGCTCGGCGACGTCCTGCTGTGGCGCCAGCACAACGGACTCGTCGCCGGCGACAAGCTCTGGGACGCCGCCCGCCGCGCCCGCCCCGGCTACACGGTCGCCAACATCTGCTGGTGGTACGCCATGGGCGCCGACACCGACATCACCGTCACCCCCCGCCCGGTCTACTACTCCGACGGCCGCAAGGAACCCGACTGCTACACCCGCCCCCCGGCCCTGCACGACGAACTCACCCGGGAGTTCGGCACCTTCCCCCTCTTCCACTTCTGGGGACCCGGCGCCGACCTGGTCTCCAGCCGGTGGATCATCGACGCCACCCGATACGTCCTGCGCACCCGCCACCCCGACCTGACCCTCTGCTACCTCCCCCATCTCGACTACGACCTGCAGCGCTTCGGCCCCGACGACCCGCGCTCCCGGAAGGCGGCCACCGACCTCGACGCGGCCCTCGCCCCGCTCCTGGACGACGCACGCGCCGAGGGCCGCACGGTGGTCGCCCTGTCCGAGTACGGCATCACCCGCGTCAGCCGGCCCGTCGACATCAACCGCGCCCTGCGCCGCGCCGGCCTGCTGGAGGTGCACACCCAGGACGGCATGGAGTACCTCGACCCGATGGCGTCCCGCGCCTTCGCGGTCGCCGACCACCAGATCGCCCACGTCTACGTGCGCCGCCCGGAGGACCTCGACGCCGCCCGGGCCGCCCTCGACGGCCTGCCCGGCATCGAGCAGCTCCTCGACGACCGGGGCAAGAAGGCCCACCACCTCGACCATCCACGCGCCGGCGAACTGGTCGCCGTGGCGGAGCCGGACGCCTGGTTCACGTACTACTACTGGCTCGACGACGCCCGCGCGCCCGACTTCGCGCAGCTCGTCGAGATCCACCGCAAACCCGGCTACGACCCGGTCGAGCTGTTCATGGACCCGCTCGACCCCTACGTCAAGGTCAAGGCGGCCACCGCCCTGGCCCGCAAGAAACTCGGCATGCGCTACCGCATGGCGGTCGTGCCCCTGGACCCCTCACCTATTCGCGGCAGCCACGGCCGCCTACCCGCGAGCGACGACGACGGTCCGCTCCTCATCTGCTCCACCCCCCGCGCCGTCGGCGACCGCGTCGCGGCCACCGACGTGAAATCACTGCTGCTCCGCCTCGCCGGACTCGGCTGACACGCAGGCCGACGAGCCGCGAGAACCGGCTACGGAGAGTGAAACACACGGCACTGACAGCGGCCGGATCCGGCGCCACCGGACCCGGCCACGACCCGGAAGGCAGGCACCCGTGACCCTGTTCCCCGAGTTTCCCGACACCCCGCGCCCCGACGCCGCCGCGGGCGGCAGACCCGATGAGGCCCTGCGCCGCACCCTCGGCGTGGACCGGCGCCGCTTCCTCGGCACCTGCACCGCCGTGGCGGCCGGAGCCGTCGCGGCCCCCGTCTTCGGCGCCGCCCCCGCCCTGGCCCGGGACGGCGGCGCGGACACCGGCCACGAACACGGACGGGACGGGCAGGTCCTCGTCCCGCCGCACAAGCGCGGCATCATCCTCTACACCGTGCGCGACGCGACCGGCCGCGACCCCCTCGCCAGCGACCTGCCCTCCGGCTTCCGCGAGGTGCTCAAGCAGCTGGCCCGCCACGGCTACCGCCAGGTGGAGTTCGCCGGGTACCGCCAGCACGCGAACGCGCCCGGCGGCGCCGACCTGGGCACCGTCGAGGGCGCCAGGCTGCTGCGCTCCTGGCTCGACGACCACGGCCTGCGCGCCCAGGGCAACCACGGTTTCATCCCGTCCTCCTGGCCGCTGACCAGGGAGGACCTGGACACCTTCAAGAAGAACCTGGAGATCGCCAACATCCTCGGCATGGACCACATGGGCACCGGCGGCGACCCCACCGCAAGCTCCTACCGCGCCGACTGGGACGTGGCGGCGGACAAGTGGAACGCGCTCGGCGCGATCGCCCGGCGCGAGGGCATCAAGCTCTACACCCACAACCACGACAGCGCCTACGGCTTCCTGCTCGACGGCGGCCCGCTGGACGACCAGGGCCGGCCGACCCGCAGCTCGGGCATCCGGAAGCTGGAGTACTTCCTCCAGGTCACCGACCCGAAGGCCGTCTGGCTGGAGATGGACATCTTCTGGGCGCACGTCGCGCAGTACAAGTTCCACACCTACACCGCGCACGACGGCTCCACCCGCAGGAGCGTGTTCGACCCGGCCGGCCTGGTCGCCCGCAACAACAAGCGCTACCCGCTGTTCCACGCCAAGGACGGCGTGGTCAGCACGACCAACGGCATGGGCTACGAGATGGTGCCGTTCGGCACCGGCGTCATCGACTACACGGCGTTCTTCTCACGGGTCGGGCAGCGCAACTACCACAACCCGATGATCGAGGACGACAACTCCCCGAGCGCCACCGACCCCGCGCAGTCGCTGCGGGAAGCCAAGATCAGCTACGACAACCTGGCGGCCCTGCGCAAGCGGCGGCGCTGACCCGGACCGCGGACCGGGCGGCCCTCCCGCAGCGGGGGAGGACCGCCCGGCCGCCGGTCCGCGCGGCGCCGGGGGCCGACGGGCGAGCGGCCGCCCGGTGCCTTTCCGGACCACCGGACCGTGCCGCGGCACGAAGACGCACGGGTGATCGACCGGACACCCGCAGTACCCCGGACGACGGCCCGCGAGGCCCGGCCGCGGACCGCCACCCGGAGCACGGAAACGCAGGTGAAAGGCACTGCGAAAGCTTGGTATGGTTGTTCCTGTCGCCGCGGGGGGAACACCCCGGCAGAGCGGCGGACACCTTGTCCGGGTGGCGGAATGGCAGACGCGCTAGCTTGAGGTGCTAGTGCCCTTTATCGGGCGTGGGGGTTCAAGTCCCCCCTCGGACACCAACAGGGACCCTTGTCGACCAAGGGTCCCTTTCGCATGCGCTCCGCGAGGCATTGCGTGTCGCCGGCCGGAAGGACGGAGCGCCCTCGGCGGCCTTCCCCGCGCCCACCACCAGCTCACGCACCGCCCGCACCCGGCGGCGCGCCTCCCGTGCCGGTCACGGCGGCGCCAACGCGGCAGCGCCGCGGGCGGCCCCCTCCCGTCCCAGGAAGGAGCCGCCCGCGGCACCCGGCCGTCAGGCCGTACGGTCCTCGGTCCGCCCCGGCGGGCGGGCGCCGGGGAACGCCTCGGGCGAACCCCTCAGGGGAACGACACCACCGTCGACGGCACCGTCGACGTGCCCGACGTCGGCGCGCCCGTGTCGTTGATGACGTGCGCGTACTGTCCGTTGCCGCCCAGCGAGACCACCAGCAGGCCGTGGAAGCGCACCCCGGGCCGGACCGGCGCGGCGAAGCCGTGGTGCTGCACGATCGTCGGGTCGACGTTGTAGTAGCAGTAGCTGCCCAGGCCCCAGCCCTCGTGCGCGGTCACGCCGTCGCCGACCTTGTAGGCGGCGTAGCCCCGGATCGGGCCGTTCTGGATCGCGGCCTGGTTCGGGGCGTCGTAGGCCTTCTCGTTCTGGAAGAAGATGGTGCGGCCGCGCTCGCCGAACCACTGCACGTCGTACTTGTTGAAGTGCTCCACGAACAGGCCGGTGGCCAGCACGTCGTGGCCGTTGACGACGACGCCGTAGTCGGCCCGGTTGGTCTCCCAGCCGACGCCGTCGCCGTGGTCGGCGCGCCAGACCCAGGTGTGGTCGACGATGGTGTGGCGGCTGTTGATCACCATGCTGGTGGTGGCCTTGCCCGCGCCCGCCCCGCCGATCCGGATGAACACGTCCTGCACGGTGGTCGGGTTGGCGGAGTGGTCGCGCGCGGCGCCCCGCGGGCCGACCTCCAGCAGCGTCGCGGAGTTGACCGGCCCGGCGTCGATCAGGAACCCGGCCAGCCGTACGCCGTCGACGTCGGCGACCTTCAGCGCGGTCACACCGTTGTCGGGGATGATCGTCGCGTAGCCGAGGCCGAGGACCACCGTGTCCGGGCGGTCGACCCGGATCGGCTGGTCGACGTGGTAGATGCCCGGCGTCAGCAGCAGGTGCAGGCCCTGGGCGAGCGCCTGGTTGAGCGTGGCCGCCGACACGCCGGGTCTGGCGACGTAGAACCGCGTCAGCGGCAGGGAGGTGCCCCGGGGGGTGCCGTTGCCCCAGGAGACGCCGCGGGCGTTGGTGCGCTTCTCCGGCAGGAAGACGCGGAACTGGTCGCCGTCGACGTACAGGAAGGGCTTCTCCCGGGAGACCGGGGTGGTGTCGAGCGTGGTGTACGGCGGGTCGGGGAAGCCCTGTGCGGGGGCGCCCTCGACGCCGGAGAACACCATGTTCCACACGCCGTTGAGCCAGCCGCCGATCGCGCTGTCGCGGGTGTACCACTGCTGCTGCGAGTAGGGCTGGACCTGCCCGTCGACGCGGCTGTCGGCGATGTAGCCGCCGCTGGACCAGCCGTAGCCGGCCGGGGCGAGGTTGAGGTTGCCGCGCACGTGCATCCGGCGGAACGGGGCCGCCTGGGAGACCGCCCAGCGGTTGGTGCCGTTGACCGGGACGACGGCCAGGTTCTCCGCCGAGCGCCAGAAGTTCTGCGTGGCGTTGCCGCCGAACCAGCCCGCGTCGACCGTGACGTCGCCGTTGATGGTGGTGTCGTCGGGGGACAGGCCGAGGCCGGCGATGGAGGTGTAGAAGCCGATCTGGGCGTTGAGCCCGTGGTAGGTGCCGGGCTTGAACAGCAGCGCCCAGCGGCCGGTGCCGAACTGCGCGGATTCCTGCTGCCGGAAGATCTCGTCCAGCTTGGCCTGGATGTTCGGCGTGGACGGGTCGAAGACCAGCACGTTCGGGCCGAGGTCGCCGCCGCCGGGCAGGGCGCGCGGACGTCCCCGGGCCGGGGCGGCGGCGGACGCCGGCGTGGCGGAGAGTCCCGCGACGGCGGAGGCGGAGGCGGCGGCTGCGGCGCCGAGGACGGTGCGGCGGCCGAGCGAGGGCAGCCGGGAGGACGGGGAGTCGGAAGGCATGGGGCGGCTCTCCTGGTTCAGGAAGTGAACGAGGTGGGGGTGAGGGGAGCGCTCTCTCGCCGCTGAATGGTTCATCCGCGAAACGAATGCGTCAAGAGCTGCGACCAAGTTCGATGAGCGTGTCCAAACCCTTGACGGGCCCATCCATCGGGGTTTAACTCACGTCCTAAATTAAGCCATGAGGCACTTCCCGTGTCTCCCGGAAGGGACTCCAGGAGCCATGCGCAGCATCCGAGCCGCGGCCACCGGCGCCGTCACCCTGTCTCTCGCCCTCGCCGCCTCGGCCTGCGGCGGTGGTTCGCCCACCGGCGGCGGGTCCGACGACTCGCCCAGGACCCTGACCTACTGGGCCTCCAACCAGGGGGCCAGCGTCGAGGCCGACAAGAAGGTCCTCCAGCCGGAGCTCGACAAGTTCGAGAAGCAGACCGGGATCGAGGTGAAGCTGGAGGTCGTGCCCTGGTCGGACCTGCTGAACCGGATCCTGACCGCGACCACCTCCGGCCAGGGCCCCGACGTGCTGAACATCGGCAACACCTGGAGCGCCTCGCTGCAGGCCACCGGGGCGCTGCTGCCCTGGGACGAGAAGAACTTCGACAAGATCGGCGGCCGGGACCGCTTCGTGGACTCCGCGCTCGCCTCCACCGGCGCGCGGGGCGAGGACCCGGCCGCGGTGCCGCTGTACTCGATGGCGTACGCGCTCTACTACAACAAGCGGATGTTCGCCGACGCCGGCATCGCCGAGCCGCCGGCCACCTGGGACGAGCTGGTCGCGGCCGGGAAGAAGCTGTCGAAGGACGGCAGGTGGGGCCTGGGCGCCGAGGGGTCCAACCCCTCGGAGAACGTCCACCACGCCTTCGTCTTCGCCAAGCAGCACGGCGCCGACTTCTTCACCGCCGACGGCAGGCCCGACTTCACCGACGACGGGGTGGTCGCCGCGGTCGAGCAGTACGTCGACCTGATGGCCGAGGACGAGGTCATCGCGCCGGGCAACGCCGAGTACGCGCAGAACCAGTCGGTGAGCGACTTCGCCAAGGGCAGGACCGCGATGCTGCTGTGGCAGTCCGCGTCCGCCAACCTCAAGTCCCAGGGCATGAGCGAGGACGCCTACGGCGTCGCGCCCGTGCCCGTGCAGTCCGGCACGCCGGGCCCCGGCAGGCAGGCCAACTCGATGGTCGCGGGCATCAACCTGGCCGTCTTCAAGAACACCGACAACCTCGACGGCGCCACCGAGTTCGTGAAGTTCATGACGAGCGACGCCGAGCAGAAGATCCTCAACAAGGCCTACAGCACCATCCCGCCGGTCGAGTCCGCCCAGGCGGACCCCGCCTTCGACACCCCGGCCAACGCCGTGCTGAAGGACACCCTCGCCAAGAGCGCGGTCGCGCTGCCGCAGGTCGCCGACGAGTCGCAGTTCGAGACGGCCGTCGGCACGGCGATCAAGGAGCTGTTCGCCGACGCCGCCGCCGGACGCCCGGTCACCGCCGAGTCCGTCAAGGCCCGGCTCGGCAAGGCGCAGCAGCAGATGCCGGCGAAGTGAGCACGATGACCGCCACCGTCGAGACCGCCGGGCCGCCGGTCCGCAAGAGCTCCCCCGGTGCGGCGCGCGGCCCCCGCCGCCGCACCGGGCGGATCCGCCGCGTCGGCCTGCCCTACCTGCTGCTCCTGCCCGCCCTGCTGCTGGAACTCCTGGTCCACCTGGTGCCGATGGTGATCGGCATCGTGATGAGCTTCAAGCAGCTCACCCAGTTCTACATCCGCGACTGGGGCGCCGCCCCCTGGGCCGCCCTCGACAACTACCGGGTGTCGGTGGACTTCGACGCCCCCGTCGGCGAGGCCCTGCTGCACTCCTTCCTCGTCACCGTCGCCTTCACCCTGCTGTCGGTCGGCCTGTGCTGGCTGATCGGCACCGCCGCCGCGGTCTGCATGCAGGACACCTTCCGCGGCCGGGGCCTGCTGCGCGCCCTGTTCCTGGTGCCGTACGCGCTGCCGGTCTACGCGGCCGTCATCACCTGGGTGTTCATGTTCCAGCACGACAACGGCCTGGTGAACCACGTCCTGCACGAGCAGCTCGGCCTCACCGACAAGCCGGCCTTCTGGCTGATCGGCGACAACAGCTTCGTCGCGCTGCTGACGGTGTCGGTCTGGAAGGGCTGGCCGTTCGCCTTCCTCATCGTCATGGCCGGCCTGCAGAACATCCCCCGGGAGCTGTACGAGGCCGCGGCCCTGGACGGCGCCGGGACGTGGCAGCAGATCCGCCGCATCACCCTGCCGTCGCTGCGCCCGGTCAACCAGGTGCTGGTCCTGGTCCTGTTCCTGTGGACGTTCAACGACTTCAACACCCCGTACGTCCTGTTCGGCAGGACCGCCCCGGAGGCCGCGGACCTCATCTCGGTCCACATCTACCAGGCGTCCTTCGTCACCTGGAACTTCGGCACCGGCTCGGCGATGTCCGTGCTGCTGTTGCTCTTCCTGCTCGTCGTGACGGGCGTCTACCTCGTGCTCACCTCCCGCGGACGGAGGACCGCCCCGTGAAACCGCCCCGGTCCCCGATGGCCCCGCCCCGCTCCTTCCTGTGGTCCCGGCGGATCTTCCTCACCCTGCTCACCGGCTTCGTCCTGCTGCCGGTGTACGTCATGGTCTCCAGCTCGCTGAAGCCGCTCGCGGACGTCACGGGCGAGTTCCGCTGGCTGCCCAGCGAGCTGACGATCCGCCCGTACATCGACATCTGGTCCACCGTCCCGCTCGCGAAGTACTTCGTGAACTCCCTGATCGTGGCGGGCGCCGCGACCGTCTGCTCGGTGGTGATCGCGGTCTTCTCCGCCTACGCGGTCAGCCGCCACGACTTCCCCGGCAAGCGCGTCTTCACGGTCACCGTGCTGTCGACGCAGATGTTCCCCGGCATCCTCTTCCTGCTGCCGCTCTTCCTCATCTACGTCAACATCGGCAACGCCACCGGCATCGCCCTGTTCGGCTCGCGCGGCGGCCTGATCCTCACCTACCTCACCTTCTCCCTGCCGTTCTCGATCTGGATGCTGATCGGCTACTTCGACTCGGTGCCGCGCGACCTGGACGAGGCGGCGCTGGTGGACGGCTGCGGCCCGCTGCGCGCCCTGTTCAAGGTCGTCGTACCGGCCGCGGTCCCCGGCATCGTCGCGGTCGCCGTGTACGCCTTCATGACCGCCTGGGGCGAAGTGCTGTTCGCCTCGGTGATGACCAACGACACCACCCGCACGCTCGCCGTCGGCCTCCAGGGCTACTCCACGCTCAACGACGTGTACTGGAACCAGATCATGGCCGCCTCGCTCGTGGTGAGCGTCCCCGTGGTCGCGGGTTTCCTGCTGCTGCAGCGCTACCTCGTCGCCGGACTGACCGCCGGAGCCGTCAAGTGACCGGCTCCCCCCGCCCCGAAGGGACTCACGTGACCATCGACTACGCCGCACTCCCGCACGACTTCCTGTGGGGCACGGCCACCTCGGCGTACCAGATCGAGGGGGCCGTGGCGGAGGACGGCCGCGCACCGTCGATCTGGGACACCTTCTCGCACACCCCCGGCAAGACCGCCGGCGGCGACCACGGCGACGTCGCCTGCGACCACTACCACCGCTGGCGCGAGGACATCGACCTGATGCGCCGGCTCGGCACCAACGCCTACCGCCTGTCGATCGCCTGGCCCAGGGTCGTCCCCGGCGGCGACGGCCCGCCCAACCCCAAGGGCCTCGCCTTCTACGACCGGCTGATCGACGGCCTGCTGGAGGCGGGCATCACCCCGTCCGTCACCCTCTACCACTGGGACCTGCCGCAGGCCCTGCAGGACCGCGGCGGCTGGCCGGAGCGCGCCACCGCCGAGCACTTCGCCGCGTACGCCTCCGTCGTCGCCGAACGCCTCGGCGACCGCGTCACCCACTGGGCCACCCTCAACGAGCCGCTGTGCTCGGCGTGGATCGGCCACCTGGAGGGCACGATGGCCCCCGGCTGGACCGACCTGACCGCCGCCGTCCGCGCCTCCTACCACCTGCTGCTCGCCCACGGCCTCGGCGCCCGGGCGATCCGCGCCGCCGCCCCCGGCGCGCAGGTCGGCATCGTCAACAACCTCTCCACCGTCCACGCCGCGAGCGGGCGCCCGGAGGACGTCGAGGCCGCCCGCCGCATGGACGGCCACACCAACCGCTGGTGGCTGGACCCGGTGCACGGCCGCGGCTTCCCCGCCGACATGCGCGAGGTGTACGGCGTCGACCTCCCGGAGAAGCCGGGCGACCTGGAGACCATCGCGGCCCCGCTGGACTGGCTCGGCCTGAACTACTACTTCCCGCAGACCGTCGCCGACGACCCCGCCGGCCCGGCCCCACACGTCCGCACGGTCCGGCGCCCCGGCGTCCCGCGCACCGGCATGGACTGGGAGATCGACGCGAGCGGCATCGAGACGCTGCTGCTGCGCCTGACCGAGGAGTACGGGGCGCGCCGGCTGTACGTCACCGAGAACGGCTCCGCCTTCCCCGACGTGGTCCGCCCCGACGGCACCGTCGACGACCCCGAGCGCCAGGACTACCTGGTGCGGCACCTGGCGGCCTGCGCCTCGGCCGCCCGCAGGGGCGCGCCGCTGGCCGGCTACTTCGCCTGGTCGCTGCTGGACAACTTCGAGTGGGCGTACGGCTACGACAAGCGGTTCGGCCTGGTCCACGTCGACTACGCCACCCAGACCCGCACCGTCAAGGGCGCCGGCCACCGGTACGCGGACATCATCCGCGCCCACCGGGGCCAGGTCCGGCGCGCTGCCTGAGGACCGCGGTGGCCCGGTGGGAAGCGCGGGGACGGGACCCCCGCGCCCCACCGGGCCGCCGCCGGGGCACCGCCGAGCGCCGCGGCAGGCGAGTGCCATGAGCACGTGAGAGCCATGGGCAGGCGGGCACGGCGCACGCCACCCCCGCATATGTCATGAACACGCAAAGCCCCGCAGGGAACCCCACTCCCCGAGGAGAGCCGCATGTCATCCAGAACCCCCCGCACCCCCCGCACCCTCCTGACCGCCCTCGCCGCACTGACGCTGCTGTCCACCGCCCCCGCCGTCCCGGCCCTCGCCGCGCCCGCCCCGCGGCCCGCCGCCGCGGCGGCCTGGGACACCGACCGGGCGGGCGCCGCCTACGCCGCGAACCCGGCCGCCGTCACCGCCTCCGGCAGCGAGAACGCCGGCCTGGCGGCCGGCGCCGCCTTCGACGGCAACGACTCCACCCGCTGGTCCAGCGACTTCGCCGACGACGCCTGGATCCGCGTCGACCTCGGCTCGACGATCCGCGTCGACCGCGTCGTCCTCGACTGGGAGGCGGCCTACGGCAAGAGGTACGTCCTCGAAGTGTCGAAGAACGGCACCGACTGGACCCCGTTCTACACGGAGACCGACGGCACCGGCGGCACGGTCACGGCGCACACCTACCCCCAGGAGGCCACCGGCCGCTACGTCCGCATGCGCGGCGTGCAGCGCGCCACCCCCTACGGCTACTCCCTCTACTCCTTCCGCGTCTACGGCGGCGAACCGGCCCCCGCGTCCACCACCCGCACCAACCTCGCCCTCCACCACCCGGCCTACGCGAACTACTACCAGCACGCGGGCAACTCCCCGGCGTTCGTGACGGACGGCGGCCTGCCCGCCAACCTCAAGGACGACGCGACACGCTGGTCCAGCGACTGGAACGCCGACCGCTGGGTGGCGGTGGACCTCGGCGCGACCTCCACGATCGACACCGTCGACCTGTACTGGGAGGCGGCGTACGCCGTCGACTACGAACTGCAGGTGTCCGACGACAACCGCACCTGGCGCACGGTGTACCGCCCCTCGGCGAGCGAGGTCGCCGCCCGCCGGGCGAACGTGAAGTCCCCGGCCGAGGCGACGGGCGTCCACGACTCGATCCGGCTCCCGCAGCCGGCGCAGGGCCGCTACGTCCGGATGCTCGGCAAGGAACGCCGCTCCTTCTACAACCCGGCGCCCGCCACCGCCCAGTTCGGCTACTCCCTCTACGAGTTCCAGGTCTGGGGCACGGGCGGCAGCGCGTCGGCGGCCTACCCGCCCCTGCCCGGCGAGCAGCAGGGCACCTACCAGACCACGTTCTTCGACGACTTCACCGGCGCCGGCCTGGACCGCTCCAAGTGGCGCGTGGTCCGCACCGGCACCGAGATGGGCCCGGTCAACGGCGAGGCGCAGGCGTACGTCGACTCCCCGGACACCGTCCGCACGGAGAACGGCAACCTGGTCCTGCGCGCGAAGCACTGCAAGGGCTGCACCCGGGCGGGCGGCGGCACCTACGACTTCACCTCCGGCCGCATCGACACCCACACCAGGTTCGACTTCACCTACGGCCGGGTCAGCGCCCGCATGAAACTCCCCGTCGGCGACGGCTTCTGGCCCGCCTTCTGGCTGCTGGGCAGCGACGTCGACGACCCGTCCGTCTCCTGGCCGTCCTCCGGCGAGACCGACATCATGGAGAACGTCGGCTACGCGGACTGGACCAGCAGCGCCCTGCACGGCCCCGGCTACTCCGCCGACGGCAACATCGGCGCCCGCCAGACCTACCCGAACGGCGGCCGGGCCGACCAGTGGCACACCTACGCGGTGGAGTGGACCCCGACGGCGATGCGCTTCTACGTCGACGACCGGCTCGTCCAGGAGACCACCCGCAACAAGCTGGAGTCGACCCGCGGCCAGTGGGTCTTCGGCCACGACCAGTACGTGATCCTCAACCTGGCCCTGGGCGGCGCCTACCCGGCCGGCTGGAACAAGGTCACGAGCCCGTACTGGGGGCTGCCGCAGTCCAGCGTGGACCGGATCGCGGGCGGGGGAGTGCAGGCGGAGGTGGACTGGGTGCGGGTGGAGCAGAAGCGGTGAGACCCCCGCGGTGACCTGAACGCCGCTCGGAGTGGGCAGCCGTCTCCCCCGAGGAGACGGCTGCACACCCGCCCGGACCGCCCGGGCTCGAAAATGCGTACGCGCATCAGCCGGGATCCATGGCACCATGGGGCGCCGCACCGCTGTGTGTTGCGTCGCCGTGGGCCGTGTGTCCTGATCGAGGGGGAAGCCGTGACGGACTGGATCTACATCCTCAACCCGCACCGGGACACGCTGGACAGCGAGCCGTTCGGCAAGGAGACCGTCCGCCGGCTGGCCGTGGAGGAACCGGAGCTGGAGCTCTGGCTCAGCCGCCGCAACCGTATGCGCCCGGGCGACCGCCTCTGGTTCTTCTTCACCAGCCCGGACGCGGCCGTCGCCGCGGTGGCCGAGGTGGACGAGGAGCCCTGGGAGGACCCGGACGACCCCGACGTCACCTACCTGGTCGCCGCGACCCTGCTGCCCGAGGCGACGAAGGCGCTGTACCGCGACCCGGTGAGCCGTGAGGAACTGGGCCTCGGGCAGGTGCGGTCGGTGCAGAAGGTGAAACCGGAGGCGCTGCCGGTGCTGCTGAAGCGGGCAGGGCTCTGAGGCCCGCCCTCCTCGTCCCCCACAGGAAAGACGCGTTCCTTTGCCCCACGGGAAAGACCACCAGAGGAACCTCTTCGCCAGGCAGTCCCGCGTACGCGGGATGATGCTCGGCCTGGCGCTCGGAGACACGCTCGGCGGAACCCGGGGCGCGCCGCCCGACGCCGGCCCGCTGCGCGCCGGTGTCAGCACCCAACTGGCCTGCTTCACCGCCGAAGGCGTCATCCGCGCGCAGGTGCGCGGAAACCACAAAGGGATCTGCCACGCGCCGAGCGTGGTCCTGCACGCCTACTGCCGGTGGGCCGCCCTGCAGGGCATCGAGGCCGAGAAGATGCGACGCCGCTGGAATCCGCAGGGGACCAGGGCGTGGCCGGACGGCTGGCTGGCGCGTGTGCCCGCGCTGGCCGAGCGGCGCGGCAGCGCACCGGCGACGGTGACGGCCCTGTCCCGGATCGAGGAGGGCCAGGAGCGGATGGCGACCCCGAGCCGGGGCTGCCACGCGCTGACCCGGTGCCTGCCGATCGCCGTCACCGGAGCCGGCGGCATCACCCAGGTCGGCGCGGTCGCCGCCCTCACGCACGGCGACCCGGCCGCGCAGAGCGCCGCCACCCAGGCCGCCGCACTGGTCCACCACTGCCTGACCCACCCCGCCCCCGCGGGCGGCCCGCCCGCCCCGTCCGCTCCTTCCGCCGGGACCGTCCGGGAAGCGCTGCACGCGGGCGTCACCGCCCTCCCCGCCACCGCCCGGCACGTCACCGAGCACGAGTACGGCCGCCTCCGGGCGGCTTTCCGGCTCGCGGCCGACGAACCGGCGAACGCCGGACACCTGGCACACCTGGCACCGGACGCCACCGCGCCCTCGGCCCTGCTCGGCGGCCTCTACGCGGCGGCCTCCTTCCCCGGCCGCGCCGGCCTCCAAGCCGCGCTGGAGTTCGCGGCCGGCGCCCCGGACGGCGCGTCCGTCGCCTGCGTGACCGGCGCGCTGCTCGGCGCCGTCCACGGGGCCGATGCCCTGCCCGTCGACCTGGTCGGCCGTCACGAACTGGCCTGGGTCCTGGACACCCTGGCCCGCGACCTGGTGCTGGAACTCGACGACTCACCCAGCGGCAGCGAGTACGTCAAGGGATGGGACCTTGAGTGGTGGAGCCGCTATCCCGGCTGGTGAGGCGCACCGGTGGGTCCCTTCGCCCGCACAGCTCGCCGGCCGGGACGACCGCTGTCGGAGCCACCAGGTAATCTCGGACCCATAGTCAACGCGGCCCGACGGGCTTCCGCTCCCGCAGGGGAGTTCGAGGACATGCCCCCACCCGCACGAGTTGTTTCGTGCTGCCCGGGGGAAGTCCTTGCTGTTTCGCGCGTCCGCGAAGACGGTCGCCGCCATGGCGCTCGACCGTTCGCTGTTCCTTCACCTCACCGACCAGTTCGCCCACATGCACGGCTACCGGCCCGGCGCCTCGGAAGTGCGCTCCTGGGAGCGCAGCATCCCCGTCCTGGCGACCGCGCTCAACGACGCGGGGCTGGGCGACGTGGAGGTCATGCTGGAGTACGCGCTCCCGCTGAACAGCAAGCGAGCCGACGCCGTGCTCGCCGGTGTGCACCCGGTCACGGGGGAGCCGTCGTACGTGGTGGTGGAGCTGAAGCAGTGGAGCCAGGCACTGCCCCATGAGGACGACCCGACCCTCTGCCACGTCGATGCCTACGCCCACCCGGTCCTCAACCCCATCGAGCAGGTACGCCGCTACTGCGACTACCTGGTCAACTTCAACGGGGCGGTGGCCGAACACGGACACCGGGTCAGCGGAGTCGCGTTCCTGCACAACGCCACGGAGTTCGGCGTCACCGGCCTGCGGGATGTCGAACGCGACGGTCGCGGACTGCTCTTCACCGGAGAGCGCCGCGGCGCCTTCCTCGACCATCTCCGTTCCCGGCTGAGCGGCGAGCACCCTGGTGCCAAGGCGGCGGACGAGCTGCTCACGGGTGCCACGGTGCCGTCGAAGCAGCTCATGTCCGTGGCCGCCGAGGAGGTGCGCGAACGCCAGCAGTTCGTACTCCTCGACGAGCAGCAGGTCGCCTACCGCATGGTGCTCAACGCGGTGGAGAAGGCGAAGCACGCCGACCGCAAGGAAGTCGTCATCGTCACCGGCGGCCCCGGCACCGGCAAGAGCGTGATCGCTCTGCAGTTGCTCGGCGAGTTGTACCGGCGCGGGGTCCCGGCCCTGCACGCCACCGGCTCGCAGTCGTTCACCAAGACGATGCGGAAGGTCGCGGGCTCCCGGAAGCGGGAGGTCCAGGACCTGTTCAAGTACTTCAACAGCTTCATGACCGCCGAGAAGAACAGCCTGGGCGCGCTGATCTGCGACGAAGCCCACCGCATCCGGGAGACCTCGGCCAACCGCTACACCCGTGCCGAGCACCGGACCGGCAGGGCCCAGATCGACGAACTCATCGACGTCGCCTACGTGCCCGTCTTCTTCCTCGACGAGCACCAGGTCGTGCGCCCCGGCGAGATGGGCACCGTGGCCGACATCAAGGCGGCGGCGGCCAAGCGGGGCATCCCCTGCCACGTCGTCCCGCTGGACAGCCAGTTCCGCTGCGGCGGCAGCGACGCCTACCTGCGCTGGGTGGTCCGCCTCCTCGGCCTGGAGCCCGGCGGACCGGTCGTCTGGGAACCCGACGGCCGCATGCAGCTGCTGGTCGCCGACAGCCCGCAGGAGATGGAGGCGTTCCTCGAGGCCCGCCGCGCCCAGGGCTACGGCGCCCGCATGTCCGCCGGCTACTGCTGGCGCTGGTCCCCGGAGCCCAGGCCGGGCGAGCCGCTGCCGCCCGACGTCGTCATCGGCGACTGGGCCCGCCCCTGGAACCTGCGCGGCGACCGCTCCGTGTCGGGTGCGCCCCCGGCCGCCCTGTGGGCCACCGACCCGGCCGGCTTCGGCCAGGTCGGCTGCGTCTACACGGCCCAGGGCTTCGAGTACGACTGGTCCGGCGTCATCATCGGCCCCGACCTGCTCTGGCGCGGTGACCGCTGGATCACGGACCGCACGGCCTCCAAGGACCCGGTGTTCAAGAAGTCCACCCCGGACACCGACGTGGACCGTCTGATCCGCAACACCTACAAGGTGCTGCTGACCCGCGGCATGGTCGGCACGATCGTGTACTCGACGGACCCCGAGACACGGGAGAAGCTGCGGGAGCTGGCGGGTGAGGGGACGCGGAAGACGGTGTCGGCCTGACGGAGCGGCTTTCGGCACGGTCGAGTGCTGTCCGGAGCCCGGTGTGTCGTGCCGGGCTCCATACGAAGGCTGTTCGGCGATCTCGGCGGCGTCATCGACGGCCAGACGACGAGATCCGGTCCCCCCAGGGGAAAGCCGTCGCGCGCCGATTCGGCGAGATGTCCCAGAAGCGCGTCACTCCTCGTCCTTCACCTGGTCACTGATGAGCGGAACAAGGAGAGGGCGAACCGTGAAGTCGGACACATGCCCCGGGCCGTTCCCGCACTCGGCCGTGAGGAGCACCGTCCACCGCGGCCGCACGGTCGGCTGTTTCGAGGATGTCGCTCAGATTCCCCGACTCGGCGTCTGAGTGTTGTCCCGTAAATCATTTATGGGACAACACTCAGGTGACCGGCACATCTGTAGAGGGATGACCTGTGAGCTGTACAACCCCTGGGGGAGCGATCAGGGAGGCCGCGCCCCCCGACGCAAGGGCTGCCCCCGGTACTTCCGAGTCGTCAGACGGGGGAGCGCCGAGCAGTGGACGCGGTACTTGAGCCTTACTTCCCTGTCAGCCTGCTGAGTTCGCACAGAGTGCGGTGGTACCGCAGGTATGCCTCATCGATCTGGTGGTCGACGTGACGGCGAAGGCGTCCCAGGGAATCGCCTCCATGCGTCCGACGCACCACGTCATCGACATCGATGTAGATTTCGAGACCGTCGAAGAGGACGTGGTGGTTGGGGCACAGGCAGAGCAGGTTCGGCAGTTCGTCCGGACCGTCGTGTGGGGATCCGAGACCGCGGATGTGAGCAGCCTGGCTGTAGGGCCTGCGCATGTACTGCAGACGGGTCTCGCACACTTGACAGGCATGGCCGTGTATCTCCTTGACCCGGTTGGCGATCGAGGCGTTGCGTACCAGCCGTGAGGAGGTGACATCCCTGCGTGCAGTCGGACCAGTGGCCCGCTCCTCATCGGTGATCTCCTGGCCGTGATTGCCTTCGCCTTCATCGAGTAGGCCGTCGGCCGTCGTGTATCCGGCAAGGCCCACCCGACTGAGCAGCACGCGCTGATCTACGTCGTCGAGGTAGGTGCTGCACAGCTTGATGACGGCTTCCAGGCGCGTGAGGGGGTTCTGCAGCAGTTCCGCGCTTGCCAGGGTGAGACCTGCGACGGGTCGGGCCTTGTCGAGAACCTCCTCCTGCGGCAAGGAGCCGGTATCGCTTTCGACGCCGTGTACCTCCCACAGGCCACTGTCTTGCAGGGCCCAGAAGGGGGACCCCGGAACGGCCTTGAGACCAGGAGGTCCGAACTCGGTCAGGAGCGGGCCGACCTCCGTGCGAAAAGAGGACCACGGCGCCAGGCGCGGCTCGCCCGCCGCGATTCGGGAAACCGCCCACAGCAGAGCCAACGACTGGTGGCGACCGGAGACTGCGCCCTCCGAGCGACGATGGGTGCCGAGAGAACCGATCCGATCCAGCAAGCCCGTTGCGGTCAGCCGGGGGGACACGATTGGGTGCGGTGTCGGATGCTGCGGAAGAACCGGATGACGCCTCTGCGGAAAGAGGTGGGCAACGCGGCGGTAGTTCTCGGCGGACCGCAGGGTAAGGCTCCGCAGGGGTACGGGGACGTTCAAACGCCGCAGAATGGGCGCGGCCGGCACACGGGTGGGGAACTCCTCGACTTCTCCGAGCGCCATGATGTGTTCCCACGTGGCGTTGTCCTCGTCGGTCCCCCAGACTCTCCGTGCCACGGGCAGACTGTCGAAGAGATGGAGGATACGGGCACGAGCGATGAAGTGGTTCTCCGCGTAGAAGAACACGTCGTCGCCCACGCGGCGGCCCCGTAGAGCTCTCACCTTTTCGTTGTTGACCTGCTTGGTGGGAGTGGAGCCCCATAGCCGAGCGACCCCGTCCGGATACAAGGCCGTCAGTATGTCCGACTGTTCACCGAGGACGTCCTTGAGGTCCGCGATCGGAACGCCTTGACGTACGGACTTGACGAAGTTCTGCGGGCCGCGATCGCGAGCTCCTCCGCGGGGCTGGAGAACCATCTGCGGCGCCACCTGCTCCGGTCCGTTTGCGACCGTGGAGCCGTCCTTCACAGTGAAGCCCAAGGTGCGCAGACGACGTGCCACGGTGTGCGCACCGCCACTGAAGTCGTCAGCCGACAGCAGGGTACCGACCGAGTACAGGTGCGCTACGCCCGCGATGGCCTTCGAGTCGTAGCGGTTTCCGTCCCAGACCAGTTCGTACGTCTTGGCTTGACCGAAACCGTACCGGCGGCGAAACGTTTCGCGTCCCAGCTGCTGACACTCCGTGACCGCAGCCAGTACCCCTGCGCGCGTTACATCTCCAAGTCCCATGTCCAGGAGGCTAATAGGAAGGTATGACAATCACTGGTCCATCTCGAGCCGGTGGCACCCTGCTCGCTCCGATAGGGGTCAGCCAGTGCTGCCATGCCGGGATGGTGTGGAAGACGTGGTGGAAGGCGCCCTCCCGGCTCACGTACACGCCGTCCTGTGCGGGGCTTCGTCGAGGCTTGCACGTAACCACTCCCACTCGTTCCGCCGTTGTACGACTGCAAGGTGTGCCACCAGCGCGACAAAGGGATCGTCGGACGTGGCGAACAGCAGCACCGCACTCGAGTCCTCCGACGGTCCGAAGGCGCTCGGCGCGACCCTGAAGACGTTCCGGGAACGCGCCCTGCGCACCCAGGAGCAGCTCGCCGAACGGCTCGACTACTCGCATGCCTCCGTCGCTTCCGTCGAGCAGGGTCGGCGGATACCGACCGCCCGGTTCGTGGAGCGAGCGGAGGACGCGTTGGAAGCGTTTGGGGTGCTGCGAGCCATGGCCCGGCACGTCGGGCGGCAACGGGGCTGGCGGTCTGGTTCCGGGAGTGGGCACAACTGGAGGAGACGGCGGTCGTCCTGTCGACGTACGGGTGCCGGGTGGTGCCGGGGCTGCTCCAGACCGAGGCGTACATCCGGGTGGTGATGCTCGACGTCCCGCCCGGCCCACCGAGGAGCAACTGGAGCGGTGGGTCGCCGCGCGGCCGGCGCGGCGGGACCTGCTGCGTCGGAAGCCGCCGATCGCGTTCGGCTTCATCGTCGAGGAATCGGTGCTGCTGCGGCACACGAGTGGCGAGGAGGCCACGAGGGAGTTGATCGATCACCTTCTCGCGTGTGCGGAGCCGTGGAACGTGGAACTGCGGACCGTGCCGCTGCGGCATCCGTCGCACGCGGGCGCGGACGGCCCGATGCGCCTGCTGGAGACGCAGGACCACCAATGGCTGGGGTACTCGGAAGGGCAGAAGACCGGGCAGTTGATCTCCGGCCGGAAAGCGGTCGGCGTCATGCAGATGCACTGTGCCGAGATGCGCTCACAGTCTTGTCCCCGGCGGATTCGGCGGAGCTGTTGACGCGGATGCGAGGGGCGCTGTGAGCACCGGCGACGAGCTGCACTGGCTCAAGAGCAGCCACAGCGGGTCCGAAGGCGGCGACTGAGCGGAGGTCGCGCACGCGCCGCAGGCCGTGCACGTCCGGGACTCCAAGGGCGCGGACGGCCCGCGGTTCGCCGTCTCCCCGCCCGCCTGGGCCGATTTCATCAGGCACGCCGCAAGCTGAACTTTCTGCCGCGTATGGGGGCATGCCTCCGAAAACTGGCATTCCGGAGGCGCAGTCCCAATGTCCTATAGTCCCGTCCTTCGCTTCCTCTTCCCATGTATCCGGCAACCACTAAGATCGGTCCGCTGGGCCCGGACGGTGGGGTGACGGGTCCTGTGGGAACGACGAGTGGGGACAGGCATGCGGGAAGGCCGGTGGGTCACGGTCACCGAGTCCGAGTTCGATCACGAACGCCGCGGCCTGGAGGCGATCCGGGAGCGGTTGCCGGACTCCGACCCCTGGCGTGCCTGGTCGAACTTCACCTTCACCGCGCACACCGGCCACGTCCGCGAGGTCGACCTGCTGGTCGTCGCGCCCGGCGGCGTGTACATGATCGAGCTGAAGGACTGGCACGGCTCGGTCACCTCCGAGAACGGCACCTGGGTGCAGACCACCCCCGGTGGCCGGCGCCGCACGCACGGCAACCCGCTGCACCTGGTCAACAAGAAGGCCAAGGAGCTGTCCAGCCTGATCGGGCAGGGGCAGGGCGGCCGGCGCGTCTGGATCGGCGAGGCGGTCTGCTTCACCGACGACGGGCTGCGCGTGCGCCTGCCCGCCCACGACCGGAACGGCGTGTACACCGTCGCCGAGCTGATCGAGCTGCTCAAGCAGCCCCCGCGCGACGAGCGGCGCCGTATCACCGCGATCGACTCCCGGCACATCAAGGCGGAGCTGGACCGCATCGGCATCCGCCCCAGCGAAGCCGAGTACAAGGTCGGCCCCTACGAGCTGAAGCGCCGCCCCTTCGACTCCGGCCGGACCTGGGCCGACTACGAGGCGCATCACACGGAGCTGCCCGAGCGCGCCCGGGTCCGCGTGTACCTGAGCGAGCGCGGCTCGGACGCCTCGCTGCGGCAGTCCGTGGAGAACGCCGCCCGCCGCGAGGCGGCCGTCCTGCAGCGGTTCCGGCACCCGGGCGTCGTCCCCTACCGACAATACTTCCCGACCGGGCACCCCGCGGGCCCCGCGCTGGTCTTCGACCACGACCCGCGGACGATGAAGCTGGACGAGTACCTGGTCCAGTACGGCGCGAAGCTGGACATCCTGGGCCGGATGGCCCTGGTCCGGCAGCTCGCCGAGACCGTCCGGTCCGCGCACGCCAAGCGCATCCACCACCGGGCCCTGACCGCCCGCTCCATCCACGTCCTGCCCCGCCCGGACGGCGGCCGGGGCAAGGCGGTCGGCGAGGAGGCCGCCTGGCTCAGCCCGCGGCTGCAGATCTCCGACTGGCAGATCGCCACCCAGCGCGGCGGGGACTCCTCCCAGGGCGGGACGCGCCTGGCCCCGACCGCCCTGTCCGCGATGCACCTGGCCGACGACGAGGACCCCTACCTCGCGCCCGAGCTGACCGCGCTGCGCCCCGACCCGGTCTCCCTGGACGTCTACGGCCTCGGCGTCCTCACCTACCTGCTGGTCACCGACAAGGCCCCGGCCGCCAGCCAGGCCGAGCTGCGGGCCCGCCTGGAGGCCGGGGAGGGCCTGCGGCCCAGCTCCCTGGTGGACGGCCTGTCGGAGGACGTCGACGAGCTGGTGCAGGCGGCCACGGCATACAGGCCCGACCGGCGTCTGTCCAGCGTCGACGACTTCCTGGAGATGCTGGAGGTCGTCGAGGACTCCCTCACCGCCCCCGCGTCCGCCGCCGCCTCCGAGAGCGCCGCCGCACCCGAGAAGGACCCGCTGGACGCGGTCCCCGGCGACGTGCTCGACGGCCGCTGGGAGGTGCGCCGACGGCTCGGCACGGGCTCCACCAGCCGAGCCTTCCTCGTCCGCGACCTTCAAGCCGAGGCGCGCCGCACCCGTCCGCTGGCCGTGCTGAAGGTGGCCCTGTCCGACAGCCGGGGCGACATCCTCGTCCGCGAGGCCGAGGTCATGGGCCGCCTGCGCCCCCACTCGGGCATCATCCGCCTCGTCGAACCGGAGCCCCTGCGCATCGCGGGCCGCACCGTCCTCGCCCTGGAGTACGTGGGCGACGAGCGCGACGACGCCGGCGAGCCGGGCGAGCGGAAGACGCCCCGCCGCCGCGAGGAGACGGTGGCCCGCCAGCTCCGCGACGAGGGCCGGCTCCCGGTCGACCAGCTGGAGGCGTACGGCGACTACCTGTTCGGCGCCGTCGACTTCCTGGAGGGCGAGGGCGTCTGGCACCGCGACATCAAGCCGGACAACATCGCCATCCGCATCCGCCCCAACCGCACCCGCGAGCTGGTCCTCATCGACTTCTCGCTGGCCGGCTACCCGGCGAGGAACACCGACGCGGGCACCGAGGGCTACCTCGACCCGTTCGTCGACGTCATCACGCGCGGCACCTACGACTCCCACGCCGAGCGGTACGCGCTCGCCGTCACCCTGCACCAGATGGCCTCGCGCGAGCTGCCCAAGTGGGGCGACGGCAGCGTCCCGCCCCGGATGACGGACCCGAAGGAGTGGCCCTACCCGACCATCGCGGCCGAGGCGTTCGACCCGGCCGTGCGCGACGGGCTCGTCGCTTTCTTCCAGAAGGCCCTGCACCGCGACGTCGGCAAGCGGTTCCCCGAGCTGAAGCCGATGCGGGACGCCTGGCGCAAGATCTTCCTCGACGCCTCGCGAACCGTCCCCTCCAGCCACCGCAGCCGCCACCCGGCCCTGGCCGGCACCGGCCCCGCCGCGGACGCCACCGCCACGGAGCAGACCCCCCACGGCGCCATCGCGGACGCCGAGCCGGAGACCGCGGAGCAGCAGCGCGACCGCCTCGCCGCCGAGGTGACCCGCGACACCCCGCTGACCGTCTCCGGCCTCACCGGCGCGGCCCAGTCCTTCCTCTACGGCCTGGGCATCACCACCGTCGGCGAGCTCCTCGACTACAGCCGCCGCAAGCTCGTCAACGCCCCCGGTCTCGGTGCCAGGACCCGCAACGAGGTCCAGAAGCGCCAGCGGGAGTGGGGCGAGCGGCTGCGCGCCACCCCCGTCTCGCCGCTCACGCCGCAGGGCCGCGCGGAGGCGAAGGAGGAGCTGGACCAGCTCACCGCCGCCGAGTCCGCCCTCGCGGGCACCCTGGCGACGTCCGACGCCGCCGGCGGCCTGTCCGCCCGCGCCCTGCGCTCCGTCAGCCTCGACGCCCTCGCCACGATCTTCGTGCCGGTCGTCAACAACAACGGCTCCAACCGCAACAAGGCCGAGATGGTGCGGCTGCTGCTGCGCCTGCCCGACGAGCACGGCGTGCTGCCGGACATCGGGGTGTGGCCCAAGCAGAAGGACGTCGCCGAGGCGCTGGGCCTCAGCGCCGGGCGCATACCGCAGATGCTCAAGGAGGAGCGCAAGCGCTGGAAGGCCGACCCGGCCGTCCGTGCCCTGCGCGCCGAGATCCTCGACCTCCTCGCCGGCATGGGCCGGGTCGCCTCCGCCGCCGAGATCGCCGACGCCCTCGCCGTGCGGCGCGGCAGCCAGCTCGCCACGCGCGAGCAGCGGCGCGCGCTGGCCCTGGCCGCGGTCCGCGCCGTCGTCGAGGTCGAGCAACTCGCTCCCGATGAGGCCGAGTTCCAGCACCAGCCCAACCGCAAGGCCACCGAGGAGTCGCTGGGCGCGGGCCTGCTCGCCCTGGACGTGCGCGAGCACGACGCGCCCGACACCCCGACCGCGCCCGGCCTGCTCGACTACGCGACCAAGCTCGGCCGCGCCGCCGACCGCCTTGCCAAGCTGGACACCCTGCCGACGGCCGCGACCGTCCTGGCCGAGCTGGGCGCGGTGACCATGCCGCCCGGCGCGATCGACTGGGACGAGCGGCGCATGGTCGAACTGGCCGCCGCCGCGTCCGTCAACGCCGCCGCCACCCCCCGCCTGGAGATCTACCCGCGCAACCTGCCGCTCGTCCGCGCGCTGCGCCTCACCCAGGCCGGCCTGGTGCGCCGGATCGACGGCGTGCCGGAAGGGCGGCAGCCCGGCCTGACCGCCGAGGACATCCACGAGCGGGTCCGCGCCCGCTTCCCCGAGCTGGTCGTCCCGGACGGACGCGGCGGCACCACCCATGAACTGCCCACCGGCGGCCCGCTCACCAAGGCCCTGCGCGACGCGGGCTTCGAGCTGTCCCTGAGCACGCGCGAGGACACGGGCACGCTGCGCTACCTGTCGACGCGGGTGGACGACGCCTCCAGCTACCTCACGACGGGCGCCTGGCGGCACTCGACGCGTACGGGCACGGTGACCCGGTACGCGGACGACCCGCAGCTCGCGGGCGCGGTGCGCGCGGAGGAACGGCTCCTCGCCTCGGCCCGCCGGGACGGCTACCGGGTGCTGACCGTGCGGCAGCAGCTCGTCCGGGACGCGGTGCGGGAGTTGGGCGCCGAGCGGCTGGGCGCGCGGGCGGTGTCGGTGACCGAGCTGTTCCTCCAGGCCCTGCGCGCGCAGGTCACGCCGGGCACCAAGCCCACCTGGGAGACCCTGCTCAAGGCGGACGCCGCCGAGCCGGGCTCGAAGGGCGCGGTGCGGTTCGCGGAGTACGCGCGGACGGCGTGGGGCTCGGTCGAGCCCCGGATAGTAGAGCTGCTGGGCAACGGCGGCGGCGATGCGGGTCCGGTCCTGCTGACGGAGGCCGGGGTGTTCGCCCGGTACGACGCGATGGGCGTCCTGGACCGCCTGGCGTCGGCGGCCCGGCGGGGCGGGCGGGGGCTGTGGCTCCTGGTCCCGCAGAGCGACCCGTTGCGCGAGCCCAGGCTCGGACAGGTGGCCGTGCCGTACCAGGCCGGCCTGGGGGAGTGGATCCAGCTTCCGGACACGTGGGTGGGCAACCGCCACCGCGGGTCCGGCGAGAACGTGGCGAGTGGTGTCGAGGGAGACGCGAAGTGATCGACCGCAAGGCTCTGTTGGACGATCTGAAGCAGCAGGTCAAGGCGGTCGAGGCCGACCTGGGCAAGCAGGTCAAGGCACTCGGTGAGGTCGGGGCCCGGCTGCGCGCCGAGTACGACCAGGCCCGCAAGCTCGGGCGTACGGCGGCGACGTGGAACTCGTGGCTGGACGAGCGGGTCACCCAGGTCGCGGTGGCGTGGGTGCTGGGCACGGTCTTCGTCCGCTTCTGCGAGGACAACCGGCTGATCCCCGAGCCGTACCTGACCGGCCCGGACGGCGACCGGCGCGAGCTGGCGGAGGCCCGGTACGACGCCTACGTGGAGACGGACGACAACCCGACCTACCGCGGCTGGCTGGAGAAGGCCTTCGACGAACTGGGCCAGGGCCAGGCGGGCCGGCTCCTCTTCGACAAGCGGCACAACCCGCTGTACCAGATCCCGCTCTCGCACGACGGCGCGCGGGAGCTGGTCGAGTTCTGGCGTCAGCGCAACGAAGATGGCGTCCTCGTCCACGACTTCACCGACCCGCTGAACGAGGACGGCACGGAGGGTTGGGACACGCGGTTCCTGGGCGACCTGTACCAGGACCTCAGCGAGGCCGCGCGGAAGACGTATGCGCTGCTCCAGACGCCGGAGTTCGTGGAGGAGTTCATCCTCGACCGGACGATGAATCCTGCGGTGCGGGAGTTCGGGTACGAGGAACTGAAGATGATCGACCCTACGTGTGGGTCGGGGCACTTTGTGTTGGGGGCGTTTCGGCGGCTCGTGCGGCTGTGGGCGGAAGGGCAACCAGGGAAGGACGTGCACGAGCGGGTGCGGGCGGCGCTGGAATCGGTGCACGGTGTGGACGTCAACCCGTTCGCGGTGGCTATTGCTCGGTTCCGGCTGCTGGTGGCGGCGATGGCGGCGGGTGGTGTGCGGACGTTGGCAGAGGCGGCGAAGTACGACTGGCCGGTGAATCTGGCTGTAGGTGACTCATTGATTAAGTCTCGCCGGTCCCAGCAGGGAAACCTGTTCGGAGGGATAGACGAGGACTTCGTGGACGAGCTGGCCGAGTTCAAATATGCCACGGAGGACGTGCATGAGTACCCGGAGATCCTACGACCGGGGCGGTATCACGTGGTGGTGGGAAATCCGCCTTACATCACGGTAAAGGACAAAAAGCTCAATGAGTTGTACCGTGGGTTGTATCCGGCTTGTGCTGGAAAATACGCACTATCGGTGCCGTTCGCTCAGCGGTTTTTCGAGCTGGCCAAGCGAGGCGACGCCGATGGGCATGGTTACGGGATGGTCGGTCAGATCACGGCCAACTCTTTCATGAAGCGGGAATTTGGGACAAAACTTATTGAAAGTTATTTTGGGCATGCGGTTGAGTTGACTGAGGTAATTGATACCTCAGGCGCATACATTCCGGGGCATGGCACGCCGACGGTTATTCTCGTGGGCAGGCAGCGGGGCGGGGGCGGCCGATCGCCGGTCGTCCGAGCCGTTCGTAGCGTACAGGGTGAGCCCGGTGCGCCAAAGAACGCCGAAGAGGGCTTGGTCTGGCGGGCAATTGTTGAGCAGATCGATAATCCTGGTTCGATGAGCCAGTGGGTTTCTGTAGACGATCTGTCACGCGCGAAATATTTCAGTAAGCAGCCGTGGGTGCTGGCGGACGGTGGACAGGAGTTGGTTGAACAACTTCAGAGAAATTCGAAAATCACTCTGAAGGAGTTGTCGGAATCCATCGGATTCGCCGCTATTACCGGTGACGATGAGTACTTTGTGCTGCCGCGACCATTGGCATCTTGGTTGCGTGATCGTGACGTTCCGCGTCGGGCTTTTGTCACCGGGGATCAGGTGCGAGATTGGGGGTGTCTTCGTAATGCGGATGTCATCTTCCCGTCGGCGGCTAGCTTGAGCGAACGGACCAAGTTGGAGGATAGAGTCCTGTGGACTGGGCGTCAGATTCTGCGTAATGGGCTGATGTTTTCTACGACCAAAGAGCAGAGAGGGCTGCCATGGTCGAACTACGCCTACCATCACGAAGGGCGGCTTGCGGCTGATTTCTTGCTCGCTTTTCCGTTTGTTTCGACGCACAATCATTTTGTGCTTGGCCGCGGAAACCTGGTGTTCAACCGTCACGCCCCGGTGATCAAATTGCGGGAGGGGGCGAGTGAGCAGGAGTATCTGCGGTTGCTTGGGCTGCTCAACAGCTCGACGGCATGCTTCTGGCTTCAGCAGGTATCTCACAACAAGGGCGAGGGTGGCGGCGCTCGTGTCGACGCAGGTTACTCGGCCATGGGTAGCGAGGCATGGAAAAACTCGTTTGAGTTCACCGGCACAAAGCTCCAAGAGTTCCCTCTACCCGTCGACTATCCGACGGTAATCAGCGCTGCTCTTGATGCCCATGCTCAGCAGCTTGCCGCCACTTCCCCCTTGGCTCTCGTCGAAAAGGAAATTCCCACCGTATCCGCCCTCCGTGAGGCAAAGGATCGCTGGATGTCCCTCCGTGGTCGGATGATTGCCCTACAGGAAGAGTTGGACTGGCAGGTGTACTCCCTATACGGCCTGCAGGACGAGGATCTCCGCGCCCCCGAACATTCCATTCCCGAACTCGCTCTTGGGGAGCGGGCGTTCGAGATCGTGCTTGCTAGGGCCGTGGAACGCGGTGAGGTGCGGACTGAGTGGTTCGAGCGTCACGGTTCCACGCCGATCACAGAGATCCCCGCCCACTGGCCTGAGGCTTACAAGGAAGTTGTACGCAAGCGGATTAACGCCATAGAGCAATCCCGGGCGATCCGGACTATGGAGCGGCCGGAGTACAAGCGCCGCTGGAAGACCGACGGGTGGGAGACGCTGCAGGAGCGAGCCCTGCGCTCCTGGTTGCTCGACCGTATGGAGAAGCGGGACCTCTGGTTCGATGAGAACGGTCAGCCCGCCATCCTCACCCTGGCCCGCCTCACCGACGCCCTCTCGCGCGACGAGGACTTCGTCTCCGTCGCCAAGATCTACGCGCCCCGCAAGGACCTGCCCAAGGTCGTTGCCGAGCTGATCACCGACGAGCACGTGCCGTTCCTCTCCGCCCTGCGCTACAAGCCCTCCGGGCTGAAGAAGCGCGCCGACTGGGAAGAGGTCTGGGACCTCCAGCGCAAGGAAGACGCCGCCCCGGACGAGCAGACCAAGCGGAAGATCCGGGACTCCATCCCCGTGCCGCCGAAGTACACCTCGGCCGACTTCCTCCGCCCGTCCTACTGGAGGGCGCGCGGCAAGCTGGACGTGCCCAAGGAGCGGTTCATCTCCTACGGGCAGACCAACGCCGCCACCCCGGACCTCTACGGCTGGGCCGGCTGGGACCACCGGGAGCAGGCGCAGGCGCTGGCGACGTACTTCACCAACACCGCGCTGTCCACCGAGGAGATCACGCCGTTCCTCGCCGGCCTGCTGGAACTCCAGCCGTGGCTGTACCAGTGGCACAACGAGTTCGACATGCTCTACAGCGGCTCCCCGGCGGACTTCTTCGCCGCTTACCGCCAGCAGAAGCAGGGCGAGCACGGTCTCACGGACGACGACCTCCGTGGCTGGCGTCCTCAGGCCGCGACCCGAGGCCGTCGCGCAGCAGTGAAGCGGTAGCCAGGAGCAGATCGATTTCCGACGGTTCAGGGGCCACCCGGTGCGTGGGCGGGTGGCCCTGGGCCCGCACGTGCAGCTCCGCCCACACGGTCTTGCCCGGGGCTGCCGGGCGAGGGCTGACGCCCCAGTCGTCCGCGAGGGTGGCGACGAGGAGCAGGCCCCGGCCGAACTCGGAAAGCGAGTCGGTTGCCGGGGGACTGGCCGGAGGCCGTTTCTCGGTGCGGGTGTCGGTCACCTCGATGCGGAAGGTGCCCCCGGTCAAGGTGAGTCGGACGTGGAAGTCCCTGCCGGGGACGTGGCCGTGGCGTACGGCGTTGGCGGTGAGTTCCGCCGTGATGAGGGTGAGCGTCTCGTTGACCGGGGTCGTGTAGGGGTGGCCCCAGTCGTCCAGCCGGTGCGAGACGAGTCGGCGGGCGAGGCGGGCGCCGCGCGGCGTCGACGTGAAGCGCATGGTGAATTCGCGTTCGGGTGCGGGACGCTGCGGCATGTGCCCGTTCGGGGGAGTTGCTGACTTCATAGGGTCAACGGTCTTGGACTCTGCGTAGCTTTGACCAGAAGTGACGCGCTGACGGGTACGGGCTGTACACGCGGTCGGTGCGCTTGTACGTGGTGGTGGGCGTGACCGGTTCCCGGGCTCCGAGTTGGCCTGACGGGGCGGTTGCACGAGAGGAGCTGCGGCGTGGACGACGAGGTTCAGCAGCCGGAGTACGAAGTCGGGACGGGCATGCTGTGCGTGTTCGGGCGGCAGTTGAAGTTGTTCCGGGAGCGGGCGGGCCTGGACCGCGCGGGGTTGGGGTCGCTGACCGGGTACTCGGCCTCGACGATCGCGTCGTTCGAGTAGGCGAGACGTATTCCACCGCCGAAGTTCATCGACCAGGCGGATGAAGTGCTGGGGGCGGGCGGGGTGCTGAGTGCGAGCAAGGAGGAGGTGGCTCGGGCTCAGTATCCGGCGTTCTTCCAGGGTGCGGCCAAGTTGGAGGCCGAAGCGGTTGTGCTGCACGTGTACGCCACTCAGGCTGTGCCAGGACTCTTGCAGACCGAGGATTACGCGCGGGCCGTGTTCGCCATGTGGCGCCCGCAGCTGGACGGAGAGGTCATCGAGCAGCGGTTGGCCGCCCGGCTGGCACGACAGGAGATCATCGAGCGCCGACCCGTCCCACACCTGAGTTTTGTGATCGAGGAAGCTGTACTTCTGCGTCCGCTCGGCGGTGGGGCGGTATGGCGAGGGCAGTTGGAGCAACTCCTGCTCATCAAGGAGAAGCGGAACGTGGAGGTTCAGGTGATGCCGCTCTCCCGCCAAGAGCACGCGGGATTGGCTGGCCCGTTCACCTTGATGGAGATGAAGGATGGGCGCAGGATCGCCTATGCGGAGGTGCAGGGTGACAGTCGGGTCCACACGGAACGTCAGAAGGTCCGAGAGCTTGAACGTACGTATGGGTCCCTGCGCGCACAAGCACACACTCCGGCAGAATCGCGAGCGTTAATCGAGAAGCTGTTGGGAGAGAGATGAGCGGGGAGAACACCAGGCTTGGCCTGGACGGCCTTGCCTGGTTCAAGAGCAGTTACAGCGCGGGTGATGGCGGCGAATGCGTCGAGGTCGCCGTCCGCCCCGCTACGGTCCATGTCCGCGACTCGAAGGACAGCACCCGCGCCGCACTCGCCGTACAACCCGCGGCGTGGGCCGCGTTCGTCGAGTTCGCGGCACTCTGACAGGGACGGCAGCGATGGCAGGGCAGGGCCCTCGGCGAGCGTGTGCTCGCCGAGGGCCCTGCTCGTCCCGGCTCCGCAGCGTCTTCAGCAGCCTCGGCACCTCGCTCACGAGGTGTCGCACCGGCACGGGCCGGCATGGCGGTCACCGTCCGGCCGGAGGCGACCGGCTCTCGGCGGAGGTCGCCTTCCCGGGGGTGATCGGCATCGTGGTGGAGCCGGTCCGCACGCCACCGTCGCTCACTCACATAACGAGGTCTCAACGGAGCTCATGCTGTCCGGTCCTTGCGGCGCGGAACTACTGTAGGTTCCTGCCATGAAGCAGGGTAAACAGGTCGAGAACCCCGAGTCGCGTTTCTTCGCGCTGCTGGTGGCGGCAGCGAAGCTCCCGGGTGTGCGTATCCACAGGGAGGCGTACCTCCGGAGTGCGCTGGCTCGGCACTGCTCCGAGGAGGATATCCGACGAGCGGTCGAAGAGACCCCCGCTGCGGCGGGCATCACTGCCGAGGTTCTCGACAAGGTCGCCAACGACTCCATCCGCTACGAGACGGCCAAGGTCAGCGCCCTCTCCGCCGCCGCAGGGATACCCGGCATCCTCGCCCTTCCCGCCACGGTGCCCGCCGACACGGCCCAGTACGTCGGCCACATGCTGCGCATCGCGCAGAAGCTCGCCTATCTCTACAGCTGGCCCGATCTGTTCTCCGACGAGGGCGATGACGTAGATGACGCGACCAAGGGGGTGCTCACGCTGTTCTTCGGCGTGATGTTCGGCACCAAATCGGCGAACGTCGCGGTGGGGAAAGTCGCGGGGATGATGGCGGAGCAGGTCGCCAAGAAGCTGCCCCAGAAGGCACTCACCCACGGGGTCGTCTACCCCATGGTGAAAAAGGTCGCGGGCTACCTCGGTGTCAGGATGACGACGCAGTCCTTCGCGACAACCGTCTCGAAGGCCATCCCTCTCGTAGGGGCCGCCGTCTCCGGCGGGCTCACCTTCGCGACCTACCTCCCGATGGCCAAGAGGCTCAAGAAGCACCTCGCCGACCTGCCGCTGGCGGACCCGTCGCACCGAGTGACGGAGGAGGACGTCGTGGACGGCGAAGTCGTGGAGGACCACGAAACCTTCGCCCCTGCCGACGCTGAACAGCACGGCGCGGACACCACCGCCCCCGAGCTGGAGGAACCCAGGTCCTGACGCCGCGAGTGCCCTCCGACCCTCGAAGGGGCGGTCGATGCGGAGGGGGGCGTTCTCGTCATCGCCGCCGGGGGCGGTGATCCGTCGGCATGAGGGCTCGCCCCTCACCTCGCCTCGCTGATCACCGCGACCCGCGAGAATCCGTCGGAGCACCGGACACCCGCGGCGGGGCCAGGGGGACGATCTCCCGGTCGAAGAAATCGTAGAACTCCTCACCACGCTCATACAGCGCATCGAATCCGGCGTTCGTTTCCCGGATCAGTGAGGGGTCCGTGTAGCGGTTGGCTCCGGCCGCATTGCCGTCCTCGTCGTACACGACCTCGTACATGACCACATCGCCGAGAACCACCACTTCCGGTACCGGGTGATCCCGCTCGATGCCGGAGATGTCGCGAGCGTCGATGACCTTGATCGCGTCGCCCACGTCCACGCGCACGCGCAGGACGAACAACTCCCATTGCACATACGGCGTGACAGGGAATTCCACCACCCGGAGGCGGCGGTGCGCGACGCCCAGTTCCGATGCCCGCCGGATTTCCCGGGCGTAGTCCTCGCGCCTCTCGTCGGCCAGGGACAGAGCCCTTTCCCAGTCGCCGGCGGCGAAGGCCTCCCAGCTCGGGAAGCCGCGCTCCTTGAAGTGCTGGCCGCGCTCCAGCTTGTTGAGGAAGCCGATCCCGCTGGAGTAGATCCGGCCGAGGTCCGCGTGGTAGGTGGGGCGGTCCAGGCGTTCGGAGACGCCGTCCGCGAAGGAGTCAAACATTGGGGATGTCCGGCTTCGCCGCGATGAGCGTGTTCCTGGGGATGACCACGAGGCGTTCGTCCGACCCGATCGAGACCCCGTCGGGCAGGTTCCTGCCGAGTGACTGGGTGAGGTCCCGGCCGATGACGGCGATGTCGCCGTTGGTGAGTTCCCAGATGTCCGGGCAGTCAGGAGTTCCGGTGGTGTTTCCCAGTTCTTGGGGTGTTTTTCCCAGGCGTTGCTTGAAACCCGTGTCCGGATCCGCTTCCCACGGCCTGGTCATTTCCCTCGCCCCCTCGATCGGTCGGGAGCCTCACTGTAGCGTGCGACTCTCCTGCCCGACCATGTGTCAGGACCGGCCCACGGGGGTATTGGCGAGGATTGGTTCTTCCTTGTTCCCTGTCGCTCGGGGGCGGAATGATATTGATCGCAATGAAGATCACGCCAACGCCTGACAGGTGACACTTTCCATCTGCGCTGTCGGACGATCGGGTGAACGGAGGGGCGGCTGTGGAAGCGGAAGTGGCCTTGCTCGCGCAGAGCGCGGGGACCACCCTGGTCGCGTTGATGGCGACCGACGCCTGGCACCACGTGCGTGACGGGATCACACAGCTCTGGCGCCGGACGCGACCCGAGCGTGCCGAAACCGTCGCCGCCGAGTTGGAGGCCGGCCGCGAGGACGTGCTGGCCGCCGTGGCCGCGGACGACCAGGAGACCCTGGACGAACTACGCCTCCAGTGGCAGGGGACGGTGCGGCGGCTGCTCGTCGCCCGGCCCGCCGCCGCCGAGGAACTGCGCGCACTGCTGGACCGGCTCGATCCCGGCGGCTCGGCCGCCCGGCGGATCACCCAGCACGCCACCGCGTCCGGTCAGGGCCGCGTCTACCAAGCGGGACGTGACCAGCACATCGCCGAGCGATGACGGGCGGGACGGACGGCCACGCCGAGGACCAGGGGCGCGTCTACCAGTCGCAGGGCGACCAGCACATCAACGAGCACCACCACTACGGCGGTGGCGGGCCGGAGCACGGCGGACCGGACTCGGTGCGGCGCCCGGCGGTCGGCAGGCCCCCCGTCACGCTCCGCGACCGCAGCGAGGTGATGGAACGCCTGCGGGCGGGCGTCGAGGCGGAGCGCGGCGGCCAGGTCTACGTGCTGTACGGCATGGGCGGCTCGGGCAAGACGGCGGTCGCCTGCGCCCTGTTCCAGGAGGTCACCGGAGAACCGGGCCGGGTGGGCCTGTGGGTCAACGCCTCCGACCGCGCGAGCCTGCGCGCCGGCATGCTCGCCGTCGCCGCCGACCGAGGGGCGGACGACGGCGAACTGCTCGCCGCGCGCAACGGCCTCAGACCTGCCGCCGATCTCGCCTGGACGTATCTCGACCGTTCCGCGGAACCCTGGCTGCTGGTCCTGGACAACACCGACGAGCCGGAGATCCTGCGGGACGGCGACTGGCTGCGCACCAGCCCGCGCGGCACCGTCCTGGTGACCACCCGGCGAGCGGCGGCCCGGTGGTGGCCGGGCGCCGAACTGCAGTACATCGGCGTACTGCCCCGAGAGGACGCCGCGCTCGTGCTGCGCGACCTCGCACCGCACAGCGGTACGACGGAGCAGGCGGCGCGGGTGGCGGACCGGCTCGGGCGGCTGCCCCTCGCCCTCACCCTGGCGGGCGGCTTCCTCTCCCGTCAGGTCATCGACCCCTGGACGATGGACACCTACGGGGACCGGCTCGACTCGGACAACCGGGTCCAGCTGATCGACCGGGGAGCCGACGCGCTGTCCGAGGCGGACCCCCGGCATCTGGTCGGCCTGACCTGGCAGCTGACCCTCGACGCGTTCGAAGCGCGCGGGCTGCCCGAAGCGGTGGCCCTCCTCAGACTGCTGGCCCGGTTCGCCGCCGAGCCGCTGCCGCTGACCCTGCTCAACCACGCCGGCATCGGCGCCGTACTGCCTCGCGCCCGAACCGAGACGGCCCTCAGAGCCCTCCTCGACCAGTCGCTGTCCGAACTGGCCGACGCCGCCGGCGCACGCTGCGTACAGAGTCACGGCATCCTGCTCGACAGCGTCTCGGCGGCGACCCCCGCGGACCTGGTGCCCGCCCTCGACACGACAGCCGTCCGGCTGCTCGACGCGGCCGTGCCCGGCGTGCCCGACGCCGGTCCGCACGATCCCCGACTGCGCCTGCTGGTGCCTCACGCGCTGGCCCTGCTGGGGCACGTCGGCGGACCGTCCGCCGCCGACGCCCTGGCCGTCGCGACCAGGCTGTCCGTCGCCCTGCACCGGACCGGTGACTACCTCTCCGCCTGGGAGACCGCCCGAAACGCCGCGGACCTCGCACGGCGACACCTCGGCGCGGACCACCGCGCGGTCCTCGCCGCCCGCTCCAGGGCGGGGCGGGCACTGTTCCGGCTGGGCAGGTACGCCGAGGCCGAAGCGGCGCTCCGCGCGGTCCGGGACACCCAGGAGCGACTGTTCGGCGCCGACGACCCCGACACCACGGACAGCGGCTACGGCCTCCAGCTCGTGCTGGCGAACCTCGGCAGACGGGAGGAATCCGTCGCGCTGCTCCGCGCCACCGTCGCCGGGCGGCGCTCGGCGCTGGGCCCCGCGCATCCGCTGACCCTGCGGGCCCGCGCCGGCCTGCTGGAGATGCTGCCCGCCGCCGAAGTGGTCACCGAGGAGGGCGGCACCCTGCTCACGCTGCCGTCGGAGTGCGAACGCGTCCTCGGCCCCGACCACACCGTGACCCTGGGCGCCCGCCACAACCACGCGTGGGCGCTGTACCTCCTGGGCCGTTTCGACGAAGCCGACCGCGAGATCCGGCAGGTCACCGAGGCGTATGAGCGGCGCTTCGGGCCTGAGTACCCGATCGTGCTCGCCGCCCGGCAACTGCTCTCCCGGACCCGTGCCGCGCTCGGACACCTGCAGGAGGGGATCGCGCTGATGACCGACGTCGTCGAGCGGCGGGAACGCGGCCTGGGCCCCGAACACCCCTTCACGGTCGCGGGCCGGCGCCTGCTGGACGCCTACCGGTCGGGACGACGGCGGCCGTAGTGCCCACGGCGGGACCGGAGCGGCCCGCGGGGACGGTGCGCGAGGGCATACGGCACGGGGGTGACGCGGGAGTACCGATGTAGGGTGCTGTGCGCAGGCCGTGCGGGTGACGTTCAGTTACGAGGGGGACGACGAAGAGTGCAGACGCCGCGAAACCGTCCGACCTGAACCGGCCTAAACCGGCCGACGCCGTGAGCGTCGTTCCCGCCCGGTCGCCGCACCACCGGATCCGTCCGCGCCGCCGGCCGGGACGGCCGGCCCGCCGCACCGGCCATCCGTACCTCCGGCCCCCGCCCCACCCCCCGGACCGGCCCCGGGCCCCGGCGGCGGACCCCGCACGGCACCGAGTACGAGCAGCAGCACCGACCACCGTCAGGGAGAGCGAGAACCCGCAATGGCCCAGCAACCCCTCCTCCGCGATGTCATCGACATCAAGGAGTCCATCTCCACCTCGGACTTCGTGCTGTCCCTCGCCGAGGCGACGACGCCCGAGGGCGCCCGGCACGCCCTCAAGGACTACGTCGTCACCGAGCGGTTGCTGGAGAACTTCGACGAGGCGCTGGCGCTCATCAAGTCCGCGCTGGACGGACACCGCTCCAAGGCGGCGTACCTCCACGGCTCGTTCGGTTCCGGTAAGTCGCACTTCATGGCCGTGCTGTACGCGCTGCTCAGCGGCAACCAGGCCGCCCGCGCCCGCACCGAGTTCGACCCGGTGCTGACCAAGCACGAGTGGCTGCAGTCGGACGGCAAGAAATTCCTGCTGGTGCCGTACCACATGCTCGGCGCGAAGGCCCTGGAGCAGCGGGTGCTCGGCGGGTACGTGCACCACGTCAAGAAGCTGCACCCGGACGCCCCGACCCCGCAGGTGTACCGGACCGACTCCCTCTTCGCCGACATCCGCGCCATGCGCGCCACCATGGGCGACGAGGCCGTCATCCGCGGTCTGGGCGGCAGCGACGCGGACGACGGCGAGGAGGACGAGTGGGGCGAGGGCTTCGCCTGGACCCCGCAGCTCCTGGACACCGCGCTCGCCGCGGAGGAGAACCACGAGGCGGGCGTCCCGCTCAACCTCCGCAACCCCTCCACCCCGGCCGAGCTGCGCGCCAAGCTGGTCAACGACGCCAGTACGAACCTTCTGCCCGGCTTCGCCAAGAACGCCGCCGAGGACGAGCACGGCTTCATCTCCCTGGACGCCGGCCTGTCCGTCATCGCCGAGCACGCCAAGTCGCTCGGCTACGACGGGCTGATCCTGTTCATGGACGAGCTGATCCTGTGGCTGGCCACCCTCATCCACGATCAGAAGTTCGTGGCGCGTGAGGCCAGCAAGATCACGAACTTCGTGGAGGGCGGCGACGCCCGCCGCGCCATCCCCGTCGTGTCGTTCATCGCCCGCCAGCGCGACCTGCGCGAACTCGTGGGCGAGGAGGTGTCCGGAGCCGCCGAGTCGTCCATCCAGGACACCCTGAACCTGGCTTCCGGCCGGTTCGACAAGATCACCCTGGAGGACCGCAACCTCCCGCAGATCGCCCACGCCCGCCTCCTCAAGCCCAAGGACGCCGAGGCGGAACGGCTCATCGACGAGGCCTTCGAGAAGACCAAGCGGGTCGGCCCGCAAGTGTGGGACACCCTGCTCGGCTCGGAGAAGGGCACCACCGGCGCGGACGCGGAGTCGTTCCGGCTGACGTACCCGTTCTCGCCGGCGTTCATGGACACCCTCGTCCACATCTCGTCCGCGCTGCAGCGCTCCCGCACCGGTCTGAAGCTGATGGGCCAGCTCCTCGCCGACCACCGCAACGAGATACGCCTCGGGCAGCTCATCCCCGTCGGCGACCTCTACCCGGTGATCACTGCGGGCGGCGACAAGCCGTTCACCGACAGCCTGAAGGTCGTCTTCGAGGCCGCCGACAAGCTGTACCGGACCAAGCTGCGGCCCTACCTGCTCAGCTCGTACGACATCACCGAGGACGACGTCGAGCAGTACCGCAACCGGCCCGAGACCATCACCGACCCCAAGCGGCTCAACGGCTGCCGCATGTTCGTCGGCGACAACCGGCTCGTGTGCACCCTGCTGCTGTCCGCGCTCGCGCCCAGCGTGCCCTCCCTGTCCGACCTGACCATCCGGCGGCTCGGCGCCCTCAACCACGGCTCGGTCCTCGCCCCGATCCCGGGCGCCGAGGTCGGCATCATCAAGAACAAGGTCGCCGAGTGGGCCGCCCGGTTCCCCGAGATCAAGGAGACCGGCACCGACGCCAACCCGGGCGTGCGGCTGGAGCTGTCCGGCGTCGACGTGGACTCCGTCATCGCCAACGCCCAGGTCAACGACAACCCCGGCAACCGCGTCGCGCTCGCCCGCCGCCTGCTCTCCGAGGAACTGGGCGTCGAACACGGCCAGTTGAGCGACCAGTTGCACTTCACCTGGCGCGGCACCGCCCGCACCGCCGAGATCGTATTCGGCAACGTCGCCGACGAGGACGAGCTGCCCGACCACGACCTGATGCCGCAGGAGCAGGACCGCTGGCGCATCGCCATAGACCTCCCCTTCGACGAGGGCGAGTGGGGCCCGGTCGAGGACGTCAACCGCATCCAGCGGCTGCGCGAGCGCCAGCAGGGCGAGCGGTCCCGCACCGTCGCCTGGCTGCCCGCGCACCTGTCCGCGCAGCGCTTCGCCGACTTCCGGCGCCTCGTCGTCATCGACAAGGCCCTCGCCGACGAGCACCGCTTCGACACCCAGTACGCCGGCCACCTCAACGCCGACAACCGCAGCCGCGCCAAGGGCCTGCTCGAGACCCAGCGCGAAGCGCTGCTCAAGCAGGTCAAGGGTGCGTTCAAGCAGGCGTACGGCCTCGCCCAGAAGCAGGCCGCCGACGTCGTGCCCGACTTCGACGACCACCTCGTCGCGCTGCCCGACGTCGACGGCCTCACCCTGTCCTTCGGGCAGAGCCTGCACGACGGCATCCGGCACATCGCGGGCAGGCTGCTCGCCCACCAGTACCCGGCCCACCCCGACCTCGACCCCGACGCCACCGGCACCGCCGTCCGGCCCGCCGACGCCAAAAAGGTGTTCACCCACGTCCGGGACGCCGCCGAGGCCCGCGACGGGCGGATCGAGGTCCCGGCCGCCGACCGCAAGCTCATGCAGCGCATCGCCGGACCCCTGCGCCTCGGACAGCAGAAGGAGGCGTACTTCGAGCTGTCCCGCTACTGGGCCGACCACTTCCGCCGGCAGGCCAGCTCCCAGGGCGTCACCGGGGACCTGTCCCTGATCACGCTCACCGACTGGATGGACCAGCCCGACCCGCGCGGCCTGCCCGACTTCCTCGCCCGGCTCGTCGTCGCCGCCTTCGCCGAGATGGACGACCGGGTGTGGGTGCGCGGCGGCACCGTCCTCGACCCCGCGCCCGAACTGACCTCGATCAAGGACCACGACGCGCTGCGCAGCCAGCCGCTGCCCGCCGAGTCCGACTGGGACACCGCACGGCAGCGCTTCGAGGTGATCTTCGGGGCGAAGCCGCCCGCGCTGCGGCGCGGCCGGATGGTCAACCAGTTCGCCCGCCAGATCATCGACACCGCCCGCGCCCACCGGGACCACGCGGCCGACCTCGTGCACCAACTGGAGACCCACGCCTCCTTCCTCGGCCTCGACCAGGCCGCCGACACCGGCCGGCTCGCCCTCGCCCGCCGCTGTCTGCACCTGCTGGACGCGCTCACGGCGGAGGCCGGCAAGGGCGCGGCCGGGGCGAAGAAGACCGTGGAGGCCCTCGCCACCTTCGACCTGGGCGAGACCAGCGCCGACCGGTACGGCACGTCCATCGTGCAGGCCCGCACCGTCGCGGAGGCCGTCGCCTCCGCCCCATGGAGCACCCTGGAACTCGCCGCCGGTCTCGGCCCCGAGGGCGAGGCCCTGCTGGACTCGCTGCGCAGCATCGCCCGCGAGGACCAGCGCACGGCCGACCTGCGCGACGCCCTCACCCGCGCCCAGCGCGAGGTCGTCGCCCTGATCAAGCGCAGCCAGGCCGCCGCCACCCCGCGGCCCGGGACCGTCACGCCCCAGGACAGGGCCGACGACCAGCCCCTGGACACCCCCACCAGCGACCCGCGCATCCCGTACACCCAGCAGCAGACGCCCTCCCCGGCGAGTGGCGGCGGCACCACGAGGAAGTCGGGACACCGCAGCACGACCGTGCGCCAGGCCGCCGCCGACCTCCAGGCGGAGCTGTCCGAGCTGGCCGCCCGCCACCCCGACGCGACCATCGAGATCAGCTGGAAGGTCGTCGAATGACGGACACCGCCACCGCCGTCCCGGGCGCGGTCCGGCTGAACACCGCGACCGTCACCCAGTACCTGTCCTCGCAGACCTCCCTCGCCGACTCCCTCACCGGGGACGGCGGGGGCCGGCGCCGGGTGGTGCTGCTGCGGTCCGCACCCCAGTGGGACGGCCCCGCCGAACCCGTCTGGGGCGAGGGCCGCACGGCCGGCGTCGCGGTGGCACCGTCCCCGCTCGCCGTCCACGAACTCGTCCTCGACCACCTGGCGGGCCGCCGCCCCGGCCCCGCCGTCCTGGTCGTCCTCACCGACCGCGAGCAGCACGAACTCGACCCGGCGATCCTCGCCCGCGTCCACAAGTTGCGCATCGACACGGTCGACAGCTGGGACGTCGTCCGCGACGCGTTCGGCGCCCGGCAGATCGACCCGCGCCTGAAGGACGTCAACTGGGCCGCCGAGGCCCTCCTCGACGCCACCCCGCCCACCACCGGCGGCTGGCCGCCCGTGCCCGGCGGCTGGCTGTCGCGGCAGTACGCCCTCACCGCGCTCGCCCAGCGCCGCCTGCGCCTGGGCCGCTACGACACCGAGGACGGCACCCGCCGCCCCGGCGACGACCGGCTCGACGCGCAGGCCCTGCTGCACTGGTCGACCCGGCCCGGCGCCCCCGAACGGTTCCTCGCCCTGCGCGGCCCCGAACGCGCCGGACTGACCGCGTTCCTCGGCGAGGAGGACCAGGCGGGCCTCGCCGGACGCGCCCTGCTCGCCCTCGTCGACGCCGAGCGCGGCGCGGACGCCGCCGCCTTCGGCCTGGTGTGCGCGGCCCTGTGGCAGCACGCCGAGCCCACTCCCGAGACCTACCGGGCACGGGGCCGCGCCGAGCGCTACTTCGGCGACCAGCCCCCGGCCCTCGGCGACCAGCTCGACGCGCTGGTCACCGTCTTCGGGCGGGCCGCCGAGGAGTACGTGACCACCCTGCTGGCGGCCGGACACCGCACCGGCGGCGCCGACGCCGAACAGGCCCGCGAAGCCCGCCGCACCACCGGCACCGTGCTCGACCGGGCCGCCGCACTGGCCCGCCAGTTCGGCGCGGAGCAGGCCGCCGCGGCCAGCCCCGTCCTGCGCGGCGGGCTCGACGCCCGGTTCACCGCCGTCGGCCGGGCCCTCGCCGCCGGCGACACGGCCGCGGCGGCGGACGCCGTACGGAAGCTGGAGAGCCACCGGCTCGCCGGCGAACCGGAGGAGTCCGCCCGCATCGAGCGCGCCCGCATGGGGCAGCGCCTCGCCCGCTGGCTCGCCACCGACCCCGCCGCCGACGCGCCCACCGTCGCCGACGCCGTACGGCGGCACGTCGCCGAGACCGGCTGGGCCGACCTCGCCCTGGAGCACATCGAGGCCGGCGGCGACCCGGACCCGGTCCTCAAGGCCGCCTACGACACCCTCGGCGCCCGCGTCAGGGACCGGCGCCGGCAGATCGACGCCTCCTTCGCCCGCTCCCTGGCCGCCTGGACGGAGGCCGGCACCCAGCCCGGCTCCATGCTCACCGTCGAGACCTTCCTCGACCGCGTGGTCGGGCCGATCGTCCGGCGCGGGGAGGAACGACGGGTGCTGCTGCTCGTGCTCGACGGCATGAGCGCGGCCATCGCGAACGAACTCGGCGAGGAACTGCGCCGCTCCTGGGCCGAGTTCGACCCGCTGCCCGAGGGCGGCGCCCCGCACCGGCGGGCGATGGCCGCCGCCCTGCCCACCGTGACGTCCGTGTCCCGCACCTCGCTCTTCGCCGGCACCCTGACGAAGGGCACCCAGGCCGACGAGAAGCGGCTCTTCCCCGCACTGAGGCTGTGGGGCGGCGCCCCGGCCGCCGTGTTCCACAAGGACGACCTGCGCACCGAGACCGCGGGCGACACCTTCGGCCCGGCGCTCACGGAGGCCCTGGCCGACGGCCGGACCCACGTGGCCGTCGTCCTGAACGCCATCGACGACCGGCTCGCCAAGGAGCAGAAGCTCGGCGACGGCGCCTGGCGGGTGGACGACGTGCCCGGCCTGCGCGACCTGCTGCGGGTGGCGGCGGCCCAGGGCATGGCCGTCCTCCTCACCAGCGACCACGGCCACGTCGTCGACCGGCACGGCACCAAGGTCGATCCCGCCGCAGACCCTGCCTCCGCCCGCCACCGCCTGCCCGGCGGCCCGCTCGCCGAACGGGAGATCGCCCTCACCGGACCGCGCGTGGTGTGGCCCGAGCCCGGCGCGTCCATCGTCGCCCTGTGGGACGCCGACTCCCGCTACACCGCCCTCAAGGCCGGCTACCACGGCGGGGCCTCCCTCGCCGAGTTCACCGTCCCGGTCCTCGCGTTCCTGCCGTTCGGGGCGGAACCCCCCAAGGGCTGGCGGGAGCTGGGCGACCAGCGGCCGGTCTGGTGGGCCCCGGAGGAGGCCGGGAGGGCGCCGCTGCCCAGCGGACAGGACACCCAGCCGGTGGCCGGCGCCACTCCCGCCGCTCCCAAGAAGTCGACGGGCAAGTCCCAGAAGAAGCAGGCGGAACTCGCGCGGACGCACGAAGCGCTCTTCGAGGTGGAGCTGACCGCCGGGGGAGACGACGCCCTGCTCACGCCGACGGTCGTCTCCCGGACCGAAGTGCTCGTGAAGGCGCTGCTCGACTCGGAGACGTACCGGGCGCAGCTCGGCGGACTGGCCCGCAAACCGCAGCAGGAGCAGGTCCACAAGGCGCTCGCCGCGCTGCTCGACGCCGGCGGCACCCTGCCCGTCACCGCCCTCGCCCAGCGCGCGGGCATGCCCACCAGCCGGGGCGACGGCTTCGCCGCCGTCCTGCGGCAACTGCTCAACTACGACGGCGTACAGGTCCTCGAAACCCTGCCGGACGGCCGCACCCTGCGGCTCCACGAGGCACTGCTGCGCGAGCAGTTCGCCCTCGGAGCGGGCTGACGACACCACTCGGGGTGCCCCCGGACCCTGCCCCGGAGGCACCCCGAGCGGTACGTCCGCTGCTCGCGGCTCCCCGTCGTCAGACGGCGGCCTTACGCGCGTAAGCGGTGAACGCTGCCCACTGCTCCCGGGGGAAGGCGAGCACCGCGTCCGCCTGCGCCTTCGAGTCCCGGACATGGACGGTGCCGGGTGTCAGGGCGACCTCTATGCAGTCGCCACCACCTGACCCGCTGTAGCTGCTCTTGCGCCAACTGAGTTCGGCCTCACCGTGCCCGGCGTTCCGATCAACGATCATGCTGCGGCCCCTCCTGCCAGTCTCCCGAGCAAACGCGCAGACTCTTCCGGGGTCAGCGCCTGCGAGCGCAGCTTGCCATACCGCAGGCTGAAGGCACTGACCTGGGCAGGATCGGTCACCACGGACCCCACCTCCTGCGACTCGACGTATCCGATCTGACGGTGTTCCGCCGTCTCCAGCACGACGAAGCCGCCATTGAGGCCCGGGTGGAAACCGTAGGCAGCAGGCATGATTTGGATACTCACGTTGCGCAGTTCTCCCAACACCGCCAAACGGCGAAGCTGCTCTTGCATCACCTCGTCACCTCCGACGGGGTTGGTGAGCGCCGTCTCGCCGATCACGAACGACAACTCGACGATGGGGGAGCGGGTCAGCAGTTGCTGGCGGCTCAGACGAGCCTCCGTGTGGAATTCGATCACCTCGTCCTCCAGCGCCGGGCAATGCGCCATGAACAGAGCTCGGGCGTACGCCTCGGTTTGCAGAAGGCCGGGAATCAGAAGCGGGTCGTACGAGAAACGACTCACCGCGTCGACCTCGATGGAAGCGAAGTCCTGGAAGAAGCTCGGCAGCTTGGCCCGGTCCACGTCCTCCTGAAGCACCCGCAGCGCCCCACCCGCCCCCAGCACCCGCTCCGCGGCCTCCGTGAACGCGGCCTTGGCCGGGCGTCGCCCCTGCTCCACCGAGGCGACCTGCTCCAGCGAGTACCCGATGGCATCCGCGAGGGCCTGCTGGGTGAGCCCGGCCCGCTCGCGGAAGAGGCGGACCAGCTTGCCGTAGGCGCTCCACACCGCGGGGTGCTCCCGGCCCGGTGAACGCCGCCCGGTCGTCCGGCACTCCCGCTCGCCCGCCTTGCCCATCGCGCCCCCTGCCCGCCGCAGTGTCCCGTGCCGTCCCCAACGACCCTGCCGGTCGCCCGGTCCCGGGCACGGTCCCGTACAGATGCCGTACCGACCCGTACAACGGGCGTACCGCGCCACCGGGTACGGCCGCCCGACCTGGCCCGGACCGCCCGGGCGACGAGACGGTCACTCCATGAAGTCGATCGACGCGCAGACCGGGGCGCCCCCGAACACCCCGCGGTTTACGATCCGCCTCAGCAGCACCGGACGCGGGGCACGCCTCGCCCGGCGTCTCGTGGCCCAGCAACTGGCGGCCTGGGGAGTCCCGTACGGCAGCGAGGCGTCCGACGCCGCCTGCGCGGTCACGGCGGAGCTGGCGGCGAACGCCGTTACACACGGCCGGCTGCCGGGACGGGACTTCAGGCTGGCCCTGCTGCGGTTTCCGGGCCATGTCCGCGTCGAGGTGACCGACGCGCGTCCCGAGCGGCTGCCACCGGCAGCCCTCCCCGCCGGGCCTCGCCCACTGGAGGCGGACTCGGGGCGCGGGCTGCTCCTGGTGGCCGCCTACGCCGAACGATGGGGGTGCGAGGTGCGGGACACCTGCACCAAGACGGTGTGGGCCGAGATCGCCTGCCCCTAGGAGGAGGGGATCCGGGACGCCGGGTGGTCGTGCACCCGATCCGCCCTCGCCCCGGACCACCCCATGCCGTCCGCTACCTCACGGCGCGAACGCCCGCAGTACCTTCGCGAAGGTCGTCAGCTCGTCGAGCATCTCCTGCGGAAGCGGCTTCTCGTCGAAGTGGGCGATCCGGTTGCGGATGTCCCCAACCCGCTTCAGCAGGCCGACGAACTGCTCCCGGGGCATGTTGGGCCACTTCAGCGCCTCCCAGTTGCGGTCGGCCCGCTCGGCGAGGGACTGCTTCGTCTGGTCGCCGTCCAGGAGTCTCAGGTAGTCGCCGAACGTCAGGTCCGACACCTGGCCGGTGCGGCGCTCCGGCTTCCTGTTCGTCTGGACCGCCTTGATGGCCTCCGCGTCCAGGGCCGCGCCCAGGCAGCGGCGCAGCAGCGACTCGATCTCGCCCACGAGGAAGAAGGGACGCGCCGCCCCCTCGAAGCGCTCCGTGACGTCCGCGGCGGTGACGATGCCCGACAGGCAGCCGTCGTCGCCGCGGACGAGCAGGTAGCCGTGCTCGCGGATGACGGGGAGGGCGGTGAAGAACTCCTGGCGGGCGTCGGCGACGGGCAGCGAGTCCTTCTCCATCGCGTTGTCCAGCGTGGCCGGCTTCCCCGCCTCGTACATCTTGGCCACGGACCCCCAGGTCACGACCCCGTGGACCTGCGCCATGCCGGTGGTCACCGGCACCTGGGAGAGGCCCTTGGTGCGCATGAGGAAGGTCGTCTGGGACAGGGGCGTCCCGGGACCCACGGACACCACGCCGCGCCGCGCCGACGGGATGTCGCCGAGGAGCAGCCGCTGCGGCAGGGCGTGCGAGGGAAGGGCTTCGTCCGCCGCATCGGCCTCGTCGTCCGCGTCGACGGGCGCGCGCTGCGCGGGGACGGACGCCAGCGGCACGACCTCGACGGTGCTGCGCAGGCCGCACACGGCGAAGTCCGGCAGCGTGGTCAGCCCGGCGTCCGCCAGCGCCTGCGAGATCCGGTGCACCGAGCGGTGATCACGGACCCTGACCTGGAACAGGTCGAGGATCTCCTGCACGGACACGGTCCTGCCCTTGAGCGAGGCGACGTCCCGCTCGTCCGGCCTGGTCGTCATCGGACGTCGCCCTCCGGCAGGTCGCGGAGCATCGTCCTCTTGCCCATGGCCGAGTGCACCAGTTCCTGCAACTGCTTGGAGCGATCGCGGTAGAAGCGCTCGTAGTCGTTCTCCCGCAACGCGTCCGGATCGATCAGGTGGGTGGACAGGACGTCGTCGAACCACTCGGGCCGCATGTCCGACGCGGCGATCATCGTGGACAGGTACGACGACGGCGCCCCCGTCATGTCCATCGCCGCGCGGTAGGACAGGGGGGTCTTGTTCACGATCGAACTCGTCGGCAGACCGTGGCTGTCGCCCCGCCGGAACCACGTCCTGGGGAAGATCTGCCGCACGTCTACGCTGTACTCGTCCAGCCTGCCGGGACTGAGCGGGGCGTCCGTGTAGTGCCAGTCCACCGCCCCCTGCTTGATCAGCAGGGCGTAGATGCCCTTGTAGGCGGCGCTGTTGCGGGTGGTGAGGGTGTCGAGGCGATCGTTGAAGAAGAACGCCTCCGTGACCGTCTCGGGCGCCTTCTCGTCCTGCGCGATCCAGGGAACGAGCTGTTCGACGTCCTTGGTGAAGCGCGTCTCCGTGGAGCCGCCGTACATCTCCCCGAGCACCCCGCACCAGTACCACTGCTCGATCTTCTCCTGCGCACCCAGGCTGTCGGTCGCCGTGTCGAGGATGGCGCGGACGGCCGCGAGCGGGACGAGCTGCGTCTTGTACGGCAGGTCCGCCGGGCGGACGATGCACTGCCGCTCCAGGAAGTCGCCCACCCACGCGAAGGCGTCGGCGAGCTTGGGCGCCAGGCGGACGAAGTCGGCCAGGGGGAGGTCCAGCAGATCGCGGCGCTTGCAGGACACCGTCGCCCCGGCGCCCGCCTGCTTCCGCTCCCAGGTGCGCACCAGCGCGATGGCCTGGAGGAAGTCGATGCTGCTCAGCCCGTTCTCCAGACCGCTCTCCAGACGGCCGAAGACCGGGTACTTGCTCGCCAGCGCCTGCTTGATCTCCCGCCACACCTCGGGAAGCTGGTAGTAGTCCCCGTTCTGCTCGACGTAGTCGCGGTCCCCGGCGTAGGTCGCGGTGAGCAGTTCGAAGACGTTCAGGGGCACACCGCCCGTGTTGACCCGCTCGAACACCGCGCAGACGGCGTCCATGGAGGTGGAGGCCCCCAGCCGGATCATCGGCACCTGGAAGGCGCGGACCTGCTGGAGGACCGCCTCGTCGAACTGGCCCCACAGGTCCCAGTTCCGGTCCTCGTCGGCCTTGATGTACGCCCTCTTCCACTCGTTCACGCGCTGCGCGTCGAAGACGAGGTGCAGGGGGAAGAGGCCGGCCGCGCACTCGGCCTCGGTGGTGCGCAGATCCAGCACCACCGTGCGGTTGAAGTCCGTCCGCAGCACCTTGTCGGCCGGGACGGACACGATGGCCTCGTCGCGGTCCGCGGACGGCCCGACGGCCTTGGCGATGTCGACGTAGTACCACCGCTGGATGGGCTTGCCCCGGGCGTCCGCCGTCTCCACCGGGGCGTCCAGCCACAGGGCCTGGAAGAGGGAGGTGAGGCGCTGCTGCCCGTCCAGCAGCAGGAGGTCGGCCGCCGGGTCCCCGTCCGGCCGTGCGCCGGTCAGGGTCCGGGAGCGGAACCGGGTGGCGCCGCCGGTCTGCAGCGTCATCACGACACCGAGCGGGTAGTCCAGCGTGACCGTCGCGATGATCGCCCGGATCCGGTCGTCGTCCCACTTCCAGTTCCGCTGGAAGTCCGGCAGTTGTAAGGAGCCCGAGGCGACGTCCGCCAGTACGTCCTTGAGTTTCACGTTGTCGAGGGCCGCCATGTGACTCCGCTTTCCGTCTTGCCGCCTGTACGGAGAGTGATTTCATCAGCGCTTTGCTGTAATCGTCAACCGATTCGCCGAAGCAGAGCGGCGCGGGCCGGGACGGCACGCGGCCGGTGAAGCGGCCCGGAACGTACCGGTCCCATACGGTGATGCCCCAAGGAATGGAACACTGACCCCCGTGAGCACCACCGGATCCAAGCGCCCCGCCCACGTCAGCGCGGCCCGTCGCCGCACCGTCATCGACGCCCTGCGCCGCGGCGCCGTACCCGAGAGCGGACTCGACCTGCTGGCCACCGGGCTCGACCGGTTCGAGGCGGCTCTGGACGCGGAGTTGGACGCCGTGGCGTCCGGCGGGTCCGTGTTCAAGGCCGTGCGCGGCGAGTACGGCTCCGGCAAGACGTTCTTCACCCGCTGGCTGGGGGAGCGGGCCAAGCGGCGCAACTTCGCCGTGGCCGAGATCCAGATCTCGGAGAACGAGACGCCGCTGCACAAGCTGGAGACGGTCTACCGGCGCCTCACCGAGCGCCTCACCACCTCCAGCTTCCCGCCCAGCGCCCTGCGGCCGGTCGTGGACGCCTGGTTCTACGCCCTGGAGGAGGACGCCCTCGCGGCCGGCGCGACCGAGGAGGAACTGCCCGGTGAGGTGGAGAAGCTGCTCGTCGCACGCCTCGCGGAGGTGTCCCGGCACGCCCCGTCCTTCGCCGCCGCCCTGCGGGGCTACCGGGCCGCCCTCGCCGACGGCGACGAGACGACCGCCGCGGCCGTCCTGGCGTGGCTCGGCGGCCAGCCCCACGTCGCCGCCTCCGCCCGCAGGGCCGCCGGGGTGCGCGGCGACCTCGACCACTTCGGGGCGCTCGGCTTCCTGCAGGGGCTCCTCACCGTGCTGCGCGACTCCGGGCACACCGGTCTCTTCGTCGTCCTCGACGAGGTGGAGACGCTGCAACGGGTCCGCTCCGACGCCCGCGACAAGGCGCTCAACGCGCTGCGGCAGCTCATCGACGAGGTCCACTCCGGCCGCTTCCCCGGCCTGTACCTCGTCATCACCGGCACACCCGCCTTCTACGACGGCCAGCAGGGCGTGCAGCGACTGGCCCCGCTCGCCCAGCGGCTCGCCACCGACTTCACCACCGACCCGCGCTTCGACAACCCGCGCGCCGTGCAGGTCCGGCTCCCCGGCTTCACCCAGGAGTCCCTGGTCGGCCTCGGCGCCACCATCCGGGACCTGTACGCGGACGCCGCCCAGGCACCCGAGCGGGTCCGGACGGTCGTCGACGACGCCTACGTCGCCGACCTCGCACGGGCCGTCGGCGGGGCACTGGGCGGGAAGGTCGGCGTGGCCCCCCGGCTGTTCCTGAAGAAGCTCGTCGGGGACGTCCTCGACCGGGTGGACCAGTTCGACGACTTCGACCCCCGGCGGCACTACCGGCTGACCGTCGCGAGCAGCGAGCTCACCGACGTGGAGCGGAACCTGGCCGCCGCGGTCACCGGCGGCTCCGCGTCCGCCGACGACATCGACCTGGAGCTGTGATGGCCGGCGCCGACAACCCGGCCGGGACGGACCCGGCCGGGAGAGGGGCCGACGTCCTGGACCGGCTCGATCCCGTCGTCCTGCACCACATCGTCAACACCCTCGGCTGGCCCGACCTGCGCCCCCTCCAGCGGGCGGCGATCACCCCGCTGATGGACGGCGAGGACGCCGTACTGCTGGCGCCGACAGCCGGCGGCAAGACGGAAGCGGCCTGCTTCCCGCTGCTGTCGGCGATGGCCGAGCAGCGGTGGACCGGCACCTCGGTGCTGTACCTGTGCCCGCTCAAGGCGCTCCTCAACAACCTCGTCGCCCGTGTCGACACCTACGCACAGTGGCTGGGGCGGCGCGCCGCCCTCTGGCACGGCGACACCAAGGAGTCGCAGCGCCGGCGCATCCGCACCGAGGCGCCGGACGTCCTGCTCACCACGCCCGAGTCGCTCGAGGCGATGCTGATCGGCGTCAAGACCGACCACGCGCGCCTGCTGGGGAGCGTACGGGCCGTCGTCGTCGACGAGGTGCACGCCTTCGCGGGCGACGACCGGGGCTGGCACCTGCTGGCCGTGCTCGAACGGCTGGAACGGGTCACCGGCCGACCCATCCAGCGCGTCGGCCTGTCCGCGACCGTCGGCAACCCGGAACAGCTGCTGCACTGGCTGCAGGGCGCGAGCGCGGGCAGCCGTACCGGGCGCGTCGTGGCCCCGGAGGCGAGGCCGCCCGCGTCCGGCGGGACGGGCGACGGCCCGAACACCGCCGCTCAGCAGCTCCCGCGGCCGGCGGGCGAAGTGGAGCTCGACTACGTGGGCTCCCTCGACAACGCCGCCAAACTCATCGCTGCCCTGCACCGGGGAGAGAAACGCCTCGTCTTCTGCGACTCGCGCCGCCAGGTCGAGGAACTGGGCGCCGCGCTGCGCGCCCGCGAGGTGACCGTCTTCCTCTCCCACGCCTCCCTCTCCGTCGACGAACGCACCCGCTCCGAGCAGGCGTTCGCCGAGGCGCGCGACTGCGTCATCGTCTCCACCTCCACCCTCGAACTCGGCATCGACGTCGGCGACCTGGACCGCGTCGTCCAGATCGACTCACCGGCCACCGTCGCCTCCTTCCTGCAGCGCATCGGCCGCACCGGCCGCCGCCCCGGCACCGTGCGCAACTGCCTGTTCCTCACCACCCGCAAGGACACCCTGCTGCAGGCGGCCGGGCTGTTGTTGCTGTGGTCGCGCGGCTGGGTGGAGCCGGTCCTGCCGCCGCCCGAGCCGCGCCACCTCGTGGCCCAGCAGCTCCTCGCCGTCACCCTGCAACAGCACAAGCTCGGCGACCGGTTGTGGGACCGGCAGTGGAACGGCCTCGCCCCCTTCGACCGGTCCGCCGCCCCGATTCTGAGCTTCCTCACCGAAGAAGGCTTCCTCGACAACGACGGCGGCCTGCTGTTCGTCGGACCCGAGGCGGAACGCCGCTTCGGCAAGCGGCACTTCATCGAACTCACCGCGTCCTTCACCGCGCCGCCCCAGTTCACCGTCCTGTCCGGGCGCACGGAGATCGGCCGCACCGACCCGAGCGTGCTCACCGAGGAACGCCCCGGCCCCCGGCGGCTGCTGCTCGGCGGGCGCAGCTGGCAGGTCACCTACATCGACTGGCTGCGCAAGCGCGTCTTCGTCGAACCCGCCGACGGCGGGGGCGTCGCCAAGTGGATGAACGGCGGCATCGCGGGCCTGTCGTACGCCCTGACGCGCGCCATGCGCGAAGTGCTGCTGGGCGCGGACCCGCCGGTCGCCCTGACCCGGCGCGCCGAGGCGTGCCTGGCCGAGCAGCGCGAGACCGACGCGCCCGACACCGTGCACCCGGGCGGGACCCTGATCACGCGCGTCGGCAGCGACGTGCGCTGGTGGACCTGGGCCGGGTACCGCGCCAACGCCACCCTCGCGGCCACCCTCCCGTCGGTCGCCGACCCCTTGCAACGGCCCGCCGACTGCTGGGTACGTCTGCGGGAGGGCCTCACCCCGGCCGACTGGCGCGCGGCCCGCGAGAACGTCGGCGGAAACCTGGTCCTGCCCGACGTGGACCGACGGGCCGTACACGGCCTGAAGTTCTCCGCGGCCCTCCCGGAACGCCTCGCCGTTGCAACGGTGGCGGCCCGGCTGGCCGACTTCGAGAGCGCCCGTGCGGTGTTGTCGGAGCCGGTGCGTCTCGTCGGCTTAAGCGGTTCCGCCTGAGACCTGAGACACGCGTTCCGCAGGGCGCGAAGCGGACCTTGACGGGACCGCCCACGCGCCCCACCACGTCCGGAGTCCGACCATGCTCTTGCCCGCAGGGGAAGAAGACACCCGCAAGGTCCAGACGGCCGTCGCGGGATCCCCCGCCGCCGACCACCCGGTGTACCTGCCGATGGACGCGGCCGAGTACGACCGCTTCATCCGCGAGTACCCGGCCCGGGAGTTCTACTGCGGAACACTCCTCGGCGGATGCGGCAAGAAGCTGGCGGCCCGCAAGTACCGCGACAAGAAGTGCCATTTCGCGCACGTGGCTGCGGGCGCCTGCCGTCGCGCCTCGACGAACGAGGCCAGCGCCGACCACCTGTACATGGGCCGGGCGATCACGGTCTGGCTGAAGGAACAGAAGTACGGGCACGTCCAACCCCGGTACAAGCAGAAGGGGAAACAGGACCTGCGCGACTTCGTCGACATACGGTACATGCACCGCGAGGAACGGCGGGAGCGTCTGGTGCGCGTACAGCTCGCCAGAAGGTCGAAATCGGAGTGGGAGGAGACCGACACCCGCCTCAGGGAGCAGTGGACAGGCATCGAGTGGCTGTTCGGTCCGGACAGCATGCTCGCCAACTGGCAGATCGACCGCCGAGGGTACGCCCTCCGCATCCGATGCCGCCCGGCCGGCATCACGCGCGTCGTGGAGGTCGGCGTACAGCTCCCCGACACTCCCATCGACTGGGTTCCTCTCACCGAGTGCCGCATGACCGCCCACGGCATCCGGCTGCCCGGACTGGAACCCACCGCCGACGGCCTCGTACCGCTCGGCAGGCAGGCACCGTCACCCGCCTCCCGCAGCATCCCGACCCCGGCGGCGGCCGGTCGGCGGACGGATCGGAGCGGTGAACACCGCCCCCTGGAGACCCCTTCGCCGTCTGCCGCCCTACCCGGGGGCGATGAGCCGAACCGGCGAGCGGCGGCACCGGCGGATCCGCAGCCGCATCCCGAGAAAACGGGCGTCTTTACGACATCGGAGACCGCCCCCGGCAGCGGAGAGGGCGCGGAAGGAACTCCCCGCACCCCGCCTGCCCGTGTCCCCCTGCAGGAAATCCAGGCGTACCACGACGAGAAGGCGACCGAGGAGATGACCCTCCTCCTCGACCACCTGGACCTCGTGGGGGACGAACTGCACCTCGATCAGCTCCAGACGGTCCTCCGCGGCATCTCGGCCCTTGAAAGGACGATGTGGCGTGGGCCGGCCCCCGAAGTGCGCAAGCGCGTCCGGGCCTGGCAGGCCCACGCGGACATGCTTCTCGCTCGTCCGACCTTCCGGGAGATATGCGCTCACGCCGATGCCGTTCGGCCGCTCCTGTCCGTGGCCGCCCGGACGGCACGACCCCTGACCTGGACGGAGCTGGGCACCCGCCTGGACGGCCGACTGCCCGCCCTCCACCCGGACGACAAGGTGGCCGTACTGGTCGAGACCGATCGGGCCACGTCCCCCGACCGGCCGCTCCTGTCGGCTCTGGTGGCCGCCCGCGGGCACCGGGTGCATCCGCTGTACGCACGGGTGCTGGACCATCTGGACCGTGCGGTCCCCCGTCCGTCTGACGCGCAGGCCGCCTGGGAGGAAGACCTGCGACGCCACCGGGCGTCACCGGACCTGCAGTACGCCATCAGACGAGTCCACGCCTCTGACATCTGAGTCGATGCGCCGGTGAAGAGCCGTGCACCGGTCTCCCGCGGCCGAACCATCCGGTCGGCCCTTCACGTCCGAACCGCCGATGCGGATTCGCACTTGTCCGCGCCCGCATCCGGATCGCAGGTTTCCGCCCGCCCGGGAAAACAAGCGAGTCCGCTCCGGCCGAGGCCGGGGACCCTGGCCAAGCAGGCCCCGGCCTCGGCTGTCACATGTCGGCGAGGAGAACCTCCACGGCCCTGGCCGTCTCCGGATGCCGAGCCGCGAGTACGGCGCCCCCCGACGGGGAAGCACCGGCCGCCACCGCCCAGCCGCCCGCACAGCCCAGCAACCCCGCCGCCGCGTCGCACGCCGCCGGGTGCGCGGACAGCAGCGCCGCGCCCGACGGGGCCGGGGCGTCGGGCCGCGCCCATCCTTCCGTGGAGCCCAGCAGTTCCGCCAGCGCGTCGCAGGCCGCCGGATGGGCCGGGAGCAGTGCGGCGCCCCGGCGGACGTGCTCGCCGGGCCGCGTCCCGCGGGCCGCGGACGGATCCGCCTGCGGCGCGCGCCACGGCGGCACCCACGCGTCCAGCTCCGCCAGCCGGCCCGGGAAGATCCGCCCGGCCTCGCGGATCAGCCGCGGGGCGAGGTCCGCGGCACCCGACCGCAGGGTGGTGATCAGGAGCGGGAGCCACGGCAGCAGCACCGCGTCCGGCAGCCGCCCGAACGCGTTCGACACCGCCTCCACCACCACGTCCGCCAGTCCCGGCACGGGCTCCAGCGCATGCACGAAGCCGCTGAGGTAGCGCGGGTAGGCGGGCACCACCAGCGGGTTGTCCAGCAGCGCGGCGCAGCGGGCCCGCAGCTCGGTGCGGGACAGGGTGCCGAGCTGCACCTGCGCCGCCCACAGCAGCGCCGTCTTCGCCGGGTCCTCGGGATGCGACTGGGCGACCGCGAGTTCCAGCTGGGTCCGGTCGCAGCCCAGCGACAGCGCGAGGCTCTCCATGGAGAACAGGAAGCCGAGCATCGCGGCGACCTGCCCCACCGTCGCGTCCTCGTCCCGGAACGCCGTCGGCAGCAGGGTGCAGTAGTGGGCGTAACCGGTCTTGGCGAAGGACTCGATCCACGCCGGCAGCACCGGCTCGCCGGTGCGGTAGTACGCCAGCAGCGCACGCACCCGCCGCAGCACCTCCGGCGCGCCGTCGACGCTGCGCTCGGCGGCGAGCACCTTCAGCGCGTGCGTGCCGAGCTCGTCGGCGAGGCGGCGGCTGCCCAGGTACAGGACCGCGTCCTCGACCGCCGCCAGCACGCTCGCCGCGGTCGCCCGCGGCCCGTACGCCTCGCGCCGCAGCCGCTGCTCCAGGACCTGCTCCAGGCTGACGCCCTCGTAGCCCAGCTCGATGAGGGCCCGCTGGTGGGTGCCGAGCGCCAGGTCCCAGGACTCCTGGATCGACCGCTCGCCGAGCCGCCGCTCGCCCATGACCGGCCGTGCCGCGCCGTGCGGCATCAGCCGCCGCAGCATCCACAGCACGTCGGAGCACGCCCGCAGCTCCGGCCGGGACGCCATGTCCAGCAGGGCCCGCTGCACGCCGCGCTGCTGGAGCCTCAGCTCCAGCGGCGCGAGCCGGTCGTACACGTCGCGGGCCAGCGGCGGCAGCGCCTCGTAGCCCACCTGGCCGATCCGGTCGCCGCCCATCATGATCTCGACCAGGCGCCGCACGTCCCGCCGCCCGGGGACGGCGTCCTTCTCGATGCAGGTGACGGCCGCGTCCTGGAAGTCGTACGGCGTGGGCTTGGCCCGGTCCCGCATCCCGGCCAGCAGGATCGACGTCTCGAAGACCGCGATGGCGTCGGCGGTGGAGGCGAGGTAGCCGTTGCGCCGGGCCGCGCGCACGATGTCCACCGACCAGCCGAGCAGTTCGGCCTCGTCCAGGGCGTCCAGGACGGGCGGCCGGCGCAGGAAGCCGGACAGCCGGTCGGCGGCGGCCGGCGCCTCCCGGTCCGGGACCGCCACCTGTGCGCCCCGGGCCTTCTTCGCCGCGGTCCTCCTCGCCCCCGCCTGGCCCGCCAGCCGGTACGGCTGCACCCGGGTGCGCTTCAGCGCCTTCGCCCACTCCGTCGCGGCGATCGACACCGAGCCCGAGGCGAGGCCGAACTGCGCCTCGATCGCCGCGTGGCTGGACGGGATCAGCCCGTACTGCCAGGTGGTGGCGGTGCGCGGGGAGATCTCGAACGTGCCGTCGGCGCCGTGCACGCCGAACTCCTCGACGCGGCTGGCCGCGTGGAACGCGCCGCAGACGTACAGGCAGTCCTGCGGGTCGGTGCCGGTCGCCGCCAGGTGCTCGCGCATCCGGGTCCACATGTACCGCTCGCGGTCCTCGTCCACCCGGACCCGGTCGCCGTCGCCGGGGGCGAGCCGCCGGAAGAGGCTGCCGATGAGGAACATCACCTGGCGGTAGGTGTCGTGGTCGCTGTCGCCGAGCGGCACCTCGACGTACTGGTGCCACCACTCCGACCAGTGCCGCACCCGGCCGTGGCGCAGCAGGTGCTCCTCCAGTTCGGCGAAGCGCGGCCGCAGGTCGCCGATCTCGACGCCGACGGCCTCGCCGTGCAGCGCGGCCTCCGCCTCGGGCGCTTCGGACGGGGCCGTGCCGGGGCCGCCGTCGGCGTCCTTCGCCGTCCGCCCGTTCCTCGGGTCCCACTGGAAGACGTGGTCCGCGGACCGGTCGACCAGGACCAGTTCGACGCCCGGGGTGTCGAGCGCGTAGGCGATGGCCTGGTACTCGGCGGACGCCTCGGTGATCGGCGCGACGACCGACAGCGGCGCCCACTCGGCGGGGAAGCCGTCGACGTCCCCGGCGAACGCCTGCACCGCCACCGGCAGCCGGCAGTTGCGCAGCTCGGTCAGCAGCGGCGCCATGTCCTCGCACAGCTCCAGGTAGACCACCTTGGGCTGCTTCTCGCGCAGCCGGCGGGCCATGGCCAGCGCCGAGGCGGGGGAGTGGTGGCAGACGGGGAAGATCTCCAGCGGCTCGCGCACCGCGCGGTCGACGTCGTCGACCATGCCGAGGAGGATGCCCTCCAGGGCGTCCGGCCCGCCCGCGAACGCGGCCGCCGCCTGCTGCAGCCGGCCGCGCAGCGCGGCGAACGCGCTCCCGGCGCTCCCGGCGCTCCCGGCGCTCCCGGTGCTCTCGGTGCTCTCGTGGGGTCCGCTCATCGTGTCCGGCCCGTTCACGACAGGGTGGCGATCGCGTCGCGGCCGCCCTCGAGGAACTCGGGCCAGGAGCCGCCCTCCTCCTTGCTGCGCGGCTCGACGACGCCGTGCAGGTACTTGTTGAGGATGGCCAGGTCCTCGGGTTCGCGGCGGGCGAGGGAGCCGACGAGCGAGGAGGCGAGGGTGCGGGCGGTCAGGGTGCGCTCGCCGAAGAAGTTGCTGTGCAGCACGGCGTCCTCCAGCACGCCGATCTGCTCGGCCGTCGACAGCGCGGACTCCAGCTTCTCGTCGTCGCTGCCGGCCGCCGCGGCGGACGCCCGCAGGTCGGCGAAGCTCTGCAGCAGCACGTCGAGCAGGGTCGGCGGCACGTCCAGGTCGATGGCGTGCCGGCGCAGCAGCTCCTCGGTGCGGAAGCGGACGATCTCCGCCTCGCTCTTCTTGTTCGTCACCACCGGGATGCGGACGAAGTTGAAGCGGCGCTTGAGCGCGGAGGACAGGTCGTTGACGCCCCGGTCGCGGCTGTTGGCCGTGGCGATGATCGAGAAGCCGGGCTTGGCGAAGACGATGTTGTCGCTGCCGCCGCTCTCCAGCTCGGGGACGGAGATGTACTTCTCGGACAGGATGGAGATCAGCGCGTCCTGGACGTCGCTGGTGGACCGGGTCAGCTCCTCGAAGCGGCCGATGGCGCCGGCTTCCATCGCGGTCATGATCGGTGAGGGGATCATCGACTCCCGCGACTGGCCCTTGGCGATGACCATGGACACGTTCCAGGAGTACTTGATGTGGTCCTCGGTGGTGCCGGCCGTGCCCTGCACCACCAGCGTGGAGTTGCGGCAGATCGCCGCGGACAGCAGCTCGGCCAGCCAGCTCTTGCCCGTGCCGGGGTCGCCGATGAGCAGCAGACCGCGGTCGGAGGCGAGCGTGACGATCGAGCGCTCCACGAAACTGCGGTCGCCGAACCACTTCTGCGAGATCTCCCGGTCCAGGCCGTCGGAGCGCTCCGAACCCAGGATGAACAGGCGGACCATCTTCGGCGACAGGCGCCACGAGAACGGCTTGGGGTTGTCGTCGATCGACTCCAGCCAGTCCAGCTCCTCGGCGTACTTGATCTCGGCGGGGGCGCGCAGCAGGTCGGACATGAGGGGAGAGCCTTTCCGTACGGTGAGGGCGAGGGGACGCGCGTCGAAGGGAGACACGCGGGAAGAGGGACACGCGTCGAGGACGGACGCGCGTGGAAGGAGAGCGAGGCGAGGACGTACGCGGGACGTGCGTCCGGCGATCAGGTGATCAGGTGATCAGGTGATCAGGTGATCAGGTGAGGAACGTCTTGAGCTCGTGCACGAGCTTCTTGATGTGGCCGGAGATCACCGGTGTGCCGAGGTCCTTGAACTTCTCCCGGAACCACGGGTTGACGCTGCCGCGGCCGGAGCTGGTCACCGAACCCACCGGGATGAACTTCGCCCCCGAGCGGTGGACGGCGGCCATGCTCTCGAACAGCTCCTGGGTGCGCCACTCGTAGAAGTCGGAGATCCACACCACGACGGTGTTGCGCGGCTCGGCGATCTTCGGCTGGGCGAGCGCCATGGCGACCGTGCCGTCGGTGCCGCCGCCGAGCTTGGTGCGCAGCAGCGTCTCGAACGGGTCGTGCGCCCAGGGCGTGAGGTCCAGCGCCTGCGTGTCGTAGGCGATCAGGTGGACGTCCACCTTCGGCAGCCCGGCGAATATGGAGGCCAGGATGGTGCAGTTGACCATCGAGTCGACCATGGAGCCCGACTGGTCCACGACCACGATCAGGCGCTGCGGCGTCGTCCTGCGGCTGGTGTGCCGGTAGTAGAGGCGGTCGACGTAGAGCCGCTCCTCCTCCGGGTCCCAGTTGGTGAGGTTCTTCCAGATGGTGCGGTCGAGGTCGAGGTTGCGGAAGACGCGCTTGGGCGGGACGGACCGGTCGAGCTCGCCGACCGTGGCCTTCTCCACCTGGGTGCGCAGCACTTCGGCGACCTCGTCCACGTAACGGCGGATCAGCGCCTTGGCGTTCGCCAGGGCCACCCCGGACAGGTTGTCCTTGTCGCGCAGCAGCTGCTCGATCAGGGACATGCTCGGCGTCAGCCGGGCCGCCAGCTGCGGATCGGCCAGCACCTCGCGCAGGTGCATGCGCTTGACGAGCCCGGCCTCGATGGAGCCGAGCTCCGGGCCGATCCCGGGGATCAGCCGGCCGAGGTCGGGCGGGGGCCCGCCGACGCCGGTCCCGGTCGGGCTGACGCCCCCGCCGGCCCCCGCGCGGCTGCCGCCGCCGCTCCCGCCGCGTCCGCCGCGCAGTTCGCCGGGCCGGCAGCCCAGCGCCCGCTCCAGCCAGCCCGCGTCGGACTGCCAGCGGGCCAGCTGCCCGGCGGTGACGGTGCCGGGAGGGGAGGCGAAGACGTTCAGCAGCACCTTCGACGCGAGCGCCGCGCGCCGCACCTCGGCGGCCCGGTCGCGTGCGCCGTCCCCCTCCGGCTCGGGCGTCATCAGCCCGTCGAACTCGGCGGCCAGCTCCGGATGCCGCTGCACCACGGAGTCGACGGACGCCCCCGGGTCGAGCAGCGCGGCCGGCAGGCCGATGTCCTCGACCACGGCGAGACTCGCCGACTCCAGGGCCGCCTGCTCCTCGGGGTCGAAGAGGCGGGCCAGCAGACGCCAGTAGAGCACCTGCCGCCGGTTCTCGTCCGGATCGGGCACGGGAACCCGCCCTTCGGACGCGGAGACCTGCTCTTCGGGTACGGGGACCTGCCCCGTGGTCCGCCCGGTCATTTCCGCAGCAGCTTTCCGGCGCGCTCGCGCAGCACCTTGACGGCGTCGGTGGCCGCCTTCTCCGCCCGCACGCCGGCCTTGTCGGCCGTGCCCCCGGCCCAGGCCCCGGCGTGGACGGCGACGGCCTTCTTGCGCACGGTCCGCTCCACGGCGAGCGGCTGGAGCAGGAACTCCCCGGCGTCCCACCGCAGCAGCCCCAGGCACGCCCCGGACGAGGCGACGGCCTCCGGGGTGAGCGGACCGGCGGCCGGCACACGGCCGGTGTCGACGGCGAGCCGCCGCCCGGCGACCTCGAAGGCGACCGCGCCGCCGTCCTCCTCCCGCGTTTCCACGGAGTGGCCCTCCAGCAGGACGGGCACCGCGATCCGGGCCGGGTGCCGGTCCAGGGGCGAGGTCGCGAAGGCGGCCGCGGCCGGCAGCGCCACCCGGGCGGTGGCGAAGACCTCGGCGGGCTCGCCCGTACGGGCACGGGCGTCGTCCCACAGCAGGTCGCCCCCGGCGGTGACGGGCATCGCGTCGAGCTCCACCGCGCGGCCCTCGCTCACCGCGGCCAGCAGCGACATGTGCGGCCGGAGCAGCTGCCACAGCCCCGCCCCGACGACCGTGTCCGGCTTCGGCGCGGACACCGAGGCCCGCACCAGCCGGGACGCACCGCCGTCCGCGGGCTCGAAAACCGCGTGCACCTGGGCCTGCACGGCGGTGGCGTGCTCCTGCAGGTCGACGCCGAGCGGCAGCAGACGGCCGCTCACCTCGGCCACGGCGGGCGCGCCGGCCGCGCCGGGCAGCGTCAGCAGCAGGGCGCGCGACCACAGGTCGGCCCACCGGCGCACCGGGACCCGCTCCAGGGCCGCCCCGGGGCAGGAGGCGGCGAGTTCGGCGGCGAAGCCGTCCAGCAGCGTGGCCGGGCGGCGCAGCGCCGGGTCGGGCAGCATCGCGGAGACGACCGGCGCGGCCCCGCCGACCAGGTCGTGGTCGAGGCCCCGCCAGCCGGCCCGCGCCAGGTCGCACAGCCAGCTGCGGGCGGCGGCGTGCAGGTTCGCCGCGTGCTCCGCATCGCCGGCCGGGACACCGTCGGCCGCGTCGCCCTCCTCGGCCCGGGGCCGGCCGACGGCCTCCTCGATCCGGGCGGTCAGCGCGTCGTGCACGGAACCGAGCAGGGCGACGCGGGCGGCGGCGAGCGCGACGAAGTGGTCCTCGCCCGCGGCCCCCGCGGCCGCCTTCTCGGCCGCCTCGGCGACCCGCGAGGCCAGCGGCGACCCGGCGACGGCGCCGGCGAGCCCGGCCAGTCCGCTCGCCTGGCCGGGCTGCGGACGCAGCAGGCCGTCGACGAGGGCCTCGTCGAAGCCGTCGACGGCCGCGAGGGCCTCGTCGAGCCCGTCGACGGGGTCGGTCAGCAGATCGGCGCGCATCAGGCCACCGCCCTCGTCGTCGGGAACCACTGCATCTCGGGCAACGGGGCGGTGACCGGGGGCAGTTCGAGGTAGGCCAGGTGCCGCAGGAACCGGCTGAACACCTGCGCCGCGGCCGAACGGTCGCCCTGCGCGGGGTGCGTGGCGGTCATGGCGTCGGTGAGGGACTGCGCGTCGGGCTCCTCGGCGGCGACCTCGACCTTCAGGTACCGGGCCACCCGCTCGGCGCCGTACTGGAGCACGGCCTCCCCGACGAGGGCGCGTATGTGGTTGCAGAACCATCCGTGCGCGCCGCCGCAGGGACGGTTGTTGTTGGTGCTGCACGCGAACGCGTACGTCCCCGCCTCGACCGACGACACGTACACCCGCCCGATGTCCGACCCGCTGGACACCACGCCCTGCAGGCGCCCGTCGGCCAGCTCCACGAACGGCACCTTGGCGAGCTTCCGCGGCCGCGCGGACGGCACCACCCGCACCGCGCTCGACTTCTCCCAGACCGACAACGCACCATCTCCTAGGCATGCGAAGGGGGATGCCCACGCCACCCCGGCGGGACAGGGGAGAAGCTATCGGCACCCACTGACAACGCGGCCCGGCCGCGGCCGCGCCGGCGAGCGGCGGGGTGTTCGGCGCCCTCGGGCGCCGCTGGGCCCGGGCGGATCCGCTCGGCGAGGACGATCCCGCCCAGCTGGAAGCCCAGTCGGGCGTGGGGCTGCCCGAGGAGTACCGGGCGTTCCTCACCCAGGGCGGTGCGGGACCCGCCCGCGGTGTCCTCCCGGCGCGGCGTCCACGATGCGCAGGGCCGCGAGCGCCCGCCCGATGCCGTCCGGCAGGGCCACACCGGCCGCCGGCGCGTGCTCGACGAGCTCGACGGCCCGTGTCACCCCAGCGACTCCCGCAGCGCCGCCAGCCCGTACCGCTTCTCGACGTCCACGCCCTCGCCGTAGTGGTGCTCCTCCAGCAGCGGCAGGATCTTCGTCCGCCAGGTCCGCTCCAGCCCGCCCTCCCGGTACACGCCCTTCTCCATCGGATACGACGGCCCGATGCGGAAGTCCGGGTCGTCCGCGCACAGGACGTCGGCGGCGCGCCGGTACTTCCGTGGCGGCTTCGGTTCCCTGGCCGCGCGGGGAGCCACCGGCAGGACGCCCTCGTCCCGGAGCCGTCGGCGGTGATGAGCGGTCCGTCGCCCACGGCGTCCGGAAGCCGGGCCTGTCCGGTGAACTTCACCCGCCCACGAGACAGGACCGGAAGGCGGACCCGCCGGTGAGCGGGCGCACCATGGGGAGCGGGCCGGCCGTGCCGGTCAGCCTGCGGTCCAGTCCGTGGTCAGTACCTCCGTCAGGGCCACGAGTTCATCGTGGTCCAAAGGGGTCCGGTGGGAGAGGGTGTTGCGGGCCGTGTGCAGGGTGCGCAGGCGGTGACGTTGCGCGGTGGTCAGGGCGAGCATGTAGGCGGCGTGGGACAGGCCGCCGAGTTCGAGTTCCTCGAGATCGGGCACGGCGGCTTCGTCGGTGTTCTTCCAGTGCTGGGAGCGGGCCTTCTCGCAGAAGTCCCGAAGGGTGAAGCGCTGTCTACGCAGCATTCCGGGGACGAGATGGATCAGGGTGGTGCGGGCTTCCTCGATGAGGGGAAGGAGGACGCGGTTCTGGGCGTGGCAGACGAGGACCCGCAGTTCCTGGGAGTTGGAGTCCAGGAGGTAGCGGCCGTGGGCGGGGTGGATGCGCCCGTCCCAGCTGTCGATGGCACCGCGGGCCCAGGCACCGTGGATCTCGGCGTCGGGGGCGGAGGCGTGGGCGGTGGACAGGCGCCTGGGAGGCACGGGCTCCGCGGAGCCGGCTGCGGGCTCGGGCAGGACCCGGCTCAGCGCGCGGCGGAGTGTGCCGAGGCCACCGCCGTCCCAGATGTCGCGGAGAGCGAGGGCGCGGTCGATGTCGGGGCCGCAGACTTCGGCGACGACGGCGTCGGTGACACGGCGCAGGAGCGTGCCGGCGGCGTCAGTGATCCCCGAGCGGGAACGCCAAGCCATGAGGACCTCGGTGTCGAGACGGGTCCAGACCCTCCACCACCAGTGGACGGCGGCACGGCCCTGGCTGCCGAGGGTGGCGCGGGGCAGGTCGGCGGCGCGTGCGGTCAGGAGGAAGCGCGGCCGTACAGGACCGGGCAGACCGGCTTCGTGGAAGGTGGCCTGGGCGACGCGGAGGAGCCGGGCGGCCTCTTCGGGGGAGGTCTCGTTCCAGCAGCGCACGACGATCACGGGGGGCGTTCGGCCGGCTGCGGCTTGTTCGGCGAGGGTTTCCACGGGGTCGCCCGTGACGCCGAGTTCCTTGGCGAGGCGTTCCTCCAGCGTTGCCGCCGGCACGGCGGCAGCCGGAGCCGGACCGGGCCGGACGCTGCCGCTGGGAGCGATGAGCCGGTTCAGGAGGCTGCTGTAGGGGTCGCCGGGCAGGTCCGTGTCCTGCCCGTGGTCCGTGTCCGCCCAGGGCTGGCGCGACTCGGCGATCGGCGCGCGCTGCGTGGGCAGGGACGCCGGGCCGGCATGGCGGTCGACGCGGGAGACGAGGCCGGGAACGGGGATCACCGCCTCGAGGCGGTGGGTGAGCTCGCGCACGAAGAAGTCGGCGCGGCCGGATCCCACGACGGGGTCGGGGAAGTACCAGACGCAACTGCGGCCGGCCCGCAGGTCCGCCTCGAGCGTGTCGAGGTGCCGACGGGGGCCGGGGAGCTGGGCGAGGTCCTCGTCCATGATGTGCCGACCGGTCCCGGCGGCGACCGGATCGGGTGCGGGAGGCTCCGGTGCCGCGGACTCCGCGGCACCGGACCTCACGGCGTTCACTGCGCGGGCCCGATCGTCTTCAGCGCCCGGAAGGTGACCGGGTCGAGACGGACGCCTCCGGGCTTGTTGGGGTCGAGGACCGCCAGGCCGTCGAGGCGCTTCAGAAGGTGCTCGGCGGCCTCGAGGGGGTCGTCGTCGCTCTGGTCGAAGAACGCGGCGGCGATGTCGCCCGGGGTCATGGCCGCCTTGCCGGCCGCGTACTCCTCGTCACTGTAGAACTGGGCCCAGGCCGTGAGGCGGGAGACGTCGGCGGGTGTGAGACCGGCCGCCTCCAGGTGGGCTGCCGCAGCCTCGGGGGTTCCCCACAGCTCGCGCAGGCTCTGGAGAACCTCCTTCTGCCGCATGCCGGAGCGGACGTTGTGCATGGCGGTCTCGACCAGACCGGGCCACCCCCCGGTGGACTCGATGAGGCCGCGTCGTTCCTGCGGGGAACCGAACGGCGACTCCGGCCAGGCGCGCACACTGTCGACGGTCCACCGCTGCGGCAGGACGAGGCCGGCTCCCGTCTTCTCCGCTTCCACCGCGGCGTCCGGCGAGCAGAGGACCACGGCGTACCGGCGGGGCGCGCCGGGAGCCGCGTCGGTGTCGTGCGTCGTACCGCCGGTGTGCTTGACGAGTCGCTCGGCGGCCTCTCTGACCTGGTCGGCGTTCCGGCCGCGCAGGTCCACGAAGAGGATCCGGGAGCCCTTGCGGCGTGAGTTGGCGGTGATGGCCTCGGTGAGGCTGTCGCCGGGGCCGACACCGATGATGTCGAGGCCGTACCCGCCGCCGTACAGGCGCAGTCCGCGTTCGACGTGGTCGTCGCCGAGTGCCCGGGTGCAGGGGACGAGTGTGGTGCGGGTGGGATGGCCGAGCATGTCGCCGAACTGGCCCTCGGTGAGCGGACTCATCCGCTGGACGCCGCCGGAGGTACCGATGGACCGGCGAGCGGCACGCGGGTTGTAGTCGTAGGGCAGGTCGAACTCGGTGTCGTTCAGCTCGCTCTGGAGCTCGTTCCGGGTGCCCAGCATGTTGACGACGTTGGGGCTGCGCATCGCGTAGGCGCGCTCCTCGCCGGGGACCCGGATGAGCAGGCCCAGGCCGACCATCTCGTCCAGGAAGATGGTCAGCTGGCGTTCGGTGTTGAGGGGGAAGCCCTCTTCCCAGATCTCGTGGGCGGCCTCCAGCAGTTCGCTGGGCCGGGACGCGTGCGTGTAGCCGTGTTCGAGGCTGCGCAGGGCGACCAGGAGGGTGAGCACGCGGTAGCGGTCCTCCAGGTTGATGGTGTAGCGCAGGCGTTCCGCGATGAGTTCGCGGACCCGCTCCAGGTTCGCGACCGCCTGGACGTCGTCCCAGGTGATGGGGGCGTGACGGCCGTCGGCGGGCATGGCGCGCTGCTGCATGTAGGCGACGAGGTGGTCGCAGAAGATCTGCACCAGGTTGGCCTGGTAATTGGTGACACCGAGGATGTGCCAGACCAGGTCGGGGGTCTCGAAGGTGAGACCGACGGCAGCCAGGGGTTCCTCGACGAGCCCGACGGCGGCCTGCGGCTTGAGCGGACCGACGAGGATACCCGGCCCGCCGTGCGCGGTGACCACGTTGGTGAGGTGGTTGAAACGCTGAACCTGGTGCAGACCGGCGAAGACGACCTTGAACGACCGGCTGGTGGTCTCCATCAAGCGCTGGAGCCGCTTGACGGTGCGGAAGGTCGACTGGCCGCCACCGGTGTAGACGGCCTGGGCGTCGGCGGTGAGGAAGGCGTCGGCCTCGTCCGCGAGCAGGAGGACGCGGCGGCCGGGTTCGGCCTCGATCCACTGCTGGACCGCGTCGGCGATCACGTCGACGCCGGCGGCACGGTCGGAGACGTTCGCTCCGATGACGTCGCGGCGCTTCAGTTCGGCCAGCAGGACCCGCCAGATGCCCTCAGGGGGTTCGGCATGTCCGATGTCGGCCTTGAGGAGGTCCATGTAGACGGCGATGTGGCGGTCCGGGTCGGCCTTCTGGAACACCTCGACGGCTTGCCGCAGGAGGGACGACTTGCCGAGCTGGCGACCGCCGAAGAGGAAGATGGACCCGTCCGGGCTGAGGATCTCCTGCATCTCCTCGGCACGGCCCTTGAAGACCTCCGGCGGAACGAGCCCCGCGACGTGCGGAGTGTAGGGGGTGTAACCGGTCCAGGGCAGGGTGACGCGCTGTGTCACCCGGAACGAGCGCGGGGCGCGGGCGGCGACCCAGCCGACGACAGCCGGGTCGACGACCAGGGCTTGCTGGCCGCGGTCGCGGGAGGCGAGCGCGAGCTGGCGGCGTCCTTCCGTGCCGAGGGGCTGCAGGTAGAGGATCAGGTTGGCGCCGATGGCCGATTCGGGGAGGTGACGTAGCGGGCCTTCGCCGCGCAGTTCGTCGGCGATGACGACGACCTTGTACATGCGGCGCGCCTGGGAGCCGAGGGCGGAGACGTAGCCGGGGGTGCTCTCGGTGATGTCGGCGCGCACGCTGAGCCGGGTGACGCCGTACCGGGCCTCCTCGACGTTGGACTCGATCACGGTCAGACCGAGCAGGCGCAGGACGCTCTTGACCAGACCGCGGATCTTCCGCTGGTCCCGCTCGCCGATCAGTTCCTCCCAGGCGCCGAGCCCGGAGAGCGCGTTCTGCACCAGCGGTGCGTCTTCCGCGTAGTGCTGGGCCCACCAGCGGGCGCCGACGCCGCGGCGGGTGGGCTGGGGAGCCTCCGGGTGGGCGACGCCCTTCAGGAATCGGGCCAGCTCCTCCCCGGCCGGTTCAGCGGGGGCGGGCAGGGCCTCACCACGCCGGGCGAACGACAGGAGTTCCTCGGCGGCGACCGTCTTGCCGCGGTCCAGCAGCCGGCGGATGCGACCGTGCTCGGCCTCGGGCAGGTGAGCCGCGTCGAGCTGGCGGTGGAGCTCCGCGGTCTGCTGCCGCTCCAGGACGCGCAGGTCGTGGCCGATGGCGGCGATGGACCGGAAACGCTCCCCGAAGCGGTCGCCGTGGTCGTCGCCCTCCAGGTCGAGGAGCCGGGCGGTGAAGTCGTGCTCCTCCTCGGGCTTCAGCAGGTTCTGCACCCGGATCTGGGCGAGGAGCAACTGGGCGCTCCGGTGTTCCTCGGCGCACTTGCGTCTCCAGGTGGCGGCCGCGTCGGCGATGCGCTGCCGCCACTCGGCGACCTCCGCGGCCGGCATGGCGGCGCCGACGATCCGCCCGTGCTCGAGCCGTTCGAGCAGACGGTCGGCGAGGTGGAGGTCGCCCGCGTCCTGGTGGCATCGCAGCGCGGCGGCGGGGGCGGCCGGGCCGAGCAGGCCCAGCAGAGCCCCGAACGCGTCCGGGTGCTCGAGGTCGGGTTCGTCCTGCCCCTCGTGGACGTGCCAGCGCAACGCGGGCAGGTGCAGCAGGCCTTCGGCGGGCGGCCGGAATCCCGTGTCGCGCGGCTCGGGGGCGTAGGAGCCGTCCAGCCAGCGCAGCAGGAGCGCGAGGAGAGCCCCGCCCACACCGGGCAGCGGTTCGGCCTGACGTGCGTCCGCGATCGCGCGCATCAGGTCCCGGCCGATGTCGCGACCGCCGGACGGGCGGGGGGACGAGGCGATGCGCAGCGCCGTCGTCAGCAGGTCCCGCACGGTCTTGATGTGGGTGCGCAGCTGTTCACGGGCTGCCGAGTGGATGTCGTTCTTGGATTGCTTGGGCGTTCGCTTGGCCCGGTCGGTGGTGTCGATGATCCGGTCGGCGGCGTCGGAGCGTTTGTAGTGCTCCTCCATCTCCTTGGCGAGTTCCTCCGCCTCGATCCGCCCCTCGGCCCAGCCCTGGATCAGTTTCAGGGTCTGCCCGAGCCGGCCGTCGGGCGCGGCGAGGGTCTGCAGGACGATCGTGCCGCGCTGGAGCTTGATGGTGCGCAGCGGCAGGTCCAGCGCGAGCTGCCGTGCCCGGTCGCCGATCTCCTCACGCCGGTCGGTGACCGGAGTCGCCGTCGGCTTGCCCAGGTCGCCCGGCTGTATCTCCGTGGACTGCCGTACCGCGTGCACCAGCTCGTCCATCACCGACGCCCATGGCTCGGGAACACCCGGCATCGACGTGAAGGCGGTGAGGACGCTGCTCGCCCAGCGTGCCGACAGGCCGCTGCGGATGGCCGCGGTCAGCAGGACGAGGTAGGCGTCACGGTCGTCGTCCCAGGAGTGCCCCTCGTCCAGCGCCTCGAGGAGTTCCTCGGCCCGCACCTGGAGGTCGGACGCCCCGGCCGGGGAGGTGTGGAAGGCGGCGTCCGCGAACGCGAGCGCGAGGGTGCGGTGGGCGGGGGCGCCGGCGGCGCGGGACAGCCAGTAGGACTCGGCCAGCCGGCCCTCGGCGACGAGGAGTTCCACCGGGGCGGGAGCACCCGCCCACACGTCCGACACGGCGGGGACGGCGGGGGCGGGGGGTTCGTCCGTCGCCGTCTCCTGGGGGCCGGCGGAGCGTCGCGGGGCCGGCACGGCGGCCGGGGGGCGGGCGTCCGGCAGCGCCTTCTCCGCCGGAGCGCCGGTGGGCGGCTCGGCGGGCTGGGCGGCCTCGGGGTGCGACGCCTCCCGGGCCGGCGCGGGTTCGCCGGTCCCGGCCGTCGTGACGGTGCCGTCGCCGGACACGGGCTCCTCGGAGCGGGCTGCTTCCGGTGCCCGGCGCCCGCCCGGTGTCTCCTCCGGCTCCGTTCGCGCGACGGGACCGGACACCTCCTGGAGGGCGGGGCCGGCCTCTTCCGCCGTGACGGGCGGCGACTCGGCGCCGTCCTCGTGAGCGGCCTCGGGCCGGGGTGTTTCAAGGGCTCCTTCGACGGAGGCGCCGGCCGGTCGTGGTTCCGGGTCGGACTCCGGCTCGTTCCGGGCCCCCGGCTCCGTCCCCTCGTGGGGGCCACCGGCCTTCGGGCGGGCGGAGCGTACGGTCCCGGTGGCCGGCATGTGTGCGCGCAGATCCCGGAGACGCTGCTCGAACTCGGTGATCTGGCCGCGGAGGTTCTCCCGCACCAGATCGTTCGTGACCATGTCGAACACGGCCTGGACCTCGTCCAGCGCCTGCTCGGTCTCCCTGATCTCCCGCTCGGTCTCCTGCCGACGGCGCTGCTCCTCCCGCAGCCGCTCGACGAGCCTTCGAGCTGCGGACCAGTCATGGTCGTCGCCCCATCCCCCTTCCGCGCCGGCGGCCGCGAAGGTCCGGGCCAGAGCCCGGCGTTCCCGGACCCACGACACCGTGTCGCGTAAGAGGTCCCGGCCGTCGGCCAGCCGCCCGTCGCGGACGGCTGCGGCGAAGGCGTCCAGCCTTCCGGCCAGCGCCGCTCCGGCTTCGTTCAGCCGTGCGGCCTCCAGCTCGATCCCGTCGGCGTCCGGTGCCACCGCGCCCTCGCTCCCGTGCTCCTCCCGAGGAACGGCCGTGTCGCCGCCGGGTTCCGGCCGGGGCGCTTCGTCGGTTTCCTCCTGGGCCCGGCTCGCACAGGACAGTCGCTCGTAGTCGGCTTCCGTGAGAGGGGCGGCATCGCTCAGCGCTGCCTCCAGGAGCTCCTTCGCGTGACTGTGCGCGAATCGGTGGGCAGGCGTCTCGGAGAAGAGCGAGAGGCCGTGGAGCATGAGCTGGGCCAGATCCGGCGGCAGGTCCTTCAGCATGTGTGTGAGCTGTTCGAGGTCGGGATCCCGGATCTGGTCCTCGTACCCCAGCTCGCGCAGCCGCGATTCGGCGATCGTCATGCCGCACCTGCAGATGCTGAGCAGCAGTCGCTCCGGTGCCCGGGTGACCCACATGCGGACCCCGGCCGTCTTGTGCAGCTTCGCCGCCGCCGGACCGCCTCGGTACTGCAAGGCATCCGGGCCGTGCTCCTTCTCGACATGCCGGAACAACGAGAGCACCAGATCGGGCATCTCCTGCAGCCACTGCCGGAACGACGAAACCGAAAACACCGTGGAGCCCCCTTGCCATGCGCCGTGCGCGCACCTTTCAGCCCGGATCCGCCGGGTGACCTTCGCCCGCGCTCCCCACGCGACCGGGGAAGAGCCCTGCGACCTGCGGTGACGGGAGGGCATGGGTATTCCAGCGTGCTGGACCTGCAAGGCACTTCCGAGACGGAATCCTCCCATGCACCGGCGGCCACGGCACAGTCCTCGGTTCACTGGAACACCTGATCGTTACCGCAGGTCGGTTCCGGAAGTCCCCGTGCGCCGAGTCGGCGTACGGACACGTTCGGCGGGCCGTGCGACTGCCTTCCGGCCACCCTGGGCGTTCCCGGAGGGCGTCAAGTCACGTTCATGATGATGTGGTGTCATCCGTTCGCGGGTGATCGGGCGTCCTGGAAGTCACTGAGCCGCCGTCGACGACCTCGTGCTCCGCGACAGCCGGCGAGCCGGCACGATCGAGCGGCGGCGAGGGCGGGACGCCCGCGCCTCCCGCCCCGGCCGGCCGGGACGACGGCGGGGGCGCCGCGGGTCAGATCCACTCCTCCTCGGCCGTCAGTTCGCCGGTCACCTCGCCGGTGTTGACGACACCGGGGGGATCCATGACGAGGATCTCGCACTCCTGTGCGGCGTACGGCTTGTGGTACACACCGCGCGGCACGACGAACATCTCGCCGGCCTTCACCACCGCGCTCGGGCGGTCCCGGACATCGATCGTCAGCTCTCCGCGGACGACGAGGAAGAGTTCGTCACCCTCGGGGTGGTTGTGCCATACGAAATCACCCTGGACCTTCACCGCCTTGAATTCCAGGCCGTTCACTTCGAGAACCGTTTTCGGGGACCAGTGATCGGTCACCTTCGCCAGCTTCTCGTCGATGTTGACGGGTGTTTCCGGCCGGGCCATGTGCTCTCCTCGTCGTTCGTCCCGCACGGCGGGCGACTGCGATCGGCAGGCCCGTTGCGGACCTGGCGGAGTCCTGTGAACTGGTGTGTTTGGCAAGGGATTTGGGCCGGTGAGCGCCAGGGCGACCCGGCCGGTGGGCGATCGCCGTCAGCTTGGGGCGGTGGACGACGGCCTGTCAACCCGCCCGGTGCGAGGACGCGGCGAGGACCCCGCGAGGACAGGACCGCGAACGATGGTCCACGAAAGGCACCGCACGTTCCTGTATCCCGGTCGATTCCGCGACGGCGCTTTCGCTGTTCCGTGTTTCCGGGGCCGAACCGGGCCGTGTGGCGGACGAGTTTCGACGAGTTCGACGAGTTCGACGAGTTCAGGAATCCTTGAAAGGACGTGACCTCACGATGACCGAGACTCAGATCGGGCCGGCAGGCTCGGGTGTGGCGATCGCCGGCGACGCCATCGTGCCCGAGGACATCAAGGACGACATCGAGCAGTTCATGCAGGACGGCTTCATCGGCCCGGTCAAGCTCTACGAGCCCGACGAGGCCGCCGAGATCCTGCGTGAGGTGCGCATCAAGAACCAGGACACCACCCACTCGGTGTTCAAGAACAGCATGAACTACGACCGGCACCTGGACATCCCGGAGCTGTCGCGCCACGTCACCCACCCCACGATCCTGAAGTACCTGAACGCGATCCTCGGGCCCGACGTGCTGTCGTGGCGCACCGAGTTCTTCGCCAAGTTCCCGGGCTCCCGGGGCACCGAGTGGCACCAGGTGCGGGACTACAGCTACGCCACCGGCAAGCCGCAGCTGCTGCCCACGGCGACGGACTGGAACGCGTACATCGACATCACCGTCTGGACGACCTTCACGCCGGCCACCAAGCGCACCGGGTGCATGCGGTTCGTGCGCGGCTCCCACCGGGAGCGCATCTTCGACGAGAGCAAGTCGCCGGCGCGCGGCCGTGAGGCACGCTACGACACCGACCACGTGACCACGTTCACCAAGGAGACCGGCTTCTACGGCTACGACTTCTCCGACTTCGCCGTCGACCCGAACTGGGAGCCGCGCCCGGAGGACGTCGCCGAGGTGGAGCTGCAGCCCGGCGAGGCCCTCATCTTCACCGCCTCCTGCGTGCACGGCTCGCTGCCCAACATCACCGAGCGCGAGACCCGGTTCGCGATCACCTCGCGCTATGTGCCGACGCATGTGCGGGTGTACCCCGACCAGACCTCGTACACCGCGCACGGTCAGGACTTCGACCTCGAGGACTACGGCGCCGTCCTGGTCTCGGGCCGCGACACCTACGGTCACAACCGGCTCCGCAGCACCAACGTCCACGGCGAGCCGTTCGCCGTCAAGAACACCCACTGACGGGCCCGCGCCCGGCACGGTCACCCGGTCGGTCAAGGCAGGAAGGACACAGCGTGATTCAGCAGAAGATCGGCAAGATCTGGGCGGACGCCCTGAAGCTGGACGACATCTCCGACGACGACGACTTCTTCGCCCTCGGCGGGCACTCGCTCGTCATGGCGGAGATCCAGGCGGCGATCACCAGGGAACTGGGCGTGGAGGTGCCGATGGACGAGCTGTTCCGGCACTCCACGATCAAGAGCATCTCGGCCCACCTGGAGTCCCGGGCCGCGGTGTCGTGACGCCTGCGGCGGCACGGGACGCCCGCTGACGGGCCCGCGGGGACCCGGTCAGCCGCTCGGACACACATGGGGGGCACCGGACGGGCCGGTGCCCCCCGCACGCGGGTCACGGCCCCGCTCCACACGCGAACAGCACGACGACGCACCGGAGCGACGCGTGCTCTGACGGAAGGACTGAGCCGGTGAAACTCTCGCCCCGGGGCGCGAAGATGTGCGGTCTGTCGGGGATCCGCAGCATCATGGAGGACATCGCCCTGGCCGCCTCCGACCCCTCCGGCGGGACCTGGGTCAATCTCAGCCCGGGCAACCCGGCGCACATCCCCGAGGTGACCGCTGCCTGGCAGCGGCTGCAACAGGAGTCGCTGACGCGGAACTTCGCCCGGACCAGCGGCCGCTACGGCCCCTCACGCGGCTGCGACGGACTCGTCGACGCCATCGTGCGCTACTTCAACCGCCGCTACGGCTGGGCCATCACCGCCGAGAACGTCCTGGTCGGCGCCGGCTGCCAGATGCTGGCGTTCATGGCCACCACGGCCTTCACCGGCCCCTACGCCGACGGCCCGCGGCCCCTGGTGCTGCCGTCCGTCCCGGACTACACCGGGTACCAGGGACTGAGCCTGGACCGGGACGGCATCGTCGGAGTCGCCCCCGGCATCGAGCTGCTGGAGGGCCGCCGCTTCCGTTACACGTTCGACGTGGAGGCGGTGCGCCGGGAACCCTCCATGGGCATGATGCTGCTGTCCAGCCCGGGCAACCCCACCGGGCGCAGCATCCCGGCGGACGCCCTGGCCGGGCTGATCGCGGTCGCCGAGGAGCGGGACGTGCCGCTGTTCCTGGACCACGCCTACGGTGATCCGTTCCCCTCGGTCGCCGAGGACAGCGTGGACCCGCCGCTGCACTCCCACGTCATCAACTGCTTCACCCTGTCCAAGGCGGGCCTGCCCGGCGAGCGCCTCGGCTTCGCCATCGGCCCGCGGCAGGCGATCGACGCCATGCTGTCCTTCACCGCCAACTCCTACCTGCACCCGCCGCAGCTGATCCAGGCCACCGCCGAGCGGGCGCTGGACAGCGGCGTGCTCGACACGCTCACCCACGAGGTGATCAAGCCGTACTACCGGCGCAAGCGCCAGGTCGCCGAGAAGATGCTGCACGAACTGCTGCCCGACACGGTCGACTGGCGCCTGCACACGACCGAGGGCGGGATGTTCTGCTGGCTGTGGATCGACCACGACTGGTTCGACGACCTCGCGCTGTACGAGGCGCTCAAGCGCAAGAAGGTCTTCGTCGTGCCGGGCCGCCACTTCTTCGTGCCCCCGTTCGACTCGCCGTTCCTGGCGCGGCACGCGACCCGCTGCGTCCGGCTGAGTCTGAGCCCGGACGAGTCGGTCGTCGCCGAAGGGATCCGCAGGCTCGCCGAGGCCCTGGAGGAGATGCGCGGTGCGCACTGAGACCGTCCGCAGCGGGGAGGTCGCCCTGCGCGTCGCCCGGCACGGCGACGGCCGGCAGCCGGCCGTGCTCTTCGTCAACGCCGTCGGGATGGAGAACGCGCTCCTGGCGGGCCTCGGGGAACACCTCCGGACGCACGGACTCGACCTCGTCACCTGGGAGTTGCGCGGCAGCCCCGGCGCGGACGGCCCGCCCCGGGCGACGCTGGAGGACCACACCGCCGACGCCCTGGCCGTCCTGCGGGCGCTGGACATCAGCCGCGCCCATGTCGCCGGCTGGTGCACCGGCGCCTCGATCGGGCTGTTCGTCACCCACGCGCTGGGCACGCGCGCACTGTCCTTCACCTCGGTCGACGGCGCCCTGCTGTTCACCGGCACCCCCGGCGCCCGGCTGGGCAACGCCGTCTTCGACATGTGCGCGAAGATCTCCGCGGACCGTGACCGGGCCGGCTTCTACCACGACGCGGTGCGGCCACGCGGCAACGAGTCGGCGGTGCTCGGCGTCCGGGACGAGGACCTGACGCGGATGCTCACCCGCCCCTACCGCCAGGACGTCGAGGCGCTCACCCGGTTCGCCTACGGCATCCACGCGACGTGCGACTACGACCCGGTCGCGGCCTGTGCCCGACTGCGGGTGCCGTCCCTGTTCGTCGCGCGCGAGGACGACGAGATGGTGAGCCACCGGCACACCCGCCGCGCCGCCGCCCTGGTCGCCGGAGCCGAGCTGTCCGTGCTCCCGGTCGGCGGCCATTACGCGCTGTTCACCGACCCGGCCGGGGCGGCCGGGACGATGGCCGCGTTCATGCACGGGGCGGTGGCCCGACCGGCCGGCACCCCCGTGCGCTGACCCCGCCCGCCGGCTCCGCGCCCGCGCGCCGTCCCGCCCGTCAGGTCCACGGCCGGGCGGTGCGGCGCCGCTTCGGCTTGGGCGCGAGGATCTCCACCGGGCGCCGCTGGAGGTGCTCGTAGACGAGCGAGGCGTGCAGGTCGGCCACCGACGGGAACTGCGCGATGCGGTCCAGCACGAAGTCCTCCAGGTGCTGCGGGTCCTGCACGGCCACCAGCACCTGGAAGTCGTCGCTTCCCGACACCACGAACACGTCCAGCACCTCGTCGAGGCCGAGCACGAACTCCCGGAAGGACTCGACGGCGTGCCGGCTCTTCGGGTGGATCCGTACCGCGATCATCGCCTTCAGGCCACGTCCCAGCGCGTCCAGGTTCACCTCGGCGCTGTATCCCAGGATCACTTCGCTCTGCTGCAGGTTCTTCACCCGCTCCAGGCAGGTCGAATCGGCGATGCCCAGCGTGCGCGCCAGCTCCCGGTTGGAGCGGCGCGCATTCTTCTGGAGTTCCAGCAGCAGACCGCGATTGATCTCATCAAAATTCGGCATGTCCGCGAATCTATCGCAGGAGTTTCGGGCGGAGTGGCAACTCCCTGAAACAACTGCCAAGCTCCTGGCTGTACCCGCCAGGAGTCACGGGTCCGCCCTGCAAGGACCCGCACGGCCGTCCCCCCCCCCGCATCCACGACGGAGAAAGAGGACCATGAGCACGCAGCGCACCACGACTCCCTGGCTGCCCTTCGGCGCCGCCGAGCAGGCGGACGTCCGGCTGCTGTGCCTGCCGCACTCGGGCGCGGGGGCTTCCGCGTACCGGGCCTGGGGCGACGGGCTGCCGGACTGGATCGGGCTGTGCCCCGTCCAGCCGCCGGGCCGCGAGACCCGCAGGCAGGAGACCCCGCTGAGCGAGGTGGGCCCGCTGGTGTCCGCCCTCGCCGAGGACGTCGCCGCCGTCGTCGAGGGTCCGTACGCCGTGATGGGGCACAGCACCGGCGCGATCAGCGCGTTCGAACTGTGCCGGCAACTGCGGCGCATCGGCGCCCCGGACCCGGCCCACCTGTTCGTCGCCGGGCGCCGCGCCCCGCAGGTCGCGGAGCGCTCCTCGGGGCTGGCGGACCTGACCACCGAGCAGCTCGCGGACGTCCTGCGGCAGCACGGCGGCACCCCCGACTGGGTGCTGAACGACCCGGGCATGCTGCGCATGCTCCACCCGCTGCTGTGCGCGGACTTCGCGGTCAGTGAGGCGTACCGGTACACGCCGGAGCCGCCCCTGTCCATCCCCATCACCGCCTTCGCCGCGACCGACGACCCGAGGGCCACCGTGGCCCACCTGGCCGCCTGGCACGAGCAGACGACCGAGCAGTTCACCCTGCACTGGCTGCAGGGCGACCACTTCGCCATTTTCACGCATGCCGCGCGTGTGCACGGCGTCATCGCCGAAGCACTTCGCGGCAGCTGACGGCCCGACGACCCGGCCCGCGCGCCGGCCACTGGATACGAGAAGACGAGCGAGCGTGATGCGACATGAGGACCAAACCCCTCGGAGCCTACGGCTGGCTCCTGTTCACCATGGTGCTGTGGGGCAGCGCCTTCCCGTCGTCGAAGTACGCGACGGAGCATGTCCCGCATGAGGTCGCGGCCCTGTTCCGGTTCGGCGGCGGCGCGATCGTCCTGCTGCTGATCACCTTCTTCCGGCGACCGCAGCAGACCCCGCCGTTCAAGGCCGTCCTGGGCGCCTGCGTGGCCGGGATCGTCGGCGTCTTCGGCTACAACGCCCTGTTCTTCTGGGGGGTCACCATGGCCCCGGCGAGCGACGGCGGCGTGATCTTCCCGGCGCTCACCCCGGTCATCACGTCCCTCGTGCTCATCCTGGGCGGCCGCGAGTCGGCACGGCCTGTGCGCATCGCCGGACTCGTGGTCGGCGTCGGCGGCGCGGCGCTGTTCTTCGTCGCCACCACCGCCGACGGCGCGGGCGGCTCCGACCGCCTCATGGGCGACACCATCTTCTTCGTCGGCGCCGCCGTATGGTCCGTCTACACCCTGCTCAACCGCAAGCTGGTGGTCGGCATGGACCCGGTGCAGGCGGTGACGTACTCGACCGTCGCGGGCTCGCTGGCGCTCGGGGTGATGGCCGTACCGCAGTTCGGCGACGTCCAGTGGGGCGAGCTGTCCGGCGGCTTCTGGCTCAACGCCGTCCACCTCGCCATCGGCCCCACCGCCGTCGCCTACCTGCTCTACGTGCGCGGCATCCGGGACGTCGGCGCCTCCACCGCCTCGGTGATGATGTTCGCCGTCCCGCTGTTCAGCACCCTGTTCTCCTTCGCCTTCCTCGGCGAGTCCTTCACCTGGGCCCAGGCCGGCACGGCCCTGCTCATGCTGGGCGGCGCCTTCCTCGCCGTGATCAGCGGACACCGGGCCGCGCAGCCCGCCCCGCGGGCAGAGGGTGACGGCGAGCCGGGGCCCGCCCGGGAGGAGGGCGACGCGGCGGCGCTGCCCGCCCCGGCACCGGCCGGCGCCGCCCCGCCGGCGCGGGACGCGGTGGTGCCGGAGGCCGGCACCCGCTGACGGGCGGGAACCGGCGCCCGGGCCGCCGGTGACGGACCGGGCAGGTGTCCCCGCCGGTCATCCCCCGTCGTGGCGGGGGCACCTGCCCTTTCTTCCGGTCGGGGCCGGTCGGCCCCGACCGGGCGGACCGCAGACGAGTTTCGGTCATCCTGATCGTCGTCCCGCTGCGGGCGCGGCGGCTGACGTGAATACTTCGGCGGTGCCCGGGGACGTCCGAAACTCGCGGCCCGGGCTCGCGGAAAACCGAAAGTGGAACGTAGCAATCTCTGGAACGCGTCATCGTCGCTTTGGAGGCTTGAGGGCCCGTGTTGGAGTGTCGTGTCTTGGGTCTGCTCGAGGTGTGGTGTGGCCGTGAACGTCTGGGGCTGTCCGGCAGAAAGCGTCAGACGGTCCTCGGTGCGCTGCTCCTCGCCGACGATGAATCCGTTTCGCTCAACCGTCTGATCGACACCGTGTGGGAACACCGGGCACCCGCCACCGCCGCCAAGCAGGTCCGCAACGTCGTCTCCGACCTGCGCGGGATCCACCCGGAGATCGCCGAGCGGCTCACGCTCGCGGGGGACGGCTACCGCCTCGCCCTCGACGGCTGGCGGCTGGACGCCCGGGTGTTCACCGAACGGGTCGCCCGCGCCCGCGAGCACCGGGACCAAGGACGCCCCGCGCAGGCCCTGGAGGAGTTCCGCGCCGCGCTGGAACTGTGGCGCGGTCCCGCGCTGGCCGGACTCGAGAGCCCGGTCCTGCGCGCCCAGACCGCCCTGCTGGAGGAGCTGCGGCTGGCCGCCATGGAGGAGCGGGTCGACCTGGAACTGGCCCAGGGCCACCACGAATCCATCATCGGCGACCTCTCCGCCTGGGTCGCGGAGCACCGGCTGCGCGAACGTCTCGTCGCCCAGCTGATGCTGGCGCTCTACCGCTCCGGCGCGCAGGCGCGAGCCCTCACCGTCTTCGAGGAGACCCGCGCGATCCTCCGGCGGGAGCTCGGCGTGAGCCCCGGCGCGGAGCTGCAGGAACTGCACAGCCGGATCCTGCGCAGCGAAGGCCGCCCGCCGGCCCGCACCACCCCCGCCCTGGTCCGCAACAACCTGCCCAACACCACCGCGCACTTCACCGGCCGGGCCCACGAGCTGCGGACGCTCACCGACGCGGCCCGCGGCTCCGCCGCCGACGGCCGCCCGCCCTCCACCGCTCCGGCGGTCGTGGCGATCGACGGCATGGCCGGCATCGGGAAGACGGCGCTGGCCGTGCACGCCGCGCACGAGTTGACCCCGCTGTACCCGGACGCGCAGCTCTTCGCCGACATGGGCGGCTGCGCCGCGGACGGGCGCCCGGTGGACCCCAACTCGGCCCTGCGCACCCTGCTGACCGGCCTCGGCTTCCCCCCGAGCGACCTGCCGGAGGGCCTGGCGGAGCGGTCCGCCACCTGGCGCCGGATCCTCGCCGACCGCCGCGCGCTCATCCTGCTCGACAACGTGGCCGACACCCAGCAGATCCTCCCGCTGCTGCCCGGGTTACCCGGCTGCCTGACCATCGTGACCAGCCGCACCCGGCTCACGGACCTCATTGCCACATGTCATCTCACGCTGCGCGAGATGACGTCCGAGGAGGGCCGCGACATGTTCGGCAGGATGGTCGGCGACCAGCGCCCGGCGGCTGAGCGCGAAGCCGTGGACACCGTCGTCGACGGGTGCGGACGGCTGCCGCTGGCGATCCGGCTGGCCGCCGCCAAACTGCGCCACCGCAGCTCCTGGTCCGTCGCCCACCTGGCCTCCCGCCTCGCCCGCAGAAGGCAGCGGCTGGCCACGCTGGAGGCGGAGGGCGGCGGACTCGTCGAGGTGTTCCGCCAGTCCTACCTGGGACTCAGTCGCGCCCAGCAGCACGTCTTCCGGCTGCTCGGCCAGTTGCCGGGCGACCACATCGAGACCTCCACGGTCGCGGGGCTCGCCGGGATCTCCCTGGCCCAGGCGGACGCCCTGCTCGAATCGCTCGTCGACGCCCATCTGCTGGGCACCTCGACACCGGGGCGCTATGTCATCCACGAGCTGCTCCACGCCTATGCCGGCCAGCTCGCGGCCGAGACGGCCGCGACCGACCTCGGCATGACGCCCCCGGCGCCCGCCCCCCAGTGGGGCGCGCCCCGCCCCCGCCCGGCCGCCGCCCCCGCGCCGGCCGCGCGCGTCGCAAGCCTGTCGCGTCCCTGAACCGGACGCGGCCCGCCGTCTTCCACCCGGCGAGAACACCGAACCGTCTCAGTGCATTGGAGCCATGAGTGAGGAGCACCATCGTCCTGGTCCTTCGTGACCCGGAATCCCCCGACGCGAACCTCCGCAGCGAGGCCCTGGGGTCCTACGTGCAACGACTGCGGACGATCGAGGGCGCGGACGCGCAGGTCGCCACGGCCGGCACCGGGTCCCGCCAGGCGGTCACCCGGCTCGCCGAGGCGGCCACGCTGATCGGTGACGGCGACGAGGTGCGCTACGTCCCCACCCGCGCCGCCCGCGACCGCGTCGCGAGCGACGGCGACGGAGCCTGGCCCCAGTCGACCGTGTCCCGGCACCGCAAGCTGGTCCGCCGCTCCGTCGGCGCCCTCTTCGAGTTCCCGCTCGAGGCCGAGGGCCGCGCCGACGACGAACCCGCGTCCCTGACCACCTTCGTCACCGACTGGACGGGGCTGCCCAGCTCCTGCGCCGTCGCCGTCCACCCCGGGCACCCGCTGAGCACCGGCCTCGCTCCCGGCGAACACGCCTCGTTCACCGGGCGTTTCTGCCGCCACCCGCTGACCGGCGACCTCCTGCCCATCTGGGTCGGCGACTGGGTCAAGCCCGAGTTCGGCACCGGCGCCGTCCTGCTCAACCCCGGGCACAACCTGCCCGACCTGGAGTTCAGCCGCAAGGTCGGCCTGCCCATCCGCTTCTCGCTCGCGCCGAAGGACTACGACGGCGCCCCGGCCGGCTGGGTCAGGCCGCCGTACATCAAGTCCGGCCACGCCTACCGGGTCGGCCCCGCCGCCGAGGGACTGCCCTTCGACCAGGCCAGGACCGTGTACTTCGCGGCGGTCGCGGAGCGGGGCCTGGTCGAGGAGTACACGGACTGCGGCATGGGCACCTTCCGCATCGCCTCGGCCGGCGGCGACGACGGCGTCGAGGTGCCGTGGGACGGGCGCCGGCGCACGGTGGCGCGCGACGACACGCCCGGCGAGCCGGTGCGCCTGAGCCTGTCACCGGTGCTGAGCGCGGTGGAGGAGCATGTCCGCGCCGCGGAGCTGGTGGTCGTCACGCCCTCCACCCGGGTCGAGGACGATGTGCTGGCCCTGCGTCTGCTGCTGGCCGAACCGGACCTCACGCCCGTGGTGAAGACCGCCCCCGAGGTCGTCGTGGTGGGCAACGCCCAGCTCGCCAAGGGCACCGCCCCCGACACCCCCGAGGAGGTGCTGCGCCTCGCGCTGCTCGTCAACGCCGCTCCGCTGGACACGCTGTCCGTCAAGCCGCAGCACATCGAGCCGTGCGAGCGGTTCCTCGCGGCCCACGCGGCCCTCAGCGAGCGGGAGCCGGTCGCCGGCCCGGAGCGTTCCGCCGAGGTGTCCAAGGCGGCCGGGCAGATCAAGACGCTGCTGGGCCGGCAGGACCTCAAGCAGGCCTTCACACAGCTCTACCGGCTGCAGAAGAGCCTGACCAAGGCCGAGAGCGTCGGCGAGGCGGACGCGGTGTGCTACGCGGCCCTCGCCCATGTGCTCGCCGGTGTCCGGACGCCGTTCGAGCAGAATGCGCTGAACAGCGCCTGGGCGAGCATCTGACGGATCCGCCGGCGACCGGGGCGGGCGGCCCTCCCGAGTGGAGGGCCGCCCGCCCCGGCGTCGTGCCGGACGGCCGGTCAGGCGGCCCAGCCCACCAGCCGGCGCACGCCGTCCCAGTACCGCTCGACCAGATCCAGGAACGCGAAGGCGCCCTCCTCGAACTCCCGTCGGGTGTCCGCGGAACCGACGTAGGGGGCGATCGCGTTGAAGACGGAGTTGCTGTGCCCCACCTCGACGTCGATGTGCAGCCTCCAGAAGTGGCGGATCCGCTCGTCGTACCCCTGGTTGCGCAGACCGTCGTCGATCTTGGAGACCATGACGGAGGACATGGTCTCGTCGGCGTAGAGCGCACCGAGCGCCGTGTGGATGGAGGACTCGGTGTACAGACGGCGGATGCCGTCGTTGAGCTGCCGGGTGACCTCCAGCGGCTCGTACCGTTCGAGGTGGTCCTGCTCGATGCCGAGCCGGGCCAGGAAGTCGGCGAAGAGCGTGGAGTGCGTCGGGTCCGAGCCGACCTCGTCGGCCACGTTGAGGATGATCTCCCGCAGGATCATCTCGTCCCGCGTCTTCAGCGCGATCCCCGTGATGTAGAACGGCAGATGGCGGAAGAAGTGGTGGCACTCGCTGTAGAACAGGCGCTCCTGGCGCGGGTCGAACGCGGTGGTGCGGTAGGCGTTGAGGAGCGGGTGCTCCACGGCGCGGTGCTCGGTGATGCGCACGAGCAGCCCGTCGAGGTAGGCCTTGACCGACGGATCCGCCACGGCGATGCGCCGGCGGATGCCGGCCTCGACGTTGTCGAAGTGGTCCCACACGGCGCCGCCGGGGCGCACGGTGTTCGTCTCGGTCATGTCATGTCTCCCGCTTCGTGGTTGCCGGCCGGTCGTCACTCTTCGATGGAGCTCGCCGCGGAGACGCCGGGATCGTCCCACCAGCGGTCGTCGGCGGCGATGTCGCGGTCCAGGTCACGCGCCCCCGCCCACGTCATGTTGAGGATGACGCGGACGGCGTCCTCACGCAGCGGGACGGTGCGGTGCAGCGTGGTGTCGGTGCGCAGGAAGTACACGTCGCCGGAGGCGAAGTGGTAGGTGCGGACGGGGTTCTCCACGAGGTAGCGGTTGATCTGCGGCGACGACTTGTCCCATGAGGTGTGCGGGACGCACTGCAGCAGGCCGCCCACGTCGATGGGCGGCGCCTGCACCACCCAGATCAGGGCGAAGCTGAAGTCGCCCCAGTGCCACCCGTGCGTGTCGCCCCGCCGCTCCTGGCGGGTGATCAGGAAGTTCTCGTCGCTCTTCGGGCAGGGGTACAGCCGCTCGCCCGCGATGTCCTCCAGGGCCCGTACGAGGCCCGGATGGGAGTAGAGGCCCGCGATCAGGCCGCTGTCGTCCCGGATCACCTCGCTCGGTACGACGGACATCGAGCGGCGGGTGAAGCCGGTGGTCGCCAGCCGCAGATCCCTGCGCTCGGCGTGGCGGTCGAGCAGGCGGTCGGTCTCCTCACGGATCCGCCCGCGGGTCGCCGCGCCGATCAGGTCCGTGACGGTGACCATGCCGTACCGGTGGAAGCGCTCCGCCAGCCGGCGCATCCCGCGGCCGTCCGGGCGGATGAGGACGTCGTCGAGTTCCGGCGCGCTGTCGCCCATGGTGCTCTCCGTTCTCGTTCTCGCGGACACGGTCGCCCGCCGCGGTCGACGGGCGCGGAACCGACCGCCTTCCGGCCGGGGAGGGGCCAGGGTCTTCCGTCCGGATCGTGCCGGGCTCGCGGGGCCCGGTCCGGCCTGACCCGAACGGAAGACCCTAGGCCGAGCCGGCCAGGGCGGTGAACGAGCGGCGCTCCCGGACGACGGAGTCCCGCTCCCAGGCGTCGCGGTCGCGCAGATACAGCGGGTGCCGCGCGACGATCGACTCGACGTCGGCCCGGCCCGCGCCCAGCCGCCACCTGACCGTCCCCGTCACCTCCACCGCGCAGGTGTCGATGAACGCCTGCACACAGCGCCGCAGTTCGCCGTACCAGCGGCCCTCGACCGCCTCGCGGACCCACAGCTGCTCGAGGTGGGCCTTCTCGCGGACGGTCTCGAAGCGCAGCACGGCGCTCTCCAGCTGCCGGTAGGAACGCAGCAGCAACCAGGCCGCCGGCATCTCCCGCGCCTCCAGCACCTTCACCCCGTCGGCCAGGTGCTCCAGGCCGCTGTAGCGTCCCAGCCCGTGCCGGCCCACCCGGGTGTTCAGCGTGCCGATCATCTCCGGCAGCGGCACGGGAGCGCCGTCGACCGAGGTCGGCACACCGCCGAGGAAACCGATCTCGACCGTCTCCTCGGCGGGGGCGCCGCCCGCCCGGGTCCACCGGTACAGGTGCTCCGGCACCGCGAAGTCCTCGGGATCGTCCAGGGCGCCGGACTCGAACTCGCGGCACCACAGGTTGGAGTCGCTGGAGACCGTCCGCTCGCTCATCAGGGTCAGCCCCGCCGCGGTGAGCTCCTCGATCTTGCGGGACCGGTCGACGGGCTCCAGGTCGTACGGACTGCCGTACCGTCCGGTGAAGCCGAGCAGATCCAGGGCCCCGTTGAGACGCCGGAGCGTGTTCTGCGACCGGTTGGCGGTGTGCAGGATCGTCTCGCTGCCCAGCTCCTGCGCCAGGGTCACGGCGAGCCGGGCGATCAGCGGCCGGCTCAGCGAGGAACTGATCGGATGGGTGCCCAGGTAGACCGCCTGGGCGCAGATCGCCGGACGGACGAACTCGTCGACGAACTGCCGGGCCCCGGCCAGCACATGCAGCTTCACGCCCAGCCGGTGGCAGATCTCCTGCTTCGCCTCGTGCGACTCGCCCTCGCCCAGCTCGACGGTGAGCGCGTGGACGTCCGTGGCCCCCATCTCCTTGAGCCGGTACAGCAGATAGGTGCTGTCCAGACCGCCGCTGAACATGGTCACCAAGGGGGCGGTGAGGTCCGCGCCGCCCGTGGCGATCTCCCGGAACGACCTGATCGGGGATGTACGCATCGGCCGGGTCCTCTCCTGGTGCAGGGGTGCTCGCATCGTCACACCGCCCTCGTCGCCCCGACGGGCACGGCCGCGGCGGCCCGGGCGGCGATGGCGTCGCCCGTCTCCCGCGTCGAGCGGGCCGTGGCCGGTGTCCGCTCGGCGAGGTCCGCGGCGACCGCGTCCTCGACCCGCGCGGCCTCCGCGTCGAAGCCGAGGTGGCGCAGGAGCAGCGCCACGGACAGGCAGGTGGCGGTCGGGTCGGCCCGGCCGGTGCCGGCGATGTCCGGCGCGGAACCGTGCACCGGCTCGAACATCGAGGGGAAGTCCCGCGTCGGATTGATGTTGCCGGAGGCGGCGAGGCCGATACCGCCGCTCACGGCGGCGGCCAGGTCCGTGAGGATGTCACCGAAGAGGTTGTCGGTGACGATCACGTCGAACCGCTCGGGCTGGGTCACGAGGAAGATCGTCGCCGCGTCGACGTGCAGGTAGTCGGTGGCGACCTCGGGGTACTCCGCGCCCACGCGGGCGAAGACCTCCGCCCAGAGCCGTCCCGCGTGCACCAGCACGTTGTTCTTGTGCACCAGCGTCAGCTTCCGCCGCGGCCGGCTCAGCGCCCGCTCGTAGGCGTCCCGGACCACCCGCTCCACGCCGTACGCCGTGTTGACGCTGACCTCGGTGGCGATCTCGTGCGGCGTACCGGTGCGCAGGCTGCCGCCGTTGCCCGTGTAGGGGCCCTCGGTGCCCTCCCGGACGACGACGAAGTCGATGTCCGGGTCGCCGGCCAGCGGGCCACCGGCCGCCGTGAGGAGCCTGCTCGGACGCAGGTTGACGTAGTGGTCGAAAGCGAACCGCAGTTTCAGCAGCAGGCCGCGCTCCAGCACCCCGCTGGGTACCGAGGGATGGCCGATGGCGCCGAGCAGGATGGCGTCGTGCCGTGCCAGGGACCGCAGTTCCTCCTCCGGCAGCGTCTGCCCGGTGCGGTGCCAGCGGTCCGCCCCGAGGTCGTACTCCGTGGTGCGCAGCTCGACGTCGAGCGGCAGTACGGCCCTGAGCACCTTGAGCCCCTCGGCCACCACCTCCGGGCCGATGCCGTCGCCGGGGATCACGGCGAGATCGAGGGTGCGGGACACGGCGCGGGACGGGGAGAAGGGCAGGGTCCGCGGCTTGAAGCCGGGCCGGCGGGACTCGTGGGCGGCGATGTCGGCTTCGTTCCGCAGTGTGAGGGAGATGTCGTCGAGGCCGTTGAGGAGGCGCCAGCGGGAGTTCTCGTCGAGGTCGAAGGCGGCGGTGACGCCGTCGGCGCGGACCTGGCGGTGAACGAGGTCGACGGTGATCTCGGCCTGCGGGTCGCGTTCGGTCAGCTCCCACAGCGCGTCCACGACCCGCTGGTCGAGGACCACGGTGAGCAGGCCGTTCTTGAGGCTGTTGCCGCGGAAGATGTCGGCGAAGCGGGA
>NZ_JBITFM010000009.1:0-46203 GCF_044456065.1 Streptomyces sp. NPDC051041
GGATCCCGCAGCACGACATTGGCCGCCACCGCATCGTGCCCCTCCCGGAACACGGTGGCCGACACCTCGAACGACTCACCCACCACCGCCTTGGCCGGGCGCCTGCCGCACTCCACCACCGGGTGGACCTCCTGCACCGGGATGCGGCCGATCCGGGGGGTCGCGCTCATGGGTCCTCACCTCCGCCGTGCTCGAAGCCGGACGTCCTGTCCGGCCAGGGGGTCAAGCTGCGCCGGAGGGGTTCCAACTCCCCGCCGGGGAAGGCCGGCCGGCGGCGGGCGGGCCGCGCCTGGCCGCCTCCCCGGCACGGGGCCGCTCGCTCTGCTCCCGCACGTAGGTGACCAGGCTCGTGCGCAGGTACCGTTCGGCCGCGTCGGCGGCCTCCCGGGCGCACCGCTTCCCCATCAGCACGCAGAGGGTGTAGCCCGAGTCCTCGAAGGTGGCCCGCACCGCGCGGTCGGTGGGCGAGGCGAGCATCAGCCGTTCCCAGGCCCGGTAGCGCCGCAGCTGCCGGGCGACTTCGGCTTTGGCGGGTAGCAGCATGGGCCGTTCACCTTCCGGGACTCGACGGGGGGTTCCCGACGGCCGGGCGGTGACCGCGCGTCGGTGGGCGCGGGTCCGTCACGGTCGTCGAGTTTCCTGACTCATGGTGCACGCGTTGCGACCCAGCGTCTTGTTGGACCTTCAACTGTCCCCTCTTCGGCCTCACGGGTCGCCTCGTGTTGCACGAATGGGCTAGGCCACCCACTCTGGAGTGACTCAGAAGCGATACATGCTCACGCTTCGTGTTCGGGGCTCGGTCCGCCAGGGCCGGGAGGAGCGGGAGTTTCGCGGTGAGGAGCCACGACGATGAAGACCGCAGTGCCCTGCTACTACCACCTCGACGTGGAGGTCGGTCCGCAGCGGATCGGCCAGGTCAGGCGCATCCTGGCCGCTCACCTCAGGTTCTGGGACCTGGAGAACCTCGTCGAGCCCGTCTGCCGCGGTGCGGAGATGCTGCTGCGGGCGATCGACGAACACGCCACGGACAAGAACACGTCGATCGAGATGTGGTGGAACGGCCAGCACCTCATCACCGCCGTCGGGGGCAACGACCACGCGCTCCGCCCGGACCAGGACCTGCGCGCCTGCCTGCGGCACCTCGCCGCGACGAGCGACGGCTGGGGCTGCTGCGCCACCGAGACCGGAGCCAGGGTCATCTGGTTCTCGCAGCGCGCCCGGGCCGGCGAACGCGCTCCGCTGGTGCCGCCCGTGCCCGCGCCGGAGTCGCGGGAGGCCCGCCAGGTGCCCCGGGAGGCCCCGGTCGTCCGCCTGGCCGGACCGGCGAGCGCGCCGGGCGAGGTCCTGGAGGAGGCCCGGTGACCGCCGTGCCGGCCGGCCGGAAGGGGGTGCCCGTCTGGGGCGGGCACCCCTATCCCCTCGGCGCCTCCTACGACGGGCAGGGCACCAACTTCGCCCTCTTCAGCGAGGTCGCCGAACGGGTCGACCTCGTCCTCGTGGACGACGACGGCCACCACGCCACCGTGCCGCTGACCGAGGCCGACGGCTTCGTGTGGCACGGCTACCTGCCCGGTGTCGGCCCGGGACAGCGCTACGGCTACCGCGTGCACGGGCCGTGGGCCCCGGCCGTCGGCCACCGGTGCAACCCGGCGAAGCTGCTCCTCGACCCGTACGCCAGGGCGGTGGACGGCCAGGTCGACGACCACCCCTCCCTCTTCGAGCGCACGCCCGGCCGGCCCGACCCCGCCGACAGCGCCGGGCACACCATGCTCGGCGTGGTCACCGACCCGTTCTTCGACTGGGGCGACGACCGCCCGCCCCGGCGGCCGTACGCGGACACGGTGATCTACGAGGCCCACGTACGGGGACTGACCCGCACCCACCCCGACGTCCCCGCCGAACTCCGCGGCACCTACGCCGGGCTGGCGCACCCGGCGGTCGTGGAGCACCTGACCTCGCTGGGCGTGACCGCGGTGGAGCTGATGCCGGTGCACCAGTTCGTGCACGACGGGGTGCTCCAGGGCCGCGGACTGTCCAACTACTGGGGCTACAACACCATCGGCTTCTTCGCGCCGCACAACGGCTACGCCGCCCTCGGCACCCGCGGGCAGCAGGTCACCGAGTTCAAGGCGATGGTGAAGGCCCTGCACGAGGCCGGACTGGAAGTGATCCTCGACGTGGTCTACAACCACACCGCCGAGGGCAACGAGAAGGGCCCCACCCTCTCCTTCCGCGGCATCGACAACGCCTCCTACTACCGTCTGGTGGACGGCGACTGGGAGCACTACTACGACACCACCGGCACCGGCAACAGCCTGCTGATGCGGCATCCCTACGTCCTGCAGCTGATCATGGACTCGCTGCGGTACTGGATCACCGAGATGCACGTCGACGGCTTCCGCTTCGACCTCGCGGCCACCCTGGCGCGGCAGTTCCACGAGGTGGACCGGCTGTCGGCGTTCTTCGACCTGATCCAGCAGGACCCGGTGATCAGCCGGGTGAAGCTGATCGCCGAACCGTGGGACGTCGGCGAGGGCGGCTACCAGGTGGGCAACTTCCCGCCGCTGTGGTCGGAGTGGAACGGCAAGTACCGGGACGCCGTACGGGACTTCTGGCGCGGCGAGGACCACACGCTCGGCGAGTTCGCCTCCCGGCTCACCGGCTCCTCCGACCTGTACGCGCACAACAGGCGCCGCCCGCGCGCCAGCGTCAACTTCGTCACCGCGCACGACGGGTTCACCCTGCGCGACCTGGTCTCGTACAACGACAAGCACAACGAGGCCAACGGCGAGGACAACCAGGACGGCGAGAGCCACAACCGGTCCTGGAACTGCGGGGCCGAGGGCGAGACCGACGACGCGGCCGTGCTGGAGCTGCGCGCCCGGCAGCAGCGCAACCTCCTCGCCACCCTCATGCTGTCGCAGGGCATCCCGATGCTCTGCCACGGCGACGAACTGGGCCGCACCCAGCGGGGCAACAACAACGCCTACTGCCAGGACAACGAGATCTCCTGGATCGACTGGCGGCTGACCGGGGAACAGCGGGACCTGCTGGCCTTCACCCGGGACGTCATCGCGCTGCGCGCCGCCCACCCGGTGCTGCGCCGGCGCCGCTTCTTCCGCGGGGAGACGCTCACGCGCGCGGACCAGCCGCTGCCCGACCTGGTGTGGCTGCGGCCGGACGGGCGCGAGATGAGCGACGACGACTGGCAGCGCCCCGACGCCCACGCCGTCGGCGTCTTCCTCAACGGCGACGCCATCGCCGAACCCGACCCGTGCGGCCGGCCCGTGGTGGACGACTCCCTGCTGCTGCTGTTCAACGGCCACTGGGAGCCGACGGACTTCCGGCTGCCCGACGCCGCCTACGGGGAGCGCTGGACGACGCTGATCGACACCGCCGGCCCGGAGGGCACGCCCGACGAGGCGGAGCACAAGGCGAGCGCGGTGCTGACCGTCGAGTCACGCAGCCTGGTGCTGCTGTCCCGGCCCTCCCGCACCGCCCGGTGAGATCAGCGCCCGCGGCGCGCGGTCACCGTGAACTGCGCGCCGTCGGGGTCCCGGAGCACCGCCTCGTCGCTGCCTTTGGACAGGACGCTGCCGCCGTGCAGCTCCGCGGCCCGCACGCAGGCCGCCACGTCGTCGACGGCGAAGTGGACCTGCCAGTGCGGCCGGATCGTCGGGTCGGGGGCCGCCTCCAGGGCGCCCGACTCGATGCGCGCCACCACGTCCCCCTGGCTGCGCAGCACGACCTCGTCGCCCTCGTACTGCACCTCGCAGCAGCCGGGACGTCCCGACGCCCAGTCGAGGACCTCGCCGTAGAAGATGGCGGCGTCGAAGGCGTCGCGGGTGTGGAGCCTGATGAAGGCCGGCTGGGCGCGGCGCCAGGTCTCCCAGTCGGTGAACAGCTTCCCCTCCCAGACGCCGAAGGTGGCGCCGTCCCGGTCGGCGAGCAGCGCCACCCGGCCGGGCGGGATGGAGAGCGGGCCGACCGCCGCCGTGCCGCCGCGTTCCTGCACCCGGAAGACGGCCTCGTTCGCACTGGTCACGGCGAAGTACGGGGTCCACGCCACCGCCATCTGCCACATGGCGGCGACGGCGGCGATCCCGGCGACCGGCGCCCCGTCCGCCAGGGCGATGCGGAAGTGGTCGCCGAGCCTGGTCGGCCGCCACTGCCAGCCCAGCACGGCGGAGTAGAACTCCTCCGTGGCCTTCAGGTCACGGCTGGTCAGCGTCACCCAGCAGGGGGCCCCGGAAACGGAGTGCGTGGAGAAGACGCTGTTCGCACCGGCGGGGGAGGTCGTGTCGTGGTTCATGGCAGTCGCGTCCTGGTCTCGTCCACCGGCAGCCACCGGACTCACACCAGTGTCCGGCCGAACCGCCGAGGACGCCTGCCGGGTACCCCGGCGCCGGCGCCGAAACGGTGGCGGGCGGCCCCGGACGGCCCAGTGGCACGGGGTGGGACGGGCGGCGACGATGGATGCGTCGGCGCCGTACCACCAGGAACAGGCGCGGCGACGCACCGGACCCGGAGGTGACCATGCCCGCGGACGGAGGCTCGGACCAGATCCTCGAGCTGCAGGAACAGGTCCGGCAGCTGAAGGAGGCGGTCGTCTCGCACGCCGTCGTGGACCAGGCGATAGGGATGATCGTGGCGCTCGGCCGGGTGACGCCGGACCAGGGCTGGGCCGTGCTCAAGGACGTGTCCCAGCACACGAACACCAAGCTGCGGAATGTCGCGGAGACGATACTCGTCTGGGGGCGCACCGGAGTGATGCCCCGGGAGATCCGGATCGAGCTGGAGGACGCGCTGGACCGGCACGGCCCGACCCAGATACCCGGAGCGCCGCCGGAGCGCTGAACCCGCCCCGGCGGCGCCGGGCCGCGCTCAGCCGCTCTCGGTGAGGATCTCCTCGCGGAGCTGGGCGAAGCAGCCGCTGAGCAGGCGGGAGACGTGCATCTGCGAGATCCCGAGCTGCTGCGCGATCCGGTTCTGCGTCATGCCGTGGAAGAACCGCAGGTACAGGATGGTCCGCTCGCGTTCGGGCAGCGCCTGCAGACAGGGGGCGGCGGCCACCCGGTCGACGACGGTGTCGTAGGCCGGGTCGGGTCCGCCGAGCGAGTCCCCGAGCGCGTACCCGTCGGTGCCGGGCATCTCCGCCTCCAGCGACAGCGCGGAGAAGCAATCCAGGGCCTCCATGCCCATGCGCACCTCGTGCGGCGTCAGGTGCGCGTGCTCGGCGATCTCGGCGGCGGTGGGGACGCGTCCCGGGGTCGTCTGCGCCAGCTCCTTCGCGGCGCGCCGCACGCGGTTGCGCAGGTCCTGGACCCGGCGCGGCACGTGCAGCGTCCACATGTGGTCGCGGAAGTGCCGCTTGATCTCACCGGTGATGGTGGGCACGGCGTACGCCTCGAAGGCGTGCCCGCGGGCCGGGTCGTAGTGGTCGACGGCCTTGACCAGCCCCAGCGCCGCCACCTGGTACAGGTCCTCGAGGCTCTCGCCGCGGCCCCGGAAGCGGACGGCGATCCGCTCGGCCATGGGCAGCCAGGCCCGGATCAGCTCGTCCCGCAGCGCCCTGCGCTCCGGTCCCTCGGGCAGCCGCACGAGGCGTTCGAAGTCCGCGGCCGTGTCGGGGGCGTCGTCGTGCGGGTGCGGCTTGGTTCTGCTGGCGACACGCATGGTGCGCACCTCCCTCGGCAGGGGGGCGGGCGGACGGACACCATGGGAGGCGCGGTCTCGGACCTCACGGGGACACCCGGGGCGCGGCGGGCCGGCTCCCACGGACGTGCCTTCAGTCCGAAGCACTGACTGGGGCATTCCCGGCGGCGCCGTTTTCAAAACAATTCCAGAATTCGGTGACGTACCGCTGCCGGGTGATTGTGCAGGGTCGGCGCGAGGGCCGGGAATGCCGCCGGAACGACGCGTTGTGAATTCAACGAATTCACCGCGCCGCAAACCCGCCGGCGCCTGTCGAGACTCGTCCCCGCGGGTTCCTGGCACGGCTTCCCCGGCCCGCTGCGGCCGCTCCGGCCGGGCCCTCGTCCCGCGGCCGGGCGATCTCCCCGGACGGCGTTCCGCGCCCCGGCCGTCCGGCACCCGGCAGCGCCGCCGGCCCGCGATGTCCACCGCCCCCGCCCCGGCGTCCGGACCGTCCGGGAACGCCGCCCCGGCGTCCCCGGCGGACCGCCGGCACGGCGGCTCCCCGCGCCGCCCCGGCCACCGGCAGGGCGCTTGGGCCAGGAAGCGGCCGGCGCGGACCGTGGGTCCCGCCGCGGCCGCCGTGCCACACTGCCCGCCGTGCCGCTCCGGCGCGGTCCCGGCCCGGAGCCCGCCGGAGCGGCCCGGCGGCCGCGGCGTCATCGGCCTCGATCCGGCCCGGCCCGCCGGCGGCCGGCGCCGGGTCGTGCCCGGCCGCGGCCGTCTCCAGGACTCCGGAGGGCGACCGCGACCGCGACCGCTGCCCGGCTCTGGCCCCGCGCCCCGTCTCCGCCGTGGCCCGGCCCCTGTCTCCGTCCCTCCGCCGCGCCCCGGGCCGCTCCGGGCGGCCGACGCGGTCCCCCTCCCGGCTCCGAGGCGGACGCCCGGCGGCGGCTCCCGTGCGGTCACCCGCCCCGGGAGGGCTTCGGGATGCGCGTCGCGGACGCCGCGCCCGGCGTCACCGGCCTCCCGGCCGCCGGCGGGCGGTCCGCCGGCGGGACCGGCGGAGCGTGATGTGCGGCACGTCCGGGCAAGCGCTTTCCCGGCTTGTCGGTCAATTCCTCCTGCGCACGGCTTGATCGTCGATCAGAACGGGTGAACTGCCTGGCCACAGTGCATTCCGTGCATTTGACAGTGGCCTGAGCACACAGATAGGAAGCAGCTTCCAGAGGTCGAGAGGTGCATTGTGTACGAGCCGAACGTGGTCGGGGACTGGCAGGAGTACGACGAGCATGCCGGTCTGCGTGTCCGCGTCCACCGTCTCGAGGCGGCCGAACCGCCGCGCGGACGCGACGACGCCGCCGAAGGGCTGACGTACTTCAGTGTCCGCGTGACCGTCGAGAACCGGGGCAGCCGGCGCTACGGCATCCACCTGGAGGACGGCCAGATCGACGTCCGGCTGGGACCCGACGGGGAGAGCGCCTTCATCGACTGGCGCAACTCCCAGTTCATCGAGGGTTTCGACGTCTACCCGCTGCGCCGGGCCACCGCCGTGCTGTACGCGGCCGGCCCCGAGGCGTCCCTGAGCCAGGTGGACATCCAGGTCCAGCTGCGGGTCGACGAGGAGTGGGCCGACCGCCGGCTGTGGGTGGGCGGCATCGGTGTGCACGAGCCGGCCGCGGAGACCCAGCCGGGCGCGGGACGGGAGAGCCTCGCGCACCAGGTGAGCGTCTTCCTGCAGGGTCAGGCGGAGGAGGGCACCGCCTGACCCGGCGGCAGGGGGTCAGTGCGGGATGCCGTCGATGATCTCGCGGGCGCCCTGACGCAGCAGGGCCACGGCGACCGAGGTGCCGAGGGTGGCCGCATCGAGCCGCCCCGCCCACTCGTGGGCGTTCAGCCGGGTCTTGCCGTCCGGGGTGAACACGCAGGCCCGCAGGGACAGTTCGCCGCCGCGGTCCACGCGCGCGTACCCGGCGATCGGGCTGTTGCAGTGCCCCTGCAGGACGTGCAGGAACATGCGCTCTGCGGTGGCCTCCCGGTGCGTGTCCGGGTCGCCGAGGCCGCTGACCGCGTCGATGAGGTCGGTGTCGTCCTCGCGGCACTGCAGGGCGAGGATGCCCGCGCCGATGGGCGGCATCATCGTCTCGGGCGAGAGGACCTCGCTGATCACGTCGCGGCGGCCGATGCGCTCCAGGCCGGCGACCGCGAGCAGCAGCGCGTCCGCCTCGCCGGCCGCCAGCTTCTGGAGGCGCCGGTTGGCGTTGCCGCGGAACGGCACGCACCGCAGGTGCGGGTGGGTGGCGGCCAGCTGGGCGACGCGGCGCACCGAGGAGGTGCCGATCCGGGTGCCGGCCGGGAGTTCGTCGAGGGTGAGTCCGCCCGGGTGGACGAGGGCGTCCCGGATGTCGTCGCGCCGGAGGAACGCGGCGAACACCGTGCCCGCGGGCAGCGGCCGGTCGGCGGGCACGTCCTTGACGCAGTGCACCGCCAGATCGGCCTCGCCGGCCAGCAGCGCGGCGTCGACCTCCTTGGTGAACGCGCCCTTGCCCTCGACCTGCGACAGGTCGCCCAGCCACTTGTCACCGGTCGTCTTCACCGGTACGACCTCGGTGCGCACACCGGGATGCAGGGCCGTCAGCTCGGCCCGGACGCGCTCCACCTGGGCGAGCGCCATGGGCGAGTCGCGGGAGACGATACGGATCAGTTCGGGGACGGACATGGGGACACGATAGTGCCTCGCACGGGTGCTCCCGTGCCGCACGGGGCGGCGCGCTCGCACCGGCGGGGGAGCTCGGGCCGGCGGCTCGCTCAGCTCGACCGCCCGCCACGCCGCGGCGAGGGCCCGGTCGTCGCCGACGTCCGAAGCCGTGCCGGTGAGCTTGAGAGCGTGCTCGTCGCCGTGGGCGAGGGCGCGCTCCAGCGCCTCCTCGGGGGTGAGGCGGGCCGGGGGCTCGTACGCGGTCGGCTCGGCGGGGGCACGGCGTTCAGGGCCGCGGCGGCGGTCGGCGCGCCGGCCCGGTCGTCGTCCGTCACCGGGGCCACGGGGACGGGGAAGTCCTCGAGTTCGTGCCGGTAGCGGTCCAGCCAGCGGCGCACGGCGTCCGCCCGGCCGCGGGCGGCGAGCGCCTCGACGACCATGGGGCGTGGTTGGTGAGCCGGCCGAGCCGTTCCGGTCCCGAGGCGTGCAGCCGTTCCAGGGCTTCTTCGAGGGTGCCACCGCCGTCGTGCCTGTCCGTGCCGGGGACGCTGCGCGGCGGCACCGGGGGAGCGGATCGGGCGGCGGACGGAGACCGGGTACGGCCGGGGACCTGGGCCCCCGGCCGGCCGGTGTCCGAGGCGGTGGGCCGCCGGGCGTCAGGCGTTGGGGTCGAAGGCGATGCCGGACGGCTTGGCCGCTGCCAGGTTGGAGGCGAAACTGCCGTCCTTGAGGCCGAAGTTGGCGCTGCCGAAGTTGTACGAGGTCAGCTTGTCGCGCACGCCCGCCGGGTAGCCGTTCCAGCCGACCAGTGCGGGGTACTGCCAGGTGCCCTCGTGGTTCTCCGGCGGCTCGTCGTTGGAGTTGGCCAGGCGGAAGCAGTGGGTGCTGATGCCGTCCTTGTGGTACACGACCTTCGGGTGCGTGCCGTCGAAGCGGACCTGGGACCGCGCGTGCACGGTGTACGAGCCGTGGTTGGACGTGGAGACGTACTGCACGGTGTTGTTCTGCACCCACACCACGACGTGCTCCCAGTCGTGGCGGTGGCCGCCGATGCTGCTGCCCGCCACGGCCTGGTCCTTCTCGAAGTACAGGTCGTACATGAAGGCGCACCAGCCGTTGTTGCACTTGTAGCGGGAATAGCCGTTGGTGTTGTCGAGGTCCGAGGCGTCGCGGCAGTTGCCGTTGAGGGCTCCGGTCGGGTTGAGGCCGCCGTTGACCGTGCCGTCGGGGCCGATGGCCGGTGTGGGGTAGCAGCCGTCGGTGTCGTAGTCGTAGGCGGGCTGGTACGTCCGCTCCAGGCTGTCGGCGTTGGCGGGCAGGGCCGGGGGCGGGGCGGCGAAGGCGGTTGCGGGGAAGGCGACGACGAGGGTGACGGCTCCGGCGAGACCGGTGAGCCATCTCCTGCGGCGGGTCCGGGACGTGCTCGACGACACTGCGTCCTCCTCTGGGTCCGGGCGCAGCCCAACGGCTGTGGGGGAAGCGGGAGTTCAGCTTCCCGTTTCTGTCCTGCCGGGCCAAGGGGGAGTGGACGTATCCGTGGTGAAGCGCAGCCCAATAGTTGGTTCCCGAACCGTGCGCCGCACGGTCTTTGACGGCCGGTCACGCCGGATCGTCCGGAACGTCCCGCGCCGGCCGGTCCTCGGGCCGCGGGACAGCGGCCGTGGGAACGGCGCGTCGCCGTCGCGCACCACGCGGGCGCGGCCGGGGACGATGCCGACGATCCTGGACCGGACGGGCCGGGGAGGGCGGATCGGGGATCCGCGAGGTCAGCGGACGGACCGGGCCGCGGGCCCGGGCGCCGGCGCTCCCGGCGGAACCGGCTCGCGCAGCCCGCACAGCAGCAGCCGGCCCACGACGGGCAGCGCGACCAGCGGCAGGAGGGCCGTCCGCAGGGACGTGGCGTCGGCGAGCGCGCCGAGCACCGGGGCGGCGAGACCGCCGACGCTCACCGTCAGGCCCAGCGTGACCCCGCTCGCGGTGCCCACGCGCCGGGGCAGGAAGTCCTGGCCCAGCGTGATGTGCAGCGAGAAGGGGACGTACAGCCCGGCCGAGGTCAGGGCGACGAACAGGTACACCGGCGGCCCGGGCACCAGGACGGTCCCGGCGACCGCGAGGACCGTCAGCGCGTACGACCGGCGCACCACCGCGAGCCGCCCGTACCGGCCGGCGAGCCGGCCCCCGGCCAGCGTGCCCACGGCACCGCCCAGATACAGCACGGACAGTGCCGCCGTACCGGCCGCCTCCCCGCCGCCGGTCCGCTCCCGGACGTACAGCGAGACGAACGCGCTCAGGCCGGTGAAGACGACCGAACGGCACACCACGGCGCCCGACAGCCGCAGGAACGACGCCCAGTCGTCGCGCCCGCCCGCCCCGCCCGCCCCGCCCGCGCGGCCGGCCGGTCCGCGCCCGCGCGCCGAGCGCGCCGCGGCCCCGCACAGGACCGCCCCCGCCAGCGCCGGGAGCAGCAGCAACGGGGAGGCGCGCAGACCGCCCGCGGCGACGACGGCGGACACCAGCGGCGGCGCCAGGGCGAAACCGATGTTGCCGCCGAGGGAGAACCAGCCCATCGCCGTGTGGCTGCCGCCCGCGGCGGCGCGGGCCGCGCGCGCGGCCTCCGGGTGGTAGGCGGCGACCCCGATCCCGGACACCGCGACCGCCGCCAGGGTGAGGGCGTAGGAGCCGGTGACGCCGCACAGGCCCACCCCGGCCCCGGCGGCCAGCGCGCTCAGCGGCAGCAGCCACGGCATCGCCCACCGGTCGGTGAGCGCCCCGAACAACGGCTGCACCAGCGACGACAGCAGCGAGGCGGCCAGGACGACACCCGAGGCGGCGGCGTAGGAGTAGGCCCGCTCGGCGACGAAGTACGGCACCAGGGCGGCCACGGCCCCCTGGTACACGTCCACGCAGGCGTGCCCCAGGGACATCAGAACCACGGGCCGGTCGTGTTTCACGGTCATCCCGCGATCCTCACCGCCCGGATGCCTGGCCCGCTTCCGATAATCTGCCGACCTGTGCCGAACATCCGCCACACGCCGACGGCCCCCACCCGCGCCCAGCACCTGGCCGCCGGGCAGCGCATCGACGCCCACCGGCACGACGACCACCAGATCGTCTACGCGGGCTCCGGCGTCCTGGCCGTCACCACCGACGCCGGCACCTGGTTCGCGCCCGGCACCCGCGCGATCTGGGTTCCTGCCGGCACCGTGCACGCCCACCGGGCCCACGGCCGGCTCGATCTGCACCTGGTGGGCCTGCCGGCCGACGACAACCCGCTCGGACTGGACACCCCCACCGTCCTCGCCGTCGGTCCGCTGCTGCGCGAACTGATTCTCGCCTACACCCGCGACCCCGGCGACGACGGCCCCGAACGCCGCCGTCTGCTCGCCGTCCTGCGCGACCAGCTGCGCGCCGCACCGCAGCAGCCGCTGCGCCTGCCCGCGCCGGCCGACCCCCGGCTGGCCGAGGTGTGCGCGCTGGTCCACGCCGACCCGGCCCGCCCGCACACCCTCGCCCACCTCGCGGCCGTGACCGGCACCGGCGAACGCACCCTCAGCCGCCTCTTCCGCCGCGAGTTCGGCATGACCTTCCCCCAGTGGCGCACCCAGTCCCGTCTCTACCACGCGCTGGGGCTGCTGGCCGACGACCTCCCCGTCACGACCGTCGCCCACCGCTGCGGCTTCTCCTCCGCCAGCGCCTTCATCGACGTCTTCCGCCGTTCCTTCGGCCACACCCCGGGCACCCACAACCGCCGCACGTGAGCGGCCGGAACCCGGCGCCCGGCGGCCCGCCGGGGGCGGAACCGCACCCGGCCCGGACGCCCGCCACCCGGCCGGCCGCCGCGGACGCCGCCCGCTCGTCCTCGCCCGTTCGGCGCGGCCACGCCGCGCGGCCCGCCGGGCACACCAGGGGGGCAGCGCCGAGGCATGGCCGGAAGCCGCCAGCACCCGATCCCGACGTCCGGCCGGTGCCGGCCCTCACCCATTCGGCCGAAGGCCGCTGATGCCTCGGCGACCCGCTCGCCGAGACCTCGGTGCGGCACGGCGAGCAGTCCCGTGCGCGGGGGCCGGCGCCCGTACCGCGCCGGGTGCGCCCGCGGCGACGACGCGGACGCCGAGTCGTCAGGCGGGCTGGACGGTGACGGTGCACAGGCGCTTGGTGGCCCGGGTCAGGGCCACGTACAAGTCCCTTTCGCCGCCGGGGCGGGCCGCGACGATCTCGTCGGGGTCGACGACCACGACCCCGTCGAACTCCAGGCCGCGCGCTTCGGACGCCGGCACGATGCGCGCGTGATGGGCGACGCCCCGGGCCGTCAGCTCGCCCACCCTGGTGTCCGCGCAGATCACTCCCAGCAGCTCGCCCGGGTGCGCGGCGCTCTGGGCGCGGAGTTCCCGGACGACGGCGGCGACCAGCCCGTCCGGGGGTGCGGTCACGGTGCGAGGGCTCTCGCCGCTGCGCAGTGACCGCGTGGGCCTCTGGTCCGGGGCGATCCGCGTGAGCAGGTCCCGGACGCTCTCCAGGATCTCCTGGGTGGTGCGGTAGCTGACGGTCAGGTTGTGCAGCTCGAACCGCGGTCCGACGTGGGGGCTCAGGGCTTCCTTCCAGTCGCGTGCCGTCGTGACCGGGCCCGCCTGGGCGAAGTCGCCCACCAGCGTCATCGCCCGTGCCGGGCAGCGGCGGACGATCATCCGCCACTGCATGGCGGTCAGTTCCTGCGCCTCGTCCACCACGACGTGCCCGTACGTCCGCTCGGGAGCGCCGTCGACCAGGCCCGCCGCCTCGTCCAGCAACGGCACGTCGGCATCGGTCCACGGGTCGTCCGGCCCGCGCAGCAGAAGGGACCGCTCCTGCGCGGTCAGGCGGGGCAGGTGCTCGGCGAGAGCGCCGGCGTCCGTCAGCAGCGCCTGCACGAGGTCACCGGGCGCCAGCCGCGGCCACAGCGCCTCGACCGCTCGGTCGACGCCGGCGTCGTCGAGGAGGTCGGCGCGGATGGCGTCCAGGTCCAGCTCGTGGACCGGACCCGGGTCGGCCGCGCCCTCGGCGCGGCGCTGGGCGGCTCCCGTGAACCGGTCGAGGTCGATGCCCGTCATCCGTTCGGCATCGGCGTCGATCTGCTCCAGGAGGTCGCCCATGTCTCGTTGCATCGCGTCGGTGACGGCGTCGACCAAGAGTTCTTTGAACACCTCGCGCGCGGGGTTGTGCCCGGACACGGCTGCCAGGGCTGCCCGGCGCGCCGCGGCGACCTCCTCGTGGCGGAGGTGGATCCGTTCCTGTCCGACCCGCACGGTGAAGTCGCCGGCGGGGGCCTGGTGGACGCGCAGCAGGCCGGCCAGCGCGTCGGCGAGGTCGGAGCCGCCCTTGAGGCGCGCCGTGTCGAGCGGGCCCGCCGTGTCCGCGGACACTCCGGCCAGTTCCGGGAGGGTGGCGAGAACGACGTCGTTCTCGCCGAGCGAGGGGAGGACCTGGGAGATGTAGTCGAGGAACCGGGCGTTGGGGCCCACGACCAGGACGCCCTCCTCCGCGGCGCGCGGGAACGCGTACAGCACATAGGCCGCGCGGTGCAGGGCGACCACCGTCTTGCCGGTGCCGGGCCCGCCCTGCACCACGGTCACCCCGCGGTGGGCGGAGCGGACGATCTCGTCCTGCTCGGCCTGCAGGGTGGCGACGGCCGCGTGCATCCTGCCCGTACGCCGTGCCGACAGGGCCTCGGCCAGCGGGCCGTCGCCCACGACGTCCTCGTCGGTCGGGGCGGACCCGTCCAGGATCTCGTCGCTCACCGAGACGACCGTGCGCTCCTCCAGGCGCAGGTGGCGGCGGCGCCGCAGGCCCATCGGGTGGACCGGGGTCGCCTCGTAGAAGGGCCGCGCCGCGTTCGCGCGCCAGTCCACGAGCAGCGGCAGGTCGTCCTCCTCCGTGTGCAGCCCGATCCGCCCGATTCGCAGGGCCGTGCCGTCCGTCCAGTCGATGCGCCCGAAGACCAGCCCTTTTTCGGCGCCCTCCAGCCGGCTGATTTCCTTGGTCAGACGCTCGGCGGCGATTTCTCGCTCATAGGCCTCGTCGGGGCTGTCCGCCGGGGCCTTCAGCACACTGGCTCGGTGTGCTCGCGCCTCGGAAAGCCGCTCGGTGAGTAACCCGTACAGGGAGGACACATAATCCTGCTCCGATGCAAGCGCACGCACCGCGGGATCATCCACTTTCGACAAGGGGGGCTCCTTCGATTCGAGCCGCACCATACGGTCAAATTTCCTCAAAGGTAAGTCTTGACTTGCCTGGTGAAGCCGTGTCCTTGTGACTGAGTCCATGACGGCCGACCGTATGGCATATCGCGCGTTCCGCCGTTGCGTATATCGCTGATTGCGCTCCCGATACCCGCCTGCCTCATGGGCGAACCCGCCATCGAATGCCGGCGATTTTTCGCCGTGCTCGGGAAAAGGGGAAATCTGGCGAGGCGACCGGCGGCATCGAGTTCGACGCCAGGGGGCGTCCGGGCGTTTCGTCCGGCGGCCCGGCCGAGGGGGCGGGCGCAGAATGGGCCGAGCCCTCGACCGGTCCACCGTTGCCCGGCCCGCGCCGACGGCTCCGTCCCAGGACCGCGGCACCACGCCGTCGGTCGCGGCCGGCCCGGATCCGTCGATCCGCGGCCTCCGCGTTCTCGCCTGTCGTCAAGGGATCGTTCGACGACAGGGAGGCGACGCGTCCGGTGAACCCGTGCGATCCAGGGGCTCACGGCGGTCCGAATCCAATCGGATCCGATGCTGATCGCTGACGGGGTCCGACGGCGGACAGGGTCCGATCCCCCGCCGCCCCGCACGTCCACCGCGTGCGGGCGTCCGCCCCGGACGAACCGGAGCCGGACCTTCCGCCGCGGTTGATGCGGAGGGACGGAGGGATCATTCTTGACAACATGGAGCACGTCTCCGCTGCGGCGGTCATCAACGGCCACGGCGTCGTCACCAGGTGGAGCGAGGGCGCCCGGCGGCTGACGGGACACCCGGCCGGGGAGGTCGTGGGGCGCGCCGCGCGGGAACTGCTCGCCGGGGACGTGCCGCCCGGCGCCCTGGCCGCGCTGGCGGGCACCGTCGTGCTGCGGCACCGGGACGGTTCCTCCCTCGAGCTCTCCCTGCGGGCGTGCCCGGTGACGGGCGCGGACGGCGAGACGGAGGACTACCTCGTCGTCGCGGAGCCCGCCGGAGACGCCGGCCGCCCCGCGGAGACCGCCCTCACCCTGGTCGGGGAGTTCTTCCAGCAGGCCTCCCTGTCGATGTCCGTCTTCGACACCCGGCAGCGCTACCTGCGGGTCAACGAGGCGGGCTGCCGGGTGATGGGGATGCCGGAGGAGGCCCTGATCGGCCGCCACCTGTGGGACACCCTGGACCGCACCGTCGACAGCCGCGACTTCGTACGGCACCTGCAGCACGTCGCCGAGACGGGCGAGCCCGTCCAGTACGAGAACCTCACCCGGTCGCCGTCCGGCCCGGACGAGTACGCCTGGACCGTCGAGATGTGGCCGGTGCGCGACCCTTCCGGCGAGGTCGCCGCGGTGGCCCTGGCGGCCTTCGAGAACACCGAGCAGCACCGGGCCCGGCAGCGGCTGGCCCTGCTGAACGAGGCCGCCGCCGCGATCGGCACCACCCTGGACGTGGTGCGCACCGCCGAGGAACTGGTCGACCTCCTCGTCCCCCGGTTCGCCGACTTCGCCAGCGTCGACCTGCTGGACTGGGTGCTGAACGCCGACGAGCCCCTCGCGGTGCCCGCCGAGGACGTCGTGATGCGCCGGGTGGCCCACCGCTCCGCCGTCGAGGGCTTCCCCAGGGCGTCGGCGCGCCTGGGCGAGACCGACACCTACCCGCCGTACTCCGGGCCCGCCAAGGCCCTGCGCGAGGGGCGGGCGGTGCTCAGCGGCGTCGGCGACCCGGACTTCGAGCGGTGGATGCGGGTGCGCAACATACAGGCGCCCCACAACCGGGAGTACCGCAACCGCCTCCGTTCCACCCTGGCCGTGCCGCTGCGGGCCCGCGGCATCACCCTCGGGGTCGCGGTGGCCATGCGGGCCGCGCCGCAGGAGCCGTACACCGCCGACGACACCGCCCTGGGCGAGGAACTCGCCAGCCGGGCCGCCGTCTGCGTCGACAACGCGCGCCGCTTCGCCCGCGAGCGCACCACCGCGCTGGCCCTGCAGCACAGCCTGCTGCCCCGGGGACTGCCCGGACAGGCGGCGGTGGAGGTGGCCCACCGCTATCTGCCCACCGTCTCGGCGGCCGGCATCGGCGGCGACTGGTTCGACGTCATCCCGCTGTCCGGCAGCCGGGTCGCCCTGGTCGTCGGGGACGTCGTCGGCCACGGCATCCCCTCCTCGGCGACCATGGGCCGCCTGTGCACCGCCGTGCGCACCCTCGCCGACGTGGACCTGCCGCCGGACGAGCTCCTCACCCACCTGGACGACCTGGTCACCCACCTCGCCGCCGACGACAACGCCGACGAGGTCGCGGAACTCGGCGCCACCTGCCTGTACGCCGTCTACGACCCCGTCTCGCGCCGCCTCACCGTGGCCGCGGCCGGCCATCCACCACCGGCCGTGATCCTGCCCGGCGGCGCGGCGCGGCTCCTCCCCATGACCGCCGGTCCCCCGCTCGGCGTGGGCGGGCTGCCGTTCGAGGCGACCGAGCTGACCCTGCCCGAGGGATCCGTCGTCGCCCTGTACACCGACGGCCTCGTCGAGGACCGCGACCGGGACGTCGACCACGCCACCGCCGAGATGTGCCGCGCGCTGACCGCGCCCGCCGCCTCGCTCGACGCGCTGTGCGACGGCGTGCTGAAGGCGGTGCTGCCGGAGGAGCCCAGCGACGACGTGGCGCTGCTGCTGGCCCGTACCCGGGCGCTGGGCGCCGACCGGGTGGCGACCTGGGAGGTGCCGCCGGACCCCGCGCGGGTGGCCGCCACCCGGCAGTGCGCCATCGAGCAGCTGCTGGCGTGGGGCCTGGACGAGACCGCGTTCGTCACCGAACTCGTCGTCAGCGAGCTGGTCACCAACGCGATCCGGTACGGCGAACCGCCCATCCGGCTCCGGCTGATCCGCGACCGCAGCCTCATCTGCGAGGTCTCCGACGGCAGCTCCACCTCCCCGCACCTGCGCCGCGCCCACGCCTACGACGAGGGCGGCCGCGGCCTGCTGCTGGTCGCCCAGCTCACCCAGCGCTGGGGCAGCCGCCAGACCGGCGGCGGCAAGACGATCTGGGCCGAACAGCCGCTGCCGTGACCCGGGTGCCCGGAATGGGCCGCCCGGCCAGGGGTGTTGGCACGGGCGGGGGCCGCCCGGCCCCTCGCGCACGGGCGGCGCCGCACCCGCCGCCGGTGCGGCGGCCGTACGCCACGGAAGGACCCGGTCATGACGCGCGACGCGCGCACGATCACCAACCCGCCCACGCTGCACGACCCGACGCCGTTCGGTTACAGCCACGCCGTCTCGGCGCCCGGCGACCTCGTCTTCATCGGCGGCCAGTACGCCTCCGACGCCACCGGCTCCCCGGTGCCCGGCGACTTCGCCGCCCAGGTGGACCTGGCCTTCGACCGGCTGCGGTCGGCGCTGGCGGGCGCCGGACTCGGCTACGAGCACGTCGTCCGGCTCGGGACCTACATCGTGGACCACGACGCCGGGAAGCTGGAGATCCTCGGCAGGGCGCTGCACGCGCGCTTCGGGGACCGGCTGCCCGCTCAGACGCTGAGCGGCGTCGCCGCTCTCGCACTGCCGGGGATGCTCTTCGAGGTCGAGGCCGTCGCCGTACGGCCGGCCCCGTAGCGCACCGGCGCGGATCCCGGGACGCCGCCCGGCGTCGTCCGCGGCGGCCCGGGCGGGCGCGCCGCGGTCCCGCCCGGCCCCCGCGCCCGCCTCCCCGAGGGCGCGCCGCGCGCACCAGGCGCTGTCGCCACGCCGGGCGAACGCTGCCACGATCCTCCCGGGGCCGGTCCGGACGGGACCCGGCGTGGACGACCGTGGAGTGCGCATGACGACGGACAGGGGCACCGCCCAGGGGACGGAGCAGCGCGGGGGGATCGAGGTGAAGCCGGCCGCCGGGCACATCGGGGCCGAGATCACCGGCGTCGATCTGGCCGGCGACCTCGACGACGCCCAGGTCGCCGCGATCAGGGCGGCGGTGCTGCGCTGGAAGGTGGTGTTCTTCCGGGAGCAGCGGCTCGACCACGCCCGGCACGTGGCGTTCGCCCGCCGGTTCGGCGAACCGGTCGTCCTGCGGCGGCGCGGCAAGGCGTCACCGCCGGACGTGCCGGAGGTCGAGACGACCGCGGACCGGCTGGAGCTGGGCGGCCGGTTCGGCATGGCGCACGACGAGTGGCTGCGCCGCCGCCGGCACACGCTGCTGCGCGGCTGGCACTGCGACCACGGCGCCCGGATCGACCCGCCCGCCGCGACGATCCTGCGCGCCGAGACCGTCCCGCCGTACGGCGGCGACACCACCTGGTCCAACCTGGCGGCCGCCTACGCCGGGCTGTCCGCCCCCCTCCGGGCCTTCGTCGACGGACTGCGCGCCGAACACCGGCTCGGCGTCGGCTACCAGCCCCGGCCGGGCGACGACGCCTACGTCCGCCACCTGCTGGAGCACCAGATCGCCTCCGTGCACCCGCTGGTGCGCGTCCACCCGGAGACGGGGGAGCGCGTGCTGTACGTCAACGGCTACTACGTCGAGCAGATCACCGGTCTCTCCCGCGCCGAGAGCCGGGCCGTCCTCGACCTGCTGCTGGAGCAGGCGACCCGGCCCGAGTACACGGTCCGGTTCCGCTGGGAGCCGGGCAGCGTGGCCTTCTGGGACAACCGGGCCACCATCCACCTCGCCCCGAGCGACCACGCCCACCTCGACTCCCCCCGGATCATGCACCGGGTGATGCTCGCCGGGGACGTGCCGGCCGGGGTGGACGGCAGGCCCTCGGAGGCGATCACCGGCAGCGCCCCCGGCCGCTGGTGACGTCAGGCGGCGGGCCGCCGGCCCAGCGCCGGGCCCAGCTTCGTGGCCATGTCGGTGAGGATCTGCACGTAGTCCTCGTGCGCGAAGGTGAACGGCAGCGCGAACGCCACCTCGTCGACCTCGCGGAACGCGGCGTGCGCGTGCAGCCGCTCGGCGATCTCCGCGGAGGTCCCCACCAGGTCCGGCGCGAACAGCAGCCGGGCCGGGCCCTGGGGCGACGTCGTCCGGGCGGCGCGCCGGGCCGCGTACTCCGCGTACCGGGCGCGCTGGCCGGGCGTGGCGGAGTCGGTGGGGATGACGACGAGACCCTGGGAGACGCGGGCGGCCTCGCCGTCGGGGTGGTGGGCGCGGAAGGCGCGGATGTGGGACAGCTGGATCTCGGCGAAGTCCCACGGCCCGTCCGGGTCCTCCGCCCGGACGACGCTGCTCGTCAACAGGTTCATGCCGTGCTCGCCGGCCCACCGCGCCGACCGCAGGCTGCCGCCGCCGTACCACATGCGGCCGCCCAGGCCGGGGGAGTGCGGCTGCACCCGGTCGGAGTAGACCTCGAAACCCTCGGCCCCGCTGAAGTCCGTCACCGGCTTGCCCCGCACGGCGTCCAGCAGCCGCTCCAGGCGGCCGTACCCCAGGTCCTCGGTGTCCGCCGTGCCCGGGTACAGGGCGTCCTTGACCCGGTCGTAGTGCATCGGCGGGCCCGCGCTGACGCCCGGGTTGAGACGGCCCCCGGACAGGACGTCGACGGTCGCCAGGTCCTCCGCCAGCCGCAAAGGGTTCTCCCACCCGAGCGGGGTGACCGCGATGCCGAGGTCGATGCGGCGGGTGCGCTGCGAGGCGGCCGCCAGCACGGTGACGGGGGAGGAGATGCCGTACTGCAGATGGCGGTGGCGCAGCCAGGCGCTGTCGAAGCCCAGGCGCTCGCCCAGCTCGATCAGTTCCAGCGTCGACTCGTGGCCCCGGCGCGGGTCCGCCTCGTCGAACAGGCCGATGGTCAGGAAACCCAGCTTGCGCAGCGGTCGTGGGATCGGCGGCACCCAGCCCCTCCAGCGTCGATCGGTCGGGTCGTACAGCACCGCCAACCGATGCGCGTCCGGCGGTGTTCCCGCCCGTCCGTCCCTCGGGACGCCCGGCGCCGCGGACCGGACCCCGGCACCGGCGCCCGGCAGCGGCCCGGGCGCCGGCACCGCGCCGGCGGGTCCCTCTCGGCAGGCCCGCTTCAGCAGGCCCGCTTCAGAAGGTCCGCTTCAGAAGGCCGAGCAGGGCCGCCCAGTGCCGCTCGTCCGCCTCCCGGTGGTACGCGGCGGTGTCGGCCTGGGTGAACCCGTGGTACGCGCCGGTGTAGACCTCGCAGCGGTGCCGGACGCCCGCCGCGGTCAGCGCCTCCTCCAGGCGCTCCATCTGCTCGGGCGGCATCGACGGATCCTGGTCGGCGTGCCCGAAGTACAGCTCGGCGGTGACGCGCCCGGCCACCAGGTGCGGGCTGTCCGGCGCGTCGGTCGCCAGCCCGCCGCCGTGGAAACCGGCCGCCGCGGCGACCCGGTCCGGGTGGGTCCCGGCGGTCAGCAGGGCGAGCCGGGCGCCCATGCAGTAGCCGGTCAGCGCGACCGGTCCGTCGGCCGCGGCGGGGGAGTCCGCCAGCCAGCGCAGGTAGGCGTCCGCGTCCCGCATCGCCAGATCGGCCGTCAGGGACCGCATGATCGGGCCGAGGCGCTCGAAGATCTCCGGACGCGCCCCGGGATCGATGAACTCGGGCAGCTCGGACACGGGCGCGCGCCCGTGCCGGTAGAACACGTTCGGCACGAGCACGGTGTAGCCGGCCCCGGCCAGCCGGTCGGCCATGGACCTCAGCTGCGGCCGCAGACCGAAGGCGTCCATGTAGAGCAGGACCGCCGGATGCGGCTTCCCGTCGTCCGGATGGGCCAGATACGCGTCGGCGGTGCCGTCCTCGGTGGGGATGTCGACCGCGGTTCCCTGGACGGAGGTCATGACTCGGCTGCCTCTCTGTGGGTGTCGGCACAGGGCCCGCCCGGAGGGGCGGACTGGATCATGGTCATCGTGACATGCCTGGTCACGGCCGTGTCGGCGGCCCCCCGCCCTTGACCGCCCGCTGACCGGCCCTTGGCCGGGCCGTTGCCCGGACCGGGCGGGCCGTCACTCGAACGGGGAGGTGTCGCCCGCGCCCCGCCGTACGATCTCGGCCTCGCCGCCGGAGAAGTCGACGACCGTGGTCGGCTCGGTGCCGCAGTCCCCGGAGTCGACCACCGCGTCCAGCACGTGGTCGAGCCGGTCCTTGATCTCCCAGCCCTGGGTCATCGGCTCCTCCTCGCCGGGCAGCAGCAGGGTGCTGGACAGCAGCGGCTCACCCAGCTCGGCGAGCAGGGCCTGGGCCACGACGTGGTCGGGGATGCGCACGCCGACCGTCTTCTTCCTGGGGTGCTGCAACACGCGCGGCACCTCCCGCGTCGCCGGCAGGATGAAGGTGTAGCTGCCGGGCGTCGACGCCTTGATCGCCCGGAACACGTCGTTGTCGATCCGTACGAGCCGGCCGAGCTGAGCGAAGTCCTGGCACACCAGGGTGAAGTGGTGCCGGTCGTCCAGATGGCGGATCGTGCGGATGCGGTCGAGGCCGTCACGGCTGCCCAGCCGGCAGCCCAGCGCGTAACAGGAGTCCGTCGGATACGCGATGAGCGCACCGGCGCGGACGCTGTCGGCGACCTGGGCGATGCTGCGCGGCTGCGGATTGTCGGGGTGCACGTCGAAGTACTTCGCCACCCGCCGAGCTTATGCCGCCCGCGCGGGAGAGCGGCGCAGGCCGGGCGGACGGCGCCGCCCGGAGCCGGACGCGCCGGACGCGAGGGGCGCGGCGGACCGGCCCGCGCTCGCGCGGCCTCCGGCGCCCACCCGTGAGGTAACGTCCCGGACCGGTGAGGGCTGTCAGCGGGACCCAGGGGAACCAGGAGCGACGAGGACGGGCCGCGGTGCCGGGCCGGGGGGACGGGACACGGCACGCGGGCGTGAGGGGAGGCGGGCCGGCGATGTGGGCCGAGGAACTGCTGGAGCACCTGCGGCCGGCCGGACGTGACCTCGGCCGGGTCGTCGCCTGGCTCGCGGACGCCACGCGGGCGGTGGCGACCCTGCGGGACGGTTCCGGCGCCGTCCTCGCCGGGGCGCGGATCCCGCTGGACGAGGACCTCGTCGCGGACGTCACCGCCGGCCGGATCGCCTCCGCCGCGTGCCAGGACCGCGGCCGCCATCTGCGCCTGGTGCGCGTGGACCGCCCCCACGCGCCGCGGGCCGCCGTCCTGGCCGTGTCACGCGACGCCCCGTTCGACCGGCACGCCTCCGAGATCCTCGCCCGCACCGCCCAGGTGGTCGAACTCCTGCTCGCCGCACACGAGTCGACCGTGACCGGGCGCCGGCTGCGGCGGGCGACGTCCGACCTGCGGCTGGCCATCCTGCAACTGCTCATGGTGGAGGACACCGTCGCCGCACGCCGTGTCGCCGCGGGGCTGTGGCCGGGCCTGCTCGACACCGACACGGCGTGCGTCTACGTCGTCGAGAGCTCCCCCGAGGACCGCGACCGGCTCGCCGAGGAGTGCCTGGGCACCACCGAGGAGCGGGCCCTGGTCGTGCGCTGCCCCGCCATGGACGGCCACGTGATCGTCGTCACGCCCGAGGAGTCCACGGGCCGCGCACTGCGCTCCCTGGTCGCCCGGCGCCCGGACACCTTCCTCGGCGGCAGCACCCGGCAGAGCCTCGCCCGGACCGCCGCCGCGTACGGGCAGGCCGTCAGCGCCCTCGCCGTCGCGCGCTTCCGCCCCGACAAGGCGGCCGTGTACGCCGAGCGCACCCACCCCGAGCGTCTGATGGACCCGGCGGCGCTGCGCGACTGGACGCGGCACCTGCTGCGCCCGCTCGACGAGCTGGCCCACCACACCCGTGCCGAACTGCTGGTCACCACCCGGCTCGGCCTGGAGTTCACCGCCGTCAGCACGGCGAAGGTGCTCGGCGTCAGCCGCAACACCGTCCGCGCCCGTATGGAACGCGTCGAGGGCCTGCTGCGCACCGACTTCGCCGACCTCACCGTGCGCGCCGTGGTCCATCTCGCCCTGAGCGCCCAGGCCGCCCTGCCGGAGGAACCGGCCGGGGCCGGGCAGCCGGACCCCGCGGCCGCCCCGGGCGGCCGCCCCGGGCAGCCGCGTCCCTCCGGTCCCGCCCGGCTCGCCGGCCTGCTGGCCGGGCCCGCGCTGCGCACCTGGGCGCACGACCTGCTGGGCCGCCTGGACCAGGACGCCCGCGCCCTGCGCCGTACGCTGCGCACCTGGATCGCCGCCGGCGGCAACGCGGAACGGGCCGCGCAGGCCCTGGGCGTGCACGCCCAGACCGTGCGCGAGCACGTGCGCAGCGCGGAACCCGTCCTGGAACGCCAGCTGCTGGCCGGCGGCAGCGACCTGTACGAGGTCGTCCTCGCCCATCTGGCGGCCGGCGACCTCGACCAGCCCCTTCTCCCCGGAGCCGGTCACCGGACGAAACCGGGCCATCCGGACGCGGTTGTGCACGGGTGAGTGCCGCGGACCCTATAGCGGGCACCGGCGCGATTCACAAGAGCGCCCGAGGACACGTAAGTTCGACGGGCCGTCGGGGCGCGACCGGAGCGGGGGACCGGTCGCGCCCCGGCGGCCTTCGCGGTTCCGGCCCGGCGCACGGGCCCACGCCTCCACGCGGGCCGGCGGGTGCCGGGCGGGGCCGTTTCGGCCGTCCGCTCCCGGCGGTGTGCCCCGGCGGAGGGCGGGTACCCGTCCCGCGCTGCAAGGGGTCCGCCGCCCGGGCGCGGGGCGCCCGGGCGGACCGGAACGCCCACCGCGAAGAGGAGGCCCGTATGACCGGTGGCACGGAGACCGGCGGCGTGACCGGCACGCAGGACAAGGACTACAACCTCATCTGGTACGTCGAGTCGTGCCTGAACAACGCGCTGCGCCTGGAGACCTACATCCAGGACGCGGAGCGCGCCGAGGACACCGAGGTCGCGGAGCTGTTCCGCAAGGCTCAGGCGGACAGCCGCAAGGGCGCCGAGCTGGGCAAGAAGCTCCTCCGTACGCGACTGGACGGCGGCTGAGCACGGCCCGCCGGACCGGCCCGGACACCGCGGCGACACCGGTGTCCGGGCCTCTTGCGCGAGGAGCGCCCGAGGCGCGTCCGGACCGTGCCGGGCCCCGGCGACGCGGCGTGCGCGAGGACCCGCGCGGCGGTGCCGGAGCCGGCCCGCCCCCGGAGAAGCCGGCGCCCGTCGGGCGGCCGGGATGTGTGAGCGATCCACGCAACCGGGTACCCGGGCGGTCCGCAGGGAGTGGCTGACGGCTGCGCGCAGCCCAGGACCTCGCCCGACGGCAGGCACGAGTCGAAGGAGCCCAGATCATGACGGACGTATCGAGCCAGGGCCCCGCCCCCGGCGACGACCGGAAGGTGCTCACCAACCGGCAGGGACATCCGATCTACGACAACCAGAACCAGCGCACGGTCGGCGCCCGAGGGCCCGCCACGCTGGAGAACTACCATCTTCTGGAGAAGATCAGCCACTTCGACCGCGAGCGCATCCCCGAGCGCGTCGTGCACGCCCGCGGCGTCACCGCGTACGGCTTTTTCGAGGCCTACGGGGCCTGGGGCGACGAGCCGATCGACCGCTACACCCGGGCCAAGCTGTTCCAGGAGCGCGGCAAGCGCACCGACGTGGCGGTCCGGTTCTCCACCGTCATCGGCGGGCGCGACTCCTCCGAGGCGGCCCGCGACCCCCGCGGCTTCGCGGTGAAGTTCTACACCGAGGACGGCAACTGGGACCTCGTCGGCAACAACCTGGGCGTCTTCTTCATTCGGGACGCGATCAAGTTCCCGGACGTCATCCACGCCCTGAAGCCCGACCCGGTCACCTTCGAGCAGCAGCCCCGGCGCATCTTCGACTTCATGTCGCAGACGCCGGAGTCGATGCACATGCTCGTCAACCTGTTCAGCCCGCGCGGCATCCCCTCGGACTACCGCCACATGCAGGGCTTCGGCGTCAACACCTACAAGTGGGTCAACGCCGAGGGGCGCACCGTCCTGGTGAAGTACCACTGGATGCCCAAGCAGGGCGTGCGCAGCATGACCGAGGAGGACGCCGCGAACGTCCAGGCGCAGGCCCTCGGCCACGCCACCAAGGACCTGTACGAGGCGGTCGCCCGCGGCGACTACCCGGAGTGGGAGCTCCTGGTCCAGATGATGGAGGACCACGAGCACCCGGAGCTGGACTTCGACCCGCTCGACGACACCAAGACCTGGCCCGAGCAGGAGTTCCCGCCCAAGCCGGTCGGCCGGATGGTGCTCGACCGGATGCCGGAGGACTTCTTCGCGGAGAACGAGCAGATCTCGTTCGGCACGGGCGTCCTCGTCGACGGCCTGGACTTCTCCGACGACAAGATGCTCATCGGCCGGACGTTCTCCTACAGCGACACCCAGCGCTACCGGGTCGGCCCCAACTACCTCCAGCTCCCCGTCAACCAGGCCAAGAACGCGCCGGTGCGCACCAACCAGCGCGGCGGCCAGATGGCGTACTACGTGGACCGCGGCGGGGAGAACCCGACCGTCAACTACGAGCCGTCCATCCTCGGCGGGCTGCGGGAGGCCCAGTACCCGACCCACGACGAGCAGGGGCCCGAGATCCGGGGCCGGCTCACCCGCAAGCGCATCCCCCGGACCAACGACTACCTGCAGGCCGGCCAGCGCTACCTGCTGATGGAGGACTGGGAGCGCGACGACCTGGTGAAGAACTTCGTCAACCTGCTCTCCCAGTGCGACCGGCCCGTCCAGGAACGCATGGTCTGGCACTTCCTCCTGGTCGAGAACGACCTCGGCCTGCGGGTCGGCGAGGGCCTCGGCATCAGCCCCGAGGACGTGGCGCATCTCGAACCGCTGGCCAGCCAGGACCTCACCGACGAGGACCGCAAGCGGCTGGCCAACCTCGGCAAGAACCCGCCGCGCGACGTGGAGGGCCTGACCATGACCCACTGCGTCCCCAACGAGCGGCACGTCGTGACCCGCTGACCGCTCACCGGCGCAGGGCCGACCGGGCCACCGCGAGCGCCTGTTCGGCGTAGCCACGGCCGAACAGCACCGCGTGCACCAGCAGCGGGAACAGCTGGTGCAGCCCGATCCGGTCGGCCCAGCCGCCGGCGAGCGGCGCCGCCTCCTGGTAGCCGTCCAGGATCCGGTCCAGGTGGGGGCAGCCGAACAGGCGCAGCATCGCCAGGTCGGTCTCCCGGTGCCCGCCGTGCGCGGCCGGATCGATCAGGTGGACCTCGCCGTCGGCGCCCCACAGCACGTTGCCGTTCCACAGGTCGCCGTGCAGCCGGGCGGGCGGCTCGGCGGGTCCCGCCAGCTCGGGCAGCCGCTCGCAGACCCGCTCCACGACGGCCGCCTCGGCGGGGCGGACGGTGCCGTCGTCGACCGCGCGGCGCAGGTACGGCAGCACCCGGTGCTCGGCGTACCAGCGCGGCCAGTCGGTCCCCGGGACGTTGCGCATCGGGGCGCGCCCGATGAACGCGTCCACCGGGCCGCCCGGCGGCGGAGCGCCGAACGCGGGCGCGCCGGCCGCGTGCAGCGCGGCCAGGTCCCGGCCGAACCGGGCCGCCGCCGCCGCGCTCGGGCGGCCCCGCGGAACCCGGTCGATCACCAGCCAGCGCCCGTCGGCGCCGTGCACGGCCGGCACGCGGACCGCGCCGGCCCCGGCCAGCCAGCGCAGCCCCGCGGCCTCCGCCCGCACCGCCCCGTCGCCGTCGCCGCGCTTGGCCATCACCACCCGCCCGCCGTCGAGGCCGACTTCGGTGAGGGCCGCGGACAGCCGGCGCTCACCGGTCACCGGCCGCCCGGTGAGCCGGGCGACGGCGGCCCCGGGCCCCGCGCCGTCCCCGGCCGCTGGAGAGGAGGACGTCACACACACGGCGACCAGGGTAGGTCCCGGCCGCCCTGTTCCGTCCCGGCGGCCTCCGGCCCGCCGCGCGCCGGGAGCCCGGTCCCGCCGGCGAGGCCACCGCCTTCCGGTTCGCCGTGCGCCCCCACCGAGCGGTGCGCCCCGCCGCCCGCCGACCGGTGCCGCGCCCCCGCCGGGGCGGGACGCCGATGGCGGCCGGCTCCCCGGCCCTTACCCGCGGGGCCCCACCGACCCGGTGAAATATCCGCCTCCCACCGATGCGACCCGCCGGTACCGGGGGAGCAGTGAGATCATGACGAGTTCGTTCCACCGCACCCTCACCCTTCCGGCCCCCCTGTGCGAGCAGGCCGCCCACCACCTCGAACAGGCCGTGCAACGGGCCGTCGACGGGGCGGCGGCCCCCTGGCGGGCCTTCCGCGAAGCCGAGAGCGGCACCTGCACCCTCCCCGTCGCCGTGGTCGAACAGGCCGCCGCCTGCCTCCTCGTGCTGGCCGCCGAGAGCGCCCAGACCGTACGCCCCTCCGCCCTGCGCGCCGTGATCGGCGTCGCCCTGCAACTGCGCGACGCCGTCCACGCCGCCCAGCGGCCCGCCCTCACCACCGGCCTGTGGTGAGACGCCCGCCGCGCGCACCGTGAGCCCGCTCACCCGTTTGTCCGATGACCGCATGGCCCCGAACGGGGGACCCCGCCTCATCCGATGCGGGTCATGCCGGGCCGTGGGCGTACCACCCCGTGCGCCGACGCGTTGCAGTGGGCATGAAGTGCACAGTCACCACCGGGTGTCTCCTCCTCGAGCGCAGGGAGCGACCGGCACGGCACGTCCTCCTCGTCACGGCCGCCCAGTCCGATCCGCCGATCTACGCCGCGCTCGTCACGGAGTGGCGCGCGGTCGGCCGGATGGTCCCGGGCGCGTGGGACGCCCACTGGGCCGCCCTCACCTCCCCGGCGGAGCCGGACGCGCCACTCCGGGACGCACGGGGCGGGGCCGCCGACGTCCCCTCGGGAATCCGGGCGGAACTGGTGCCCGCCCGCTGACGGCCGCGCGGCGTCAGCCGGGCCGCCCGGCCCCGTGCGGACGGGGACCGGCCGTGGACGCCCCGCAGGTCGGGCACCGCCGGTCCGCGCGCGCCTGGACGGCGAGCGTGCCGAGCGCCTGCTGCAGCGCCAGTTCCACGGCGGCGGGCACGAACAGCGTCCCGGAGCCGTCCGGCGGGATCAGCCAGCGCAGCCGCCCCGCGGCCCGCTGCGGCGCGGGAACCGCGATCCACGCGCCCCGGCCCAGGTACCGGATGTCCGCGCCGATCCAGCGGCCGGCCGGATCGGGCGGCAGGAAGAACCCCACCCGGCGGGAGGCCGCGTCGGCGAGCACGGGCCCGGGCGCCTGCGGAAGGCACAGCAGGGCGTCGAGGGCCAGTACGCCCAGCTCCTCCGGCACGCTCAGCACGTCCCAGAAGCGTCCGCAGGCCAGCACCGCGGTGCCGGTGTCCCCCCGCCACTGGCGTTTGCAGGCCCGCGGATCGGTCGCGGCGGCGGCCAGCCACTCCGTGGCCTGCCGCGTGACTCTTCGCATGGCGTCCCTCCGGTCGGTCGACCCACGCGGACGAGATGCTCATCGTTGTGGATATTTCTACGAAGCGGAAGGGGTGGCGAACCGTGGCGGATTCCCTCCGGTTCCCCCGGGACACCGGTTCTGCGAGCAGGTGTTCTCCCGGTCCTGGAACACGCCGCGGCCTCGTGCGGGCGCCCGCGGCACGGAACCGGCGCCTCGGGGCGTGGCGGGCCGTGTGGGTGCGGGCACGGACCGCGCTGCGCCGCCGCACCGGCGCCGGGGATCCGCTGGACCCGCTGGTCAGGACCGCCCGGCGCCTGGACTACGGCGCCGGGCGGCTCCCCGGCGGGCCCGCGCGGCGACCGGGCCGTGAGGACCGCGACGCGACACCGCGGTCAGATGCCCAGGACGCGCAGCATTCCCCACAGCGCCACGGTGGAGACGGCGAGCGCGGCCGGGACGGTCACCAGGCCGAGCCGGGTGAAGAGGACGAGGTCCGGCCGGGTGCCGTGCTCGTGCAGGACACGCCGCCACAGCAGGGTCGCCAGTGAGCCGACGTACGTCAGGTTGGGGCCCAGGTTCACGCCGATCAGCACCGCGAGGACCGGGCCGGGGCCGCCCGGCGCGGCCAGGGGGAGCAGGGCGAGCACGGCCGGCAGGTTGTTGATGACGTTGGCGAGCACCGCGGCCACCGCGGCCACGCCGAGCAGCGCGGGCAGCGAGTCCCCCTCCGGCAGCAGCCGGTCCAGTCCGGCGCCCGGGCCGCCCGCCATCACGCCCTGCACCACGACGCCGAGGGCGAGCACGAACAGGCAGAACAGCGGGGAGGCGGCGCCGGCCAGTTCCCGGAGCGTGGTGCGGCGCCGGGCGAGCGCCCGGGCGCCGAGCACGACGGCCCCGCCGAGCGCCGCCCACGCGGGCGCCACCCCGGCCGGTGAGGCCACGGCGAACCCGGCCAGGGTCAGCGCCAGCACCACCAGCGTGAACACGGGCATCCGCGGGGCCTTTCCGGGGGCGCCGGGCGCGGCGGGCGCGGCGAGGTCCGCGCGGAACCAGCGGCGGAAGACGGCGTACTCGACCATGACGGCGGCCAGCGACGGCAGCGCCATCAGCGCCGCGAACCCGGTGAAGGACAGACCGCTGGCGGTGAACGCCAGGAGGTTCGTCAGATTGGAGACCGGCAGCGGCAGCGAGGCGGAGTTCGCCAGGTGCGCGGTGGCGTACACGTGCGGGCGCGCGCTCGCGCCGGCCCGGGCCGCCGTCGCGAGGACGACGGGCGTGAGCAGGACGACCGTGGCGTCCAGACTGAGCACCGCCGTGGTCGCCGACGCCACGGTGAACACCCCGGCCAGCAGCCGCCGCGGACTGCCGCCGCACCAGCGGGCGACGGCCGCCCCGGCGGCCTCGAACAGGCCGTCCCGCGCGCACAGGTGCGCCAGCACGAGCACCACGGCCAGGAAACCGACCACCGGCAGCAGCGTGCGGATCTGCTCCCGGGCGCCGGACGGCGACACGGCGCCCAGCGCCACGGTCAGGACGGCGGCGGGCACGGCGGCCACCGCCTCCGGCCACCCCCGGGGGCGCAGCACGGCGAAGGCCAGCACGCCCAGCAGCAGGGCGACCGGGACGGTCTCGGAGACGACGGCGGTACTCAGCGGGCTTCCTCCAGAACCGGTACGGCGGACCTGTGCTCGCCGGCCGCCCGGGGACGGCGTCCCCGGGCGGGACGGTGACCGACGGCCGTCACCCCGGGCCGGGACGAGCCGGCCCGGGGTCACTCGTCGCCTTCGTCCTCCTCCTGCTCCTCCTCGTCGCCCCCGCCGGCGGGAACGCCGGCGGGCTGCGCGGAGGAGGTGACGGCGGCGGGCACGCCGGGGGAGGGAGCCGCCTCCGGCGACACGGACGGGCTCGCGCTCACGGACGGCTCGGCCTGCGGGTCGCGCGCCGCGCCCTCGTCGGGCGCGAACCAGGCCATGCCGGCCAGCAGCGCCAGGACGAACAGGGCGGCACCGCCCGCCACGGCCACCAGACGGGACGGGGAGAGGGACGGCTTGTGGGGGCGGCGCGGCGCGGCCCGGTGCACCGTCGTCCGCCACTGCGTGTCCACGACCGGGGGCCCGGACGGGGCGGCGTCCTGTCCCGGCAGCTGCTGCGGCAGGGGCTCCGGTGCGCCGTGCCAGGCTCCGCGGCCGAACCAGTCGGCCACCTCCTCCGCCGTGGGCCGGTCCTCGGGCTGCTTGGCCAGCAGCCCGAGCAGGTAGTTCTCGAAGGCGGGCGGCAGTCCGAGGCCGAGCTGCCGGGGCGGCACGGGCACGGCGTCGAGGTGCTGGTGCAGGACGGCCAGGGGGCTGTCGGCCTGGAACGGCGGGCGGCCGGTGAGCAGCTGGTAGAGCACGCAGCCCAGCGCGTACACGTCCGAGGCGGGTCCCGCGGGCCGGCCGAGGGCACGCTCGGGCGCGAGGTAGAGGCTGGTGCCGACGATCTGCCCGGTGGCGGTGAGGGCGGCGCCGGGGTCGTCGAGGAAGCGGGCGATGCCGAAGTCGCCGATCTTCAGCGTGCCGTCGGCGTCGAGCAGCAGGTTGGCCGGCTTGATGTCGCGGTGGACGATGCCCTGCCGGTGGGCGGCGGCCAGACCGGCGGCCGCCTCGGCGGCGATGCGGGCCACCCGCTCGGCGGGCAGCGGACCGCCGTGGGCCAGCACACGGGCCAGGCTGTCCCCCTCGATCAGCTCCATCACCAGGAACAGACGGCCCTCGTACTCGCCGAAGTCCAGCACACCGACCACGTGGGGGTGATTGAGCCGGCCGGCGGTCTGCGCCTCCAGCCGGAACCGCGAGACCGCGGTGGGATCGGAGTCCTGGGGCAGCATGAGCTTCACGGCGACCGGTCTGCCGAGCATCTCGTCGACGGCCCGCCAGACCTCCCCCATCGCTCCGCGCCCGATCACGTCCTGCAGCCGGTACCGGCCCGCTGTCAGCACTTGCGTCTCTTCCTCATGCCGTGATGCCGTATACGTCGACTCGACCGCCGCGGACCGGGCCTCATCGCGTGCGCGGATGAGGGTAGGGGAGGCCGCAGCCGCCCCAGCCTACCGGCTCATGATCAACGCGATGGCCACGCGCGGCCCCCGGGGGCCGGGCCGGGGCCCGAGGAGCCCGTCCCGGCCGCGCGGATGTGGCCGAAGCCACGCGCCGGAGGTGGCCCGGGCCATGTTCCCGCGCTCCGGGCCGCGACTACCGTGTGGGCAGTCCCCCTGTCCCCTCGCGAGCAGCTCGGACGGCCCGGCAGTGCAAGCAGATCTCTCCCCGGTCATCGCGGCGACCGCCCGATGGCTCACGTGCGCCTACCCGTCGTACGGCGGCGCGCTGGCCTCCGCCCTGTGCGAGGTGCAGGCGCGGCAGGCCGCGACGGTCGCGGCGTGGCTGCGGTACCCGACGCCGATGGACGCCGCGCTGGTCGGCGTGGCGGGCCCCGGAGGCTCCGCCCGGCTCGACTGGATCACGGGTGCGGACGGGGACGACGCCTGGCGGACCTGGGTCGACGAGGTCGTGGCCAGCTGGGCGGCCTGCCTGCTCGGCGACCCGGAGCTGGCCGCCCTGGCCGTGGCCGCGCTCGCCGAGGGCGACCACGCGGCCGGGACGCCGCTGGAGTTCCGGCGCCTGGTCGCGCCCGACGACGGCGACCGCCGCGCGGCGGCCCTGCTGCGCCACCCCGACCTCCTGGCCCCGGTGGCGCGACTGCACCGCTCCCAGCTGCTCGACCGCCTGAAGCCCGGCCGGGCCCTGATCGCCTGAGAGCGGGCCGGGCCCCGACCGCCCGGGCGGCTCCGGCACCCGGTCCCGGCCCCGTCCCGCCGCGCGGACGGGGCCGGGCGTGTCCGGCCCGGTTCCCGTCCCGCCGCGCGAAGGGGGCCGAGCCGTGTCCGGCCCGGCCCCGCTCACGCGGCCGTGCTCAGAGCCGCCTTCCCGGCGAGGTCCCCCTCCTGCGTGCCCAGGGTCACCGGCGCCGGCGTCCGGCGTCCCCGCAGGAGGTGGCCCGCGCCGATCGCGCCGGCGATGACCAGGCCGCCGGCCACCAGGGCGCCGCGGGCGCCGGCCAGCTCCATCAGGAGGCCGAGCGCCGGGGGGCCGCCGAGGTTCCAGACCGTGCCGATGCTGCCCCACACGCCGAGCACGCGCCCCCGCAGCCGGGCGGGCGGGTCGGTCTGCAGGACCGCCCGCCCGGCGGTGTCGGAGACGGACTCCACCACGGCCATCGGCAGCACCAGCGCCAGCAGCACGGCCAGCGACGGCGACAGTCCGGCCACCACCTGCAGGAGCGCGCCCGAGGCCGCGAGCAGCCCCACGAGCCGCACGGAGGGCCGGCGCATCCGGGCGCCGAGCAGAGCGCCGAGGATGCCGCCGGCGGCGAGCACCGTGGACACCGTCCCGAACGCCCCGGCGCCGCCCGCGAGCGGCCCGGTGACGAGCACGGCCAGGGTGAGTCCGTAGTTCCGGCCGAAGACCGCGCTGACCCCGGTGATCCCGGCCAGCGCCAGCAGCCGGGGCCGGCGGGCGAAGAACACCAGGCCCTCCCGCACGGTCATGTCCTGCGCCGGGCGCGCCCGCCCGCCGGCCGCGGCCCCCCGGGCCGCCCCGGGGGCCGGGCGCAGGAACGGGATGACCGAGGCCACGAACAGGAACGACAGCCCGTTGGCGGCGTACGCCGCGGCCGTGCCGAGGAAACCGACCGTCAAGCCCGCCAGCGCGGTGCCCACGAGGCACCCCGCCTGGTGCACCAGGGCGCCCACCCCGATGGCGGACGGCACGTCCGCCACGGGGACGAGGTCGTTGCCCAGCAGGGCGCACGCCGGCCCGTCGACCGTGGCGACGACGCCGGTCACGGCGGCCAGCACCATCAGCGAGGTCATGTCGAGCCGGTCCAGCGCCACCAGCACGGCCGTGGCGAACGCGATCGCGCCGAGCAGGGCCTGGCTGACGGCGGCCGTCACCTTGCGGGGCCAGCGGTCGACGGCGGCGCCGCCGAAGAGGCTGATGAGCAGCGCGGGCGCGGCCTGCACGGACAGCGACAGCCCCGTCGCGGCGGCGGACCCGGTGATCTGCAGGACGAGCAGGTTCTGCACCGTGAGCTGCATCCACGTACCGGCGTTCGACACGAAGTTCGCGAAGGACCACCAGCGCATGCCGCGGTGCCGGAGGGACCGCCAGGGCGAGCGGGCGGCGGCCGCGGGCGGCGGGGCCGGATCGGGCGCAGGGGCGGGCGGGGCGGGGGAGGGGGAGGAAGACACAGGGCGCTATTCGAGGACGAGTCGGGGGACTCCCGACGGAGAAGGGGGAAGGAAGAGGGGCGTGACGCCGGCTGCGCTGCGCGGCGACCCCGCGGAGCCGGGAGACGGCGCGGACCATGGTGGCAGAAGGGGCTGCCGAGTCGAGGCCGGCCCGGCCCTCCCGCCTCCTCGCACCGACGGCAAGAGCCCGCCCGCCCGCGGCACTTGGCACGCCGAGTGCGCTTGATCACAGCTTCCGCCGCGGTGGTGCCGGGGCCCGGCGGGCGTGACGGTGCCCACAGCCGCACCGCCCGCGGAGGGGATCCGCCGCCCCGGCGGCGGGGCGGAGCGGCCGTCAAGGAATGAAAGCGGCTCGGCGGGGAACCCGTCGGCCCGTTCTCGGCGCTTCTCAGCCGTCGTCGGCGCCCCCTGGGGGAGTCGACGTCCCCAGGGGAAGGAAGGCCGTCCCATGACGCCGATGACGACGCTCCCCGCGGACGCCGGTGCGCGACTTTCCTGGAACCGGGCCCTGGTGACCGGCGGGGCGGGCTTCCTCGGTTCGCATCTGTGCGCACGACTGCTGGATTCAGGAGTCGAGGTCGACTGCCTGGACGACCTCTCCACCGGGCGGTCCGGGAACGTGGCCCCCCTCTCCGACCGCCCGGGATTCCGGTTCCTGGAACGCGACATCCGCGACATCCGCGATATTCACGACATCCGCGGCACCCGTGACGTCCCGGCCTCCGGCTGCGAGGAGGCCCTCACCGGCCCGTACGACCTCGTCCTGCACCTGGCCGGGCCCACCGCGCCGGCCGACGCGACGGGCCGGCCCCGGGAGGCCCTCGACGCGGGCAGCCTCGGTACCCGCAACGCGCTGGCCGTCGCCGACCGGGACGGCGCCCGCTTCCTGCTCGTCTCCTCGCCCGAGGCCCGCGCCGGGGACCGGGCGGGCGACGGCGATCCGGTCGGCCCGTACAGCGCCTACGCCGAGGCCACGCGGTTCTCCGAAGCCCTGGTCGCCGCCCACGCGGCCGGCGGCAGCAACGCCGGGATCGTGCGCGTGTTCGCCACCTGCGGGCCCCGGATGCGGACGGACGACGGCCGGACGATCTCCACCCTCCTGGGGCAGGCGCTGTCCGGCGGACCGGTCACCGTCGCCGGCGACGGTGACCGGACGCTGCCCCTGTGCTACGTCGACGACGTGGCCGACGGGGTGCTGCTGCTGGCCGCCGGCCGGTCGGTGCGCCCGGTCGACCTCGGCGGCGACGACGGGCCGACGGTCGCGCAGCTGGCCCGCCGGATCGCCGCGCTGACCGGCTCCGGTTCGCCGGCGCTCGCCGACGGGACGGCCGGCGAGCCTCCACCGCCCCGCCCCGCCACCGGCTTCGCCCGCGAGCTCTTCGGCTGGGTGCCGAGGGTGACCTGGCAGGAGGGCCTCGAGCGCACCGTCGCCGCCTTCCTGGCCGGGCCCGGCCGCGCCCCGGCGGCCGTGGGGCGCGACGGCGGGGGGCGGTCCGCGTGAAGGCGCTCGTCACCTGCCCGGGCGGTCTCGGGCCCGTCCTGCTGGCCGGCCCCGCCGTGCGGGCGGTGGCCACCCGGGCCACTCGTGTGACGCTGCTCTGCGGCGCCCGGGGCGCGCCCGCCGCCGGGCTGCTGCCGCACGTCGACGACGTCGTGGTGTGGGACGGCCTCGGGACCGGCGAGACCCCCGGGACGTCCGGGGCCCCGGAGGAGGGGGCCGGTCCGCCCGCGGCCGGCACGGACACCGGGAGCGTGCTGCGGCGTCTGCGCGACGACGGGTACGACGTCGCCCTCGTCCTCGCCCCCGGTGGCCGGGACCCGCTGCCCACGGCACGGCTGCTGCGGGCGGCCGGGGTGCGCCGCGTCGGCGCCGGCGGCCCGGACCCCGCGCAGCCCGTGGAGCACGACGGGGACCTGCTCGACGTCCGCCGCCGGTGTCCGCCGGGGCGGCACGAGGCCGAGGAGGCCCTCGACGCGGCCGCCGCCCTGGGCTTCTCCCTCAGGCCCGGCGACGACGGGCGGCTGCGCGTCCTGCCGGCCCCCGACACCGCGCCCCTCACCGGCAACGGCCCGTACGTCGTCGTCCACCCCGGGTCCGGGTGGCCGGCCCACGCCTGGGACCCCGGTCGCTGCGCGGAGACGGTCGCCCTGCTCGCCGACGCCGGTCACCGCGTCGTCGTCACCGGTGGGCCCGGCGAGGCCGCCCTGACCCGCCGCGTCAGCGGTGACACGGCCGTCGACCTGGGAGGCCGTACGAGCCCTCGGGTGCTGGCCGGTGTGCTGCGGTGCGCCGACGTCCTCGTCGCCGGCGGCACCGGTCCCGCCCAGCTCGCCGCGGCGGTCGGTACGCCGGTCGTCTCGCTGTTCCCGCCGGCGGTGCCGGCCGGGCGCCGGGCCCCCTACCGGGTCCCCGCGGTCCTCCTCGGCGATCCGGGCGGCCGGGACGCGGACCCGGGCGCCCGCGACCGCCCCGTGCCCGGCCGTGCCCGCCCGGACGAGGTCACGCCCCAGGACGCCGTCCGGGCCGTGCGGGAGCTGCTGCAAGCGGGCCCGTGAGGCGGGGCGCCGGGCGGCGGGTGTGCGGCAGGGGAGGCCCGTCGCCGTGGCGACGGGCCCGTCGGGCGGGGTGCGGGGGCCGGACCGTGACGGGCGTGCGGTCAGCCCTGCTTGCCGCGGCCCGTCAGCGCGTCGCGCATCCGGTCCACCAGCCCGACCCCCGGCGCCAGCATCTTGTTCGCCGGAGGCTTGTCCGGAGCGGCCGGGTGCGGACGGGTCGGCGCCGTCTTCTTCGCCTGCCGGACCTTGTCGCCCAGTTCGTCGAGCGCCTCCGGGGAACAGGCGTTGCGCAGCATCGGGAAGAGGTTCCCCTCCTCGTCGGCCACGTGCGAGCGGATCTCGTTCATCAGCATGCCGATGAGCCGGTCGAACTCCGGATCGTCCGCCCCGCAGCCCTCCAGGTCCTTCATGATCTGCTCGGCCCTGGCGTGGTCCTCCAGCTCCTTGTCGGCCACCGCGTCCCCGTCCGGCACGTGCTCGCGCACGGCCGGGTAGAGGTACTCCTCCTCCGCCACGGAGTGCCGGATCAGCTCCATCGTGACCTGGTCGGCGTACATCTTGCGGTCCGTGTGACCGGGCGCCAGCGCCTCGATCCTGCCGAAGAGCTCCTCGACCTCCCGGTGATCGGTCACCAGTTCGTCGATGACGTTTCCTCCGTGTCCCATGTCCTTCACCTCCAGCCAGGTCGTGGCGGTCCCGGATCGACTCGCCACGAGCGTCGAGTCCCCCCGCCCCGGCCGGCCGGCCGTCCGGGGCCTGGCCGTGCCGCACGACTGCGCGGGAGCACCGGCCACCTGTGGCCACCCGACCACACGCCGCACTCCCACGCCCCTTCGGCTACTCCCTTCCGGGCACGTCCCGCCCCGTCCCTCGCGGGGGCCCGGCGGCGGGCGGCACGGGCGGACACCCCCTGCGGAGGAGCGCGTCCTCGTGGTCCCGGGCGGCGGCGCGGAGGGGAAGCGGGCAGCGCTCGTGCCCCGCGGCGGCCGCCGCGGGGCGCGTCGCGGACGACTCCGCGGGAAAGCGCCCCGGCCGGCGACGCTCAGCCGCCCAGCTTGGCCTTGACGCCGCTCGCCGCCGCCATGGGGCGGGCCGTCGCGCGGACCGAGCGGCGCACCAGCCGCGCGTCCCGGCGCAGGTCCTGGGCCGCGTGGCGGCTCCGCCACAGCACGGACGGCGCGCTGCCGGTGTCGTCGGCCGTGATCAGCAGGCCGCCCAGCATGGACAGGTTCTTGAGGAAGTGGACGCGCTGCTGGGCGCGTTCGGCGGGGTCCTCCGTCTCCCAGAAGCGGTGGCCCGCCAGGGTGGTGGGCAGCAGCGTCGCGGCGAGCGCCAGGGCCGACAGGCGCGGCACGCGTCCGAGGCCGAGCAGGACGCCGGCCGCCACCTGCACGGCGCCGTTGAGCCGGACCAGCTGCTCCGGGCGGTCGACCACCACGCCGAGGCGTTCGACGACGGGGCGTACGACGGGCTCGGCGACCGGTGCCACGCTCTCGGGGTTGCGCAGCGAGTTCATGCCGCCGGCGACGAACATCGAGGCCAGCATGGGGCGGCCGGCCACACGCAGAAGACTCATGACGCTCTCCAGGAGGTGTCGTGCCCTACAGGCCCTGCGGGCCCCCCAGCGGCTCCCCGGGTTCCCCGCCCGGCCGGTGCCAATCGGCGCCCGCGCCCGTGCGGGTTCCGTGGTGCGGCGGCCCGCCGGCCCGGGTCAGCCCCCGGAGACGTTGGCGGTGATCAGCCGCAGGAGGCGCTTGGCCGCCGCGTCCTGCTCCGGGGTGAGTCCCATCGCGTCGCCGATGGCGGCGGGCACCGCGCGGGCCCGGTCCCGGAGCCGGATCCCGGCGTCGGTGAGGCGCAGGGCCACCGAGCGCTCGTCGTCCGGGCGGCGTTCACGGCGCAGCAGGCCGGCCGCCTCCAGCCGTTTGAGCAGCGGGGAGAGGGTGCTGGACTCCAGCTGGAGGGCCGCGCCCAGATCACGGACGGAGATCGAGTCCTGCTCCCACAGCACCAGCATGACCAGGTACTGGGGGTAGGTCAGGCCCAGCTCGTCCAGCAGCGGGCGGTAACGGGCCGTCACCGCCCGGGAGGCCGCGTACAGGGCGAAGCAGAGCTGGTCGTCCAGAAGCAGCGACCCCTCGGGCGGTTCGGGGACGGTCGGGTTCACGCACCACTCCTGGTCTGCGTCCTGGGCACGGCGCTCACCACCCTACCGGTCGAGCGCCCTCGATTCTGTCGAACCCAAACTAGTTGCGCACTATCTAATCGAGCGCTACTGTTTCGGTCGTGCCGCCCCTCCCGGCGAAATCCCGCCGGGAACCTGCCGCGGCGCCCGATCCGAGGAGATCGCGATGACCGACACCACCACCGCCGTCCGCCCCGTGCTGGAGCCTGCCGCGCAGGCGTTCGCCGAGGCGACCGCGAACCCGCCCTACCTGTTCGACCTGGGCCCGGTCGAGGGCCGCAAGGCGGTCGACGAGGTGCAGTCCGGCCAGATCGCCAAGCCGGCCGTCGACGAGGAGTGGATCACCGTGGAGGGCGGCCCGACGGGCAGCGTGCGGGCCCGCATCGTCCGCCCCGCCGGCGCCACGGGCACCCTGCCCGTCGTCCTCTACATCCACGGCGCGGGCTGGGTGTTCGGCAACGCCCACACCCACGACCGCCTGGTGCGCGAACTGGCCACCGGCGCCCACGCCGCCGTGGTCTTCCCCGAGTACGACCTCTCGCCCGAGGCCCGCTACCCCATCGCCATCGAGCAGAACTACACCGTCGCCCGGTGGGTCGTGCGCGAGGGCGCCGCCAGGAACCTCGACGCCGCCCGCATCGCGGTCGCCGGCGACTCCGTCGGCGGCAACATGAGCGCCGCCTTGACCCTGATGGCCAAGGAACGCGGCGACGTGCCCCTGGTGCAGCAGGTCCTGTTCTACCCCGTCACCGACGCGAGCTTCGACACCGCCTCCTACCACCAGTTCGCCGAAGGCTACTTCCTGCGCCGCGACGCCATGCAGTGGTTCTGGGACCAGTACACCACCGACCGGGCCGAGCGGGCGCAGATCACCGCCTCCCCCCTGCGCGCCACCACCGAACAGCTCACCGGCCTGCCCCCGGCCCTGGTCATCACCGCCGAGGCCGACGTCCTGCGCGACGAGGGCGAGGCCTACGCCGCCAAGCTCCGCGCCGCCGGCGTACCCGTCACCGCCGTGCGCTACCAGGGCGTCATCCACGACTTCGTCATGCTCGACGCCCTGCGCGACACCCACGCCGCCCAGGCCGCCATCGCCCAGGCCGCCACCGTCCTGCACACCGTCCTGCACACCGCCTGACCCCCGCCCGCCCACCCCGCCCACGGGAGACACCCGTGGGCGGGGAGCCGCCCCGCAATCTTGTGAGAGCGCTCCCAGGGGAGCAGGATGTCCCGGTGACTTCGTCTCCCGCCGTACGCCCGTACCGCCCCGGGGACCGAGAGGCCCTGGACGACATCTGCGTCCGCACCGGACACAACGGCCGCGACAGCCGACCCCACTACGCGGATCCCGGCATCCTCCCCGTGATCTTCGCGGCGCCGTACGTCCACCTGGAGCCTGAGCTGGCCTTCGTCCTGGACGACGGGCAGGGGCGGGCGGTCGGCTACATCCTCGGCACCGCCGACACGCCCCGCTTCGTCGAGGCGTTCCGCACGAAGTGGCTGCCCCGGGTCGCCGACCGCCACCCGGAACCGGACGGCCCGCCGGGCACGCCGGACGAGGCGATGAGGGTGCTGCTGCACCACCCCGAGCGGATGGTCCTGCCCCAACTGGCCGCGTATCCGGCCCATCTGCACATCGACCTGCTGCCCGAGTGGCAGGGCCGCGGACACGGCCGGGCGCTGATGCGGACGTTCCTGGGGGCGCTGCGGGACGCCGGGGTGCCGGCCGTCCACCTGGGGATGGCGACGGCCAACACCCCGGCCAGAGCCTTCTACGACCGCCTCGGCTTCCACGAGATCGAGGTGCCGGACCCGGGGCCGGTCACCTACCTGGGGCGCACGACGGGAGAACCCGGCCGGCCCTGACGGCTCCCGCGCCGGTCAGCCGGCGGTGTGCAACTGGTACACGCTGAACGCGCGGCGGATGACCGGCTGCGCCACGTTGCGCACCCGCACGCCGCCGGCCGTCATCCCGTGCTCCGTGCCCATGTGGGCGTGGCCGTGCACGGCGAGGTCCGCGCCGGCCGTGTCGATCGCCTCGGCGAGCAGATAGCTGCCGAGGAAGGGATAGATCTCCAGCGGCTCACCGGCGAGGGTGTCGGCCACGGGGGAGAAGTGCGTGAGGGCGACCCGCACGTCGCAGCCCTCCCGGTCCAGCTCCTCCAGCGCGGTGCGCAGACCGTCCGCGCTGCGCCGGGTGGAGCGGACGAACTCCTTCATCAGCGGCTCGCCGAACTCCCCCGCGCAGCGGCCGACGAACCCGCCGCCGAAACCCTTGGTGCCGGCCACGCCGACGCGTGCGCCGTCGCACTCCACGACGGTCGCCCCGCCCTCCAGGACCGTCACATCGGCGTCCCGGAGGATGTCGGCGACCTTCTCCGGCTGTTCGTCGTGGTGGTCGTGGTTGCCGAGTACCGCCACGACCGGCACGGGCAGACCGCGCACCTCCTGCGCCACCACCCGTGCCTCCTCCGGGGTGCCGTGCCGGGTCAGGTCCCCGGCGAGCAGCAGCAGATCGGCACAGTCGGACAGGGTGTCGAACGCGGGCCGCAGCAGTCCCTGGCTGTCGGGCCCCATGTGGATGTCCCCCACGGCGGCGACGCGGACCATCACAGCTCCTCCGCATGATCGGGGCGGGTCGTCTCCGCCACCACGATGTCGCTGTGCACGGTGATCCCGGCCAGCTCCTCACCGACGATCCGCAACAGGGTCTCGCGGCACCGCGCCGAGGGCACCGTGCCGCTCACCACGACGGCTCCGGCCCGCATCTCGGTCCGTACGCCCAGCTCGCCGAGTTCCTCCGCGGCGAGCCGGTCCTGGAGATGGGCGACGCGGTACTCGACGTGCGCGGCGGGCGGGGCGTCGCCCGCCGCGGCCCCCTGGCGGGCTACCGGGTCGGTCATCGCTGTTCCTCCTTCGGCGCAATGATCTCCAGTCGCTCCAGCATGAAGAAGAACGCCGCGGGCATCGGGGCGTCCCCGCAGGAGCGGCGCACCTCGCCCCAGTCGATCTTCTCCCGCAGCGTGCGGGCGATCGGGAGGACCGCTCCGAAGTCGCAGTGGTGCTCCGAGAAGGCGGCCAGCAGACTGTGCATCAGGTCGGTCGGCGCCAGCACCGGCATGAGCACCGAGTCCACCGACAGCTCCTCGGCCCGCGCCAGCAGCTCCGTCGTGACGGGCTCGTGCGCCAGCTCGAAGATGAGGTCCACCTGCTGTCCCAGGCAGGTGGCCTTCAGCAGCCAGTCCTCCGGAGGCGTGTACACCGTCAGGCCCGCCTCGCGCAGGGTGTCGGCGACGGAGGCCGCGTCCTCGGGGCGGATGCAGAAGTCGACGTCGTGCTGGAGGTTCTGGACGCCGCCGTGGGCGTACACGGCGACGCTGCCCGCCAGCGCGAACGCGTGCCCCTGCCGCTTCAGGATCGCCCCCACCTGCTTGGCCGCCTCCAGGATCGCCTGGTTGCGGTCCAGGGGCAGGTCCCCGCCCGTCACGTCGTGCCGGGGAACGGGCGCGGGGCCGCCCGCCGCCAGGCGGAGCTCGGGAACGCCGGCGCGCTGGTCGAAAGCGTTGTCGTCGGCGTGCTGCGTCATCGTTGCCCCCTTCGCCGGCCGCCTGGGACGACCGCTCGGAACACTTGCCGGTGCCCCTCGGGTACCCGGCGCGTCCCCGCCGACACGGGTCCGCCCGGGTGCGCGTGCCGGCCGGATCCGGGGCACTCGTGCGGCATGAACAGCGAGGACAAGCAGCAGCGGACACCGTCCGGGGAGCGCCGTACCGTCGAGCGGCTGGTGGCGGCCTGGCTGGCGGAGACCGAACGGCACGACAGCGCCGCGGCCCGTGAGGCGCGCACCGGCTGGGAGCGCGGCTCCCTGTCGGACCGGGCCGCGGAGGACCTGGCCACATGGGTCACCGCCCGGGTCACGGACACGGCCTTCAACGAGGACGAGGGCCCCTGGATCGGGGCGGACGTCCGGATCACCCCGTCGGACAAGGACACCGTCCACGAATGGCTCAGGGCGCAGGGGCACGCGGTGTGACCCGGCCGGCCCCGGGACGGCGGCGGAACGCCCCGGGGCGCCGATCCCGGGCGGTGCCGCCCCGTCCGTCCTCGCCGCGCCGTCCCGGGCGGGCGCGGTGCGTGGTGCGGCGGCGGGACACCGCGCCGGGCGGACGGGCCGCCCGCGGATCGCCGGGCCCGCCGCCGCGGGGGACGTCTCAGGCCGTGTGAACAGGGAACCCCGTGACCGGGCCGGGTGCAGCGGCATACCCCGGGGGCTGTCCCGGCCAAGGTCCTCCCGGTTCGGCCCATGAGCCGGGAGGACCGCCGTCCGCGCCCCTCAGGGCACCGGACTGCCGGTCTCGCAGACGCGCCGCGCCACCTCCCGCAGCTTGGTGTTGGTCTTCTGGGACTGGGTGCGCAGCAGGTCGAAGGCCTCCTCCTCGCTGATCCGGTACCGGCCCATCAGGATGCCCATCGCCTCCCCGATGGTGTGCCGGGTGTCGAGGGCCTCGCGCAGCTGGGCGTCGGCGCGGGCGCTGGAGAAGGCCACCGCCGCGTGGGAGGCCAGCAGCCAGCCCGCCGTCTCGCTGGACTCGGTGAAGGTGCCGGGCTTGCGGGAGTAGAGGTTCAGCGAGCCCAGTTCCTCCTCCCGGGTGTAGAGCAGGAACCCCATCATGCTGCCCATCCCGAGATCGCGGGCGCGGGGTACGTAGGTCGGCCAGCGTTCCGCCTGCTCGGTGAAGTCGGGGATGCGGAAGACGCGTTCGGCCGGGCCGGGCCGCGCCAGGTCGAAGCACGGTCCCTCGCGCAGCTGCTCCTGCAGCCGGTCGCTGTCGACCACGAACTGGTGCGTGGGCGCCAGCGACTGCACCCGGTCGCCGTTCAGGACGAGGATGCCGGCCGCCTCGCAGCCCTCCACCAGCCGCACCGCCGAGTCGGTGATCCGTTCCAGCGTGGCGCTCACCGTCTCCTGGGCCAGGAGGTCCCGGGCCAGGGAGGCCATCTGCTCCGCGAACGACCGCCAGTCCATGCTCCGCCTCCACACCCGACCGCACCTACAGGCCCTCGCCCATCGTGGCACGCCCGCCCCGGGCGGGCTTCCCCGTCACCTGCCCGGACGGCGTCCCGGGACACGCGGGGCCCCGCGGGGAGAGGGCCGTGACGGCGGGGCGCCGATGCGCCCCGCCGCCGTTGCCCGCCGGTGACATCCGGGACGAAACCGTGGCGGAGGGAGAGGGCAACGAAAGCCGGCCGCAGCGGGTCGTACCGGGTGCAAGGAGCGCTGGACCGCGCGGCGCCGGGCGTCGGGCCCGGCCGCGCCCGGCGCCCCGGGCACGCCGCACCGCAGCGCGCACGCCGCGCCTGCCCACAAGGGGAGACACACCGTGAACGTACGAGCTCGAGGAATCCGCGCCACCGTGGCCGTGCTGGCGGCCGCCGCCGGTGTCGCCGTGGCCGCCGTCCCCGCGACCGCCGGTACGGCGGACTCCGGCACCCCCCGGTTCCTGGAACCGGGCGAGCTGCCGCCGCACCCGGCCTCCCCCTGGTACGCGGGGCCGGTCACCGCCGGACAGCCGGACCCGCTGCCGGTCTGCGCGGGCGAGGCGCTGCCGTCCACCGCCACCCACCGCTCGTACTGGACCGAGTACGACACCGGCGCCCTGCAGGTCACCGTGGTGGAGCGGGACCGGCAGCGCGCCCGGGACTTCGCGGCCCTGCTGCGCAAGGACCTCGCCGACTGCGCGAAGAAGCTGATGAAGCAGGACCCGGACCTCACGGCGACGGTGAAGTCCTACGGCGGGCTGAACGTGGAGGAGGGCGCCCACGTCTACGGCCTGCACACCGCCTCCACGTCGGGGTCCTCCGACATCCATCTGTTCTCGGTCGGACGGGACGACAGGACCGTGACCGTCGTCCAGTGGGGGCAGATGGGCACCTTCGAGCACGCCCGGGTCGCCGACTTCCGGCGGACCACCGTCACCGCTGTCGACAAGCTGTACTGACCGGCCCGGCTCCGGGGGGCCCGGCTGCCGAGGCGGGGGCTCAGGCGGCGTGCCGCCCGCGCTGCGCGCGGCGCCCGCTCACGGCGGCCTCCCGGGCCGGCGCGCTCCTGCCACCGGGCAGGAGCCGCAGATGGCCCCGGTGGGGCGACCGGGGCGCACCGCCGTCCCGCAGGAGCCGGTCCTCTATACGGGTCATGACGAACAGCAGCAGCCCCAATCCGGGCAGCAGCAGGACAGCGACCGCGAGCACGGCTTCCCCTCCCTGTGGACGACGTACCGTCCGAGTGCCCGCCAGAAGGAGGGACAGCCGTGCGGGTTCGCGCCCGCCGTGCCGCACCGGGGCGTGAATCCGCCGGCGGGGCCCCGCCGGCGGACCCGCCGGTCCCGGCCGGTTCCCCGTCGCCGAAGCCGGCGCCCGCCAGTGCGGCGGCCCGCTGCTCCGGCCGCCCGGCGCGGGAGCCGTCGCTTCGCCGGTGGAGGCGGACCGCGTGTCCCGGCCGGCCCCGGCGGGGGGCACCGGTTCGTCCCGGTCCGGCGCCGGGCCTCGCCGCGGCGGCCGCCGAAGGCGAGTCCCGCGGCGTCGTACCGTCACGCGGAACGACGGATTGGCGCCTGCCCCGGGTGGGCAGGAAACCCCCCGATGTTCATGTCATGTACACGACTGCCTTTCCCCACGAGGAGGTCGACCATGCACGTCCGCAGACTGACCGGCGGTCTGGGCGCCGCCGCCCTGACGGTGGCCCTGACCCTGTCCGGAGGCCACGCCGTGGCCGCCGGGCCGGCCGCCGGGGACCACGCCCTGGCGGCACGGGTCCTCACCTACGACGCGAGCGGCGCGGCGGAGTTCAGGTCCGCGGTGGACCGGGGCGCCGCCATCTGGAACGAGAGCGTCGACGCCGTCGAACTGCGGCCGGTCGCGGCCGGACAGCGCGCCAACATCCGCGTCCTGGCGGACAACGGCTGGCCCCGCGCCCTGCCCACCACCCTCGGCAACGGCACCGTCTACATCGGACGGCAGGCCGTCGGCCAGGGCTACGACACGGTCCGCATCTCGTCCCACGAACTGGGGCACATCCTGGGTCTGCCGGACCGCAAGCCCGGGCCCTGCTCCAGTCTGATGTCCGGCTCCAGCGCCGGCACCGCCTGCACGAACCCCTACCCGAACGCGGCGGAGCGGGCGGAGGTCGAGGACAACTTCGGCGGCGCGCTCACCGGGACGACGCCGACTGCGTACGCGGCCGTGATCGTCGACTGATCCGGCGGCGGGGGGGGGCGGGGGGGCGCCCCCCCCCCCCCCCCCCCCCCCGCCGCCCCCCCCCCCCCCCCCCCCCCCCCCCCCCCCCCCCCCCCCCCCCCCCCCCCACC
>NZ_JBITFM010000009.1:46210-113301 GCF_044456065.1 Streptomyces sp. NPDC051041
CCTGAGCGGCCGGGCCGCGGGGAACGGGTGACGGCCCCGGCCGCCCGCGGGCGGCCGGGGCCGTCACCCGTTCCCCGCGGCCCGGCCGCTCAGGCCGCGGCGGCGAAGGTCGTGCTGATGGCGGTGTCGACGCGGGCGTGGACGACCAGACGGGGGCAGAGGTCGTCGGCGTTGCCCTCCAGCAGCCGCCGTATCGGGGCGCTGTGCGCGACCACGGACATCAGTACGCCCAGACGGGCGCACAGCCGATGGGCCCGGAGCACGGCACTCACCGCCGCGTCGCTGGAGGCCGCTTCGCCGAGGACGATGACGACGGGAGTCGGCGCGTGGGCGCCGACCAGCTGGGTGATACGGGTCGAGAGTTCGGCGCGTCCGCCGATTCCGGGGTCCTGGTCCACCGTGACGACCAGGACACCATGCTCCAGGGCGTGGGACAGCATCGCGGCCTCCGTTCTGACGCCGTGTGGCGTGCGTCTTCTCAGAGAAAGTGCCCCGGACCGGTTCCGCAATGCGTGAGGTGACGGCACGTGACCGATCTCGCAGTCCAGGAACGAATTCCTCCGCAGGGGCCCGTCGAACCGTGCATCGGCCATGTACCCCCCGTTTCCCGCCGAGAGCCTCGAAAGACGACTTCAACGGCGTAACGGATGGACCGGCCGACTTGCGGATCGAGGCGCCGTGGAGCGTCCGGCGCGAGCCGTCGGCCGGTGCCGGCGGCCGTCGCGGCCGCCGGCACCGGCCGGTACGAGGCGGTCGCGGAGAGGGCCGGGCGGGGGAGGGAGGGTTCCGCCGGCGGTCCGGCGTCCGGCGGAACCCCCGGGGAGTCAGGCCGTGTGCAGGGTCAGCCCGTAGCGACCCAGGATCTCGTTGACCGGCTGGAACCAGGTCTCCCCGCCGCCGGAGCAGTTGCCCCAGCCGCCGGAGGTCACGCCCTGCGCCTGGTCGCCGCTGATGAAGGAGCCGCCCGAGTCGCCGGGTTCGGCGCAGACGCTGGTCTTCGTCATCTGGTGCACCGCGCCCTGGCTGTAGTTGACCGTCTCGTTCTTCGCCAGCACCGTGCCGCAGTGCCAGCGCGTGGTGGAACCGGAGCGGCAGACCGAGGCCCCGACCGGCGCCTCGGCCGAGCCGCGCACCAGCTGGTCGGGAACGGCGCCCCAGCCGAGGACCACCGGAACCGTCCACCAGCCGCTGCCCACGCTGACCCAGGCGTAGTCGTTGTCCGGGAACGACGAACCCTGGAACGTGCCGATGTACGAGCCGTCCCAGCCGCTGACCCCCGCGCCCGCCCGGCCGCAGTGCCCGGCGGTGACGAAGCCGCCGTGGACCGAGAAACCGATGGAGCAGCGGGCGTTGCCCGTGTAGTACGGGTCGCCGCCCACCGTGCCCGCCGCGAAGGTGCGCGGGGCGGACGGCACCGTCCGCACGGTGACCGGGCCGGCCTCGCGCGCCTCGGCGAGGAACCGCCGGACATCGTTGTCGGCCCGCTCGCCGTCGACGACGTCGACCACCACCGCGTTGGCGGCCGGATCGACGTGCCAGCTGCTGACGCCCGAGGGCGCGCGCAGCCGGTCGATGCGCGCCTTGGCCGCGTCCAGCCGGCGCGCGCTGTGCTCGACGGTCCGCACCTGCGCGCCGGTGGACCGGACGGCCCGGACCGCCGCGGGGGCGGCGTCGGAGGCGACGGCGACGGTGAGCCTGCCGCTGCCGGCGTCGAACCACGAGCCGGCGTAGGCGGCTCCGGCCGCCCGGCGCGCCTCGGGCAGCAGACCGGTGGCGCGGCGCTCGGCGGCCAGCCGGGCCTCGGCCTGATCCGGCGTCAGGCCGAGGTCCCGCTGCATCGCCCGCAGCAGGCCGGCGGAGGCGGGCGGCGCCGACGCGGCGGGAGCGGGGGAGTCGCTCGCCGCGGCCGGCAGGGCGCCGGCCGCGGTCCAGCCGCTCAGGACCAGGAGGACGGCCAGGCCGACGTGCTTGAGTCGGGTGCGTCTCATGGGAGTTGCCCTTCGTCGTTCCAGCAAGGTGGGGGCGGAACAACCGCGAGGTGAGAGCGCTCTCACGGGAACTTGAGCGGAGCTTAGCGGCGGCGGCCGGTCAGGTCCATGCCAATGCGGGGATCGCTCTCCCGGCTTTTCGCCGCGGCCGCCCGCCGGCTCGCGCCGACGCCGCCGGGCCGCTCACCGTCCGGTTCTCAGGTCGAACCCCCGCCGAGCCAGGGTCAGGACGCCCACGACGACCAGCGCGACGCCCAGGACCTGCGGCAGGAGCCACCAGCCGGCCCGCAGGTGCTCGCGGTAGAGGAGCACGCCGAGCAGCAGGCTCACCGTCGCGTCCCCCAGGGTGAGGGCGGGCTGGGAGGCGACCAGGGGACCGCCCTGCATGGCGTGCTCCAGCAGCAGCACGGCGCAGACGCCGGCCGCGGCGAACGCGTACGTCTGCCAGGCGGTCAGGAAACCGGCCGCGCCGCCGGTGTCCAACGCCTGCATGGCGTCCTTCAGCAGAGCCGCCGTCAGCGCGTAGCAGACCGCGGTGGCCGCGCCGAGGCACCCTGCCCGCGCCTTGCCCGGCGGCCGTCTCAGCCCGGCGCCGGCCGACAGGACGGCCGCCGCGGCGCAGACCGCCAGCGCCGGGAGCCAGCGCGCGGCGGACACGTGCGTGTCCTCGCCGGACGGCGCCGCCGCGACCAGCGCCAGGCCGAGTCCGCAGACCACCGCGGCCACGGCCGCCCACAGCGCCGCGGGCAGTCCGCGCCGGGTCATCAGCGAGGCCAGCAGCAGCGCCAGGGGGAGTTCCAGCACGAACAGCGGCTGGACCAGCGACAGCGGGCCGGTCGCCAGCGCCGCCGCCTGCCCCGCGCCGGCGACCACGACCGCCAGCATTCCGCCGAGCCACACCGGCCTGCGCGCCAGGTCGGCGACGAGGCCCGCGCGAAACCCCCGGGTCTGCGGCACACTCAGCGCGGCACGCCGCTGCAACACCGTGGCCAGCGCGTTGCTGAACGCGGCGAGCAGCGCGAAGAGGACCGGCACTACGACACCCATCCACCGATCCTCACCCGGCCCGTCCGCGCGCGCCGCCACGGCACGGCCCCACCCGTGCGGCCGATTCGGCCGATTGGCGGAACGCCGAACGCGTGCGCTATGGTTGATCCAGTTCACGGCGCCGGAACTCCCGGCTCCGGACAGTGCGTTGGTGGTCCAAGGAAAGACGCCCCGCTTCCTGCGGGGAGATGCAGGTGCAAGGCCTGCCCGGCGCTCCAGCGACGAACCCCGCCCCGGGAACCCGGGGCGGGGTTCGTGCGTGAGGGCCGTCCGGCCGCGGCCGTCGGTCCCCGCCGTCCGGTCCCGGCGGCTCGGCTCCTCACGCGCCGCGTGCCGCCCTGCGGAACGCCGCCGGGGTCGTCCCCGTGCGCTGCCGGAAGAACTTGGTGAAGTCGCTGGAGTCGCGGAACCCCAGCCGGGCCGCGATGGCGCCCGCCGGCAGGGGGCTGTGCGCGAGCTCCCGCTTGGCCTCCAGGACCACCCGTTCGTCGATGTAGCGCTTGGCGGACATCCCGGTCGCCGCCTCCGTGGCACGGGTCAGCGTGCGTCGGCTGTAGCCCAGGGCCGCCGCGTAGTCCTCCACCCGGCGCGTGCCGGCGAAGTCCCGTTCCACCGCCGCGTGGAAACGGCGGAACGTGTCGTTCGGGACCGGCGCCCCCGGACGGGTGCCGCGCGCTTTCGCCAGCCGCAGCAGCAGCACCGCCAGCAGGTGCCGGACCACCCGGACGTGCGACTCCAGCGGCAGCTCCGCCAACGCGTCGTACTCGTAGCGCAGATGGCCGAGCGCGCGGCGCAGCCCCTCCGCGTCCGGGCCGGCCGGGCTGACCGGGCCCTCGGGGAACAGCGGATCGGCCAGGACCGCGGCGGCCGTGGCCGTGTCGGGGAAACCCGGCGGGAAGGCGACCACCACGCCGTCGGCCTCCGGCAGGTCCCGGCCCCAGCGCTGCACCTGCCCGGGACGGATCCACAGCCAGTCCCCGGCCGCCAGGGCGTGGGTGGTGAAGTCCACGGACACGGTGAGGCCGCCGGAGCGCACCGCGACGAGCTGGTGGAAGGCGGGCCGCAGCGGCGCGTACGGGTCGTTGCCGTGCCGGAGGGCGCGTTCGGCCAGCCCCGCCAGCGCCACCAGCTCCAGTCCCGGCGGGGACCCGGCCGTACGGCGGAACTCCAGCTCCCGGATCACCGGCCGTTCCGCAGACTGTCCGTTTCTTCCCATGACGAGTCCCGAGCGTACCGCGGGTGACCACTCCCACGCTCCTAACGTGGAGGCGTCGGTGCAGGTCAACAGCGTGAATGCGGAAGGGAGCCGACATATGAGGCTGGTCGTGGGGATGACCGGAGCGACCGGCGCCGTCCTCGGTGTCCGGTTCCTGCAGAACCTGGCGGAGCTGCCGGAGGTGGAGACCCATCTCGTGCTCAGCCGCTGGGCGCGCACCACGATCGAGCTGGAGACCGGCCTGTCGGCGGACGCGGTGGGCGCGCTGGCCGACGTCGTGCACCGGCCCGAGGACCAGGGCGCGGTGATCTCGTCCGGGTCCTTCCGCACCGACGGCATGGTGGTCGTGCCCTGCTCGATGAAGACGCTGGCGGGCATCCGCGCCGGTTACGCCGACGGCCTGGTCGGCCGCGCCGCGGACGTGGTGCTCAAGGAGGGCCGCCGGCTCGTCCTGGTCCCGCGCGAGACGCCGCTGAGCGAGATCCACCTGGAGAACATGCTCGCGCTCGCCCGCATGGGCGTGCGGATGGTGCCGCCCATGCCGGCGTTCTACAACCACCCCGAGTCCGTGGACGACATCGTCGACCACGTCGTCGCCCGCGTCCTGGACCAGTTCGACCTGCCCGCGCCCGCCGCCAGGCGGTGGCAGGGCATGCGCGCCGCACGGTCCCTGCGGCCCGCGCCCTGACGACCGCCCCGCGGCCCCCTTTCGCGCCCGCGTTCCCCCCAGCCCCTCACGACACCCCTGGAGTTCCCGTGCCCCACGACGACCTGCGCAGCTTCCTCCGCACGCTGGAGGCGGAAGGCCAGCTGCTGCGCATCGGCGAGGAAGTCCTGCCCGAACCCGACCTGGCGGCGGCCGCCAACGCCGCCGGCCGCATCGGCGAGGGCGCGCCCGCCCTGTGGTTCGACAACGTCAAGGGCTTCACCGACGCCCGCATCGCCCTGAACGTGCACGGCTCCTGGGCCAACCACGCGCTCGCCCTCGGCCTGCCCAAGCACACCCCGGTCAAGGAACAGGTGGCGGAGTTCGCCCGGCGCTGGGACGCCTTCCCCGTGGCGCCCGAGCGCCGCGAGGACGCCCCGTGGCGGGAGAACACCCAGGAGGGCGACGACGTCGACCTCTTCTCCGTCCTGCCGCTGTTCCGCCTCAACGACGGCGACGGCGGCTTCTACCTCGACAAGGCCGCCGTGGTCTCCCGCGACCCCGAGGACCCCGGCCACTTCGGCAAGCAGAACGTCGGCACCTACCGCCTGCAGGTCATCGGCCGCGACCGGCTGGCCATGCAGCCCGTCCCCGTGCACGACATCGCCCTGCACCTGCGCAAGGCGGAGGAGAGGGGCGAGGACCTGCCCATCGCCATCACCCTCGGCAACGACCCGGTGATGGCCATCGTCGCCGGCATGCCCCTGGGCTACGACCAGAGCGAGTACGAGATGGCGGGCGCCCTGCGCGGCGCCCCCGCCCCCATCGCCACCGCCCCGCTCACCGGCTTCGACGTGCCCTGGGGGTCCGAGGTCGTCATCGAGGGGGTCGTGGAGAGCCGCGAGCGGCAGATCGAGGGCCCCTTCGGCGAGTTCACCGGCCACTACTCCGGCGGCCGCCGGATGCCCGTCATCCGCGTCGACCGCGTCTCCCACCGCACCAGGCCGGTCTTCGAGTCCCTGTACCTGGGCATGCCGTGGACCGAGTGCGACTATCTGGTGGGGCCGAACACCTGCGTGCCGCTGCTCAAGCAGCTGCGCGCCGAGTTCCCCGAGGTCCAGGCCGTCAACGCCATGTACACGCACGGCCTGCTGGCCATCGTCTCCACCCGCAAGCGGTACGGCGGCTTCGCCAAGGCCGTCGCCATGCGGGCCATGACCACCCCGCACGGGCTCGGCTACATCACCACCGTCATCGTCGTCGACGAGGACGTGGACCCGTTCGACCTGCCGCAGGTGATGTGGGCGGTGTCGTCGAAGGTCAACCCGTCCGAGGACGTGGTGATCGTGCCCAACCTCTCCGTCGTCGAACTGGCGCCCGCCGCGCAGCCCGCCGGCGTCACCAGCAAGATGATCATCGACGCGACCACCCCCGTGCACCCCGACCGGCGCGGCAACTTCGCCACCCCGGTCAAGGACCTCCCCGAGACGGGGGAGTGGATCGCCAGGCTCCAGCGGCTCCTGGCGGAGAACCGCCGCTGACCGGCCCCGGAGTCCGTCACCGCAGTCACGAAGGAGATCCCCGATGACCCACTGCCCCCGCTGCGCCTTCGACACCGTCGAGACCCTGCACTCCTCACCCGTCCCCGGCGTCTGGGACGTCCTGCAGTGCCGCCGCTGCCGCTACACCTGGCGCACCACCGAGCCCGCCCGGCGCACGCGGCGCGACGCCTACCCCGAGCGGTTCCGGCTCGCCGCCGAGGACATCGACAACGCCCCGGAGGTCCCCGCGGTCCCGCCCCTGCGCCCCTCCGCCTGAGGCGCGGCGGGCCGGCGCGCGACGCCGTACGCGGGCGAGGTGCGCGACGGCGTCACCCTCGCCCGCGGCGTCGACCACGACGGCGGCCGGGCCGAGCACGCCCTGTCCTCGGCGGGCGCCCCGCCCCGCCGCCGGACGCCGTCTCCGTCGAGGACGGGCAGCCCCGTCCGGCTCGCGCCGCGCCCCCGACGCCGTCCGGGGCGCCGTACGGGGTCGTACGGCGCCCCGGGGCGTCAGTCCGCGGCGCCCGCGAGCGCGGTGCGGTGACCCGTGGCCGGGCGTCGCCGGGCACGGCCGGCCAGCGGCACCAGCGTGATGGCCGCGGCGCCGAGCACGGCGGTCACGGCGAACGTGGTGAAGCCGATCCCCGCGTCGCCGCCCGCGATCACCGCGCCGCCGAGCCAGGGGCCCACGACCGCGCCCGTGCGGCCCACGCCGGTCACCCAGCCGAGCCCGGTGGCGCGCTCACCGGGCGCGTACACCCGCGCGGTGGCCGCGTAGACCATCACCTGCGCGCTGAACAGCCAGACGCCGGTGATGAAGACGACGGCGTACGCCACGCCCAGCGGGAGCTCGGCCCGCAGCAGGAACGTGCCGACGGCGGTGAGCAGGAACCAGATCGCCGAGACCCGCACCGGCCCGAACCGGTCGGCGGTGCGGCCGGCGACCAGCATGCCGAGGATGCCGCCCGCGTTGATCACCATCAGGAAGGTGACCGACGAGGACAGGGAGTAGCCGGAGGCGCGCATCAGTTCCGGCAGCCAGGTGGAGACGCCGTAGACCAGGAGCAGGCCGGCGAAGGACGCGATCCACAGCAGCGGGGTCGCCCAGCGCGTGCCCGGCGCGAACAGCGCGCCGATGGCCGCCATGCGTCCCTTGGCGCCCGCCTCCGGTGCCTCCGTGGCGCCGGGCCGGTCGAGGCCGTAGCGGTCGGCGACCGCGTACGCCTGCTCGACGCGGCCCTTGGCGAACAGCACGCCCGGCGACTCGGGCAGCCACTTCAGCACCAGCGGCACGGCGACGACGGCGGGCAGCACACCCGCCCAGAAGACCCAGCGCCAGCCGTGCTCGGGGGCCACGGCGAGGCCGATGCCCGTCGCCGCCATGCCGCCGGCGTGGTACGACGTCATCATCAGGCCGGTGGCCAGGGCCGCCCGGCGCGGCGGCGCGAACTCGGCGACGATGGCCAGCCCGATCGGCATCAGTCCGCCGAGTCCCAGCCCGGACAGGAACCGCCCGGCGCCGAACACGGCCGCCCCGGGAGCCACGGCGCACAGCGCGGAGCCCAGCGAGAACAGCAGGACGCTGCCGGTCACCAGCGGTTTGCGGCCCAGCCAGTCGGTGAGGGTCCCGGCGGCGAGCGCGCCGATCAGCATCCCGAAGGTGGTCCAGCTGCCGACCGTGCCCGCGGTGCCGGGGGAGAAACCGAGACCGGGGTCGTCGAGCAGGTGCGGCATGACGGCGCCGTAGATGTTGACGTCCATGCCGTCGAAGAACACGGCCAGCCAGCACAGCGCGATGACGGGCGCGACGGCTCTGAAGGAGCGGCTCGGTGGGGACGCGGGGGCGCTCAATGGAGGCTCACTTTCTCTCACGGCGTCGTGAGAAGCGAGGCGGCGGGAGCCGCGCACGGGCTCTGGGGCCCGAAGCGGCTGCGGCTCCCGCCGGTGGCGGCTCGTCACCGGCGGGAGGGGCCTCGCCCGTTCCTCCGGTGTCTTTGTTCGCGTAGTGAAAAAATATGCACTCGGCGTTGCGAGGGAGTCTCCGGACCGGACCGGGCCTTGTCAATGGTTGTGCGGGAGCGAAGGGGCGCGACGCACGTCCCGGAGGAGTCCTGGAGGAGTCCCGTAGGAGTCCCGGAGGGGGCGCCTTCCCCCGGCGGGGCCGGAAGATTCAGGGGCGGGGAGGCAGCGGGGGCCGGGCGGCGGGCGGCTGCCCGCTCAGGTCGGCGATCAGCCGCTCGCACAGATCGCGGAGCTTGGTGTTGGTCTCCTGCGAGGTCGTGCGCAGAATGTCGAAGGCCTCCTCGACGCTGCACCGCCGCTGCTGCACGACCGCGCCGATGGCCTGGTCGATGACGGCCCGGGACCGCAGCGCCGCCTGCAGATCGCGCGCCAGGTCCTCGGCGTCGCTCAGGCGCTGGGCCAGGGCGATGCCGCCGCCCGCCTGCGCCGCGATCCGCGCGAGACGGTCCCTGTCCCGCTCGCCGAAGGCGTTCGGTTCGGTGGCGTAGAAGTTCAGGGCGCCGACGGTGTGCGTCCGCACGGGGACCGGCACCGACAGCAGGGAGCGGACGCCCAGCGAGGAGGCGTACGCGGGGTAGTCGCCCCAGCGGGTCTCCCCGTGGGTGTCCGGCACCTCCACGATCCGCCCGGTGCGCAACGCGTGCAGGCAGGGACCGTCGTCCTGCCCGTACTGCTTCTCGTCCAGCTTGTCGGCCGTGGGACCGCTGCTGACCACGGTCAGCGGGCGATGACGGCGCTGCAGCGTCACCCCGCAGCCATCGGCCCGGGAGACGGCCAGGGCGTCGTCGACCAGATGCCGCAGGAACGCCCGCAGCGAAACGGTCTCCAGCAGCCAGTCCACCACCGGGACCACCCGGTGGTCCCCACTGCCGTGTCCGTCCGTCAAGGTCACCTTCACCCGCCTTCCTGGGCCGGATCGTCCTCCGGCCGGGCGCTCCGTCCCCGTGTGCTCCACACGGTGTTCACATTCGCGCGTCTTCCCGCTTCCCGCGCGTCCTCACAGTGGCGCGCCGCCACGCGCGGCGGTCCGGGAATGCTCCGGCGGAGGGCGGTGTTGACGGATGCGTGGCTGACATGCACGGGCCAGAGGCCCGCGCGGTGGCCGAAAGGAGAACCCCATGGCACGCACCGGCACGCGTCCCGTCGTCACGCTGAAGTCGACGGCTGGGACCGGCGTCACCTACGTGACGCGCAAGAACCGACTCAACGACCCCGACCGGCTGGTCCTGCGCAAGTACGACCCGGTGACCGGCCGGCACGTCGCCTTCCGCGAGACACGCTGAACCGGGGCACCGGGGAAAGGACACCCGCCATGAAGGTGCGCAAGTCCCTGCGCGCTCTGAAGGCCAAGCCCGGCGCGCAGGTGGTGCGCCGCCGGGGTGCGACCTTCGTGATCAACAAGAGGGATCCGCGTTTCAAGGCCCGTCAGGGCTGACGCGGGTCCCCGTCCCGGGGGCGTTCCCCGCCCGGATCCTGGCCCTGCGGCGTACGGCCACCGCCCGTGCGCCCAGGGCCACGGCCAGCAGCACGCAGGCCACGGCCGAGTACGCCCAGGCGATGGTGGCGCGGGCGGCGCCGACCGCGCTCCAGACCGCCCACAGCGCGAGGACCGTGCACAGCGCGGTCCAGGCGATGTCGGCGACGCGCACGCGCAACTGGTCCCGCTGACGCGTCCCGGGCTCCAGGTCACCGAGTCCGTTCCCGCCGGCCGTTCCGCGGACCTCCACGTTCGACTCCTTCCCGGCAGCTCCGCCACGAGAGATCCACCGGGTACCCCGCGCGGCGCCCGCCACGCGGGTCCGGCCCCGGCGGCCCGGCCGTCGCGCGTGACACCCCCCACCACCCTGCTGCGCCGCTCCTCCGTTGCACTAGGCTCCCGGTCCATGGCACACCCTGATGAACTGCTTCTCGCGATCGCCGAACTGGTGGAGTCGGAGCAGAGCAGTCAGATGTCCCTCACCGTGGTGGTACCCGGAGCCGTCATCACGGGACGGCTGGCTCCCGAGGCCATGTGGAAACAACGCGTGGCGGAGGTGCTGCGGGACTCCGGACGGCTGAGGCGCTTCGCTCTCCCGTTCGCCGGCCCGGAGGCCGCCGGGCGCGACACCCGGCCCACGCACCTGCACTTCCACCTCGCGCGGATCCTCCAGGGCAGCTACGGCATCCCCGACACCGGCGGCATGTACCGCGTCGCCCTGGCGGACGTGAGCGCCTGGACCGTCGGGGACATCGGCTACTCGGACCAGTGAACCGGGCGGGCCCCGCCGGCCCGCCCGGCGCCCGGAAGCCGTCGGCTGTGACACGGGTCACTCGCCGGGGGCGATGAGTCCCGCGACCGCGTCCGGTCGTAGGAAGCGACCGACCCGACCGGGGCGCACCGCGTATGAGCGGGACGCCCGCGACCGCGACGAGGAGCAGGACGACATGCCGGAGAAGGCCAAGGGACCCGCGAGCTACTTCCCCGCGATCGAGAAGAAGTACGGCCGTCCCGTGGCGGAGTGGACGGAGCTGATCCGCGCCTCGCCGCTGAGCCGCCACATGGAGCTGGTCACCTGGCTCAAGACCGAGCACGGCCTGGGACACGGCCACGCCAACGCGCTGGTCGCCCACACCCTGGCGGAGGGCGGCGGCAAGGCGTGAGGGGACATCCGCCCGCCGCCGGGCGGGCGGATGCCCGAAGCTCAGGAACACCTCATATCGCTTGAGCGCCGGCGCGGGACACGTCCAGCATGGCCCCATGTTCGGACAGGGAAAGTCGAAAGAACTCAACATCCTCGTCCTGCGGGACGCGGACGTCATCGCCGAGAGCGTGCGCTCGGCACTCGCCGGGGCCGCCCCCGAGGAGCGCCCCGGCCTGGAGCGCGCCGTCGCCCTGATCGAGCAGGCGGCCGCCGCCTCCGACGCGGACCTGCGGATCCGCTGGGTGCGCGAACGCCTCGCCGCGGCCGGTCACGAGGGCCCCGCCGACTCCGTGGAGGCGATCAAGGTGCTGCGCGGAGCGGTGCCCGGCCTCAGCCTGCTCTCGGCCGTCCGGCTGGCGAAGGAAGCCGCGGCGCACCGCCCGTAGCTCCCACGGAAACGTCAAGTGCAGACCAACAACCGATCAGGACTTGGCTGCACCCGGTCATGCTTTCGTAACTCGGGCGATCGGCTTCGGACTCGCGCCTACCGTCCCCGATGTGGACTCAGAAGTCGCCCCCGACAGACCCGCCGGCCCCGAGCCGGCTTCCCCGGCCACCGCCCGACGCGCGCTGCTGCGAGCCGGACTGACCGGAGCCGCGGCCCTCGGCGCCGGCGCCGCCCTCGGTGCGGCCCCCGCCTTCGCGGCCCCCGGCCCGCGCCCCCGGCCCGCCACCCCCGCGCAGGCCCTGCGCGCCCTCGCGGCGGGCAACCTGCGCTGGCGCACGTACCGCGAGAAGCACCCGGACGAAACACCCGCCCTGCGGCGAAGCCTGACCTCGGGTCAGCACCCCTTCGCCGTCGTCCTCGGCTGCGTCGACTCCCGGGTGCCCCCGGAACTGGTCTTCGACCAGGGCCTCGGCGACCTGCTCACGGTCCGCACCGCCGGCGAGGTCCTGGACGAGGCCGTGCTCGGCAGCGTCGCCTACGGCGTGCTCGAACTCGGCATACCGCTGGTGATGGTGCTCGGACACCAGTCGTGCGGCGCCGTACGCGCCGCCGTGGAGGCGGACGCCTCCGGCGAGCGGCTGCCCGCCCACATCCAGTACCTGGCCGACCGGATAGGCCCGGCCATCGACCGCACCGAGGAGGGCGACGCCCGGGTGGACGCGACGATCGACGCCCACGTACGGGCCGTGCGCGCCCAGCTCGCCGCCGAACCGGACCTCGCCGCGCAGGTGGCCGCCGGCCGGCTGGCCGTCGTCGGCGCCCGCTACGAACTGACCAGCCAGCTCGTCCACCGGATCACCTGACGACCGCGCAAAGCGGCGGGCCGCCTTCCGGGCGCCCGGCGGCGCGGCCGGGGAACCGCCCGCCGGCCGGGCCGCTCAGCTCCGGTAACGGCGCAGCTTGCGGTAGAGCGTCGCGCGGCCGATGCCCAGGGCCGCCGCCGTGCGGGCCTTGTTGCCGCCGTGGCGGCGCAGCGCCTCCAGGATGGTGGTGCGCTCGGCCTCCTCCATCGGGTTCAGGGGACGTGCCGCGGGCCCCTCGCGCACGGCATCCGGCAGTTCGGCGCGCCGGACGGGGCCCGTGGCCCTGCGGTGCTCCGCCAGCGACCGCACGACATGGGCGAGTTCGGTGACGTTCCCGGGCCACCGGTACCGCCGCAGGGCACGCAGCGCGTCCAGCGTCCAGGTGAGCGGAGGCCGCCCCGGGGCGGGCCCGGGCGCCACGGCCGGGAGCAGTTCCTCGATGTCCTCGGGCCGTTCGCGCAGCGCGGGCAGGACGACCGAGCGCGCGGCCAGCGTGTCCAGCAGCCGCTGGAGGCACGGCCCCGGCGACGTGCCGGGCGTGTAGGTGGCCAGCAGCGGGGCGTCGGGACGGGCCTCCAGCAGCGAGATGAGCGTGGCGACGTCCGGCTGCGCCAGACGCTCGACGTGCCGCAGGACCAGCGGCCCGTGCCCGGCGGCCCGGCCGAGCGCGTCGCCCAGTTCCCCCTCCGCCGCGTCCACCACCGGCCCGTCACCGAGCAGTTCGCACGCCAGCGCGGTCTTCCCGGTGCCGCGCTCGCCGACGATCAGCAGCGGAGCGCGGGAGGCGGCCAGCTCCGCGGCGCGCTCGACGGCGTGCCGCCACGGCACCGAACGCCCCGCCAGCGCGACCCGCGCCGGCCCGTCCGCCGGGACGGGCCCCCGCCCGGGCGCGCGGAGCACCGGGCCCAGCACGGCCACGGCCCCGACGACGCGGTCCCGGTGCCGCACGGGCGTCGCCTTCGCCGACCACCCGGCGCCGGGCGGGAGCCGGACCTCGTACGACCCGCGGGAGGCCGCCCGGGATCCGCCGGGGCGGTCCGCCCCGGCCGGGTCCGGCCCGCGTGCGCCGTCCGCCCCGCCACCGCCGTCCGCCCCGCCACCGCCGTCCGGGTCCTGCCGCAGCGCCGCCGCCACGCCCCGCTCCAGGTCCCGCAGCTCCTCCGCGGACAGCAGCCGCCCGGCGGCCTCGCTCACCAGCCGGCTGTGCCCGCCGAAGGTGACCACCGCGCGCTCCCGCCCCGCTGCCGCCGCGAGGTGGGCGTCCAGCAGCACCCGCTCCACCGGCCGCGACCGGGCCGCCAGTTCCGTCTCCACCGCCGCGGCCGCCGCTTCCACCAGGGCCGCCGCCGGGTGCGCCCCGCACCCGGCGCACAGCGGGAACGCCACCGTCACCGTGCCCAGGACGCGCCCGGCGCCGGGCGCCCGGACCGGCGCGCTGACCGCGGACACGTCCTGCCACGCGTCGAGGAAGTGCTCGGGTCCGTGCACCTCGGCGCGGCGGCCGGTGCGCAGGGCGAGGGCCGCGCTGTTGTGCCCGACCCGCTGCTCGGACAGGTCCGGGCGGGGCGCGCCGTGCGGCGCGCCCCCGGCCGTCCACAGCACCCGCAGCCGCTCGTCGGTGAGGACCAGCGCCGACCGCCCGCCGTCCAGGGCGGGAGCGAGCCGTTCCAGCACGGGCCGGGCGGTCCTGGCCAGCGCGGACTCCGGCGGCCGGAGCGGTGCCGTCCTTGCCGCGTCGGGCCGTACGCCGAAGAAACGGGCGCGCCGCCACGCGGAGGCGATCTCCTCCGGCACGCCGTCGGGCAGGGGACGCCCGGCCAGGAACCGCTCGCGGGCCTGGCGCAGAAGGGCGAGAGCGCAGTGGGCGGGGGGATGCCGGACAGGGGGAGAGGAGTGCTCTGCGGTGGTCATGGCACCCCTCACCGTAGCGGGCGCGGCCGAGGACGCGACGACCGCCGCGGCCGCCGCCCGCCCGCCGTCCGCTGTCTCGTATTGAGACACCCGCGCCCGCCCGCCCCGCTTCATGATCTTGAAGGCCGGTCCCCTTCCCCCTTCACCGGAGCGTTCCCGTGCACACCGTCGAGCCCGATGTCGTGACCGACGTACTGATCGTGGGCAGTGGCCCCGCGGGCGCCTCGGCCGCCCTGGCCCTGAGCACCTACGGCGTCCGCACCATGGTGGTCACCCGCCACGCGCGCCTCGCCGACACCCCGCGGGCCCACATCACCAACCAGCGCACCATGGAGGTGCTGCGCGACCTGGGCGTCGAGCAGGAGGTCGTCGCCCGGGCCACCCCGCAGCACCTGATGGGGAACACGACGTTCTGCACCAGCCTCGCGGGCGAGGAACTGGGCCGGATCCGCTCCTGGGGCAACGACCCGCTCGTGCAGGCCGCGCACGAACTCGCCAGCCCCACCCGCATGTGCGACATGCCGCAGCACCTGCTGGAGCCGGTGCTCGTCGACGCGGCGATCGCCCGCGGCACCGTCTTCCGCTTCAGCACCGTCTACAAGTCCTTCGTGCAGGACGCCGACGGTGTGACGGTCACCGTCGAGGACCGGGTGCGCGGCGACACGTACACCATCCGGGCCCGGTACCTCATCGGCGCCGACGGCGGACGCTCCCAGGTCGCCGAGGACGCCGGGCTGCCGATGGCCGGCCGGACGGGCGTCGCGGGCAGCATCAACATCGTCTTCGACGCCGACCTGACGAAGTACACCGCCCACCGCCCCGCCACCCTCTACTGGGTGCTCGCCCCCGGCGCCACCGTCGGCGGCATCGGCGCGGGCCTGGTGCGCTGCGTCCGCCCCTGGACCGAGTGGCTGGTCGTGTGGGGGTACGACGTCACCGCGGGCGCCCCCGACCTGACCGCCGAATACGCCGAGTCCGTCGTCCGCAAGCTGATCGGCGACGACGAGATACCGGTGACCGTCAAGTCCTCCTCGGCCTGGACGGTCAACGAGATGTACGCCGAGAGGTACTCCAGCGGCCGCGTCTTCTGCGCCGGCGACGCCGTGCACCGCCACCCGCCGTCCAACGGCCTCGGCTCCAACACCTCCATCCAGGACTCCTACAACCTCGCCTGGAAGCTCAAGCTCGTCCTCGACGGCATCGCCCACCCCAGGCTGCTCGACAGCTACAGCGCCGAACGCGCCCCGGTCGGCCGGCAGATCGTCACCCGCGCCAACAAGTCCATCGCCGAGACCGCGCCCGTCTTCGAGGCGCTCGACGGGCTCTCCCCGCAGACCCCCGAGCAGCTGTGGGCCAACATCGCCGCCCGCAAGGAGCCCACCGGAGCGGCCGAGAAGCAGCGGGCGCGGCTGCGCGAGGCGATCGCCTTCAAGGCGTACGAGTTCAACGCGCACGGCGTCGACCTCAACCAGCGCTACACCTCCGGCGCGATCGTCCCCGACGGCACGCCCGACCCCGGCTTCGACCGCGACCCGGAGCTGTACCACCAGCCCACCTCCCGCCCCGGCGCCAAGCTCCCGCACGCCTGGATCACCTCGGGCACCCGCACCCTGTCCACCCTCGACACCGTCGGCAAGGGCCGCTTCACCCTGCTCACCGGCATCGGCGGCGACTGCTGGCTGCGCGCGGCGAAGGCCCAGCCCCTCACCGTCGCCACCGCCGTCATCGGCCCCGGCCAGGAGTACGAGGACCCCTACGGGGACTGGGCGCGGCTGAGCGAGATCTCCGACGCGGGCGCCCTGCTCGTCCGGCCCGACGGGTACGTCGCCTTCCGGCACCCGGTGGCCGCCGAGGACGCCGAGCGGTTGCTGACCGAGGCGCTGCGGCGGATCCTCGGACACGCCTGACGGATCCGCCCGCCGCACCGGCGGCGCGGGCGCGGCCGACCCGCGCCCGCGGGGCGGACGACGCCGCGCACGCGCCGCGGAGGCCGGGCCCGGCCTCCACGGCGCGCCCCGCTCGCCGGCCCGGGCCGCCGGGCAGCAGGCGTGTCCCGGCCCGCGCGAGGCCGCCGCGCAGGGTGCGCGGACGTTCCGGAGGCCGCGTGTCGGGACCGGACCCCACGGATGTCATGATCATTCCGCACACCGCACGTGCCGGCGCGGGACGGGCGGGGCACGCGCCCCACCCGTCCCGCGCCGGCACTCATCCCCCCACTGGCAACCTATGAGAGGTGAACACCATGGCCTTCGGACTGCTCCGGCGCCGACGGCTCAAGCAGGCCGCGGCCGGCGCGGCGGGTCTCACACTGCCCCTGCCGCCCGGCGCGGGCGCGTTCGGCTGCACGGTCCTGGACCCCGTGGACCAGCCGCTGGGCGGCGCCGAGGTCACGATCACGGCACTGACCACCCATCAGGTCGCCGCGCGTGGCACCACCGACCCCTACGGCACCTTCGTCGCCGTCCTGCCGCCCGGGCGCTACAGCATGCTGACCGTCGCCGAGGGCCTGGAGCCGCACCGCGAGACCCTCGACATCGTCGGTGACAGCAGCCCCACGCCGCAGTACATCCGGCTCCAGCCGGCCCGGCAGCTGCCCCTCCCGCCGGCCGGCGGCTGGCTCTTCGACCCGCCGCACACCGCGATCCGCTTCATCGCCAAGCACGTCGGCATGGCGCACGTCCACGGCCGTTTCGAACGCTTCGACGGGTCCATCCAGATCGCGCCGGACATGACCGGCTCCCGCGTGCAGGTCCGCATCGACGCGTCCAGCATCAACACCGGCAACACCACGCGGGACAACCACCTGCGCTCGGCCGACTTCCTCGACGTCGAGCGCTACCCGTACATCGACTTCACCAGCACGCGCTTCGTCTACCGCGGCGGCAGCAAGTGGAACCTCCTGGGCACCCTCAGCATGCACGGGGTGAGCCGCTCGGTGTCGCTGGACACCACCTACCTGGGCACGGTCAACGGCGGCTACGGGGAGGAGCTGCGCTGCGCGGCCCTGGCCACGACGGAGCTGCACCGCGAGGACTACACCCTGAACTGGCGGTCGATGCTGGCGCGCGGGATCGCGGTGGTCGGCCCGACGGTGCAACTGGAGCTGGACGTCCAGGCGATGTACCGCACGCCCGACACCCCGACGCCCCCGGAGTAGCGGGGACACCGGTGTTCCGCCGGGCGCGCCGCCCGGCGGAACACCGGCCGGCTCACCGCCGCAGCGGCAGGGTCGCGCAGTTCGGCTTCGCGGGCTCGCCCGCGAGCCGGTCGGCCAGCCAGGAGACCGCCTCGCCCTGGTCGGCGAGGTAGGGGGCGAGGTGGTTGGTGAGGATCTTGTCGCCGAGGTTCGGCAGGTTCACGGCCTCGTACGTGACGTCGCCCCCCTCGGCGCACCAGTCCACGGCGAGCTGCCGGGACTGGCGGTGCGGGACGATGTCGTCGTGGACGCCGGTGGCCAGCCGCACCGGGCCGCCGGGCCGCGCGTCGCCAAGGCGCTGCCTGTCGAGCACGGCCCGGGCACGGGGCTCGGCGGCGATGACGTCGCCGAGGGAGGTGCCGCCCACCGTCCACCGGGTGCTCCTGGTGAAGCCGTGGCCGAGGATCGCGTCGCCGACGCACATGGTGGAGAGGTCCTTCAGCGCTGCCCTCCCGGTGCCGTTGACGTGCTGGTCGAGCACGTCGCGCAGATCGGGCTCGGCCTGGGCGAACCCGTTGATCGACCAGCCCAGCGCGCCGGCCAGGGCACTGCCGTCGATGCCCTTCATCACCGCCGTCAGATCGGCGGGCGGCGCACCGCTGTAGGTGCCGGCGAGGTCGATCTCGGGCGCGTAGGAGGGCTGCAGTTCGGCCGCGGACGCGCTGGCGCCGCCGCCCTGGCTGTAGCCGTACAGGCCGACGCGGGAGGCGGCGGTGACGGACGCCCCGGGCACCGAGCGGGCCGCTCGGACCGCGTCCAGCAGGGCGCGTCCCTGGTCGAGGCGGTTGACGTAGGTGTGGAGCCGGTCGGTGGTGCCGAGGCCGGCGTAGTCGGTGACGACGACGGCCGCGCCGGTGGCCAGGAGCCGGTAGACCGCCAGGTTGTCGTAGCCGATCGACACGGTCTCGCCGGTGAGGGTCAGCGGGTGCTGCAGGGCGAGCGACGGCGCGCACTGGTCGCCCTGGCCCATGGTGCCGGACGCCACGGCCACCAGCGGGCGGGGGCCGCCGCCCTTCCAGGCCGCGTACGGCTCGATGTAGGCGCCGGTCACAGCGGTGCGCTGCCCGTTGGAGTCGGTGGACGTGTACATCAGGCGGGTCGCCGTGCCCGGTATCCGGCGGCCGTCCAGGCCCGGCAGGCTCAGTCCGAGCCGCAGGGGTTCGTGGCGGACCAGCGTGCCGTCGCCGGCGGGCAGGCGGGCGGGCGGGGTGTAGAAGGCGGGGATGGGCACGCCCCGGGACACCACCGGCTCGGACCCGGCGGCGGGGGCGGCGGAGGCGGGCAGCGCGGACGCGCAGACGCAGGCCGCCGTGACGGCGACGCCGGCCAGCAGGGTTCTGCGGGATCTGCGCGCGGGCTTTCGGGGGGTGGAACGCGAAGGGGTTCTGCTGCGGCTCACGGCTCACTCCTCGCTCTGCTCCAGTGCAGGGGAGGAGAACCTAGCGCCGCTTGCTTACCGTCGGTAACGTCTCGGTAAGTTACGCTACGGTAACTATTGGGCGATCGGCCGCCCGGCGGGTGCGGGCACGCCGGGACGCGCCGGCGACGGCCCGGGGCCCGCGCGGCGCGCGGTCACGCGCGCGCGTCCGGCCCGCCGACGACGCGGAAGGACGCCGGGCCGAGCGCGAGCAGCCCGTCGCTCAGCGGCGTGCACCGCACACCGCCCTTGCCGCGCAGGGCGCGCTGCGCGCCCGGGCCCACGGTGACGTCCATCCACGCGCACGGGCGGGCGGGGCGGTTCACGGCGAACAGCACGGGCCCCGTCCCGCAGTCCAGGGCGATCGTCGCGCCGACGCAGGAGTCGATGTCGACACCCCGCAGGAGGACGTTCCGGCGGGTGTGCCGCAGGTCGGCGGACGGGTCGACGGCCAGGGGGAGGTGCTCCGCGGCCATGATGGTCACCGCCGCGTCCCGGTGCGCGGGCCGGCCGTAGTAGCGGTCGCCGACCAGCCCCAGGCCGCGCCGTACCTCGACCTGCGGCACGCGCTCGTCGGCCGGGCCGGGGGAGGGCCCGTCCGCGGGCCGCCCGGACAGCCGGTGCGCGGGCGACACCAGCAGTTGCAGCACCTCCACCTCGATCATGCCCCCACCCTAGGCCGCTCGCACCCGTGACCTTCCTCTCCCCGCCGGGTGCGAGCGCACGCCCCGCAGGGGGGAAGATGAGATCGCGAGCGAACGCACGACCGATGTGGAGGAGCGGGCTCATGCAGCATGAGCGAGCGGGCAGGCCGGCCGGACCCGAGGACCTGATCGACGTCGCCCGGCTGGTGACGGCGTACTACGCGCTGCACCCCGACCCGGCCGAGCCGGGGCAGCGCGTGGCGTTCGGCACGTCCGGACACCGCGGATCGTCCCTGGCGGCGGCGTTCAACGAGGACCACATCGCCGCGACCAGCCAGGCCATCGTCGAGTACCGCCGGGAACAGGGGACCGACGGCCCCCTCTTCCTCGGCGCGGACACGCACGCCCTGTCCGAACCCGCGCGGATCACCGCCCTGGAGGTGTTCGCGGCCAACGACGTGACCGTGCTCGTCGACACCGCCGACGGCTACACCCCCACCCCGGCGGTCTCCCACGCCATCCTCACCCACAACCGGGGCCGCACCTCGGGCCTCGCCGACGGCGTGGTCGTGACCCCCTCGCACAACCCGCCCGCCGACGGCGGCTTCAAGTACAACCCGCCCAGCGGCGGCCCGGCCGGCTCGGACGCCACCGGCTGGATCCAGGACCGCGCCAACGAGATCATCCAGGGCGGCCTGAAGGACGTCCGGCGCGTGCCCTACGCCAGGGCGCTGGCCGCGCCCGGCACCGGCCGCTACGACTTCCTCGGCCGCTACGTCTCCGACCTGCCGAGCGTGCTGGACCTGGACGTGATCCGCTCGGCCGGGGTGCGGATCGGCGCCGACCCGCTGGGCGGCGCCTCCGTCGCCTACTGGACCCGCATCGCCGAGCAGCACCGGCTCGACCTGACCGTGGTCAACCCGCTCACCGACCCGACCTGGCGGTTCATGACGCTGGACTGGGACGGGAAGATCCGCATGGACTGCTCCTCGCCGTACGCGATGGCGTCGCTGATCGAGCAGCGCGACCGCTTCCAGATCGCGACGGGCAACGACGCCGACGCCGACCGGCACGGCATCGTCACCCCCGACGGCGGGCTGATGAACCCCAACCACTACCTGGCCACCGCCATCGCCTACCTGTACGCCCACCGCACGCAGTGGCCCGCCGGCGCGGGCGTCGGCAAGACGCTGGTGTCGTCCGGCATGATCGACCGGGTCGCCGCCGACCTCGGCCGCCGCCTGGTCGAAGTGCCCGTCGGGTTCAAGTGGTTCGTGGACGGGCTGGTCGACGGATCGCTCGGCTTCGGGGGCGAGGAGTCCGCCGGGGCGTCCTTCCTGCGCCGCGACGGCTCGGTGTGGACCACCGACAAGGACGGCATCATCCTGGCGCTGCTCGCCGCCGAGATCACGGCCGTCACCGGGAAGACGCCGTCCCAGCACTACGCCGCGCTCACCGCCCGCTTCGGCGAACCCGCGTACGCCCGTATCGACGCCCCCGCCTCCCGGGAGGAGAAGGCCCGCCTGGCCAAGCTGTCCCCGGCCCAGGTCAGCGCCGACACCCTCGCCGGGGAGCGGGTCACCGCGGTCCTCACCGAGGCGCCGGGCAACGGCGCGGCCATCGGCGGCATCAAGGTCGCCACGGAGAACGCCTGGTTCGCGGCCCGCCCCTCAGGCACCGAGGACGTCTACAAGATCTACGCCGAGTCCTTCCTCGGCCCCGACCACCTCGGCCAGGTGCAGGAGGAGGCCAAGCAGGTGGTGCTGGGCGCGCTGGGCGGCTGATCCGCCGGTCCGCGGCCGGGGACGGCGGAGCGTGCGGCCGTCCCCGGCCACGGGACCGCAGGGACGCGCCGGGCCGTACGCTCCGTCCGGTCCGGCACGTCCCCGGCTCCCGCGCCGGACGGCACCGCGCGCCGGCGCGGGAGCCGTCCCGCCCTTCGCCTCCCGGACCGCCGCCCCGGCCCCGCGGCGCGCCGCGCCAGGGAATCGACGTACCGGCGCGCGCCGCACTCGCGGAGGACCACGGCGAGCCGGGTGACGGGGAGCCGCAGGGGGCGAGCAGCGGGCCCGTGGGCAGTCCTCCGGGGCCTGGCGGGTCGTCAGGGGCGGGGCCTGGACGGTGAGAAGGACGGCGAAGCGGCCCGGGGCGGCGAGCGCGGCGCCCGCCGCCGTCGGCAGGCCCGCCGCAGGGCGTGCGGACCGCGCCGGTGTCCGGACCGTTCGCCGCTCAGCGGAGGTCGATCAACCTGTGCAGGGGCGTGCCGTCCGCCCAGCGCCTCAGCAGCGCGCCGTCCACGAGGCGGGTGTTCCCGCCGGCCCGCGTCCACCGCACGTCCCTGGGGCCGAAGGCGCCGCGGTGCACGATCAGACGCAGGGGCGGCTCGCCGCCGGGCCCACGTGCGGGCGGAGCGGGCGGATCCTCGTCGGGCAGCGGCTCGGCGACGGGCCGGAACGCCACCTCCAGCCGCTGCCCGTCGCCCCGGCGGGCCTGCAGACGGGGCCGGACGCGCTCCCCGGCCGGGAAGCGGACGGACCAGCCGTCCCGGCGCAGCATCCGGGCGACGGCCAGCGCCAGACCCGCCACGTCCAGGTCCGCGATCTCCTCCGCGGTGTAGTAGCCGAGGCGCCGGCGCGCGGAGGGGCGGTGGCGCCGGACGAGGACCGGCACGGCGACGGCGGCGAGGGCCAGCACGGCGAGCGGCACCCCGATGCCGAGGGCGCGGTAGGCCGCCGCGACGCCCGCGACCGCGCCGGACAGCGCCGGCACGAGCCCGGCCAGCACCGGCAGCACCTCACGGAACTCGGGGCCGTACCGCCCCTGGGAGCGCAGGAGTCCCACCACCCGCCGTCGCCGGGCACGGCGCGACTCGCGCTCACCGGCTCTGCGGCGCCACCTCGTCACCGGGGCCAGCTCCCCCCTCCGCCGCGGGTGCGGATGTGTGCGAGGCATACCCGCCCCGGGCGGCGCCCCCTCGCCGAGGGTGCGTTTCGGACAGGATTTCGGCCGAAGTGCCGCCTGCCGGGCGGGAATCGGGGTCCGCCCCGGCCGAACGGGACGCGTCGCGTTTGCCGATCGCGCCCGAGGCAAGTCGGTGTCCATGAGCGAACCGAACAACGACACGAACCAGAAGCCCGGTTCCGCGCGAGCGACCGGGGACAAGGCCCGCCGCGCCGCGGACAAGGCGACCGCGCCCGCCGCGCAGGCCGCGAGGAACGGCACCCGGAAGGCCGGTGACGCCGCGTCAGCCGCCAAGGCGGGAGCCGCGCGTACGGCCGGGGCGGCCACGGAGGCCGCGCACACCGCGGCCCGGGGCGTGGAAACGGGCCGGCAGGCGCTCGCCACGGCGTCCGGGCAGGTCGCGGCCACGGCCCGGACGGCCTGGACGGTGATCGCCCACCGCAAGGCCCTCGCCGCCGGCGTCGGCGCCGGCCTGACCGCGCTGAGCGCCGCGTCGTACGCGGTGGGCCGGCGCGCGGGGCGGCACACGCACGGGCCCCTCACCCGGCTCACCGGCGGGCGGATCTGACCCCGCCCGGAGGCGGGCCGGGAGCGACGCCCCGCGGCCACCGACGGCGCGGCCGAGGGGCGTCCCACCCCCGTTCCCGTCCTCCCGGGCGGACTCCCCGCCCGCCTCACCGCGCGCGCAGCCGCCCCAGTTCCTCCAGTGTGCGCGCGGCGGCGCCGGCCAGCCGGGGGCGGCCGCGCACGAAGCGCCGGGCGGCCCGTGCCGGTTCCCGCGCCAGCCGGTACGCGGCCCCGCCCGGCCGCGCACGCACCACCGCGCCCTCGTACACCCGCAGGTCGCGGGTCTTGAACGACTCCTTGTAGCGGGCCGCCCCGCTGCCCAGGTCGACCGTCCCGATCCCGTCGGCGGCCGCGGCCTCCAGCATGCGCAGCAGCAGCACCAGCCCGGGGGAGTACCGGCCGTACGCGCGGTCGTAGGCCGGGAACCACCAGGACAGCACCGTGCGTGAGCGCAGCCCGAAGTGAGCGGCCACCGGCCGGTCGGCGGCGTACAGCACGGACAGCACCCCCCGGCACTCGGGTTCGTCGCCGTCGGCCAGCAGCTCCACCAGCCGGGTGATCCACTCCTGCGCGAACCGGTCCCGCCGGCCCGTCCTGCGGTACTGCGCGGACTTCCACCGCATCAGCGCCCGCAGGGCGTCCGGGTCCCGGGCGTCGTACTCGAACCGCACCTCGCCGACCTGCCGGGCGAGCTTCCGCTCCTTGGCCAGGGTCTGTCTCAGCGAGCTCGGCGAGGTCACCCGCAGCCGCCGCGCGTACCGTTCGAACCCCCCGTCGAGGTCGACGACCGGGGAGGCCGACTCCTCCACCGCGTACGGGAGGAACAGGCCCTGACCGGCCTCCAGGTTGTCGAACTCCCAGGACGACAGCGCGCAGGCCGCCAGCAGCCTGCGCGCGTCGAGCCGGATGCCGGGGCGCAGGACGGCCCCCTGGCTGTCCGACACGCCCAGTCCGACCGCCCGGCCCTGCCCCAGCGGCCCGCGCTCGTGGGGGAAGAACCCGACCGGGGACCCGTCCTCCTGCAGCACCGCCACTCTGGCTCCCGGCCTGACCCGGCCTACGGCCGCGGTGAACTCCGGGTCGAGGAACGGGTTCGCCGGTGCTCCGCACTCGGCGCGGATCTCCCGCCACATCTTGTGGTCGTCGGAGCTCAGCTCCTCCGGCCTGAGAACGAGAATGCGCTTTCCGGGCACGCCTGCCTCCTGTGTCGTGGAAGGGAGAGGGACACACGAGGGCCTGCCCGGACGGCGGACGGGCACCAGACAGCACTGGAGCCGCATGGCACAGGCCCTCGCCGGGACCTGCCGCCGCTCAGCAGCGGAACGTCTGCAGTGCGGGAGCGCTCCGGGTGACGTCACCCGTGCCGGGACGCTCCGCCGCTCCCGCGCGGCGGAGGTCCGTACCGCCCCGGTCCACCACGCCCGTGCGCGCCGGGCCACCCGGCACCGCGTGGCCGGACCCGGCCGCCCCGGCGGTTCTCGGCGACCGGGCGGCGGAATGGCGGACCGACGTGTCCTCGGCGCACGGACACGGCTGCCCGGCGGCTTCGGTCCCGGCGGCTTCGGTTCCGGCGGCCGGCGCGTCGTCGGGCGTCGCGGCGTCCGCCGCCGCCACGGCCCGCGCCGCCGTGCCCGAGTCCGGCCCGCCGCCCGGGCCGAGGAGGTGCAGCAACAGCAGCGCGGCGGCCAGGACCGCCGCCACCGCCCACCGCCGCCGCATCATCGGGCCCCTGACCTGCGTCTCAGCGGGGCGGACAGAAGAGGTCGGGCTACGGGTCCGGCACAGGCGGAGTCCCCGCAACCCCCCGGCCGCGCCTTCCAGTAGGCCGAGTGCATCGCGTCCCGTCAAGCCCTCGGGGAACGATTCGGTCCCGCGTCCCGCGTCGGCGCCCGGCCCCCGGAGCCGGGGCGGGGGACGGGCGCGCGAGCATCGCCGCGGACCGGCCGGCGCCCGTCACGCGGCGTCCGGCGCCGTGCGGACACGCCGCGACCGGCCGGCGCCGCGGGGAACGCCGGCGGCGGTCCGGGGTCCCGTCACCAGACCTCGCCCTCCGGCGGCAGCGGCCGCTCGAAGACGGCCATGGGTCGGCCGGGGCCGTGGTAGTCCTCGACGACCCGCGTGCCGAAGCCGAGGCTGCGGTGGAAGGCGAGCGAACCGGTGTTCCCGACCGACGTGACGGCCTTCAGCCTCCGGGCGCCCTGCTCACGCGCGGCCTGCGCGAACGCCGCGTAGAGACGCCGCCCCAGACCGGTGCCGCGGGCGTCGTCCCGCGTGGCGACCAGATGGACGTATCCCGTTCCGGAGGGCGTGACGAAACCGATGAGGTATCCGCGGACGCCGTCCGCGCCGCGGGCCACCAGGCAGGTGGAGCCGAACTCGTGCACCAGGGAGAACAGGTGCAGCGACCTCAGGTCGCGCTCGCCCCAGTACCGCGCGTGCTGCTCCAGCACGTCGTGGAGGTCGCTGATCCGGGCCGGTGTGATCTCCGCGTCCATACGGATGATCGTGCCAGGCCCGGATGCGCGGCGGGCGGGGACGCCGCTACCGGGCCGGTGCGCCGGGTCCGTCCGGCGAACCCCCGCTTCCCGCGCGGCACCCGGGACGTCACCGACCGCGGCGCGGTCCGGGGGTCCGCCCGGCGGCACGGCGCTCCCCGGCCCGTCCCCGGCGCCGGTCGCCGGCATCCGCACCGGCCTTCGCGGTCCGCGGCGCGGGTCGTCCGTGCAGGGTTCCGTCCGCGGTGCGGGCCGGTTCCGGGGCGCGGGTCAGTTCCGGGGGCCGCGGAAGCAGGCGGTGACCGTCTTGCCGTGGGGGCAGGGGCGGGTCTCCCAGGTGTCGGCCAGCGCGTCGACGAGGAACATGCCGCGCCCCCCGACGCGCTCGGTGCTGGGGGTGCGGGGCGAGGGCAGGGTGGTGGAGGTGTCGTGCACGGAGATGTGCAGGCAGCGGTCGTCCCAGGTCAGGATGAGCTGGGCGTTGCTGCGCGCGTGGGCGTGGGCGTTGGTGACCAGCTCCGAGACGGTCAGCAGGACGGCGTCCACGGTCTCGGGGGCGCTGGTGGTCCAGCCCAGGGCGTCCAGGTGTTCACGCGCCCAGTCCCGTGCCGCTTTCACCTCCGTGTCCAACGGCAGGGAGCGGGCCCAGCCCACCGCGCGGAGTGACGTTCGATCCACGGCGTTCCTTTCCTGGTCCGACTGTACTGGGGGAGACGGCCCCGACACGGGGGGTGACGCCGCCCCGGCGAACCGGTCCCCGGGGCGCCCCCGACACGGGGCAGGGGGATGCCGACCCGGTGCGGACCGGCGTGCGCGCGGTCCCCGCGACAGCCGCGCGGCCCGGTCACACGGGATGCCGGGCCGCGCGGGGGGTGGGGGGCACGACGGTCAGCGGTGGCCGCGGAGCCTGCCCAGCAGACGCTGGGCCTGCGCCCGGCGCCGCGGGTCGGCCGCGGCCCGCCGGGCCTGCTCGGTCGCACGCCGTCCCTGAGGGCTCCGGGCGAACTGCTTGATGCGGTTCATCATGCCGGGCATGGGGTCCCTTCCTTCGGATGTCGGATCTGGTTCCTCCTGTCCTCCGGTTACCCATTGCAGACATATCCAGCCCACCCGTCCGGGTCCGTGTGCCCGTGCCGCGTCCTGCCCTCCGGCAGGGCGGGTTCCGGCGTGTCGCGCAGGGCCGCGTCCGGACATTCACTTCCGGTAACGCATTGGATATGGTGAGTCACCGGCCTGGTCGAAAAGCGGTCGAGTGCGACGGTAGTGCGGATACCCGGCATTCCGGTGCCGGCGGCGGACAACGATTGCCCATACACGCCCTGGGGGCCACGTGTGATGTCGACACCATCAGTCACCACTGCCGACGCGGCGGAACCGCTCGTCTCACCGGTCGGTTCGCACAACGAGTGGGACCCGCTGGAGGAGATCATCGTCGGCCGCCTCGACGGCGCGACGATCCCCTCCGACCACCCGGTGGTGACCTGCAACATCCCGCCGTGGGCGGCGCGGTTGCAGGGACTGGCCGCCGGTTTCAGATACCCGCGGCTGCTGGTCGAGCGGGCGCGCCAAGAGCTCGACCAGTTCATCGCCCTCCTGGAGTCCCTCGACGTCACGGTCAGGCGCCCGGCCCCGGTCGACCACCGGCAGCGCTTCAGCACCCCCGACTGGTCGTCGCGCGGTTTCTGCAACTCCTGCCCGCGCGACAGCATGCTCGTGATCGGCGACGAGATCATCGAGACCCCGATGGCATGGCCGTGCCGGTACTTCGAGACCCATTCCTACCGGGAGATCCTCAAGGACTACTTCCGGCGCGGCGCGCGCTGGACGGCGGCGCCGAAGCCGCAGCTCACCGACGCGCTGTTCGAGAAGGACTTCCGTGTCCCGGGGCCGGGCGAGCCCATGCGCTACATCCTCACCGAGTTCGAGCCGGTCTTCGACGCGGCGGATTTCGTCCGCGCGGGGCGCGACCTGTTCGTGACGCGGAGCAACGTCACCAACCGCATGGGCATCGAATGGCTGCGCCGCCACCTCGGACCCGGCTACCGCATCCACGAGATCGAGAGCCGCTGCCGTACGCCCATGCACATCGACACCACCTTCATCCCGCTCGCGCCCGGCAAGGCACTGGTCAATCCCGAGTACGTCGACGTCGACCGCCTGCCCGACGTCCTGAGCTCGTGGGACATCCTGATCGCCCCCGAGCCGGACCCGATCGACGAGCACCTGCTGAAGATCACCTCGATGTGCGGCAGATGGCTCAGCATGAACGTGCTCATGGTCGACGAGAAACGGGTGATCGCGGAGCGGCACCACACCGAGATGCTGCGCGCACTGGAGAAGTGGGGTTTCGAGCCGATCCCCTGCGACCTGCTGCACTACGCGCCGTTCGGCGGCTCCTTCCACTGCGCCACCCTCGACGTGCGGCGTCGCGGCACCCTGGAGTCGTACACCGGCTGACCGGTTCGCCGGCCGGCGAACCGACCGGCCCGCACGCGCCGTCCGGCCCGCACGCGCCGTCCGGCCGGCGCCCGCCGGACGGCCGCCGGACGCCGCTCAGGGCTGGTACGGCTGCTGCCGCGGCTGCCCGTGCGCCTGACCGCCGTGCCCGGCGGCGGCCTGCGCCCGGAGCTGCTCCGCCTGCTCCTCGGTCACCTTCTGCTCCGTCCCGCAGAAGGTGCACTGCGTCGTGTACTTCGTCGAGAGGGGGAACAGGGGCACGAAGAACAGGGTGAACTTCGTGACGCGCTTCCTGAGCGTGTGCGCGGAGGGGTTGCCGCAGCGGCCGCACACCAGCGTCAGTATCGCGAGCTGGTACAGGTATCCCTTGGTGCCGAAGATGATCATGTCGTCGTCCTTCCCCGGTCCGTGCTCGCCGACACGGCGCGGGCGAGCGGCACGGCGCGGTCACACCTGACAGTCTCGGGCATCCGGCCGGTCCGCCGCCCCGCGAACGGGCGGAGCCGGCGCACCGGGGCGGGCCGCCCCGTCCGCGGGGGCGGCGCTCAGAAGGCGTAGCGGACGCGCAGCCAGGGGGCGTGGGCGGCGACGAGTCCGCGCAGGACGCGCACCGCCCCGGCCTTCACACCGCTGCGGTAGCGGACGTTCAGGGCGCCGTTCTCGGAGCGCTTGGCTTGCTGGAGAGCCGGCTGCCACAGCACCTCCTCGGCCCGCGGATGCCAGCCGAGGTTGACCTCGTGGAGCTCCTGGTTGTGCGTCAGCATGATCACCTCCGCGGCCGCCTGCCGCTTGACCCGGTCGGGCAGGACGTCGTCGAGCTGCCTCAGCAGCTCGGTCCAGGCCTCCCGCCAGCCCGGGCGGACGACGACGGGGGAGAGGTTGAAGTGCACCTCGTAGCCGGCGTCCAGGAAGTCACCGGCGGCGGCGATGCGGTCGGCGACCGGCGAGGTGCGTATGTCCAGCAGCCGGGAGTCGTCCGCGGGCATGAGGGAGAAGCGGATCCGGGTACGGCCGCGCGGGTCCAGGTCCAGCAGGTCGGGGTTGACGAACTTGGTGGCGAAGGAGGCCTTGGCGGTCGGCCACTGCCGGAAGGCGTGGACGAGGTCGGCGGTGTTGTCGCAGATCAGGGCGTCCACCGAGCAGTCGCCGTTCTCCCCGATGTCGTACACCCACGCCTGGGGGTCGCACTGGTTGGGTTCGGTCTTGGGCCCCTGGCGCGCGACGTGCCGGCCCAGGTGGGCGATGATCCGGTCGATGTTCGTGAAGACGGTGACGGGGTTGGCGTAGCCCTTGCGGCGGGGGACGTAGCAGTAGGCGCAGGCCATCGCGCAGCCGTTGGAGGCGCCCGGGGCGATCCAGTCCGCGGAGCGGCCGTTGGGGCGGACGGTCAGCGTCTTCTTCTCCCCCAGGACGAGCGTCTCGCCCTTGACCCGCACCCACCGTCCGACGTGCCCGGCGTTGCCGTGCAGCCCCGGGATGCGCCAGTGGGAGTCCACCTCGACGAGGCGCGCGGCGGGAAACCGCGCCAGGATCTGCCGGCCGCGGGGCGACGCGGCGGCCGCGGGCTCCGCGTGGATCTCCCCCACCGGCAGCAGACGGCGGGCCGCGGGGGAGTCGCGGAACAGCGGCCCGGTACGGGGCGAGCGGTCCGGATCGGGGGATCCCAGGGCGTCGAGGCCGAACAGGGCGCCGGAGCCGTCGTCGTCCGGGGCGGTGAAGGGGAGGGACATGACTGCTCCGGGACGGGTGCTACGGCGGGACGGGCGCCGACGGCGGCGGTGTGCCGCGGACGGAACCAGACATTCCACTGTACGCACACCGGGCGGCGGCCACGAACGCCGGAACCGGCCGCGCCCGCGCCGCTGTGCCCCGCACGGTCCGCCGCCGCGACGGACACGTCCAGGGACACACGTCTTCGCCCCGGACCCGGCCCGCGGGGCCCCACGCCGCCGGCGCCCGGTGAGCCGGGCCGGAAGGCCTGCGGCGGATCGCCGACCACGGTCCGCCGGCCGGGTCCGGCGGCGTTCACGCGCGTCGCCGGACCCGGCCGCCGCCGGCGCGTCGGACACCCGGCGCACCCCCGGGAACCCCGGGTCCGGGTCACCGGGCGCCGTCGCCGCCGGGCCGCGGGATCCGCAGCGTCACCGGTCCCAGCAGGCCCGACACCCGCTGGGACGGGAAGGCCCACGCGGTCGGCGTGGCCTCGGCGAGATACGGCGCCAGGGTGTTGCGGACGGTCACGTCGACCCGGACGGTCCGCCCGGCCGCGCCGCGCAGCGGGAAGCGGTACGGGGCGCAGAACGCCTCGCCGGCCGGCTCCCCGTCCAGCCAGACCTCGACGCTGCCCCGCACCCGTCCGAGATCCAGCACGGGATCCGGCCCCGGCGGCACCCGCAGCGCACGCGAGTAGGTCACGCCCCCGCTCCAGCCGCCCAGCCCCAGCGACCGCCAGTCCCCCAGGCCCAGCGGCGCGGGCACGGTGCGCACGCGCACGGGCCCGCGCCAGGCCGAGCCGCCCCGCAGGACGGCCGTGGGCGCGGTGACGACCTCGACGACCGTGGGCCCGGGAGACGGCGGGGACAGCGTGAGCACCGGGCCGTCGAGGGGACGCGGCGGGCCGCCGCCGACCCGCACCCGCGCGGGAAGCGCCAGCGGAAGATCGACCGACACGGTGCCCGCGGGCACCGTGAAGCGGAAGCGCTGCACCGCCTCGCGGACGTCGTCGGTGCTGCGCAGCGGCCACGCCCGCCGGCCGAGCACGGGCGGGCCGGCCAGCCACTCCGCGTCCGGCAACGGGTGCGGCCGTACCGCGGCGTGGCAGTGCTGCAACTCGCCCCGCCTGTCCTCGTCCTCGACGGCGCGGCCCCGCCACCGGCCCGATGCGGCCTCCCAGCCCGCGCCGCTGACCAGCGCGGTCACCGTGGACCCCGACCGCGCCACGAGGTCGGCGTAGACCGCGTCCCGCAGGCGTGCGCCGTCCGTCACGACGCGCAGCGTGTGCTCGCCCGCCGGGAGGGTCAGCGCGTGGCGGAAGAACACCGGCACCGCGCCCCAGTCCGCCTCGTAGTACTCCGCCTTCTCCTGCCGCGCCACGACGGCCTCGCCGAGCAGCACCGTGACCGCCGCCGCGGCGCCCACGACGAGCACCGCCTCCGCGCCGCCGCGCGGGATCCGCAGCCGCGCGCGGTACGTCACCTGGCCCCGCGGCCGTACGCCGTCCGGCAGGCGCATGAAGCGCGGACGCGGCGCGAACGCGCCCGGCGCGGACAGGCAGAAGAAGCTGCCGAGCGGGGTGCCGGCGGAGGCGGAGATCACCGAGGGGCGGTCCCGGGCGTCGGACAGCTCGTACTCCAGGACGTTGCGGGACCGCTCCACCACCACCCGGGCGGAGGCCAGGTACCCGCCGTCGCCCGCGGCCAGCCGCTCGCCGTTCCACCACACGCGCTTGGCCGCCTCCGCGCCGACGTGCAGGTCGGCGGGTCCCCGGCGGCCGGTCTCCACGATCGCCCGGACCCGGGCGGCCCGCCCGCTCCCCGGCACCGGGACGCGGACGAACTCCTCGGCGACCAGCCCCTTGGTGCCGAGCAGCCCGCCCTGGTCCGGGATGCCGCGGCTCGGCGAGTACACCGACACCTCCCAGCCCGCGTCCGGCGGTACGAGGGGCAGCTCTCCGGCCAGGACCCGTGCGGCGGACACCGCGTCCAGCGGTTCGGGGGCCCGCGCGCGGGGCACCGGGGGCAGGACGCGCACCCGGTCGCCGTACGTCGCCCGAGCCCGTCCCCACTCCGCGTCCGGCGCGTCGCCCTCGGTCCACCGCATGTCCCAGATCTGCGGCTCGTCGACGGGCGTCCCCGGCGGCAGCGCCAGGTCGCCCCAGGTGTTGTCCAGGGTGGGGACCAGCCGGCCCTGCCAGCCGGCCGAGACGTCGGCCGCCTCCTCCGGCTCCCGCGCCGGCGGGGCGGGAGCCGGGTGCGCGGGCGGGCCCTCGCGCCAGACGACGAGGACGGCGGGGGCGCCCTCCAGCGGCACCTCGACGGTCGAGATCCCTTCCGCGGAGACCGCGACGGGCGCGGGGACGCGGGTGCCGGTCGCCGGGTTCCAGACCTCGGCCTCGGCGACCGGGGCCCGCACGGTCACGGACGAGGCGCGGGCGTAGCGGGAGGGGTCGACGACGTGGCTCTCGCGCGGCCCCGGGGAGCCGGCGCGCGGCCCGGGCAGGCCGGCGTCGGGGAAGGCGCCCGTCACCAGGGCGACCCCCTCGTTCCCCCGCCTCCTGACCAGCAGCGGCACCTCGCCCGTGGCGTGCCCGGCCGCGTCGGCCACCGCGGCCGCGCAGGCCCCGGCGTCGCGGACCCGCTCCAGCCGCGGATGCGCCGACAGCGCCGCGACCACGGAGTCGTCACCGGCCAGACCGGCGGCCGTGGCGGGAGGACGCCCCACGACCACGACCCGCCCGCCGGCGTCGAGCAGCTCGGTCAGCCGGCGCGCCGTGTCCTCCTCCAGCACGCTCGCCGACGGCAGCAGCACCGCCCGGTACGCCAGGTCCCTGATCCGCAGGGCGCCGTCGGCGGCCCGGGCGCGCCGGACCGAGTCGTCGTCGATGACGTCGAAGGACACGCGGTGCAGGTCCAGGGCGCCGATCCGGGGGGCGAGCCAGTTGTTCGTGCCGCACAGGTCCAGGTAGTGCCGCTGCGTCTCGTCGGCGTCGGCGTAACCGTCGCCGAGCCGGCCGTCGCCGAAGTGGCGGACGGGCGCGTCCAGCGGGACGAGGGCCTGCACGGTCGCGGTGGGGTGCAGCACCGCCACGGCGGTGTCGTAGCTGCCCCAGGACATGATCGAGCAGATCCGGGCCACGGCCCGCGCGAACGCCGGGTACTGCCGCCAGTAGGGCTGGCGCCAGTCGGTGGACGGCGGCGCCCACTCGAACCAGCCGCCCGCCGTGCCGAAGTAACTCGCGTGCGGGTTGTACAGGTTGGCGCCGCTGCGCAGGAACGGCAGCAGCCAGTCGTAGGTGTCCTCCAGGGTGCCGCCCCAGCCGGAGGAGTGGAACGCCTCGATCCACACGCGTTCGTGGCCGTAGAGATGGGCCAGGGAGGAGTGGACCTTGGCGTCGCCGTGGTGGTCGGTGCCGGCGGCCCCGTACCAGCGGTGGGTGCGGAAGTAGTCGGTGTACAGCTGCGTCGACTGGACCGGGTGGCCCGCGCGGGCGGGATGCGCCTGGTCGCAGCCCAGCAGCATGCCGCGCTCGCGGTGCCAGGCGGCGAGCGGCCGGAAGAGGGCCTCCTCGGTGAGCTGCGCGCGGACGGCGTAGTAGTCGGCGCGGACCTTCGCCGCTTGCCCGCCGGCGCCGGCGCCGAACAGGGCCGGCAGGTGGTCGAGCAGGTCGTAGCCGCGCCGGGCGCGGAACTCCGCCGGGAAGCGGCCGGTCCAGGCGTTCGTGGGCGGCAGTTCGTCCTGGAAGCTGCCCGCGACGACCCCGCCCAGGTACCGCGGCACGCGCCGGTCGTACTCGTGGTGGACCGCGTCCATCAGCAGCCCGACGGCATGCGGGTCCAGGTAGTCGAACGCCGTGGGGACGGCGGTGACGAGCCGTACGCGGGTGCCGTCGGCGGCCGCGACCCGCGCGGGCCCGGTGACCGGCAGACGCCGGCCGTCGGCGTCGTACGCGCCCACCAGCGTCTCGGCGTCCCGCAGGGCGACCGCGCCCCGGGAGACGGCCGCGGTACGCGAGCGCAGGGCCCGGCCGGCGGCCTCGGGGTGCCGCCGGGTGACGCCGCCCTGCACGTTGGCGCCGGAGAACCCGATCTGGTCGTAGAACCACAGGCGCATACCGAGGTCCGCGGCGGTCTCGCAGGCGTCGGTGAAGCGGGCCCACCACTCCTCGCCGAACCACGCCGGTTCGTCGGCCCGGGCGCCGAACCCCGGGCCGGCCGGCGCCAGATTGATCACCACGAGGTTGTGGACGCCGCCGTCCGCGAACCGGCGCATCTGCCACCTCAGACGCTCGCGGGTGACTTCCGCGCCCGACCACCACCACAGGGGAGTGGGGCCGAAGTCCCGGGGCGGTGCGTCGAAGAGCCGCCGCAGCGAGGGGGAGAGCACGGCTGCGCTCCTTCCCCTGGAACGTTTCTGACGTCCCCTCACCGTAGGCGGCCCGGGGCGTTCGCGCCATATCCCGCAAGAGGGGCGGGAAAGCGGCGTCATGCGGCGGATGCGTGCCCGACACCTTGTTGCAACGTTTTTCCGCCCCTATATTCGCTGCGACCCGGCCCCGGGGCCGCGAGGTCCCCAGACGACGGAGTCGCATCATGGCCCGCACACCGCCCGTCCCCGGCCCGGCCGCCCCGGACCCCGCCCGGCGGCCGATCCCGAGACATCTGTGGCGGGCGGCGGCCCTGTCGGGCATGGCCTCGTACCTCGACGCCGGACTGATCGTCAGCATCTCCGTCAACCTGGCCGTCTACCGGGACGGTTACGGCATGGGCGTGTGGATGGCCGGGGCGATCAGCGCGATCGTCACCGTCTGCATCGCCGTCGGATCCCTCGTCGGCGGATGGCTCGCGGACCTGTTCGGCCGGCGCCGCGTCTACAACTGGGACATCTTCTGCTTCGCGCTGGGGGCGGTGGTCGTCACCCTGGCGCCGAACGACATCGTGCTGCTGGTCGGCGTCCTCGTCGCGGGGCTCGCGGCCGGCGCCGACCTGCCGACCTCCCTGGCCGTGGTCTCGGACGCCGCCCCGGCCTGGGCGCGGGGGCGGCTCGTGGCTTTCACCCAGGTCATGTGGATGCTGGGCATCGCCGTCGCCGCCCTCCTCGGCTTCGTCCTGTCGACCGCGGGCATGACCGGGGCGCGGCTGGTCACCGGCCAGCTGGCCCTCGCCGCCCTCGTCACCTGGCTGCTGCGCGCCCGGCTGAAGCCGCCCGCCGGGCACGACGCGCCGGAGGACCGGGCCGCCGGCCGGGAGACGGAGGACGCGGCCGTCCCGCACGGCGTCAGGGCGAAGGACATCTGGACGCGTGCCGCCCTGCTGCCGATGGCGGCGACGTTCGTCTTCTACGTCACCTGGGGCCTGGGCGCCAACACCCTCGGCCAGTTCGGCACCTATCTGCTGGTGACCGTCAGCGACGCCTCGCAGAGCCTGGCCACCGGGATCAACCTGGCCTTCATCCCGATCGGCGTGGCGCTCACCCTCGCCTTCGTCCGCGTCGCCGACAGCCCCTGGCGCGACCGGCTGTTCCACGTGGCCGCCGCCGTGCAGGTGCTCGCCTTCGTCGTCGCCGCGCTCACCGCCGGCGCCCTGGCCGGCATGCTCGTCTTCTTCGTCCTCTACCAGCTCTCCAACCCCTTCGCGGGCGAGGCCAACTACAAGGTCTGGTCGCAGCTCACGCTGCCCGCGGAGACCCGCGGCACCACCCAGGGCCTCACCTACGCCCTGTCGCGCGGGGTCTTCGCGGTCGCCGCGTTCTTCACCCCGGCGCTGGCCGAGTACAGCGCGGCCGTCCTCCTCTGGTCGATCACCGCCTGCATGGCACTGGCGGCGTTCGCGGGCGTCTTCGTCATCCGCGTCCTCGTCCCGCGCGCCCCCGGCGCCGCCGCCCGCCCGCACCCGAGGGCCGCCCGCACCTGAAGGCCGCCCGGAGCCGAGGGCCGCCCGGGCCGGGCCGGCCCTCACCGGACCACACAAGGAGCACCGACCATGGCAACGACCCAACCCCGGACGGGCACGACCGAGGACCGCGCCGCCGCACGGACCGCCGTCCTGCGCGACCTGCTCCCGCCGGCCGTCCGCCGCCGCACCCGGATCGGGCTGGTCGCCGGCGGACTGGGCACCTACTGGCCGCAGTTCCCCGGTCTCCTCCCGCAACTGCGGGAGTCGGCCCACTATGTCGCCGAGCGCCTCGGGCGCATGGACGCGGAGGTGACCGACGCCGGATTCGTCTCCGACGCCGAGGAGGCGGCGGCCGCCGCCGAGAAGCTGCGCCGGACCGACTGCGACCTGATCGTGCTGTTCCTGGCCACCTACCTGACCTCGTCGATGGTGCTTCCGATCGCGCAGCGCGCGCACGCCCCGGTCCTCGTCGTCGACCTCCAGCCGACCGAGAGGATGGACCACGCGTCCTTCGACACCGGCGCCTGGCTGGCCTACTGCGGACAGTGCCCGGTGCCCGAGACCGGCAACGTCTTCCGCCGGGCCGGCATCCCCTTCCGGTCGGTCTCGGGCTGGCTGCGCCAGGAGTCCGCCTGGCGGCGCGTCGAGCAGTGGATCCGCGCCGCGCACGTCCGCGCAGCGCTGCGGCACGCCCGGCACGGCCTCATGGGGCACCTGTATCCGGGGATGCTGGACGTGTCGACCGATCCGACGCTGCTGGCGGCCACGTTCGGCTCGCACGTGGAGGTGCTGGAGTTCGACGATCTGCGGCACCGGGTGGAGCAGGTCACCGAGGCGCAGACCCGGGAGCGCATGGCGCTCGCCCGGCGGGTCTTCACCCTCGACGACAGCGTCGTGGACGAGGACTTCGCCTGGGGCGCGACCGTGTCGGTCGCGCTCGACCGGCTCGTCGAGGACTTCGGGCTCGACACCCTGGCGTACTACCACCGCGGGCTCGACGGCGAACTGCACGAGCGGCTCGGCGCCGGCATGATCCTGGGCGCCTCCCTGCTCACCGCCCGAGGCGTGCCCGCGGCCGGTGAGTACGAACTGCGCACCAGCGTCGCCCAGCTGGCCACCCAGTGCGTCGGCGCCGGGGGGTCCTTCACCGAGATCCAGGCCCTGGACTTCCGGGACGGCGTGGTGGAGATGGGCCACGACGGGCCGGGCCACCTCGCCGTCAGCTCCCGCGACCCGCTGCTGCGCGGGCTCGGCGTCTACCACGGCAAGCGCGGCTGGGGCGTGAGCGTGGAGTTCGACGTCCGGCACGGCCCCGTCACCCTCCTCGGCCTCGGCCAGGACCCCGGCGGCGCCCTCTCCTTCGTCACCTCCGAGGGGACCGTCGTCCCCGGTCCGCTGCTGGAGATCGGCAACACCACCAGCCGGGTGGACTTCGGCCGCGACCCCGGGGAGTGGGTCGACGCCTGGAGCGCCACCGGCGTCGGCCACCACTGGTCCCTCGCCGTCGGCCACCACGCGGCCGACTTCCGCGCCGCCGCGAGCCTGCTCGGCATCGACCACCGGCAGGTGTGACCGAGCCGGGGCCACGCGGTACGGCCCAGGGGCGATTTCCGGCCATCGGCCGTTCCTCGCGCACCAGTCGGCCAGGACTCCGCTGTTCGGGCCGATCGATGATCAATAGCCTTGCGCGGTACGCCCGTCACCGAGCCCAGGGAGCTCCATGTCCACCGCGCAGCAGGTCCCCGACATCCTCTCGCCCGAGTTCGCCGCGGACCCCTACCCGGCCTACCGCGTGATGCGGGAGAGCGCTCCCCTCTTCTGGCACGAGGCCACCCGGAGCTACATCATCTCGCGCTACGAGGACGTGGAGCGGGTCTTCAAGGACAAGAACGGCGAGTTCACCACCGACAACTACACCTGGCAGATCGAGCCCGTGCACGGCAGGACGATCCTCCAGCTCAGCGGGCGCGAGCACGCGGTGCGGCGCGCGCTCGTCGCCCCGGCCTTCCGCGGCAGCGACCTGCGGGAGAAGTTCCTGCCCGTGATCGAGCGCAACTCCCGCGAACTGATCGACGCGTTCCGGCACACCGGATCCGCCGACCTGGTGGCCGACTACGCGACCCGCTTCCCCGTCAACGTGATCGCGGACATGCTGGGCCTGGACAAGGCCGACCACGCGCGCTTCCACCGCTGGTACACCTCGGTCATCGCCTTCCTCGGCAACCTCTCGGGCGACCCCGAGGTGACCGCGGCCGGGGAGCGGACCCGGGCGGAGTTCGCCGAGTACATGTTCCCGATCATCAGGGAGCGCCGCGAGAACCTCGGCGACGACCTGCTGTCCACCCTGTGCGCCGCCGAGGTCGACGGCGTGCGGATGAGCGACGAGGACATCAAGGCCTTCTGCAGCCTGCTGCTCGCCGCGGGCGGCGAGACCACGGACAAGGCGATCGCCGGCATCTTCGCCAACCTCCTGCTCCACCCCGAGCAGCTGGCGGCCGTACGGGAGGACCACGGCCTGATCCCCCGCGCCTTCGCCGAGACGCTGCGCTGGACACCCCCGGTCCACATGATCATGCGGCAGTCGGCCACCGAGGTCACGCTCAGCGGCGGCACCGTCCCGGCCGGGGCCACCGTCACCTGCCTGATCGGCGCCGCCAACCGGGACGAGAGCCGGTACCGCGACCCCGACCGGTTCGACATCTTCCGCGACGACCTCACGGTGACCACCGCCTTCTCGGCCGCCGCGGACCACCTCGCCTTCGCGCTCGGCCGGCACTTCTGCGTGGGCGCCCTGCTCGCCAAGGCCGAGGTCGAGACCGGGGTCTCCCAGCTCCTGGACGCCATGCCCGACCTGCGGCTCGCCGACGGCTTCGACCCCGTCGAACAGGGCGTCTTCACCCGTGGACCGCAGTCCCTGCCGGTGCGGTTCACCCCCGCGGCGGCCTGAGCCCGCGGGCCCGGCGGGCGGACGGCCGCCGGGCCTCGCACGGCGTCCCGGACGGCGGCGCTCCCGCGGCCCGGACGGCGGCCGCCCCGGTCCGGTGCGCTACTGCACCACCGGCGTGAACTCCACCGGCAGGGCGGTCAGGCCGCGCATCCAGATGGACGGGCGCCAGGTCAGCTCCTCCGGCTCCACCGCCAGGACCAGGTCGGGCAGCCGCTCCAGCAGCGTCTCGACCGCCGTACGGGCCATGACGTCGGCCAGCAGCGGGGCCGGGTAGGGGCAGCGGTGCTCCCCGTTGCTGAACGACAGGTGCGCGGCGTTCTCCGCCCCGACGTGTCCCTCGGGCCAGATCTGCGGATCGGTGTTGGCCGCGGCCAGGCCCAGCACGAGGCAGTCGCCCGCCCGGATCCGCCGCCCGCCGAGCTGGGTGTCGCGCACCGCCCAGCGGCCGATGAAGTTCTGCGTCGGCGTGTCCAGCCACAGCACCTCGTTCAGCGCCTCGCCCACGCTGAGCCGGCCCCCCGAGACGTTCAGGGCGAAACGCTCGTCGGTGAGCAGCAGCCGCAGCGTGTTGCAGATCCAGTTGGCCGTCGGCTGCTGCGCCGCGGCGATGACGGAGATCAGGTCCTGGACCACCTCCTCGTCGGTCAGCCCGGCCGGATGCAGCAGCATCCGCGAGGTGACGTCCGGGCCGGGCCGCTCCCGCTTCTCCTTCACCAGCTGCCGGATCCGCTCGCCCACCCGCGCGTACGCGGCCACCGGATCGTCGCCCTCGGCCGCGTCGAGGGAGATCCGCAGGTCGTCCACGAGCTGCTGGGTGTCGGTCCCGCTGTGCGGCATCCCGCACATCTGGACCACCGCGCGCATCGGCAGGGCGTGCGCGTAGGCGCTCATCAGCTCCGCCTGGCCGCTCCCGGCGAACGCGGCGATGAGCCGGTCGGCGATCCCCTCGCACGCGCGGGCCAGCTCGAACTGGTCGACGCCCTCCAGCGCCTGCGTGATCACCCCGGCCCGCCGCCGGTGCTCGTCGCCCTCGGTGAACAGCACCGACGGCTGGTAGCCGACGAACGGCAGCAGCGGCCAGTCCGGCGGGATGTCCTCCCACCGGTTCCAGCGCCGGGAGTCGCGCGCGAACAGCTCGTCGTGCGAGGTCACATAGGTGACCTCGGAGTAGCCGAGGACCAGCCAGGCGGGGATGTCCCCGTCGAGCAGCACGGGCGCGACCGCCCCGTGCTCCCGGCGCAGGGCGCGGTACAGCTGCGACGGCGTCTGCTGGTACTCCAGGCCGGCCAGAGGCACCGCGTCGGCGTGGGCGGGGCAGCCCGGGGCGGCCGTGCTCGGGGAAGGGGATCCGGTGTCGGTCACGGTGTCGTCTCCTGCGCCACGGCCATGTCGTGGAGGTGGTCCACGAGGGTGATCAGAACGTCCTTGCCCGACGACCTGACCCGTGCGTCGCAGTCGACCAGCGGCACGTGCGCGGGCAGGGACAACGCCTGGCGGATCTCGTCCAGGGAGTACCGGTGCGGATCGTCGTCGAACCGGTTGACGGCCACGACGAACGGCGTCCTGTGGTGCTCCAGCCGGTCGATCGCGTACCAGGAGTCGTCCATCCGGCGCGTGTCGACCAGCACGACCGCGCCGAGCGTGCCGGAGAAGAGCCGGTCCCACAGGAACCAGAAACGTTCCTGCCCCGGAGCGCCGAACAGGTACAGGACCATGCGCTCGTTGAGGCTGATCCGGCCGAAGTCGAACGCCACCGTCGTGGTGGTCTTCGCCGCCACCGGGTGGGTCTCGTCGACCCCGACGCCGGCCTGGGTCATCACCTCCTCGGTGTTGAGCGGCCGGATCTCGCTGACCGAGCGGACCAGGGTCGTCTTGCCGACACCGAATCCGCCCACGACGACGATCTTCAGGCCGGTCTCCGCGGTGAGGGACAGGGGAGTACGCCGGGAAGGCAGCTCAGAGGTTGCGGAGCCCATGCAGCACCTCCTTGAGAAGGGCGGGATCGGGAAGCGACGCGGCGGACCGGGCCGCGCGCGGATGACGGGCGGTGACGCGGCCCATGGCGAGGAGGTCGCCCAGCAGGATGCGCACCACGGTGATCGGCAGCCTGAGCTCCGCGGCGATCTCGACGACGGCCGTCGGATGACGGCACAGCTCCAGGATCCGGGCGTGCTCCGACTGCATCCCGGCGGTGGGCTCGCACTCGCTGACCACCAGGGTGACCAGGTCGAACGCGTCGTCCGCGCGGCTGCGTCCGCCCGTGACCGTGTAGAGCCGGTCGGGATCACCGGTGTCCACGGGCCTGCGCGTCACGACGAGGCGCTCCCCCGGGCGCCCTGGCGGGGCTCGGCCCGCAGATGCTCGCCGATCTGCTCGACCAGCTCGGTCATCCGGTGGCCCACCACCCCGGGATCGGCGTCCTCCTCGGCGAGGACCGCCAGATGCGCGCCCTCCCCGGCCTCCACGATGAAGAGCAGGCCGCCGTGGAACTCGGTCATGGAGTGGCGGACCCCGCCGCTCCCGTCCCCGAACTCCACGGACGCGCCCTGGGCGAGGGCCTGCATGCCCGAGCAGATCGCCGCCAGCTGGTCGGCCTGGTCGAGCGTCAGGTGTTCGGTCCAGCAGAGCTTCAGGCCGTCCCGGGACAGGACCAGCGCGTGCCGCGTGCCCGGGGTGCGCTCCAGAAGGCCCTGCAGAAGCCAGGTGAGGCTGTTGTCGGTGGTCTGCATGGCAGGTGATGGGGCCGGCGTCCGGGTGTCCCGGCCACCGGCCCGTTCCTCCTATCTCACGAACTCAAGCGGGGAAGTGGGCGCCGGAGCCCCGGGCGCCGTACGGGAAGGGCGTGGACCTACTCGGCGGCCGACGGCCCGGATCCGGGGCCGGCCCCGGACTCGCCGCCGGTCCGGCGCCCGCGGTGGAAGGCGCCGAAGCGGGAGCCCGCGTCGCGGCGTTCCTCCCCCCGCGCGTCGTCCCGCGCGGGGGTCTCGGCCGCCGCCCTGCGCTGCCGGCGCTCGCGCTCGGCCTCGGCCATGGTGCGGCCGGGCGCCCGCACGGGCAGGCCGTTCGGCGTGGCCGGCGCGGGGCGGTGGGGCGCGTCCGGTCCGGGACGCTCGGGCCGCGCCGTGACGGCCGGCCGCGCGGCGGGGTGCGGCAGCTCCGGCGCCGCGGGCCGCGCGGCGGGGGCGGGGGCCGCGGCGGAGGGACGCCGCGCGGCCCTGCCCGGCGCGGGCTCGCGCTTCTGGGCCAGCAGCTGCGGGGGCAGCAGGACGACGACGCCGGTGCCGCCGCGCGACGACGGCCGGTAGTTGACGCTGATGCCGTACTTGACGGCCAGCCGCCCGACCACGGCCAGGCCGAGCCGGGTGCCCTGCAGCGAGGCCAGGTCCGTCATGCGCCCGGCCACCGCCTCCTCGGCGCGGCGCATGGCCGCGTCGGCCATCTTCAGCCCGCTGTCCTCGATCGTGACGACGAGTCCGGCGCTGCGCTCCTCGACGTACACGTGCACCTCGTCGACGGGCGGCGAGAAGGTGGTGGCGTTGTCCATCAGCTCGGCGAGCAGATGCATGACGCCCTCCGCGGCGAAGCCGGAGATCGCGGCGTCGGTGGAGCAGTGCAGCCGCACGCGCTGGTAGGCCGCGATCCGGCCGACCGCGCCGCGCAGGATGCTCTCCATCACGATCGGCTTGTTCCAGGCGCGGCTGGACCGGCCGCCCATCAGGAGCGCCAGCCGGTCGGTCATGAGGCCGAGCTGCGAGGTGCTGTGGTCCAGTCTCAGCAGGTCGCCGAAGACCTCCTCGCCGTGCCGCTCCTGCATCTCCCGCAGGTCGGCCAGCATGCTCACGGCCTTGGCCTGGACGCGGCTGAGGGCCTTCGCGGAGGCGGCCTGCGCGGCGGCGGCCCGCCGCTCGCTCTGGGCGAGTTCCCGGACGAACGACTCCGCCGGGGTCCGCAGCAGCGGGGACCGCGGCAGCTCCGCCTCGGCGAGCACGGTGTCGGCCGAGGTGCCCTCCCGCAGCCTGGCGACCGCGGCGGGCAGGACCTCGCGCGTCAGCCGCTCCGTCTCCTCGGCGGCCCGGGCCAGTTCCTGCCGGGCGTGCCGCAGTTCGGTGTCGAGGGCGGTGGCGTACTGCACGGCCTCCTCCACCGAGGAGGTGAAGGTGTGCAGGATCCGGCGCAGTTGCGGATCGTCGGGCGGCGTCACCCCCGCCAGGGCGCCGCTCGCGCCGTCCCCGTCCCGCAGCCGCTTCACGACGGCGGGCAGAGTGACGTTCACCAGGTGCGCCGACTCCGCCTTCTGCCGCGCCAACTGGGCGCCGAGACGGCTGACTTCGTCGCTCCGCGCGGTGGAGGACCGGCGGGCGCGCCGGATCAGCAGGGCGCTGACGACGACGGTGACCGCCACGCCGGACCAGGCGGCCAGGGCCGTGGCCACCGTCCAGGAACGGGCGCCCGCGGGCGCCGCCGCCATCGCCGCGCCGGCGGCTGCTGCGCTCACCAGCAGCACGGCCGCGGGCACGGCCGGCGAGGCGGGGCGCGTGGTGACCGGCCGGTGCTGGCCGGCCGGTGCAGGCTCTGACATTCCGCGGTTCCTCGGTCCTTGCTGCGGGAGAGACGAGTCGCGGCCGGCGCACGGCGGCCGCGGGCCAGGATGAGAGCGTCAGACGGACGTGATCTTCCGGACCAGGTACGGGCTCATGCTAGTCACCCTTTCAGGTGAAGTGATCCATGGAACCGCGCAGTTGGCCGGGCAGGCGATTTCGTCGCGAACCCGCTGCCCGGGCGGCTGGGAGTGGTAAAGGGCAGGGGGTGGACCGGCCGCTGCCGGCCACGGCGAATGTCCGGCAACGCACCTTCTCGAGGTGTCGGCCCGCCGGGCTTCCTCGAGCCGCCGGCGCCGCTCTCACCGAAACGTGAGTGGTTTTCGGTCATCTCCGTGGCCTGTGCGGCCGGAGCGACTCGGACGAGCGGGGCGGGAGAACTGCTTCCCCGCTCCCGAGGAAGGGCGGCTGGAGCGGGGGTCCGAGCGCGGACCCGGCCACCGCGCGGACCGGCGGCGGTGGCCGGGATGCCGGGCGGAGGGGAGGGACGGAGCGCCCCGGCGGCCCGGAGGCGGGGCCCGCGGCCGGGGAGCGGGGCGGGCGGACCGCCGGCGCACCCGGGGGAGGCCCCCTGCGGACCGGGCGGCCACGACCGCCGCCCCCGCACGGGGACGCACCGGCAGCGCGGCGGCCGGGTGCCGTGCGGGCCGCGGACATGCCGGACACTGGAGGGAGACGGGAGGCGACCATGCTGACCCACGTACGCGCACAGCTGGGCAAGGCCCTGTTCCACCGCGTGGCCGGACCGGACGGGCCGGCCGCACGCGTCCGCATCCACCACACCCCCGGTCCGCGCTGGTTCGGACCCGACCGTCCCATCCGCACGGTGCACGGCGACGCGTCGATGTTCATCGGCGGGCTGAGCGCGCTGCTGCTGCAGTCCCTGCACCCGCTGGCCATGGCGGCCGTGGCCGCGCACTCCGGCTACCGCGGCGACCCCTGGGGACGGCTGCAGCGCACCAGCACCTTCCTGGCCGTGACGACCTACGGCACCGCGGCGGACGCCCAGCAGGCGGTCGACCACGTCCGCCGCATCCACCAGCGGATCCGCGGGACGACGCCCGAGGGCATCGCCTACCACGCGGCCGACCCGCACCTGCTCGGCTGGGTGCACGCCGCCGAGACGGACAGCTTCCTGCGGGCCCACGAACGCTTCGGCGCCCGCCCGCTGGACGCCGCCGGCTACGACGCCTACGTCGCCGACACCGCACGGGTCGCCGAGGCGCTGGGCGTGACCGACCCCCCGCGCGACCGCCGGGAGCTGGCCGAGGTCCTGGACGCCTACCGCCCCGAGCTGCGGGTCACCGCACAGGCGCGGGCAGCCGCGCGCTTCCTGCTGCTCCAGCCGCCCCTGCCCCTGCCGGCCCGGCCCTTCTACGCCGGGCTGGCCGCCAACGCCGTGGCCCTGCTGCCGCCGTGGGCGCGCGGCGTGCTGTGGCTGCCCCGTCTGCCCGTCGTCGAGGACATCGCCGTACGGCCCGCCGGCCAGGCCCTGACCCGGACGATCCGCTGGGCGATGACCCCGCCGCCGCGGTCCCGCCCGTCCTGAACCGGTGGCCGCCCGGCCGGAGCGGGACGGCGGCCGTGTGGGCGAGGCGGTCCGGGGCAGACGAGCGGCACCGGCCGAGGCACGGGGAGGTCAGATGTTCGACGGGTTCGAGCTGAGGCAGTGCGAGGGGGACGGGGCCCGGTTACGGGTGCGCCACGGCGGCACCGGCCCGGCCGTGCTGCTCCTGCACGGCCATCCGCGCACGCACGCGACCTGGCACCGGGTCGCCCCGCTGCTGGTCGCCGCCGGCCACGCGGTGGTCTGTCCCGACCTGCGCGGCTACGGCCGGTCCGAGAAGCCGCCCACCGACCCCGAACACCGTCCGTACGCCAAGCGGGCCATGGCCGCGGACTGCCTGGCGGTGATGCGGGGCCTGGGCCACGAGCGGTTCGCCGTCGTCGGCCACGACCGGGGGGCGTACGTGGCCACCCGGCTGGCCCTGGACCACCCGGAGGCGGTCACCGCCCTGAGCGTGCTGGACGCCGTCCCCATCGGGGAGGCGCTGCGACGCTGCGACGCGGGGTTCGCCGCGAGCTGGTGGCACTGGTTCTTCCTGGGCCAGACCGACAAGCCCGCCGAGAGGATCATCGACGCCGACCCCGACGCCTGGTACCGGGGCACCCCCGAGCAGATGGGCGCCGAGGCCTACGAGGACTACCGGCGCGCCGTCCACGACCCGGCCACCGTGCACGCCATGTGCGAGGACTACCGGGCCGGACTGGGCGTCGACCGGGAGCACGACGACGCCGACCGGCGGGCCGGCCGGCGCGTCGGCTGCCCGCTGCAGGTGCTGTGGGCCACCCGGGACGACATGGCCGACCTGTACGGCGACGTGCTGGGCGTGTGGCGGGACTGGGCGGGGGACCGGCTGACCGGCGGCCCGATCGACTCCGGCCACCACATCGCCGAGGAGGCGCCCGAGGCGCTCGTCACCGCCCTGCGCGAGTTCTGGCGGACCGGCGCCGGCCCCGGCGCGCGTGCGGAAGGCCCGGCCGCCCCGCTCGGCCGCCCGCCGGCCGGCTGAGGGACGGGCCGCCGCGGCCGGGCGTGGTGCCGGGCGCGGTCCGCCCCGCGCGCCCTACGGGTCGCGGGGCGGATCACGCAGGACGTCCGCGGTGATGTCGGCCAGCGATCTGCCGGTGCGGAAGGCCTCGGCGCGCATGAGGGCCAGCGCGTCCTCCGGGGCGACCCCCCGCCGGGAGACCAGCGCTCCGATGGCGCGCGCGGTGTCGAACCAGTGGGCGCGGACGACCTCTTCCGGCTCCCAGGCCGGGGCCCGGGTCCCGGTGAGGAGCATCTGGCGGGTCGGCAGGAGAGCGGCCGTCACCGCGTCGGCCACCCGGGACGCCTCCCGCAGGGCGTCCGCGTCGAGCGCGTGCGGGCGAAGGGCCAGCAGATCGGCCGTCCCGAGGACGTAGTCGCCGAAGAAGAGGGGGAGCGCGTACACCGACCGCACCTGCGGCAGCCGTTCACGCATCGTCGCCCCGAACAGGGGCCAGGGCGTCGGTTCGCCGTCCAGGTCGTCCACGGCCACGGGCTCGCCGGTGCGCGCGGCGCTGATGCAGGGGCCCTCCAGCACCGTGAACTGGATCTCCTCCAGCAGCAGGGCGGCGCCGTCCGACGCGGCGAGCAGCTGGCGGGAGGGGGTGTCGGTGAGCAGCGACAAGGTGGCGCCGTCCATGCCGAGCCCTTCGCACGCCGCCGCGCACACCCGCCGCGGGACCTCCTCGGCGGGGACGTCCGCCGCGGCCTCCGCGACCATCCTCGCCGCCTTCGTGGCATCGGCCGTCATCCGGCCCTCCGCTGCCCCGACGGGGACGAGCCGGGAGGTCCGAAGCCGGTCGCGGGTACGCGGAGCGCGGTACGCGGGCGGGCGGGCGCCACCGTGTGCTGATGAGGAGCCATGCCGATGGAGTACCCGCTCCGGCCGCGGCGACGCCGCCGGCGTCGCCGCGGCCGGTCCGGTCCGGCTCCCCGGCGCGCTTCGAGCCGGCCCGGGCGGCGCCGGGGTCAGGCCGTCAGATGGCGCTGGATCCAGTCCGCCGCGGCCCGGCGGAACAGGCGGCGGTTGTCGGCGCGCTGGAAGTCGTGCCCCTCGTGGTGCAGGACGAGCAGCTCGGCCTCCAGCCCGCGCTCCCGGGCGGCGCGGACGAACTGCTCGGACTCGCCCGGCGGCACGTTGGTGTCGTGCTCGCCGTGGACGGCCAGCACCGGGACGCGCAGGGCGTCGATCCGGCTCATCGGCGACAGCGCGCGCAGCAGGTCCCGGTCGCGTTCCGGATGCCCGTACTTGTGGGCCGCCGACCGGGCGATCCACGGCTCGGTGCCGGCGAAGAACGTGGCGAAGTCCGACATGCCGCACACCGCCACGCCGGTGCGGAACAGGTCCGGATGCCACACCAGGGAGGCCATCGTCAGGTAACCGCCGTACGAGCGGCCCATGACGGCCAGCCGCCGGGGGTCGGCCAGCCCGGCCAGGACCACGTGGGCCGCGCAGTCGGCGACGTCGTCGATGGCGGCGAACCGCCCCGTGCCCAGGTCCGCGTCGACGAAGGAGCGCCCGTAGCCGGAGGAGCCGCGCACGTCGGGGGCGAAGACGTCCAGGCCCCGGCCGAGGAGCTCGTGGTAGAGGGGGTGGAACACCGGGCGTTCCTGCTCCTCGGGGCCGCCGTGCAGGTGGACGACGCAGGGCGCGGGCTCGCCGGGGGAACGGCCCGGCGCGCGGTAGTACCAGCCGCCCAGGGCGAGCCCGTCCCGGGCGACGGGCCGCATCGGCACGGGCCGCACGGGCGGGCGGCCCCCGCGCACCGCGTCCTCGTCGCGGGAGGACCACGGGGTGCGCAGGGCCCGTCCCCGGGGCAGCCACCACACGCCGGGGCGGCGCTGCGACCCGGACAGCGCCACGACGGGGGCGTCCGGGTCCGCGGTGGGCACGGCGCGGGTGACCACCTCGTGGGGGAGCGGCACGGTACGGCAGGACCCGAGCGCGGCGGGGGGCGGCGCGAACTCCGCGACCGGGGCGGGAACCCCTCCGGTTCCGGCCCCGGCGGGGGTGCGCACCTCGGCGATCTGCAGTTCGCTGACGCCGCGCACGTTCCACGCCAGCACGGCGCCGCGCCCGGTGGGGTCCAGGGCCAGCAGTTCCAGGCCGCAGTCCGCGCGCTCGGCGGCCACGGTGAGCCCGAGCCGCCGTCCCCGCGCGTCGAGCCGGACCGCGTACAGGGCGGCGTACTCCCGGCCGTGGTCGCTGCGCAGCCACAGGGTCCGGCCGTCCGGTGCGAAGCCGCCGATCCAGGGATCGCCGTCGGCGACCGGCACCGCGCAGGTGACCCGCAGGTCGGGGAGGCGCACGACGAGGGCCTCGCGGCGGCCGCGCGGCCCCCGCCGCAGCAGGGCCAGCCGGCCGTCCCGGCTGAGGTCGCACACGCGCAGGGTGGCCGCGCCGCGCTCACCGGCGAGGAACACGGGAGCCGACCCGCCCTCGGGGTCGACGAGGTACGCCGACAGCGTCAGGGGCGCAGGCTCGTCGAGGGCGGCCGCGCCGCCGTCGGTGACGGCGTGCGGCCGCGGGGCCGCGGCGGGCGGCGGTCCGCCCAGCAGCACGGCGCGGCCGTCCCGCGCCGCCCAGCCGGGCGGGAGGCCCGCGGCGGCCGTGCCGGGCTCGGCGCGCACGGGCGCGGCCTCCGCCTCGCCCGGCTCGGCGCCCGCGGACGGCTCGGCGACGGTCACCGCGACGGCCGAGCCGTCGTGCCGCCAGCACCCCAGGTGCGCGGAGCTGCCCGGCTCGGCCCCGGCCAGGACGCGCCGCCCGGTGCCGTCGGGGCGCACGCACAGCACCCGGGTGAGCTCCCCGCCCTCCGGGGCGGTGGTGTACGCGATCCACCGGCCGTCGGGGGACCAGGACACCTCGGTCACCGGGTCCGGCCCGGCGTCCAGCAGCTGGGCGTCACCGCCGTCGACCGGCCCCGTCCACAGCTGCGGCACACCGCCCCGGTCGCAGATGAAGGCGACGTGCCGGCCGCTGGGGTCCACCGAGGGGTACCAGCAGCCGTGGGCCGTCACGAGGTGGGGCGCGTCGTGGGCCACGGCGGTGTCCGGCAGCGCGACCGGCGCCGGCGCGGGCAGCGGCGCCCGGGACGGCACGTCGTCCGGGAGGTCCGCCGCCCGGACGCCCCGGACCGGGCTCACCGCGTCCCGGCGGTGGGCGGCGGGCCCGGAGCCGTCGGGACGGGCGGACGGCACGAAGGCCGCGCCCGCCCGCGGGGCGGCCCCCGGCAGGGGCGTCCCGTCGCCGGCCAGGGGCGTCGCCGCCGGGTCCGGGGACGGCGGGGCCTGGACGTCCGCGGGGCCCGGCCGGGGGGACGCGGACGCCCGCGGGGCCCGGCCGCCGGTCAGCTGATCCCGTGCGTCTGCAGCCATATCTCCAGCAAAGCTACCTGCCACAGCGTGTTCGCTCCCCGGTGGGTGCGGTGCGCGTTGGGTTCCGCGAGCAACCGGGCGACGTACTCCTGGCGGAAGACGCCGCGGGCCTTCGCCTCGGGGGCGGTGAGGGCCTCGCGGACCCGCTCCAGCACCGGGCCGGCCATGTGCTTGATGGCCGGGACCGGGAAGTAGCCCTTGGGCCGGTCGACGACCTCCCGCGGCAGCACCTTGCGCCCGGCGGCCTTCAGCACGCCCTTGCCGCCGTCCGCGAGCTTGAGCTCGGGCGGGCAGGCGGCGGCCAGTTCGACCAGCTCGTGGTCGAGGAACGGCACGCGGGCCTCCAGACCCCAGTCCATGGTCATGTTGTCGACCCGCTTGACCGGGTCGTCGACCATCATCACGTGCGTGTCGAGCCGCAGCTGCGCGTCCAGCGCGGTCTCTGCGCCCGGGGCCGCCAGGTGCGCGCGGACGAAGTCGCCGGACGCGTCGTGGTCGGGCAGCAGGCCGGGCTCCAGGATCCGGGCGAGGTCGGCGTGCGACCGGTCGAAATACGTGTCGACGTACGCCCGGGCCGCGTGCTGCCGGGACGCGTTCGCCATGTCCGGATACCAGTGGTAGCCCGCGAAGACCTCGTCGGCGCCCTGGCCGCTCTGGACGACCTTGACCTCCTTGGCGACCTGCTCGGACAGCAGGTGGAAGGCGACCACGTCGTGGCTCATCATGGGCTCGCTCATGGCCCGGACCGCCCCGTCCAGCGCGTGCGAGACCCGGTCGGAGGGGACCAGCAGCTGGTGGTGGTCGGTGCCGAAGTGCCGTGCCACCAGGTCGGAGTAGCGGAACTCGTCCCCCTCCTCGCCCCCTTCCGACTCGAAGCCGACGCTGAAGGTGGCCAGGTCCTGCTGCCCCTCCTCGGCCAGCAGGGCCACGATCAGGCTGGAGTCCAGCCCGCCGGACAGCAGCACGCCGACCGGCACGTCGGCGACCATCCGGCGGCGCACGGCGGTGCGCAGCGCCTCCAGCACGGCGTCCGTCCAGTCGTCGGCGCTCAGGCCGGCGTACTCGGGCCGGCGGGTGTAGGAGGGCTGCCAGTAGCAGTGGTCACGGTGCGTGCCGTCCGGCTCGATCACGCGGACCGTGGCCGGCGGGAGCTTGCGCACGCCGTTGAGGACGGTCCGGGGCGCGGCCACGGTGGCGTGCCAGCTGAGGTACTGGTGCAGGGCCACCGGGTCCAGCGAGGTGTCCACGCCGCCGCCCGCCAGCAGAGCCGGCAGGGAGGAGGCGAACCGGAGCCGGTCCGGCGTCTCGGCCAGGTACAGCGGCTTGATGCCGAGCCGGTCGCGGGCCAGGACCACCCGCCCGGTGTCCTGCTCGACGACGACGAAGGCGAACATGCCGTAGAAGCGCTCGACGCAGGCCGTGCCCCACTCCTGGTAGGCCTTGAGCACCACCTCGGTGTCGGAGTCCGAGAAGAAGTGGTGGCCGCGGCCGCGCAGCTCCTCGCGCAGCTCGCGGTAGTTGTAGACGCACCCGTTGAAGACGCCGACGATCCGGGCCCGGGGGTCGGCCATGGGCTGGGCGCCGCTCTCCGACAAGTCGATGATCTTGAGCCGGCGGTGGCCGAGGGCGACCGGCCCCTGCGACCACAGCCCGCGGCCGTCGGGACCCCGGGGCGCGAGCCGGTCGGTCATGCGCTCGACCGCCGCCATGTCGGGCCGCCCGTCGTCGAAGCGGATCTCACCGCTGAGGCCGCACATCAGACGGACCCCCTTCCGCGCAGGTGCTCGGGTGGTGCGGACCGCCGTGCGGCGGCGCCCCTCCACAGGCCGACGGGGGACGGGGACATGCTGGGCATGACGGTGGAACTCTCCTCGATCACAGGGTTGGGTGTCGGCTCGTCCGGCCGGGACCGGCGTACGGCGGCCCGGGCGGGCGGCACAGCCGGTCCGGCGGCTGCCCGGCCGACGCGGGAGGTGACGAAGGGGCGGTGCGGCATCGGATCAGGCGGCCGTGCCCCCGGCCGTCGTACGGCGAAGGCGGGCGCCGCCGGTTCCGACCGGCGGGACCGGCCGCCGGGCGGCCGGGGCGGCGCGCCGGCCGGCCCGCCCGCCGCGGGTCTCGTCGACCATCAGGTCGACGCTGGCGAGCAGGTCCTCGGCCGCCGCCGCGCGCCGCAGCCGGTGGGCGGCGCTCCCGGCGGCCAGGGCCTCCTCCAGCAGGCCGTGCACGGTGTCCCAGTCACCGGACGCCTCCAGGGCCGGGCGCAGCCGGTCGCGCATCCCGCGCAGCACCTCGGGGGCCGGCGCGGCCCGCCGGGTCGCCGGATCCACCAGGTACCCCTCCAGGCCCGAGCGGGCGGCACGCCAGGCGGCGGCGCGCAGCCAGTCGTGGTGGCCGTCGCACAGCGGGCCGTCCCGGTCCGCCAGCCGCTCGCACGCGTCCCGCACCAGCGCCCGGAAGAGACCGGCGACCAGCACGACCGTCTCCGCGCGCGGGCAGGCGTCGCATATCCGGAGCTCCAGGGTGCCCTGGTGGGCCGAGGGCCGTACGTCGTGGTAGACCATCCCGGCGTCGCTGATGACGCCCGAGCCGATCAGCTCCTGCACGGCCGTGTCGTAGTCCGCCGCACTGGCGTGGCAGCCGACCGGCCCGGCGGTGGGCCAGCGCTGCCACAGCATGGTGCGCCAGCTCGCGTACCCGGTGTCCGCGCCTAGCCAGAACGGCGAACTGGCCGACAGCGCCAGCAGGGGCGCGAGCCAGGGCGAGACCAGGCACATGGCGCGCACGGCGGTGTCGCGGTCGGGCACGTCGACGTGCACCTGGGCGCTGCAGATGAGCTGTTCGTCGGCGACCCTGCGGTACTCCTCGGCCATGTGCCGGTAGCGGGCGTCGGCGGTGACGTCCCGGGGGGTGACCCGGGCCAGCGGCACCGTGCCGGCCGCCACCACGGCCAGGCCGAGCGAGGAGGCCGCCGCGTCCAGCCGGCGCCGGGCCCCGGCCAGGTCGGTGTACAGGTCGTCGAGGGTGTCGTGCACCCGGCTGTTGCTCTCCACGACCGACTGCTGGAGCTCGGTGGTGAAACCGGGTCTGTCCAGCCGGTCCAGCACGGCGCGGGCGCGTGGCACCAGGTGCCCGCTCTCCACGTCCAGTACGTGAAACTCTTCCTCTGCCCCGATGCGCACGTCGGTTTCTCCCCTTGCCGTGTCCTCCGGTCGGCCGCTCCGGGCCGCGGCCCGTGGGGCCGAAGCGGAGGCCGATCCGTGCAAGTCGGGTGCCCTGAGACGGCCGGTGCAAGCCCGCCGACCGCACCATGTGTCGCACAAGTCTCAGATGAGCGGTCACGGTCGGTGTTCGCCGGGCCCCGCGGCCCCTCGGCGCGCCGGACCGCGGCCGCGGCACGGCGTGCCGGACCGCGGCCCGGCGGCGGTCGCCGCCGAGCCGCGGGACGCTCGGCGATTCCGGCAGGTGGGAACACTTTTCGGGCCGGGCGATCAGGGAACCCGGCCTCCTGTCCGGTCCGTTCGACAGACAGGAGGCCGACGTGGCGGAAGAGCAGCACACCCAGCAGGATCCGACCACCCAGCACCCCCGCCCCGACTTTCCCGACCAGGACCAGGCCCATCCGGGCTGGACCGGACCGATGGATCCGCCGCCCGACCACGGTGAGGAGTCGTACCGCGGCTCCGGCCGGCTGGAGGGCCGCAAGGCCGTCATCACGGGCGGGGACTCCGGTATCGGCCGGGCGGTGGCCCTGGCCTTCGCCCGCGAGGGCGCCGACGTCCTGTTCACCTACCTCCAGGAGGAGGAGAGCGACGCGCGCGAGACCGCCCGCCTGGTGGAGGACGCCGGACGCAAGGCGGTGGCCGTCTCCTGCGACATCCGCGAGGAGGCCAACTGCCGGGCGCTGATCGACCGGGCGGTCGCCGAGTTCGGCCGCATCGACGTCCTGGTGAACAACGCGGCCTACCAGATGTCGCAGCCGGAGGGAATCGAGGCGATCGAGACCGAGCAGTTCGACCGGGTCGTGCGGACGAACCTCTACGGCATGTTCTGGCTGACCAAGTTCGCCCTGCCGCACATCCCCCGGGGCGGCAGCGTCATCAACTCCACGTCCGTGCAGGCGTACAAGCCCAGTCCGCACCTGCTGGACTACGCGATGACCAAGGGCGCGATCGTCACCTTCACCCAGGGGCTGGCGCAGATGGTCGCGGAGCGCGGCATCCGCGTGAACGCGGTCGCGCCGGGCCCGGTGTGGACCCCGCTCATCCCCGCGACGATGCCGGACACGGCCGAGTTCGGCAAGCAGAGCCCCATGGGCCGCCCGGCCCAGCCGGCCGAGCTGGCCCCGGCCTACGTCTACCTGGCCTCCCAGGAGGCGAGCTTCATCACCGCGGAGATCCTCAACGCGACCGGGGGGACGCCGCTGCCCTGAGCCCGCGGACGCCGGCCCGGCCGGCCGCCCCCGCGGCCGGTCCGGGCCGGTCCCGGCGGACGCATGCTGTACAGTGGATCTTGAGATGGGCGCCGGGACTCCCGGTGGCCCACGACGCGTTGGTGGTCCAAGGAAAGACGCCCCGCTTCCTGCGGGGAGATGCAGGTGCAAGGCCTGCCCGGCGCTCGGGAACGAGGGCCCTGTCCGGTACGCCGGGCAGGGCCCTCGGCCGTTCGCGGACGACGCCGGGGCACGGGCGACTCGCCGCCCGCCCGCGCCGACCGGCGCACTGCCGCGGCGAGCGCCGCGGCACCGGTCCCGTCGGCGAGGACGTGTCACAGCCCTGCCGCGCGCCGTGGCCGCCCGTCACGACCGCCGCCGGGCGACCGGCGGCGGGCCCGCTCCGCACGTCGTCGCACGGCACCGGCGGCCACCGGGGCGACGCCGCCGGAGCGCCGACGGCTCCTGCGGGCGCCGGCCGGGACGGAAGGGCGCCGGAGCGCGCCTTCGCCGTCAGCGCCGCACCGATGGCCGGCCCTCCCCGGGCAGCTCCTGCCGGCCGCCGCCGGAGCGCCGCCGGCGTTCGTGCTCGTCCTCCCATATCCGCAGCAGGACGAGCGGATCGGCTCCGCAGACCCGTGCGTAGCGGTCGGTGAAGCGGCGGCTGGGGAAGCGCTCTCCCGCCAGGACGGCGGTGATGTGGCGCACGTCGCTTCCGGTTCTCCGGGCCACGGCGTCCAGCGGGAGGCGGCTTCGCTGCCAGACCGATGCCATGACGAGGCCGATGTGAGTGGGTGCCGGCGACGGGCGGTGCTGCGGTTGAGAGGACATGGGAGGGGCTCCGCTGGCGTGGGGGGTGGCCGAGTGCTGGAGGCGTGCGGGGCGCCGCCGGGGTGCGGCGCCCCGCACGCGGTCATATCGGACGGCGGTCCGGGACGCAGACGGCCCGGTGGAAGGCCGGCTGCAGACAGAACAGGAGGAGCGCGGTGAGCACGGTGTGGGGCTCGGGCTGCTGCAGGAGCAGGGCGTGTCCTGCCGGCGAGGTCATCGCTTCCAGGCCGCGCAGCAGGCAGTTCGCGCACGGGCGCGCCATCCGGCGGGGACGGGGGCGCGCGTGCCGAGGTTTACGGCGGCGGTGCCGGGGGGAAGTCGCCATCGCGATTTCTCCTTCGGAGTCGTGGACGCAGGGCCCCGGCGGCGGCGCCAACCACAACTGCCGGGGTCCTGCTGTCGATCGGCCACGGTGGCCGAGCGCGGCCGACGCTAAACGGAATACGCCGGGTGCGCGGCCGGTGTGCTTCCCCGGGGCACCGTTCCGGCACCCGCCCGGTGGCCTTCCGCGACGACGGCAACCGGAGATGTTCGAATCCGGCACAGGGCGCGCGCGCCGGGACGCGCGCCGTCTTTTGACCTGGTGAGAGCGGTGCCGTCCGGCCCGCGCGACCCCCACGGGTATTCGACTGCTGCCCAGGTGTTCCAGGAAACCGCCGTGACGGTCCGACCATGTGATGAACGTTTTCGGAGGCGGGCGCATTTGCATGCCACCCTGGGGCGTATTTGCGACAGATTCGCCGCAGGCGCGCATACATGCCGTCGGGTCCGGCGATTCTCCAGGTGGCAGCCGGAATGCAATTGCATTCGGATAACGGGGAAAATTGTTCACCGCGGAGGTGCACCGGTGAAGAAGCAGAGGTATGCGCCCGCCGGGACGACAGTGACGCGCAGCGACACGTCGCCGACATGGCGAAAAAGTTCGCACAGCAACCCTCAGGGCGCCTGTGTGGAGGTCGCGGAACCGGCCGCCGGCCGGATCCTCTTCCGGGACTCGAAGGTGTGCGGGGGCCCGGTCATGGGGGTTTCCCGCCCGGCGGCGGAGGTCTTCACGGCGGCCCTGGCGCGCGGCGACCTCTGAACGACGTCAAGAACGCCCCGGGCCGCGACGTCCGCGACGGCGGATCCGGGGCCGGCGGACGAGGCGGCCCGGAGCCCGGTCCGGGCCGCCGGCCCCGGCGCGCGTCACCCGCGCTGAACCCGCAGCCGTGGAATCCGTACTGGACAGCGGGCCGAACCGGCCAGTAGGCATGGAGCCGATGCAAGTGCATCCGGCTGTACAGGACGGATGACCACCGACGAGAGGATGAGCCGTGGGAGAACAGCCCCAGCCCGCGCGGGAACCAGCCGTCGAGGCGGAATTAGGGCAGGACAGGCCGCACAGCGCCCGGATGTACGACTACTACCTGGGCGGGAAGACCAACTACGCCGTGGACCGGGAGGCGGCCCGGGCCGTCATCCGGGTCTTCCCCGCGATCGAGACGGCGGCCCGGGCCAACCGGGCCTACATGCACCGCGCGGTGCGGTACCTGGCGCAGCGGGGAGTACGGCAGTTCATCGACGTGGGCACGGGGATCCCCACGGCCCCGAACCTCCACGAGGTGGTCCAGGCGGTCCGGCCCGACGCGTCCGTCGTCTACGTCGACAACGACCCGATCGTCCTCGTCTACGCCGACGAGCTCCTGGACGGCACGCCCGAGGGGACCACCCGGTACGTCGAGGCGGACGCGACGCGGCCCGACGAGGTGCTGGCGGCGGTGGAGGGGACCGGGGCCATCGACTTCGACCAGCCGGTGGCCCTGAGCCTGCACGCCCTGCTGCACTTCGTCCCCGACGACAAGGACCCGTACGGCATCGTCGGTCGGCTGCTGGAGCGGCTGGCGCCGGGCTCGTGCCTGAGCCTGTCGCACTGCACCGGCGACTTCGATCCGGAAGCCTGGGCGGCCATCGTCGACACCTACCGGCAGCGGGGCACGCCGGCCCAGGTGCGGACCAGGGCCGAGGTGCTGCGCTTCTTCGACGGGCTGCGCCTGGCCGACCCCGGGCTCGTCGTGGCGCACCGATGGCGCCCCGAGCCCGGGAGCGGCCCCGGCCCGGTCACGGACAAGCAGGTGTCGCTGTACGCCGGGGTGGCCCGGAAACCATGAGCGGGAGGCTCAGCGGTAGTAGCCGGACTTCAGCAGGTCCCGCAGTCGCCGAAGCGACCGCTCGGGAGTGAGGGACATTCCGCGCAGGCGGTCGAACCCTCTGATGCGGGCGTCGACCTGTTCCTCGTCCTGGAAGATCAGACCGCCGTCGTAGACCTCGGTGTAGGCGATGTCGGGCAGGATCCGCGCGGAGAAGTCCCAGATCGTGACGGAGCCGATGTGCACCGGCACGTTGTACCTGCTCTGCTCCGCTATGCGGATGAGGTAGCGGGGGCAGGCCGCCAGCTCGATCAGGTGCTCCAGCTGCCTGCGCATGATCTGCCGCGAGCCGTACCCGCGCCGCAGGGAGCCCTCGTCGATGACGCAGATCAGCTTCTTGTCCGCGGGGGCCTCCCGGAAGCGGCGCTGGCGTTCGACGCGGAGGGCGACCAGGGCTTCGCGCTGCCGTACGTCGCCTCCACCGGTCGCGATCACCGCGCGGGCGTACTCCTCGGTCTGCACCAGGCCCGGCAACTGCTGCGGCTCGTACGTCCTGATGCGCTGCGCCATGTCCTCGAAGCTGACGACCGCCTGCAGGTGCTTCTGGGCCACTCCCGACCAGGGCTGCCACCACGGCAGCCGGTTGGCGTGCTCCGCCAGTTCGCGCAACTGCGCCTGCTCCGAGGGGTCGTTCACCCGGTAGATGGCGAAGAACCGTGCGAGATCGCGCTCCTTGAACTGGTGCTGGCCCGACTCGATCCTGCTGACCTTCGAGTTCGACACGCCCAGTTGCAGGGCGACCTGCTCCTGCTTCAGCCCCAGCGCCTCGCGCCGGACCCGCAGCGCGTTGCCCAGCACCATGCGCGGTGCGGACGGAACCGCCTCGTCCCTGATGTAGCGCACACGGCGCCCCGGCCTCAGCGGCTCCCCGCTGCCAGGCCCCAGCGCGCCCGCCGGCCCTTGCCCCACGACCTCTCCTCGACCCCTGAACGACGGTGATCCTGACGGCGCTCATCGTGCACGACGGCGCACGCGGCCGAGGCGGAATCGGAAAAACCTTTCGCTCCCGGGCGGTGACCGGCCGGTATCCGGCCCTCCGGAGCGTGAGCGGAGGCTGTCCCGGCCCCGTCGGAGCCGGCCGCCGCACGCCCCGGGCGGCACGCCCGGCGCGGGGACTCCTCGCCGCACGCCGCGATCGGCGCGCCCGCGGCGCCCGCGACCGCCTCGGGGGGCACCGGAGGAAGGAGCGGCCGGGCACGGCCGGCGCCGGGTGCCGTCGCCCCGCGTGCCCCCGCACACCCGACGGGCGCACCCGGACGCGTCCGGCGGGCGGACGGCGCGCCTCCGGCGCGGACACGCTGCGCCTCCGGCGGGAACACGCCGCGAACGGGCGGGGCCCTCCGGTGGGCGGCGATCCGCAGAATTGCGGGGCCCGGCGGACGGCGGGACGCTGGACGAGTCAGCCGTGCGGCGTCCGGCCGCACGACGCCCGCGACTCCTCGGACCCGGCCCGGGACGCCCCGGTGAAGCACCCGGCGCACGGCCGGCGAGCGACCGGGCGGCGGGTGACCGGGGCGGCCGGGGCGCCGGCCGCGGCAGGCCGAAGCGGGGGCCGTGACATCGGCACCTCCCCGAGGAGACCACCATGGACAGTTCGACCCTGGACGCGATGCGGACCTCGCTGCGGGGACCCGTCATGGACCCGAGGCATCCGGACTACCCCCGGGCCCGCAGCGTCTACAACGCGATGATCGACAAGCGCCCCGCCGCCGTCGTGCGGTGCGCGGACGCCGCGGACGTCATGGCCGCGGTCACCTTCATCCGCGACCGCGGCCTGGAACTCGCCGTCCGGGGCGGCGGGCACAGCGGTCCCGGTCTGTGCCTCGTGGACGACGGCGTCACCGTCGACCTGTCGCCGATGCGCTGGGTACGGGTCGATCCCGCCACGAGGACCGCGCAGGCGGGCGGCGGCAGCCAGCTCCGCGACCTCGACCACGCCACCCACGGCTTCGGGCTCGCGACCCCCACCGGCATCGTGTCGATGACGGGCCTGGGCGGCCTCACCCTCGGCGGCGGACACGGATACCTCACCCGCAAGTACGGCCTGACGGTGGACAACCTGCTGGCCGCGGACGTCGTGCTGGCCGACGGCAGCTTCGTCACCACGAGCGAGACCGACCACCCGGACCTGTTCTGGGCCCTGCGCGGCGGCGGGGGCAACTTCGGCATCGTGACCTCCTTCACCTACCGCCTGCACCCGGTGGACACCGTCGGGGTCGGCATCACCGTGTGGCCGGTCGACCACACCCGCGAGGTGCTCACCTGGTACCGCGACTTCCTCCCGCGGGCCCCCGAGGACACCTACGGCTTCTTCACGCTCTTCACCGTCCCGCCCGGCCCGCCCTTCCCCGAGGGACTGCACGGCCGGAAGGTGTGCGGCGTCGTGTGGTGCCACACCGGCGACCCGCGGACCACCGAGGACGTCCTCGCCGTGGTGAACGAACCCGCCCCGCCCGCCTTCCACTTCACCACGCCGATGCCCTACCCCGCGCTGCAGAGCATGTTCGACGAGCTGATCCCCTCCGGGTACCAGTGGTACTGGCGCGGCGACTTCTTCGACCGCATCCCGGACGCCGCCGTGGACGTGCACCTCAAGTACGGCGAGAACCTGCCCACCCCGCTGTCGCTGATGCACCTCTACCCGGTCGACGCGGCCGCCCACCGGGTGGACCCGGACGACACCGCGTGGAGCTACCGGGACGCCGTCTGGTCCGGCGTCTTCGCCGGCGTCGACCCCGATCCGGCCAACGCCGGGACCATCAGGCAGTGGTGCGTCGACTACTGGGAGGAGATGCACCCCCACTCCATGGGCGGCTCGTACGTGAACTTCATGGGCCAGGGCGAGGGACAGGAACGGGTCCGGGCCACCTACCGCGACCACTACGACCGGCTCGCGCAGGTCAAGCGGACGTACGACCCGGACAACCTCTTCCACGCCAACCAGAACGTCAGGCCCGCCCCGCAGCTTTGACGGCCGGACCCCGCCGGCCGCGCCCACGATGCCGCCGGCCGCTCGACCCCGCTGCGGGGAAGCCGCCGCACGAGGGGGCGGCCGGCGGCGAGGACCGGCGGGCGCCGGTCGGTCCCCACCGCCCGGCGTGCCCGTGCCGGACGGTCCCGCGCGCGGAGGGGACGGCGGCCCGGGGGCCGGTCGGCGTCCCGGCGCCGCCCGCGGCGTCCGGCGCGGTTCCCGGGACTCCGCGGCACGGATCGGAGACGCGCCCCGAAAGGCGCGCCTTTGTCGGCGCGATGCGGAAGAATGCCCTGACAAACGAGATCGACATCGCCCCCTGCTGGGTAAGCGATGACCAGTTCCCTGTCATAAGGAGCCACCCGTTGAAGCAGTCCACCTCCGGCCCGGCACGGCCCCTGGCCGCCCCGTCGACCGCGCACGCGCAGCACGGCGGGACCATACGGGCATCCGACACGGCGAGAACCGCTGCCCGGCTCGCCGCGGTGGCGGTCATAGCCGACGCACGGCACTCGGACGGCGGACGCAGCCGCAGCCGGGGAGGACCGCCCTTGCCTGCGGGGCGGGCCGCCCACGGCCCCCGGCCCTCGCGGTCCGGGAGTCCCGGCCGGCACCCGGCGGGAAGGACACCGGCCGGCGACACGCGCGTCCCGCACGGCACGGCGGGAGAGGACTGATCATCATGCTCCTGACCCACCGTGCCCGGCCCGCCGCTCCGCTCAGCCCCTCGGACGCCGATCTGGTGCGCATCGTCCGCGACCCCCGCACCCCCGTGTTCCTCACCGTGCACGCGGGCGGCCGCCGCAGGTACAGCTACTGGCAGCCGTTCGACCCCGCCACCGGCAGGGGCAGCTGCTACGTCGCCCTGCCCACCGACGCGTGCGACCGACTGCACTCCACCGGCCGGATCACCCTCAGCGAGCCCATCGTCGACCCGGGCAAGACGGTCTACCGGGTCCAGCCCGCGGACACCCCGGCCGAACCCGCCCCCGTGGCGTACCGCCGGGCCCGCGCGGCCTGACCGGCAGCCGGACCCGCCCGGGCTGCCGGGAGGGCCGAGGGAACCGGCCCCCCGGGGCCGGCGGGACCGCCCGCCGGCAGCACCCCCGCGGGTGCGGGACGCCCCGGCCGGGCGCTCCCCGTCAGCCGAACTGGCCGGGCCGGTAGTCGCCGGCGGGCTGCCGGACGATGACGTTCAGGCGGTTGAAGGCGTTGATCAGGGCGATGAGGGAGACCAGGGCGGCGAGCTGCTCCTCGTCGTAGTGCTTGGCGGCGTTCGCCCACGCCTCGTCCGTGACGCCGCCGGCCGCGTCGGCGATGCGGGTGCCCTGCTCCGCCAGCTCCAGCGCGGCGCGTTCGGCGTCGGTGAAGACCGTGGCCTCCCGCCAGGCCGCGACCAGGTTGAGCCGCACCGCGGTCTCCCCGGCGCGCGCGGCCTCCTTGGTGTGCATGTCGGTGCAGAAGCCGCAGCCGTTGATCTGGCTGGCGCGGATCTTCACCAGCTCCTGCGTCACGGTCGGCAGCGTCGAGTCCGAGATCACCTTGCCCGCGGAGACGAAGTGCTTCAGCACTCCGGTCGCGTTCGGGCTGCCGAAGAGATCCAGACGAGCGTCCATGGCGGGTTCCTCCGTCGTTTCCGGTGCTTGCACCCCTTCGACGGAACGGGCCGGCGCGATGTGACAGGAACGAATGTGACGTGCGTCTCCCCGGCTTCCCGCCGGACAGCTGCCCGGCGGGAAGCCGGGGAGACGCACGTCGGCACCGCACATGCCGGCGGTCTCCGGCCGGCGCCCGAGCCGCTGATCCCCGCTCCCGCCGGCAGTGGCCGCGTCGGCGGGAGCGGGGATCAGCGGCTCAGCCGGATGCCGGCCGCACCGCCCCGGTGCCCGGTTCGCCGTCGGCCCCGTCACCGCCGCCGGACCGGCCGGTGTCCGGGGCCCGGCTCCCGGCGGGCCGGATCGTCATGCCGGGCCGGCGCCGGTGGACCGTCAGGCAGGACAGGCCCCGCTCGCCCGCGACGAGACCGCGCGCGGAGCCGTGGGGCAGCCAGGTGAGGCTGCCCTCCCCCAGCGGAAGGGACCCCTCGGAGGTGACCAGGGTGCCCCCTCCGGCCACGACCAGCAGAAGGACGTCCAGGTCCGGCTCGATGTGGGTGCCGACGCGCCGCCCGGGCGGGAGCCGGACGACATTGGCGTCGAGCTGCCGGCCCGGCTCGGCCAGCCGCCACACCGCGCCCGCCGCCGGGCCGAGCGCCTCCAGCGATCCCGTCTCGAGGAGAACCCGGGGCACCGGCCCGCCCGCCGGGTCCGGGACGCCGTCGTCCGCCAGAGCCACCACTGCACCTTTCGCCGTGTTCCGTCCACCCGCGCGGACCGACCGGTGCCCTGGCCGGACGAACGCCGGAAACCGGGCCCGGACCGCACCCCGCGTGATCAGGTCACTGTAGACAGGGGGCGCCCGGGGCGTCCTCCCCGAAGGGCGGCCCGGCCCCGCCGGCGCACGCAGGCGGTACCGGCCCGCTCCCCGGACGCGACGCCGGCCCGCGGGCCGCGGCCCGCCACGCGCGGGCCCGGGCCGGGACCGGGCGCGGCGGGGAGGCCGCAGCCGATCGTGACCGGTTCCGGCGGCCCGTTAACGTTGTCCTCATGGGGACACCTAGAGGGCCGCGGGGCGCCTACGCGGCGGGACAGGCCAGGCGGCCGCAGATCCTGGAGGCGGCCATGCGGCGGTTCGGCCAGGACGGCTACCACAACACCTCGCTGGCCCGGGTCGCGCGGGACGCCGGGATCACCGACGCCGGGCTGCTGCACCACTTCGGGGGCAAGCAGCAGTTGCTGCAGGCGGTCGTGGAGTACTGGCACCACCAGCTGGACGAGCGGTGGCGGCGGGTGTCCGACTCCGTGCGGGACGCCTTCCGGTGCCACGTCGAGGACATGGCGGAGGCCCTGCGCATGCCGGGCATCGTGGAGCTGTCCGTGGTGCTCGCGGCCGAGGCCACCGCCGCCGGCCACCCCGCGCACGACTTCTTCTCGCAGTGGCAGGAGAAGGGCGTCCGGGAGCTGACCGAGCGGCTGCGCGCCGGGAGCGAGTCCGGGGAGCTCAAGCCGGACCTGGACCACGAGGCGATCGCCCGCGAGTGCGCGGCCGTCGACGCCGGGCTGCGGCTGCAGTGGCTGGCCAGCGGCCGCTCCTTCGACTTCGTCGGGGTCATGCGCTCCCACCTGGACCACCTGATGCGGTCCATCTCGGCCGACGGCAAGGGGCTGTGAGCGGGCGGCAGCCCGGCCCCCGGCCCCCGGCCGCCCGGTTCAGGCCCGCGGCGCGTACCGCAGGCCGTGACCGAAGGGGTAGAGCGGGTCGCGGCTCTCCTGCGGCACGTCGGGCCGGCCCGCCCTGACCTCGGCCATCGAGCGCGGCAGCTGGAACGGCAGCCGCCCCCGCGGCTCCGCCCGGCCGAACAGGACGTCCAGCAGGGCCCGGTCGCCCGCCCCGAACGCGGCGAGCAGCGCCGCGCAGCGGTCGGCGATCTCCGGGATGACGGCGGGCCGCTCCAGGTGGACGGCCACCACGGTGGGCACCGTGTCCAGCAGCGTCAGGATCTCCTTCAGCCGGGCCTCGTCGAAGTCGAGCCGCCCGGCGTGGAAGAAGGACTCGAACAGGCCGGGGCGCGGCTCGTACGGGGTGGCCAGCCGCAGCACCGCGAGGTCGGCGTCGGCGGGATCGTCGACGAGCGGCGCGTACGCGGCGGCGATCGCCGGGTCGACGCCCTCGACGTACAGCCGCGGGGCGCCCGTGAGCGGCAGCAGGCCGTCGCCGTTCTTCAGCAGCGTGAGACCGGCCCGCTGGGCCTCCTCGCCGGCGGCGCGGAAGTCGGCGCGGCCGACGGTCTCCTCGGCCGCGTCCACGTCGACGTAGCGGCGCTCGTCGAACAGGCCGAGACGGAACTTCTCGGCGAGCAGCCGGGCCACCGAGGCGTCCAGGCGCGACTCCTCCAGCAGTCCGTGCCGCACGAGGTCGACGACCAGCTCGGGGCAGGACTCGCCGCCGATCTGGTCGGCGCCGGCGTGGAAGATCCGCAGGATACGGTCGGCGGGGCTCAGGTCCTCCACCCCCCAGGCGCGGGCCGGGTGCGGCTCACCCATGACGAGCTGGTCGGTGACCAGGCCCCAGTCGGTGCAGACGATGCCGTCGAAACCGAGCTTCTCGCGCAGCAGGCCGGTGATGACGCCCCGGTTGAAGCCGAAGCCGACCTCCTCGTAGTCGGTGCCGACCGGCTTGCCGTAGTACGGCATCATCTGGGTCGCCCCGGCGGCGACGGCGGCCTTGAACGGCCCGAGGTGGTAGTCGAAGAAGCCGCCCGGGTAGACCTGCTCCTTGCCGTAGGGGAAGTGCGGGTCCTCGCCGTCCCGTTGCGGGCCGCCGCCGGGGAAGTGCTTGACCATCGCCGCGACGCTGTCGGGACCCAGCCCGTCGCCGGGTCCGCGCAGGCCCTCGATGTACGCCCCGACCAGACGGGACGTCAGGTCGGCGTCCTCGCCGAAGGTGCCGGAGATGCGCGCCCAGCGCGGCTCGGTGGCCAGGTCGACCTGCGGGTGCAGGGCGACGCGCAGGCCGACGGCGAGGTACTCGCGGCGCACGGTGTCCGCGTACCGGCGCACCAGGCCGGGGTCGCCCACGGCCGCGAGGCCGAGGGTCTCGGGCCACTGGGAGAACGGGCCGGCCATCATCGCGGTGCCCGGGTTGTCGGTGAAGGCGTGCCGCGGGTCGGTGGACAGGGTGACCGGGATGCCCAGCCGGGTGTGGGCCGCCAGTTCCTGGAGCCGGTTGTGGAAGGCGGCCATCTCCCGCGGGGCGGCGGCGCCGAGGACGTTGAAGTGCGTCATCCGGCTCTCGGACAGCATCTGCTCGGCGGTGCGCCCGGCGGGCGCGGCGTGCGGCGCGGGGCCGATCGCGTGGTGGAAGACGAGCCCGGCCTTCTCCTCCACCGTCATGCGGGGCAGCAGGTCCGCGACGCGTTCGCGCACGCTGCGGGCGGGGTCCTGGTAGGGGTGGTTCACTGCTGCTCCTCGGGGTGCGTGGGGGCGGGGAAGGGGGTGCGGAAGGAGTGGCGGCCGGGCCCGGCCTCGACGGGCTCGGCGCCCGGCAGACGGACCTCGGCGGTGGTGCCGGGCGGCACCAGGACGTCGACGAGCAGGGCGTGCCCGGTGATGCGCCAGGACACCTCGGCGCGGCCGTGGGGCGTCTCGTGCGCGGCCTTCGCCCAGGTGAGGCCGCCACCCGGGCGGGGCCGCACCAGCAGGCGGCGGTAGCCGGGCGCGGCCGGGGCGAGACCGGCGACCGTGCGGTGGATCCAGTCGGCGACCGCGCCCAGCGCGTAGTGGTTGAACGAGGTCATCTCGCCCGGGTTGACGCGCCCGTCGGGCAGCATGCTGTCCCAGCGTTCCCAGACGGTGGTGGCGCCCATGTCCACCTGGTACAGCCAGGACGGGCAGGACCGCTCCAGCAGCAGCCGGTAGGCGGTGTCCAGGTGTCCGGTGGCGGTGAGCGCGTCGCACACCAGGGGGGTGCCGAGGAAGCCGGTGCCGATGCGGTGGCCGCGTTCGGCGACCAGGGCGGCGAGCCGGTCGCCGGCGCCGGCCCGCTCGGCCGGGTCCTCCAGCAGGTCGAAGCAGAGGGCCAGCGCGTAGGCGGTCTGCGTCTGTTCGGTCAGCAGGCCGCCGCCCGTGTGGAAGCGGTCCCGGAAGGCGTCGCGCACCGAGTCGGCGAGGGCGTGGTGGCGCACCGCGTCGTCCTGCTCCCCGATCACCTCGGCGCTGCGGGCGAGCAGCCGGGCGGAGCGGGCGAAGTAGGCGGTGGCGACCAGTTCGGAGGAGGTCACCGCCCGGCCGGGGTCCTCCGGGGGAGCCGTCGGGTCCAGCCAGTCGCCGAACTGGAAGCCGGCGCCCCAGATCCGGCCCGGCCCGGCGATCTCCTCGACGGCGTCCACCCACGCCCGCATCGACGGGTACTGGACGCGCAGCACGTCGGCGTCGGCGTACCGCTCGTACAGCACCCAGGGCACGATGACGGCGGCGTCGCACCAGCCGGCCATCGGCGGGTTGCCGGGCGGCAGCGGCACGTCGGCGATCACCGGGATGTCGGGGGTGAACACCGGCGGGACGCCGTGCTCGTCGCCGCCCTGGTCGGCGGCCAGGTCGCGCAGCCAGGACCGCAGGAAGGCGCGCACGTCGTACAGGAACGCCGCGGTGGGGGCGAAGACCTGCACGTCGCCGGTCCAGCCCAGGCGCTCGTCGCGCTGCGGGCAGTCGGTGGGCACGTCGAGGAAGTTGCCGCGCATGCCCCACACGACGTTCTCGTGCAGCCGCTCCAGCGCGGGGTCGGAGCAGGAGAACCAGCCGGTGCGGCGCAGGTCGCTGTGGAGGACGACGGCGGTGACGTCCTCGGGCGCCGGCTCGCCCGGCCAGCCGTCCACTTCGGCGTAGCGGAAGCCGTGGAAGGTGAACCGCGGCTCCCACTCCTCGCCGTCCGCGGCGCCGCGCAGCGTGTACCGGTCGACGGCGACGGCGGTGCGCAGCGGACGCACGCACAGCTCGCCGTCCTCGTCCAGGACTTCGGCGTGGCGCAGGGTGACGGTCCGGCCGGCCTCGCCGCGCACCCGGATGCGCAGCCGCCCGACGAGGTTCTGGCCGAAGTCCACCAGGGCCCGGCCGCCGGGCAGGGCGGTGACCGCGACGGGCCGGACGGTCTCGATCCGGCGCACGGGCGGGCTGTCGGCGGGGAAGAGCACGGAGGTGTCGAAGTCGAGCACCCGCACCGGGTGCCAGGCGGAGTCGTCGAAGCCGGGCTCGCTCCAGCCGGGCTGTTCGCGGCGCGCGTCGTGGTGCTCGCCCTCGTACAGGCCCGTGGCGAGCACCGGCCCGTGGCAGGCGCGCCAGCCGGGGCCGGTGGTGAACGTCTCGGTGGTGCCGTCGGCGTACTCGACGCGCAGTTCGGCCAGCAGGCCGGTGTCCGGGCCGTAGATGTCGCGGGTGCCGCCGTTGAAGCCGAGCCGGCCCCGGTACCAGCCGTCCGCGAGGTGGGCGCCCCAGGCGTTGGCGCCCGTGCGCAGCAGCGGGGCGACGTCGAAGCAGTGGTAGCGGTGGCGGTGGCGGTAGCTGGTCCAGCCGGGGGCCAGGACGTGGTCGCCGACCACGGCGCCGTTGAGCTCCAGCTCGTACACGCCCAGCGCGGTGACGGTCAGCCGGGCCGCTCTCACCCCGGCCCGCACGGTGAACTCGTCGCGCAGCAGCGCGGCAGGCCGGGCCGCCCCGGCGGGCGGGTCGGCCGTGGGCAGATGGGGGGAGACGACCTGGGCGGTCCAGTGGTGCGACATCGGTGCCTTTCCTCGGGGCCCGGGCCCCCCGGGGGGGGGCCGGGCCGGGGGGGGGGGGGGGGAGCCCCGGCCGGGGGGGGCCCCCCCGCCCCCCACAGCGGGTGGGGCCGCGGGGGGGGGTAAACCCCCCCGACCC
>NZ_JBITFM010000009.1:113309-226679 GCF_044456065.1 Streptomyces sp. NPDC051041
GGGGGGGGGGGGGGGGGGGGGGGGGGGGGCGGGGGGGGGGCGCCGGCGGGGGGGGCGGCGGGGGGGGCCCGGGGGGCGGGGCGGGGCGGGCGCCGCCGGGGGGGGCGCCCCCCCCCCCGGGGCGGGGGTGCGTCAGACTGCGGCGGCGGGTGCCTCCTCGGCCTCCTTCTCGGGTTCGCGCAGGGCGGGGATGAACAGGCCGATGACGAGGGCGACCAGGCTGAGCAGGGCGCCGACCCAGAAGGCCCGGGCGTAGCCGCTGTCGCCGTAGAACGCGGTGCCCTCCACGACCGTGCCGTCGGCGGCGAGGGCGGCGAACATCGCGGCGCTGAACACCGCCCCGAAGACGTGGGTGAGCATGGTGAGCATGCCGCTGCCCAGGCCCTGCTCGTCGGTGGAGACCGCGCCGACGACCAGCACCGGCGCGGCGGCGACGACCAGGCCGCTGCCCAGGCTCGCCACGCACATCGTCCACGTCAGCTGGACCGCGCCGGCGTGGAAGAAGCCCGCCAGCAGGTAGCCCAGGCCCATCGCCGCGAGTCCGGCCCACCAGATCAGCCGGGTGTCGACGGCGCGCAGGAGGCGGCTGGCGGTCAGGCCGGTGACGAACAGCAGCAGGTTCCAGGTGACGCCGACGGTGGCGCTGTGCTGCGCGGTCCAGCCGAAGCCGGCCGAGACGCCGGGGATGTGCGGATAGAGCGCCAGCAGGATGGCGACGACGGGCGCGGTGTAGGCGACCGCCTGGGCCAGGGCGCCGGAGACGACGGTGGCCGCCACCGCGCGGCGGCGCAGGACGCCCAGGTCCAGGATCGGGTGGCGGCTCGTCCGCTCCACGAGCAGGAAGCCGATCAGGGCGGCTGCGCCGGCCGCGAGCCAGGCCAGGGTCTTCGCGCTGCCCCAGCCCCAGGCCTGTCCCTGGCCCACGGCGTAGACGAGGACGGCCAGGCCGCCGCCGAGGACGATGCCGCCGAGCCAGTCGAAGCCGGACTCGAAGGCGTGCTTCGGGGTCTCGGGCACGAGGGTCGCCACGAGGAGGAAGGAGACGGTGGTGGCGGCGGCCATGAACCACATGGCTCCCTTGTAGCCCCAGCCGTCGATCAGCCAGCCGGCCAGGAAGGGCGAGGCGAGGGCGACCAGGCCCAGGCTGCTGCCGAGGATGCCGCTGGCGGACTTCACCAGCCTGGCCGGGAAGATGTCCCGCACCGCGGGGAAGGAGAGCGCCGGGAAGGGGCCGTAGCAGGCGGCCAGGCCCCGGCCGACCAGCAGGAGTTCGAAGCTGTTCGCGGTCGCGGCGATGACGTCGCCCACCACGCCCAGGGCGATCATCCCGAGCATGATCCGCTTCTTGCCGTACAGGTCGCCCAGTTTGATGACGAACGGGCTCAGCAGGGCGGAGACCAGCGTCACGATCAGGGAGAACCAGGCCACCTGCGTGGTGCGGAAGCTCTGCGCCACGTCGGCGGTGGCGTTGGAGCCGAGGATGCCCACGGTGACCAGCAACTGGGTGGGCCAGATGAGGGCGATCAGGACGCCCACCAGGCGCGGAGTCCACCTCTGACGGTGCGGGGAGGGTGCTGCATCGAGCGAGGGACTCGCTGACGTCGGTGTCACGAGACCGCTCCTTTCGGAAATCAGCCGGGCGCAGGGAGGCGAGGAGGTGCGCGGACCGCGCCGTTAACGGGGTGGCCATGTGTTCGCGACGAGAGCGAAACGTTTCAGCCGCGCGGTCGATGATGAATCCGAATGCCTAGTGGGCACTAGGTTTTGGAGGTGTGACACACGCCACACAGGAAGGGGGTCCGTCGGAGCGGCCCGCGGCGCGGGCCCTTCGGAACCGGCGCGGCGGAGCGTGCCGGGCGGGAAGGCGGTCGGCCGCGCACCCCGCGGAACGCGCACGGACGCCGCCCGCGGCGGGCGTTCCCGGCGCCCGGCCCTCAGGGCCTGGCCAGGGACCGGAACTCGGTCGGCGTCATGCCGGTGTGCTGGCGGAAGAAGGCGCTGAAGACGGTCGGATAGGTGAACCCGATGCGTTCGCTGATGACGGCCGGCGGCAGCGAGGTGTGGATGAGCAGGCGCTTGGCCTCCAGCAGCACCCGGTCGTCGATGTAGCGCTTGGCGCCGCAGCCCAGGGCCGCCCGGGTGGCGCGGGTGAGGGTGCGGGGACTGTAGCCGAGCCGGGCGGCGTAGTCCTCCACCCGGTGGGTCCGGCGGAAGTCCTCCTCGACGGCCTGGCGGAACAGCTGGAACGGCTCGCTGCCGCCGGAGCGCGTCCGCCGCCTGGGGTCGGCGAGGTGGACGAGCCGGACGAGGATCACCGAGAGCAGGTTCCGCAGCGTCTCGATGTACGCCTCCAGCGGCAGGTCGGCCAGGCCGGCGTGCTCCTCGACCAGGGCGTCCAGCAGGCGCAGCAGGGCCGCCTGCCGCGGCGCGTCCGGGGTGACGAGACGGTGCGGGACGTGCTCGCCGTCCCGGATCAGGGCGTCCGTCGCGGCACTGGGGAAGCCCGAGGGGAAGACCAGGACGGTGCCGTCGCCGTCCCCCGGCCCGTCGGGGAACTGGAGCACCTGCCCCGGCCACACCCACAGCCAGTCGCCCGGGGCGAGCGGATAGGAGGTGAAGTCCACCGAGCACCGCAGGCGGCCGCTCCGCAACGCGACGATCAGGTGGAAGGCCGGACGGACGGGCACCGTCAGGGGCAGCTCCCGCCCGGCGGCGCGGGCGGCGAGTCCGGGCAGGTCGAGGACCTCCAGACCCGGCGGCCTCCCGGGCGTCGGGCGGTACGGCACGGCCGGGACGCCGGCCGTGCCGCGGCCGGCCGCGATCTGTCCGTTTTTCTTCATCGCGTGCCCGAGTGTACGTCGGACCCCCCTCCCGGCCGGTTCTAGGTTTGCCGGAGGGAAGCTCCGCCGCGGGACCGGCCGCGCACGTTCCGGCAGGCTTCCGGCCCGCCGCCCCCGGGACGGGCGGCGCCGCGGGCCGGAAACCGCTCACGGCCGTACCCGGCCGCTCGTCCCGCCCCGGCCGCGCGCCCTCCCCGCAACCAGGAAGGACCACCATGACCATCGAGTTCGCCACCCGCTACCGCGAGCGCTCGCACATCCCGCCGGAGCCCGGCAAGCCGTACTTCATCGAGAAGGGCATGGGCGACCGCGCCCACCTCTTCACCGACCTGTTCACCATCTACGCCGGCGGCGAGCAGACCGAGAACACCTTCAACTTCTTCACCTGCGAAGGCCCGAAGGGCGACACCATCCCCGCCCACTCCCACCCGGACACCTACGAGGTCTTCTACATCACCGACGGCGCGGTGCGCCTGTTCGTGGAGGACCTCCAGGGCGAGCAGTACGAGAAGCTGCTCACCGCCGGCGACTTCGGCTTCGTCCCGAAGAACTGCCCGCACGCCTACCGCATCGAGCGCCACCACAGCCGGATCGTCGGCGTGGCCGCCGGCCCGGGCGGCACCTTCGAGCGGTTCTTCGAGAACCTCGGCACGCCCACCGACGAACTTGGCCTGCCCGGGAAGCCGTTCGTCCCCGAACCGCACAAGTTCGGCACCGTGCCGCAGCGGTACGACGTGAACTTCCTGCCCGACCACGAGTGGCGCACCGGAGGCTGAGCGACCCATGCCGTACCTGAAGGCCCTGCTCGCCGGCGTGCTGGTCGGCGCGGCCTATGTGCTGGTGCGGGTGAAGTCGCCCGCACCGCCCCCGGTCGCGCTGGCCGGGCTGCTGGGCATGCTGCTGGGCCAGGCGGCGCTGGAGGCCCTGTGACGGCCCCCGGCGCGGCCCGCGCCTTCCTCCGCGGGGCCGCCCCCTCCTTCGCCGCCGGCCTGCTCATGGGCGCGCTGTACTGGGCGCTGGACCTCACCTCGCCCGCCCCGCCGCTCATCGGCCTGACCGGGCTGGCCGGGATCGTGCTCGGCGAACGCGCCGCCACCGCCGTCCGCGACCGCCCGGCCCGGCGCCCCGCCCCCTCGCCGCCCGCCGCAGACCCAGGAGACACCCATGCCCTCTGACGCCCCCGGATACCTCGACGTCCACGCCCACTTCGTCACCGACTCCTACGTCCGCCAGGCGCGTGCCGCCGGGCACGAACTCCCCGACGGCGTCCCCGCCTGGCCCACCTGGTCGCCGGCCGCCCACCTGGAACTGATGGACCGCTGCGGTATCGAGACCTCGATGCTCTCGGTGTCCTCGCCGGGCGTCCACTTCGGCGACGACACCGCCGCCCGCCGCCTGGCCCGCGAGGTCAACGAGGCCGGCGCCGAGACCGTGCGCGACCACCCCGGCCGCTTCGGCCTGTTCGCCTCGCTGCCCCTGCCGGACGTCGACGGCGCCCTGGCGGAGATCGCCCACGCCTACGACACCCTGCACGCCGACGGCGTGGTGCTGGAGACCAACACCCACGGCACCTACCTCGGCGACCCCGGCCTGGAACCCGTCTGGGCCGAGCTCGACCGGCGCGGCGCGGTCGTCTTCCTGCACCCCACCTCCCCGGTGTGCTGGGAGCGCTCCGCCCTCGGACGCCCCCGCCCGATGATCGAGTTCGTCTTCGACACCGCCCGCACCGTCACCGACCTGCTCATGGCCGGCACCCTGAGCCGCCACCGCGACCTGACGGTGATCGTGCCGCACTGCGGCGGTGCCCTGCCGGTCCTGGCCGACCGCATCGACGGGTTCATGCGGATGTTCATGCCCGAGGGCACCGAGGCGCCCGGCGCCGTCGAGCAGCTCGGCCGCCTCTACTACGACCTCGCCGGCCCCGCCCTGCCCCGCCAGCTCCCCGCGCTGATGAACCTGGTCGGCACCGACCGGCTGCTGTACGGCAGCGACCACTGCTGGACCCCCGCCGCCGGGGTGGAGGCCCACGTCGCGGGCCTGGACGCCGCCGAGGCGCCCGACGGCGCCGCCAGCTGGCGGGCCCTGACCACCGCCAACGCCCGCCGCATCCTGCCCCGCACGGCCCTGTGAACGACGGAGTCGCCACCGTGACCGACCACGGCCCCGCGCCCTTCCCCCTGCACCTGCTGGCCCCGCCCGACCCGGCGGCCCTGCCCCTGCCGCACCCGGCCCGCCCCGCCGACGGCGTGCGGCTCCTGCGCGGCGCCGTCTACGCGGTACCGGACGGCAGCCGCCCGCTGACCGTCGACCTGTGGCTGCCCGAGGACGCCGCCGGACCCGTGCCCGTCGTCGTCTTCGTCCACGGCGGCGCCTGGCGCACCGGCCTGCGCGACGACCTCGGCCCCCGCTTCCGCCACTGGCGGCCGGGCCCCTTCGCCCGGCTGGCCCGGGCCGGCTTCGCGGTGGCCTGCCCCGACTACCGCCTCAGCGGCGAGGCCCCGTACCCGGCCCAGACCGACGACCTGGCCGCCCTGCTGGCCTGGCTGCGCACCCGCGCCGCCGGCCTCGGCCTGGACGCCGCGCGGCCCGTGCTGTGGGGCGAGTCCGCGGGCGGGCACCTCGCCGCCCTGACCGCCCTCACCCAGCCCGCCGGCACCGTCGCCGGCTGCGTCACCTGGTACGCCCCCACCGACCTGACGCACCTCGCCGACGACCTCCCCGAGGGCGCGTACGACACCCGCGACCCGGCCACCTTCGAGGCCCTGCTGCTCGGCGGCGCCCCGGCGGAGCGGGCCGGGGCGGCGCGCGACGCCAGCCCGGTCACCCGGGTGACCTCCCAGGCACCGCCCTTCCTCCTTCTGCACGGCGCCGACGACGTCCTGGTCCCCGCCCGGCAGTCCGTCCGCCTCGCCGAGGCCCTGCGCGCGGCCGGTCACCACCCGGACCTGCGCCTGGTCACCGGCGGCAACCACCTGTGGGTGGGCCTGTCCGACGAGGAGGTCGAGGAGTGCTACGTCCGCACCGTGGACTTCGCCCGCCGCTGCACGGGCGCCGAAGGGGTCTGAGCCGGACGGCCCGGCGGCACGGCACGCCCGGTCACTCCGCGCGGTGATCGGCCGCAGGAGGCGCGCGGGCGTCCCGGCGACGACCACCATCGGCGGGACGCCGGCGGTCACCACGCCGTCCGCGCCGACGACCGGTCCGCGTCCCACCGCCACGCCGGGCAGGACCACCGCGCCGGCCCCGGCCCGCACGCCGTCCTCGACGCGCACCGGGGCCGGCGGGGGGCAGGGGATCAGTCCCTGCCGGATGTCACGTCGGTGATCGTCCAGCGCTGGTTGGAACCGGAGTTGGGCGGCCAGGTGGTGACCGCGGCGCCCTCGTGGGTGGCCTGCCCGCCGACCTCCAGCAGGCGCCCGGTGGCGGCGTTGACCAGGGTCCAGGTGCCGTCCCCGGTGGTCGACGCGATCCACTCGGCGGCCTCGTCGCGCCGTCCGCTGTCCGGTTCGGCCACCGGTACGTCGTTCCGCACGGCCAGGCGCCTGCCGTCCACCGGGTTGGTGAAGACGTAGCGGTCGCCGGTGCCGCTGCCGGGGCGCACCCGGCTCAGCCGCCACTGCTGCGCGGCGGAGCCGTCGCCCGTGCCGATGACGAGGCCGGTGCCGTCGTCCGCGACGGTGACCGCCTTGCCGCTCTGCACGCCGGTCAGGGTGTAGGTGTGGCCCTTGCGCAGCAGCGGGGCGTCCTTCGCGACGCCGGAGACACCCTGGACGACGAAGGACGTCACCGACTGGGCGGGCACCGTGAAGGTGGCCGCGCGGTCCGTGACCCTGACGGGCGCGTGCCGTTCGAGCTTGCCGTCGGCGCTGGTCACGACGGGCGTGACGGTCGCGTCGCGGCTCACGGTGCGGAACTTGGACAGGTCGACGGTGACCTCGCGCGCCTGGGTGGCGCTGTTGACGTGGACGAGCGAGGCGCCCTTGCCGTCCCTGGTCACGGCGGCCGCGCTGGAGGTGTCGTTCACCTTGATCAGCCGGTCGCCGGGCCTGATGAAGTGGGTGAAGTTGCGCGCGGTGTCGAACTTGGTGTTGGTGCGGACGGGGCAGGTTTCGAGGGTGTCCTGCGAGGTGCAGCTGAACGGCACCTGGATCTCGCCCCAGTTGCCGCCCCTGGCGGACTCGCCGCCGGGCTTCATGTTGTCGTAGTCCTCGACGGGCTGCCAGAACACCCAGGCGCGCGGCTCCAGTTCCCGCAGGTCGTCGACGATGCGCTGGGCGAGGCCGAGACCGGGGCGCATGTCCGTGAAGCTCTGCCCGTCGCCCCAGTCGCCCTCCACCTCGCTCATCCACAGCCGCTTGCCCTCGGCCTTGGCCAGGTCGCGCACGGTGGTGCGCTGGCCGGTGCCGTAGGTGTGCACGTTCATCTGGCCGACGAGGGCGCGGGCCTCGGCGGAGTAGGCGTTCCAGTTCTGGGCGAAGAGGGACGGGTTGGTCTCGTCCATCGCGGAGATCTCCGCCCCGGTCCTCGCCTTCCGCAGCGCCGGGGCGAGCGCCCGGAGCACCTTCTGCTGGAGTTCGGGGCCCATGTGGGCGCCCTCCTGACGGCCGCCGACGGGTTCGCCGTCCGGGCCGAGCCGGGTGCTCCAGTAGGTGGTGTTCGGCTCGTTGAAGGGGTCGACCGTGTCGACCTTGATGCCGTGCGCCTGCTCCAGCCGCCTGGTCGCGCCGGCCAGGTAGGCGGCGAAGTCGTCGACGGACTCGGCCTTGAGCTGGTCCTCGGCCGCGTCGAACCCGCCCGAGACGTAGCCGCTGACCGTCATGAACCAGGGCGGGGAGTTGCTGAACGTCTCCCAGTGGGTGATGTCGTCCTTGATGCGGTCGACCCACCAGCGCTGGGTGGCGTCGGCGTCGTCGTTCCAGTCGGCCGGATCCCCGGCGTCCCACCAGTCGGTGTCCTCGCGGGTGGTGCCCGCGGGGGCCCGCCACCAGCCCTCGACGGCGCCGCCGGCGCGCAGGTAGTCCTTCACGTCCGGGGCGTTGCCGCCGCCGATGTTGTAGCGGGCGATGTTCAGCGCCAGGCCGTCGTCGCCGAAGAGGAGCGCGGCGAGCTTCTCGCGTATCTCCTTCGGGTAGTCGCCGGTGGCGTTGGCGAACCAGACGAGGCTGGTGCCCCAGCCCTCGAACGGCTCCTGCTGGTAGGAGGGGTCGGGCCGGACGGTGACGGAGGGGACGTCCGCCGCCTGCGCGGCGGGCGACGGGGCGGACACCAGGGTGGCCCCGGTGGCCAGGGCGGTGATGCCGGCGGCTGCGAGCAGCCGTCTGCTGCGGGTACGGCGTGCCATCGGTGTGCTCCCAACTGAGGTGTGGTCGCGCTCTGGTGGACCTCCCGCCCCGCGCTCGGCGGGACGGGAGGGGCGGCCCCCGCAACGGGTGCGTGCCGTTCCGGGGAGACGTGGGGTGCGGGTACGGCTCAGGCGGCCGGCTGCCGCAGGACGGCGACCGCGCGGGGCCCGAGGACGAGGGCGCCGTCGGCGCCCGTGCCGCCGAGCAGCACCTCTCCGGTGAGGCCGGGCACCGTGACGGCCTCGTCGGTCCTGTTGACCAGGAACACGAACCGGGCGTCGGCGCCCCGGCGCACGGTCGTCTCGACCAGCCCCCGTACGGCGGCGGGCAGTTCGCTCGCCACGCCGGCCGGTTCCAGCAGCCGCGGCAGCAGGGCGGTGAGCCCGTCGACGCCGAGCCGGGTGGAGACGTAGGCGGCCGAGCCCCCGCCCGTCGGACGCCGGGTGACGGCGGGCCGCCCGGCGTGCACGCCGGTGCGGTAGCGGGACAGCACCTCGGTCTCGGGGGCGGTGACGGTGATCCGGTCGGTCCACAGGCTGCCGGTCGTCGCGTCGTCGAGTGCGACGGTGTCACCGGCGAGCAGCGGCCCGAACTCCTCGATGCGGATGCCGAGCAGGTCGCGCAGCGCGCCGGGGTAGCCGCCGAGCCACACGTGGTCGTTCTCGTCGACGACGCCGGAGAAGTACGTCGTGACGAGGTGGCCGCCCTGTTCGGCGTACCGGGTGAGCGTCTTGGCCAGGTCGGCGGGGACCAGGTGCAGCACGGGGGCGATCAGCACCCGGTGGCGGTGCAGGTCGGCCCGGGCGGTGACGAGGTCGGCGCGGATGCCGAGGGCCAGCAGGGCGGAGTACCAGTCCAGCGCCTCCTGCCGGTAGTCCAGCAGGGAGGTGGGGTGGGAGTCCTGCTCGCTCGCCCACCACGACTCCCAGTCGTAGAGGATGCCGACCCGGGCGGGCTCCCGCTCGCTGCCCGCGACGGGGGCGAGCGCCTTCAGGGTCGCGCCGAGCTCGGTCACCGCGCGGAACAGGTCGCTGTCCGGCCCCGCGTGCGGGACCATCGCGGAGTGGTACTTCTCGGCGCCGGCCGCGGACTGGCGCCACTGGAAGAAGCACACCGCGTCGGCTCCGTGCGCGACGTGCAGCAGCGAGTCGCGGGCCAGCTCGCCGGGCCGCTTGGCGACGTTGACGGGCTGCCAGTTGACGGCGCTGGTGGAGTGCTCCATCAGGAACCAGGGCCGCCCGCCGGAGATGCCGCTGGTGAGGTTGGCGGAGAAGGACAGCTCGTCGCGGTCCTGCGGACCCGGGTGGACGTAGTGGTCGTTGGAGACGAAGTCGATCTCGTCGGCCCAGTCGGGGTAGTTCATGCCCTTCGTGCCGCCCATCACCATGAAGTTGGTGGTGACCGGGACGTCCGGCGTGATCTCCCGCAGGATCGCGCGTTCGGCGCGCAGGTGGTCCTTCAGCGCGTCCGACGAGAAGCGCTTGAAGTCCAGCTGCTGGGTGGGGTTGGGATGCGAGGCGGCCAGCCGGGGCGGCAGGATCTGCTCCCAGTCGGTGTACCGCTGCGACCAGAACGCCGTTCCCCAGGCGTCGTTGAGCGCGTCGAGCGTGGTGTAGCGGGCGCGCAGCCAGTCGCGGAAGGCGCGGGCCGCGTCGTCGGAGTAGTCGTACACGTTGTGGCAGCCCAGCTCGTTGCTGACGTGCCAGGCGACCAGGGCCGGATGACCGGCGTAGCGGGTGGCCATCTCGCGGACCAGGCGCAGCGCGTACCGGCGGAAGACCGGCGAGGTGGGGCGCCAGTGCTGGCGCGCCCCCGGCCACAGGGTCTCGCCGCCCGCGGTGACCGGGAGGATCTCCGGGTGGGCCGTGGTGAGCCACGGCGGCGGGGACGCGGTGGCCGTGGCCAGGTCGACGCCGATGCCGCCCGCGTGCAGGAGGTCCATGACCTCGTCCAGCCAGGCGAAGTCCCACTCGTCCTCGGCCGGCTGGATGCGGGCCCAGGAGAAGATCCCCACCGACACGAGGTTCACGCCGGCCTCGCGCATCAGCCGGACGTCCTCCTCCCAGACGGAGCGGGGCCACTGCTCGGGGTTGTAGTCGGCGCCGTAGACGAGGCGCGGGGCGAGGTCACCGTCCGCCCCGCTGCGGCGGGACAGGAGGGTGGAGATCATGGCGGTCCTTCCGGGGGTGGGGCACCGGGGCGGCGCGGGGTGTGCGCGCCGCCCCGGCGTGCTACTTCTCGACGGTGAAGCCCTGCTCGGCGCCGTACTCGACGGAGGCGTCCTGCCACGCCTTCAGGCCGTCGGCCAGCGTGGTGCCGGAGACGTAGGCCTTGCCGACGGTGTCGTTGAAGATCGAGTTGGCGTACACCTGGTACGGCAGGTACGACCAGTCGTCGGCGACGTTCGCGGCGGCCTCGGCGAAGACCTTGTTGGCCTGCTGTCCGCCGAAGTAGGGGAACTCGGTGTCCTGGAACGCCTTGGAGTTCAGCTGCGCGGTGGTCGCCGGGAACGCGCCGCCCTCCACCCGGGTGTCGACGCCCTTGCCGACGTTCGCGTACTCGACGAAGGCGTAGGCCAGCGCCTCGTTCCCGCCGAGCTCGGGCAGGGTCAGGGCGCTGCCGCCGTTCTCCGCGCCGGCCCGGGCGCCCGCCTCCCACTGCGGCAGCGGGGCGACGCGCCAGTCGCCGGCGGCGTCCTTCACGCCGGAGGTGAAGTTGGCGGGCATCCAGGCGCCGGTGGCGAGGGTGGCGATGGTGCCGTCGCCGAGGCCCTTGTACCACTCGTCGGACCAGCTGGTGACGGGCGCGAGGAGCTTCTCGTCGAGGAGCTTCTGCCAGGTGCCGGTGTACTTCCCGGCGCCCGCGTCGGAGAAGTCGATCCTCACCTTGGTGCCGTCGACCCGGTAGGGGCGCGAACCGGCCTGCCACAGCAGGCTGGTGGTGAGACCGGCGTCACCGGCGTCGTTGGTGATGTACGCCTTCGGGTCCGCCTTGTGCAGGGCGCGGGCCGCGTCCACGTACTCGTCCCACGTCGTGGGCACCTTGATCCGGTACTTGTCGAAGACCTTCTTGTTGTAGAACAGCGCCATGGGACCGGAGTCCATCGGCAGGCCGTAGACGCCCTCGCCGCCGGCCTTCACGCTGTTCCACGGGCCGGGGGAGAACCGGCCGGCCAGCTTGCCGGCGCCGAAGCCCCTGAGGTCGGTGAGCTGCTCGGTCAGCGCGTACTGGCCCAGGGCGTAGTACTCGATCTGGGCGACGTCGGGGACGCCCTTCTTGGCGGAGATGGCGTTCTGCAGCGCCTTGTACTGGTCGTTGTGGGTGCCCGCGTTGACCAGGTTCACCTCGACGCCGGGGTGCTCCTTCTCGAAGTCGGCGGCGACCTGCTTCAGGGTGGGTTCCCACGCCCAGACGGTGATCGTGCCGCCCTTCTCCAACGCGGCCCGGACGTCCGCCTCGGAGACCTTCTTCGGGCTCGAGCCGGAGTCGTCGGAGCCGCCGCAGGCGGTGGCGCCCAGGGCGAGGGCGCAGACGAGGCCGATGCCGCGCAGCAGGCGGCGGGAGGGCATGCGCATGGTCGTGCTTCCACTTCTTCGTGGCCGAAACCGTGACCGATGGGGGTTGCAGGGGCAGGGGCCCGCGCGGCACGCGCGCGAAGGCGCGGGCCGCACGGTCGTGCGGTGGGGGAGTGGCGCTATTCCTTGACGCTTCCGGCGGCGAGTCCGGACTGCCAGTACTTCTGCAGCAGCAGGAACGCGGCGATCAGCGGGACGATGGTGATGAGGGAGCCGGTGATGACCAGGTGGAACACGGGCTGGCCGCCGGCCGTCGCGGCCTGGGCGTTCCAGCTGTTCAGGCCCAGGGTCAGGGGATACCAGTCCGGGTCCTTGATCATGATCAGCGGCAGGAAGTAGTTGTTCCAGGTCGCGACCATGGTGAACAGGGAGACGGTGACGATGCCCGGCGCCAGCAGCGGCAGGGCGACCTGGAAGAAGGTGCGCACCTCGCCGGCGCCGTCGATGCGGGCCGCCTCCAGCAGCTCGGTGGGGATCGCCTCACCGGCGAACACCCACATCAGGTACAGGCCGAACGGGGAGATCAGGGAGGGAACGATCACCGCCCACGGGGTGTCGGTGAGCCCCATGTTGCTGAACATCAGGAACGTCGGCACCGCCAGCGCGGTCCCCGGCACGGCCACGGCGCCGATGACGACGGCGAACACCGCGCGGCGTCCCGGGAAGTCGAACTTGGCCAGCGCGTAACCGCCCAGCACGGCGAGGAAGGTGGCGCCGCCCGCGCCCAGGACGACGTACAGGACGGTGTTCAGCAGCCAGCGGGTGAAGACGCCGTCGTCGTAGGTGAACGTCTCGGCGATGTTGTCCCACAGGGCGAAATCGCCGTCGAACCACAGACCGAACGAACGGGACAGTCCCTGCTGGGTCTTGGTGGCGCTGATGGCCAGCCAGGCCAGTGGCACCAGGCTGTAGAGCAGCACCAGGCCGGTGAGCACGGTCAGCAGGACGCTGCGCCGGGGCCGGGAGGGGGAGTGGCCGCGCCGGGGCGTGCGCAGCCGGGACGCGGGGCCGGACGCGCGGGAGCGGGAGGGCGCGGAGCGGCCGGAGACGTCGGCGACGGTACTGGTCATCGCTGCTTCACACTCCCTTGCGCAGGCCGCGCAGCTGGACGACATAGGCGATGACCATGGTGATCAGTCCCATGACGATGGCGACCGTCGCGGAGTAGTTGTGCTGCTGGCCGGAGAAGGACAGCGAGTAGGTGTAGGAGTTGGGGGTGTAGTCGGTGGTGATGGCGTTGGGCGCCAGCTTCTGCAGGACGCTCGGTTCGTTGAAGAGCTGGAAGCTGCCGATGACGGAGAAGATCGTCGCGATGACCAGGGCGCCGCGGATCGCGGGCAGTTTGATGGCGGTGATGACCCGGATCTGCCCGGCGCCGTCGATCTCGGCCGCCTCGTACAGCGAGTGCGGGACCACACGCAGCGCCGAGTAGAAGATCAGCATGTTGTAGCCGACGAACTCCCAGGTGACGATGTTTCCGATCGAGGTCAGCACCAGGTCCGAGGAGAGCGGGTCGGGCAGGGACAGGCCGAAGGCGTCGTTGAGGTCGCCGACGAGGCCGAAGCGCGTGCCGTACATGAAGCCCCACATGAGGGTGGCGACGACGGCCGGCACCGCGTACGGCAGGAAGACCGAGATGCGGAAGAAGTTCCTGCCGTAGAGGCGCCCGCTGTCCAGGGCCAGGGCCACCAGGAGGGCGATGCCGAGCATGACCGGCACCTGGACGCACAGGAAGAGCGAGACGCGGCCGAGCGCGGCCCAGAAGTTCTCGTCCCGCAGCGCCTGCCGGTAGTTGTCGAGGCCGACGAAGGTGGTCCCGCCGATGAGCTGGTCGCGGAAGAGGCTCAGATAGACCGAGTACGCGATCGGAGCCAGGAACACCACGGCGAAGACGGCCACGAAGGGGCCGATGAAACCCCATCCCGTCCAGGAGCGGCGGTCCCGTCTCGCCGGGGGCGGTGCCGGCCGCGGCCCGGCGGCCGCCGGCGGTTGCAGCGTCGTCATGTCGTTCCTCGCTCGTCCGCACTTGTGGAACCGATGGCGTGGGCCGGACCGGCCGGACGGCACACCCCCACCTGATGTTTGCGTAAACATCAACGGCCAAAAAAAGGCGGCGAGCTGTTATGTTTACGTAAACATCTGATGGCGGCATGTCTACACTGCCCCGATGACGACGGTCAAGGGTCCTTCGGGGAAACCATGACGCGGACAACGACGGAAGGCGGCTGACGACGAGTGGACTCGGCTGAGAGGACGCCGGCGAACGTGCCCGGCCCGGCCGTCGAGCGGGCCGGAACCACCGGCGAGCCGGCCGGCGGCGCTTCGAAGCGCATCGGTGACCGCGCCCGGCGCGGTGTCCGGACCACGGCCTCCATGGCCGACGTGGCCCGTCTGGCGGGCGTCTCCTCGCAGACCGTCTCCCGGGTCTCCAACGGCTATGCCGGAGTGCACGAGGAGACCCGCCGTCAGGTGCTGGCCGCGATGAAGGAGCTCGGCTACCGGCCCAACAGCGCGGCCCGCGCGCTCAAGCGCGGCGAGTTCCGCACCATCGGCGTCATCACCTTCACGCTCGCCACCACCGGCAACGTGCGGACCCTGGAGGCGATCGCCACCTCCGCGGCGCGCGAGGGCTACGCGGTGACGCTGCTCCCGGTCGCCGTGCCCACGCAGGACGAGGTGCGCGGCGCGTTCTCCCGGCTGGAGGAGCTCGCCGTCGACGCGGTGATCGTCATCATGGAGGTCCATCTGCTCGACGCGGCGACGATCACCCTGCCGCCGCACGTCCAGGTCGTGGTCGTCGACTCCGACGCCGGCGACCACTACACGGTCGTCGACACCGACCAGGCCGGCGGCACCCGCGCCGCCGTGCAGCACCTGCTCGACCTCGGCCACCGGACGGTGTGGCACCTGGGCGGCCCGGCGGACTCCTTCGCCGCGCAGCGCCGCACGGACGCCTGGCGCGCCGCCCTCACCGAGGCCGGCCGCGTCCCGCCGCCGCTGATCCGGGGGGACTGGTCGGCGGAGTCGGGCTACCGCGCCGGGCTCGAACTCGCGGCCCGCGAGGACTGCACGGCCGTCTTCGCGGCCAACGACCAGATGGCCCTCGGACTGCTGCGGGCCCTGCACGAACGCGGCCGGCGGGTGCCCGAGGACGTCAGCGTCATCGGTTTCGACGACATCCCCGAGGCGTCGTCCTTCCTGCCGCCGCTGACCACCGTCCACCAGGACTTCGCCGAGGTGGGACGGCTCTGTGTCGAGGCCGTGCTGCGCAAGATGCGCCAGGAGGGCCCGGAGCGGGGCACCACGCTGGTGCCGACGCGGCTGGTGCTGCGGGAGAGCACGGCCCCGCCGGGGCGGGATCCGAAGCGGCCCTGACGCGCCGGCCGCCCGCCGCGGCGGACGGTGGAGCGGGGCGCGGCCGGGTGCCCGGGTCGCTCCGTCGGCCGACGACCGGTGCGTGCCACCGCCGTGACCACGGTAATATGGATCTTGCGCGAGCCGCTCGAGGACGGGCGGTGAGACGTGCGTTGGTGGTCCAAGGAAAGACGCCCCGCTTCCCGTGGGGAGATGCAGGTGCAAGGCCTGCCCAGCGCTCGACCGAGGGGTTCTGCTCCCGCATCCGTGCGGGAGCGGAACCCCTTCCGCCGTTCCGGGCCCCGGCCGCGCGGCCGGGGCCCGGGCCCGTCAGGCGTCGCGCTCCTGGCCGGGGACGGCGCGCACCGGGTGCTTGCTCAGGACGGAGACCCGGTTGAAGGCGTTGATGGTGATCGCCACCCAGATCACCGCGGACAGCTCGTCGTCGGTGAAGACCCGGCGCGCCGCCTCGTAGGCGTCCTCCTGGAGGGCGGCGTCCGCGGGCTCGGTGACGGCCTCGGCCAGGGCGAGCGCCGCGCGTTCCCGGGCCGTGAACACCTCGGTGTCGCGCCAGGCGGCCAGCACCCCCAGCCGCTGCGGGGTCTCGCCGGCGCGCAGCGCGGCCCGGGTGTGCAGGGCGAGGCAGTAGGCGCAGGCGTTGATCTGCGACACGCGGAGGTCGACCAGCTCCACGAGGACGCGGTCCAGGCCCGCGTCGGCGGCGGCCGCGCGGGCTTCCACGGCCGTCTCGAACAGGGCGTGGTAGACCTTGGGGTTCTGCTTGTCGATGAAGACCCGCCGGCCCGCGGGGCCTGCTGCCGTGTCGCTCAACCCGGACTCCTTCGTGGATCTGGCGTCCCCCGCTCCTTGTGCCGCGCACTCTACGGGGCGGAGACTTACCATCGACATGATTGTTGAACATCAAACTATCTTTGGGTGAGAGGGGCGTGCGATGAGCAACTCCGAGGTGCCGCCCGCCGGACCGCGCTGCGACGCCGCGGGCCGCGGCGCGCCCGCGGGGCAGGCCGACGTGCTGCCGCCGCGAGCCGTGCCGCTGGGCGGCCCGCGGGCGATGACGGTGCGGCGCACGCTGCCGCAGCGGGACCGGACGCTGATCGGGGCCTGGTGCTTCCTCGACCACTACGGCCCCGACGACGTGGCCGACACCGGCGGCATGGACGTCGCCCCCCATCCGCACACCGGACTGCAGACCGTGAGCTGGCTGTTCAGCGGAGAGATCGAACACCGCGACAGCCTGGGCAGCCACGCCCTGGTCAGACCCGGTGAGCTGAACCTGATGACGGGAGGCCGCGGCATCAGTCACTCCGAGGTCTCCACCCCCCGCACCACGGTCCTGCACGGCGTGCAGCTGTGGGTGGCCCTGCCCGGGGAACACCGCGACACCGGCCGCGACTTCCGGCACCACGTCCCGGAGCCGGTCCGGCTGGACGGAGCCGACATCAGGGTCTTCCTCGGCACCCTCGCCGGCGCCGCCTCCCCGGTGCCGACCTTCACGCCCCTGCTCGGCGCCGAACTCCTCCTCGCGCCGCGCGCGACCGTCACGCTGGAGACGGACCCCGCCTTCGAGCACGGCCTCCTCGTCGACGAGGGCGAGGTCCGGTTCGCCGGAACACTGCTGCGCCCGGCGGAGCTGGGCTGCCTGGACGCCGGACACCCCACGCTGACCCTGACGAACGAGACGGACACCCCCGCCCGGACCGTGCTGCTGGGCGGGACGCCGTTCCAGGAGGAGATCGTCATGTGGTGGAACTTCGTCGGCCGCAGCCACGAGGACATCGTCGCGGCCAGGCAGGCGTGGCAGGACGCCTCCGACCGGTTCGGAACGGTCGACGGCTACGCCGGGGAGCGCCTTCCCGCCCCCGCCCTTCCCCACGTCACCCTCACCCCGCGCGGGAACACGGCGCGCCGCGGAGCGGACGGGTGACTTCCCGCGCGGCCCGCCCACTGCACCGCCCGCCGGGCCGGGGAGCCGCGCCCGCGCCGCGGGTCCCGCCGGCTCGGACGGTCCGCGGGCCGGCGCGCGGGGCCGGCCCCGGCGAGGCGGCCCTCCGCCCGGCAGCCGTCCGGCGGTCGTACCGGCCGCCCAGGGGATCCGGGCGGTGAGGGGTCCCGGCGCCGGGCTCGCCGGGCGGTGACGGGGCACGGCCGAAGTCCGCCGGCCGGCGCCCGCGAGCCGGTCGCGCGCTGTCGGGCGGACCGGGTCTCGCCACGGGTGGGAACGCGCCCATAGAGTGCGGGGGCAGTCCTGTGACCACCATCGAAGCGGGAGAAGCACGTGAGCGAACAGCCCATCCGCTGGGGCATCCTGGCGACCGGCGGCATGGCCGCCGCCTTCACCGAGGACCTGCTGCGTCTGCCGGACGCGCAGGTCACCGCGGTCGGGTCCCGGTCGGCGGACGCCGCGCGGCGGTTCGCGGCGAGGTTCGGCATCCCCCGGGCCCACGGCAGCTGGCGGGAGCTGGCGGCCGACCCGGAGGTGGACGTCGTCTACGTGGCCACTCCGCACGCCCACCACGTGCCGGCGGCGACGGCCTGCCTGGAGGCGGGCAAACCGGTGCTGTGCGAGAAGCCGTTCTCGCTCAGCGGCCGGCAGGCCCGCGAGCTGGCCGAACTGGCCGGCAAGCAGGGCCTGTTCCTGATGGAGGCGATGTGGACCCGCGTCAACCCCACCGTGCTCCGTGTCGCGGATCTGGTGGCGGACGGCGCCATCGGCGAGGTCCGCGCGCTGCACGCCTCCTTCGGGGAACGGGTGACCGCACCGCCGGAGCACCGGCTGTGGGACCCGGCGGCGGGCGGCGGCGCCCTGCTCGACCTGGGCACCTACCCGGTCTCCTTCGCGCACCTGCTGCTCGGGACCCCGGACACCGTCACCGCCCACGCGCGCCTGTCCCCGCAGGGCGTCGACGCGCAGACCGGTGTCCTGCTCGGATACCCCGACGGGGCGATGGCCGTGCTGTCGTGCTCCCTGCTCGCCCGTGACGAGCACCGGGCGGCGGTGTACGGAACCGCGGGACGCATCGAGATACCGGCGGACTTCTTCAACCCGCGCTCCTTCGTGCTGCACCGCGACGGCCACGAGCCGCAGACCGTCACCGCTCCGCCGCAGGAGGGCAACGGCTACGGACACCAGGCCAGGGAGGTGATGCGCTGCCTGCGGGCGGGCCTGACCGAGTCGCCGCTGGTGCCGCTGGCCGACACCATCGCGGTCATGGAGGTCCTGGACGCGGTGCGGGAGCGGATCGGGGTCCGCTACCCGGGGGAGTGACGGCCGGGCGGCCGCGACCGGGAGGGGCGCCGACGCGCCACGGCGGTCCGCCGCCCCGCGGCCGGCCGTGGCGCGTCGGCGCCAAGGGCCCGGCGCCGGCCCCGCGACGCAGGACGAGCCCGCCCCCGGGACCCGGTGGACCGGGCGTCGGGGGCGGGCTCGCGGTGCGGCGTCGTGCGGGGCGGTGGACGCCGCACCGGGCCGGGGTCAGGCTCCGGGCAGGACGCCGGTGCGGGCCACCTGGGCGTACCAGCGGGCGCTGGCCTTGGGGATGCGCGTGCCGGTCGGGTAGTCGACGTAGACGATGCCGAAGCGCTTGCTGTAGCCGTGGGCCCATTCGAAGTTGTCCAGCAGCGACCACAGGAAGTAGCCGCGGACGTCCACGCCGTCCTGGACGGCCTGGTGCACGGCGGCCAGGTGGCCGCGCAGATAGGCGATCCGCTCCGGGTCGTTGACGTTGCCCTCGGGGTCGGCGTAGTCGTGGAACGCGGCACCGTTCTCGGTGATGACCAGCGGCAGCCGGGGGAAGTCGGCGGCCAGCCGCTGCAGCAGTTCGTACAGGCCGGTCGGGTCGACGGCCCAGCCCATGGCGGTGGTGTCGCCCGGGGGCTGGTGGAAGGCGACCCCGTCGGCCGCCGGCCACGGGCTGTGGGCGCTGTTGCCGTGCCCGTCGGAGGTGTGGGTGCCGCTGCCGTCCGCCTGGGAGACGAGCGTGGGCGAGTAGTAGTTGACGCCGAGGAAGTCCAGCGGCTGGTGGATCCGCGCGAGGTCGCCGTCGCGCACGAAGGACCAGTCGGTCAGCGCGGCGGTGTCCTTGAAGAGGTCCTCCGGGTAGGCGCCGTTCAGCATCGGACCGGTGAAGACCCGGTTGGCCAGCGCGTCGATGCGGCGGGCGGCGTCGGCGTCGGCGCCGCTGTCGGTGCGCGGACGCACGTGGTGGACGTTGAGCGTGACCGAGCACCGGGCGTCCGCCGGGATCCGGTCGCGCAGCACCTGCACGGCCAGCCCGTGGGCCAGGTTGAGGTGGTGGGCGGCGCGCAGGGCGGCGACCGGGTCGGTGCGGCCGGGGGCGTGCACACCGGAGCCGTACCCGAGGAAGGCGCTGCACCAGGGCTCGTTGAGGGTGGTCCACGTCTTCACCCGGTCACCGAGGGCGTCGGCGGCCAGGGCCGCGTACTCGGCGAACCGTTCGGCGGTGGCGCGCTCCGGCCAGCCGCCCGCGTCCTCCAGCTCCTGCGGCAGGTCCCAGTGGTAGAGGGTGGCGACGGGCTGGATGCCCTTGTCCAGCAGCTCGTCGACGAGGCGCCGGTAGAAGTCGAGTCCCTTCTGCACGGCGGGACCGCGGCCGGTGGGCTGGATCCGCGGCCAGGCCAGGGAGAAGCGGTAGGCGCCGATGCCGAGTTCGGCCATCAGGGCGACGTCCTCGCGCCAGCGGTGGTAGTGGTCGGTGGCGATGTCCCCGGTGTCGCCGTTGCGGACCCGGCCCGGGGTGCGGGCGTAGGTGTCCCAGATGGACGGCGTGCGGCCGTCCTCGGCCGCGGCCCCCTCGATCTGGTACGAGGCGGTCGCGGTGCCCCAGAGGAAGCCCTCCGGGAAGGCGAGGTCGGTGTCCGGGGCGGATGCGGTCTGCTGCTGTGCTGCGGTGACCACGTGTGTCCTTTCGGGTGAGGGAGTGGGGGCGCGTACGGGCCGAGCGGATGCGCGGTGCCCGGGCGGCGCGCGGGGCGGGCCGCCCGGGCACCCAGGGGGGTGGCCCGCCCCGCCCCGGGGGCCGGGCGCCGGAAGGGGCCCGGGGGTCGGTTCGGCGGGTCAGCCCTTGACGGCGCCCTGCATGATGCCGCTGACGATCTGGCGGCCGAACACGATGAACATCGCCAGCAGCGGCAGCGTGCCGAGGAGCGCGCCCGCCATGATCAGGGACTGGTCGCGGATGTAGCCGGCGCTGAGCTGGGTGAGGGCGACGGGGACCGTCGGGTTGGTCATGTCGAGCACCACGAACGGCCAGAAGAAGTCGTTCCAGGCGTGCACGAACGTGATCATGAACAGCACCGCCATCGCGGGGCGGGCGATGGGCAGCACGATGCTCCAGAAGATCCGCAGTGAGTGCGCGCCGTCCACGCGGCCGGCCTCGACCAGCTCGTCCGGCAGCGCCTCCGACAGGTACTGCCGCATGAAGAAGACGCCGACCGCGCTGACCAGGGTGGGGAAGATGACCGCGGGCAGCTGCTGCGACCAGCCCAGCTCGGACATCATCATGAACAGCGGCACGACACCGAGCTGCGGCGGCACCATCATGGTGCCGATCACCAGCATGAGCAGGACGTTGCGGCCCTTGAACCGCAGCTTGGCGAAGGCGAATCCGGCCAGCGTCGCGAAGAACACCGTGGACAGGGCGATGGTCCCGGCCACGATCGTGCTGTTGATCATGGCCTTGCCCATCGCCGCCTCGTCCCAGGCGCGGGCGAGGTTGTCGAAGAGGTTCGGGCCGGGCAGGAACGGCGGCGGTGTCTGGCTGACGCGGGTGTTGTCGGTGGAGGCCGCCACCATCGTCCAGTACAGCGGGAAGATCGACAGGATCGCCGTGATCGCGAGCAGCACGTAGGCGAGCGGGCCCGCGTGGTGCTGGCGGCCGGCGCGCTGCCTCAGCAGCCGGCGGCCACCGCGGCCGGCGGCGGTCTTCTGCGGGGAGGTCCGGGCCGGGCTGTCCGTCCGGACCGGGAGGCTTTCTGTGGTCATGGCGTCTCCTGGTCAGGACGTACGGGAGCGCAGGCGCCCGATCAGGCGCTGCGCCACGAAGACGAGGACGAGCAGCAGGAACATCGCCCAGGCGACGGTCGCCGAGCGGCCCATCTGGTAGTTCTTCCAGCCCTCCTCGTACAGCAGCAGACCCAGCGTCTGGTACTGGTTGTCCGCGCCGCCGGTCACGCCGTTGGGCCCCTGGCCGAAGATCAGCGGTTCGCCGAACAGCTGGGTCGCGCCGATGGTGGAGAGCACGATGGTGAAGACGATGGTGGAGCGGATCCCGGGGACGGTGACGTGGGTGAACTGCTTCCAGCGGGAGGCGCCGTCCAGCGCGGCGGCCTCGTACCGGTCGGCGGGGATGGCCTGCATGGCGGCCAGGTAGAGCAGCGCGTTGTAGCCGGTCCAGCGCCAGATGACGATGGTGGAGATCGCGATCTGCGCGGGCCACTTGTCGGCCTCCCAGTCCACCGGGTCGGCGCCGACCAGGCCGAGCGCCCAGTTGATCATGCCGAAGTCCCGCTCGAAGAGCATGGTGAACACGAGGGCGGCGGCGCCGACGGAGGTGGCGTAGGGAACGAGCGAGGCGACGCGGAAGAACAGCGAACCGCGCATCCGGTAGTTGAGCAGGTGGGCCAGGCCGAGGGCCATCAGCAGCTGCGGCACCGTGGAGATGACGCCGATCGTGATGGTGTTCAGCAGCGCGTTCCAGAACCGGGAGTCGTTCCACAGCTCGACGTAGTTGTCGAACGCCACCCACTCCATGATGTCGAGGGTGGCCAGTTCCACCCGGTGCAGGGAGATCCAGGAGGTGTAGACGAGGGGGTAGAAGCTGAACGCGGCGAACACGACGAAGAACGGTGCGACGAACGCGTAGGGCGCGCCCTTGACGTCCAGCCGGTGCAGCAGCGCGCCGCGTCGCCGGCCGGCGCCCGCGCCGCCCGGCTTCGGGGACGGGCCTTCACGCCCCTCGCCGACCTGGACCTTGGTGGTGGAGGTGGCCACCGGACTTCCTTCCTGAGAACAGACGGGTGAGCCGGGGCCGCCGGACCCGACGACGGAACGCGGGCGGGTCCGGCGGCCGGAGGGGCGGCGGGTCAGCCGACCGCCTTCTCGATGCGGTCCGCAGTGGTCTTCCACGCCTCGTCGCGCGAGGCGCCCTGCTGCTCGATCAGGGTCAGGCCCTGGGAGAAGGTGTCCTTGATCGTGCCGTCCTTGCGGCCGAGGACCTGCTTGTCCGGGATCTCCTGAGCGGCCTCGCCGAAGATCCGGCCGATCGGGGCGTTGTTGAAGTACTCCGCGGTGACGCTCTTGACCTCGGTGCTCTCCAGCGCCTTCTGCGAGGACGGGACGCTGCCCTGCTTCTGGAAGATGTGGGCCTGCTGCTCCGGCGCGGTCAGCCAGGCGACGAGCTTCTTGGCCTCCTCCTTCACCGGGCTCTGCTCGACCACGCCGAGGAAGGAACCGCCCCAGTTGGCGCCCTTGGGGGCCTTGGCGACGTCCCACTTGCCCTTGTTCTGCTCGCCGGCCTTCTCACCGATGTGGCCGAGCATCCAGGCCGGGCAGACGGCCGTGGCGAACGTGCCGTTGGCCAGTCCCGGGTCCCAGCCCGGCTGGAACTGGCGGAGCTTGGCGGTCAGTCCCTCCTCGGCCGCCTCGGCGGCGAGGTTCCAGGCCTCCTTGACGGCCGGGTTGGTGTCGTAGATCAGATCGCCCTCGGCGTTGTAGTACTGCTCCGGGTAGCCGTAGACCATGGCGTTGAACAGGCCGCTGGCCGCGTCCATGTACGCCACGTCGCCGCCCTTGAAGTCCTTCTTGAAGGTGCGGCCGACCTCGACGTACTTCTCCCAGCTGCCCTCCCACAGCTTGGCGACCTCCTCGCGGTCGGTGGGCAGGCCGGCCTTCTCGAAGTAGTCCCTGCGGTAGCAGACGGCCATCGGGCCGATGTCGGTGCCCAGGCCCAGCACCTTGCCGTCCTCGGTGGTGATCTGGGACTGCTTCCACGGCAGGAAGTGGTCGGTGCCCGCCACGTCCGAGAAGTCCGCGAACCTGCCGGCCTGGGTGTCGACGATCTCCTTGGCCCGGCCGATCTCGATGCCCTGGATGTCCTTCAGGCCCTTGCCGGCGGCGAGCCTGGTCTGCAGGGCGGTGTAGTACGTCTGCTCGTCGCCGGCCACCTCGGCCTGGATGTCGACGTTCGGGTTCTCCTTCTCGTACTGCTCCAGCAGGCCCGTCTCCTTGAAGCCCATCACCCCGTACATGCCCATGGTGATGACGACCTTGCCGTCCTTCTTGCCGCCGCCCGTCACGGAGTCGTCGCTGCCGCTGCAGCCGACGACGAGCGAGAGCGCACCGGCGGTCGCGACCAGCGCGACCGCTCTCGTACGCGACGACCTGTGAACAGTGCCCATGTTTCTTCCTCCAAGCGACGGCGCTGACGCACCGGAGTGACAAGTCCCGTGATGTCCAGGGCGGCTGTGACGATCGATGGGAACGTACCCACCGAGGGGTGGGAACGTGCCCACCGACGGGTGGAAGACTCGTCCCGGCGGACGCCCTGTGTCAATAACGTGAACGCAACTTGTTGCTGGAGCTGGTGCCTCCGTTCGTTTCGTGGGTCCGGCGGGGTGCTGCTCCGGCCATGGTGTCTGCCACAATGCCGCTGGTCAGTCCGCGGCCGGTGCCGCCGCGGTCACCGAGGGAGGAGCGCATGACAGGGAACCGCCGCCCCACCATCAAGACGGTCGCCGCCCGAGCCGGGGTGGGACGGACGACGGTGTCCCGCGTCATCAACGGCTCGGACCTCGTCAGCGCCGACGCGCGGGCCAGGGTCCTGGCGGCGATCAAGGAGCTCAACTACGTCCCCAACTCGGTCGCCCGCGGCCTGGTGACCAACCGGACCAACGCGGTGGCGCTGGTGATCCCGGAGTCGGAGAGCCGGCTCGGTTCGGAGCCGTTCTTCGCGGGACTGATCCGCGGTGTCAGCGGCGCGCTCGCCGAGACCCGGACCCAGTTGCAGCTGATGCTCGTGCGCGACCAGGCCGAACGGGACCAGCTGACCGCGTCGGTGGCGACCCGCCGGGTCGACGGCGTGCTGCTGGTCTCGGTCCACGCCCACGACCGGCTGCCGGGCATGCTGGAGGAGATGGGGCTGCCCACCGTGCTGGCCGGCCGCCGCGACGAGCGGGAGCGACTGAGCTACGTCGACTCCGACAACGCCGGGGGCGCCGCCGCCGCCGTCCGGCACCTGCTGGCCAGGGGCAGGAGACGTGTCGCGACCATCACCGGGGCGCTCGACATGGACGTCGGCCGCAGCCGGCTCGCCGGGTGGCGCGACGCCCACCGCGCGGCGGGGGTGCCGGCCGACGAATCCCTGGTCGAGGTCGGTGACTTCACGGAGGAGGGCGGCCGTCGGGCGATACGTTCGCTCCTTGAACGCGCCCCGGACCTGGACGCCGTCTTCGCCGCCTCCGACCTCATGGCCGTCGGCGCCCTGGCCGAACTGCGCTGCCGGGGACGGCAGGTGCCGGGTGACGTCGCCGTCGTCGGTTTCGAGGACTCCGTCCTCGCCCGCCACACCAACCCGCCGCTGACCACGGTGCGCCAACCGGTCGAGGAACTCGGCCGGACGATGGCCCGGATCCTGCTCACCGAGATCACCGAAGTCGCCGCGGGACGCCAGCAGTTGACGCTCCCCACGGAACTGGTGGTGCGCGAGTCCTCCTGAGGCGGAACCGGGGACTTGCCCGTGTGCCCGGACGGAGCGCTGCCCGGAGAAGCCCGGCCGGTCCCCTCGGCGCCTCGCCGCCGGCGCGGTCGCGGCAGCCCGCCGGGGCCGGCCCGGAGTTCGGCCGGCGGCCGCGCGATCACCGCATCGGCGGTCGTGTGATCACCGCATCCGGCGCCCGCGTGCGGTATTCCATGGATCATGGAGGATTTCCCGACGGAGGCCGCCGTCCCGCGTCCGGGGACACGGCCGGCCCCGCGTGCGAGAGCACGGCCGTGTGACGCGTTCGCGGCCGGTGGCGAGGCGCAGGCCGGCGGGCAGCGCCCGGAGCCGCCGGATCCGCTCGCCCCGGGCGAGCCGGCCGGCCGCACCGACGCGCTGCCCGAGGGCGCCGGGAGCGTCGCGTACCGCCGTGGCGGGCACCGCGTCCCGGCCCATGCCGCGGTGCGGCCGCCGGCCGGCCGGGGGCGGCGCGCGATCCGGCACGACGACGGCACGGCCGGGCGGAGTCCGGCGCGGCTGCCCGCCGACGCGGCGGAGCCGGTATGACCGGCCCGCTCCCGCCGCACCCGGAACTGGCCGACGGGCCGGTCTACCTGGACTACAACGCCACCACTCCCGTCGACCCGCGGGTCGCCGAGGCGATGGCGCCGTACCTGACCGGCTTCTTCGGCAACCCCTCCAGCAGCCACTCCTACGCCGAGGTCCCGCGCCGGGCGCTCGCCGAGGCGCGCGCCCAGGTGGCCGCCCTGATCGGAGCCGCACCCCACGAGATCGTGTTCACGTCCTCGGGCTCCGAAGCGGACCTGCTCGCCCTGCGCGGCGCGGTGCTGGCCTCCGGCCGCGCCCGGCCGCACCTCATCACCCAGGCCACCGAGCATCCGGCCGTGCTGGAGACGGCCCGTGCCCTGCGGCGCCTGCACGGCGTACGGGTGACGGTGCTGCCGGTGACCGGCGACGGGCTGGTCGACCCGGCCGCCCTCGCCGCCGCCCTCACCGGGGAGACGGTGCTGGTGTCGGTGATGGCCGCCAACAACGAGACCGGCGCTCTCCAGCCCGTCGCCGAACTCGCCGCCCTCGCCCACGACCACGGCGCGCTGTTCCACTGCGACGGCGCCCAGGCCGCCGGGAAGATCCCCCTCGACGTCCGGCGGCTGGGCGTCGATCTGCTGACCGTGGTCGGACACAAGATGTACGCGCCCAAGGCCACGGCCGCCCTGTTCGTACGCGACGGCGTACGGCTGGAGCCGGTCGTCTACGGCGGCGGCCAGGAACGCGGCCTGCGCGCCGGCACGGAGAACGTCGCCCTGGCGGTCGCCCTGGGCGCCGCCTCCCGGCTCGCGGGCCGGGAGCTCGCCGACGGCCGGGCCGGGCGGGTCGCCGCGCTGCGCGACGCGCTGCACCGGCGCCTGGCCGACGCGCTGCCCGGCCGGGTCCGTCTCAACGGGCCGGTCGGGGCGCGCCTGCCGAACACGCTGAACGTCAGCATCGACGGCGCCCTCGGACACGAACTGCTCGCCGCCTGCCCGCGGATCGCGGCCTCGACCGGTTCGGCCTGCCACAGCGGCGCCCACTCCCCGTCTCCGGTGCTCCGCGCCATGGGCCTGCCCGCCGGCCGGGCGCTGGGGGCGCTGCGGCTGTCACTGGGCCGCTGGAGTTGCGAGGCCGACGTCGACGCGGCGGCGGCCGCGCTGATCCGCGCGGCCGCCGTGCGGTGACCGGTCCTCGCGGCCTGCTCGTGAAACCGGCGAAGGGCAGCGCGGGCAGGGAGCGCCGAAGGCGGGCCCGTCCCGCCGGGCGGGTGACGGCTGTCCGGCTGTCCGGCCGGGGGAAGCCCTGCGCGGACGGCGGTCCGCAGCGCCCTCGCCGCCCTCGACGCTCCTGCGCGCCGACGGGCCCGGGCGGCCGCCCGTCAGGGGGCCGTGCCCACGAAGGAACTGCTGCGCCGGGCTTCCGCGGCCGCCGGGGCACGGCCGTCGCGCCGGCGCGACCGCGGTCAGGTCCCGGAAGCCGCCGGTGCCTCCGGTTCGCCGTGCCGCTGCCAGGGCCGTGCCAGGCCGACGAGGGAGAGGGCCGCGGCGCCCGCCGCACCCAGCATGATCAGCCCCATCGGCAGGGAGCTGTGCTCCCCGAAGAGTCCGACGAGCGGTGAGGCGACGGCGCCGAACAGGAACTGCAGGCCGCCGACCAGGGCGGAGGCCGCCCCCGGCGCGCCGCGGCCGAGGCCCTGGGCGATGGTCATGCCCGACGGGAAGACCAGGCCGATCCCCGCGGTGGTGACGAAGAGCGTCGCCCAGGTGCCCGCGAGGACCTCCCCGGCCGCCAGCACCACGAGGACCTGTCCCAGCGCGCCCAGCAGGACGAGGCCCACGCCGACGGTGAGCAGCGTGTTCAGCGCCACGCGCCCGGCCAGTTTCGCGAAGACCGCACCGGCGATCAGCATGCCGACGGCGTTGGCCGCGAAGATGAGGGAGTAGGCCGTCGACGAGACGCCGTGCAGGTTCTCGAAGACGAAGCTGGAGCCGCCGATGTAGGCGAACAGCGCTGCCGCGGCGAAGGCGACGACGAGGACGTATCCCATGAAGACGCGCCGGCCGAGCAGGCCGCCCATCGCACGGAAGGTGCTCTTCACGCCCCCGCTGTGGCGGCGCTCGGGCGGCAGCGACTCCGGCACCGCCTTCCCCACGGCGAGCAGCAGCAGGACGCCCAGGGCGGCGAGGACGACGAACACCGCGCGCCAGGTGGACACGGCCAGGACCGCCCCGCCGAGCACCGGCGCGGCGATCGGCGCCACGCCCATGATCTGGGAGAGCAGGGCGAAGCGGCGGGGGAGTTCGGCCCCGTGGAAGCGGTCGGTGAGAACCGCGCGGGCCAGCACCATGCCCGCCGCGCCGGCGACGCCCTGCAGGAAGCGGGCGGCGGTCAGCACTTCGGCGTTCGGGGCGACGGCGCAGACGAGCGAGAAGAGGGCGAACCCGGCCGAGCCGGCGAGGAGCAGCCGCCGTCGGCCGAGCCCGTCGCTGACCGGTCCGATGAGCAGCTGTCCGGCGACCAGGCCGGCCAGGAAGGCGGTCATGGTGAGCTGCACCGACGAACTGCTCGCGCCCAGCGCGTCCCCCATCGCGGGGAAGCCGGGGACGTACATGTCGGTCGCGAGCGGGGCGACCGCCGTGAGCGCGGCCAGGACGGCGACCAGGGCCGTCGCGGAACCCGCGCGGGGCGCGGGGCGTGCGGTGCCGGGGGCCTGTCCGCCGACGGCGGAGGAGGGTGACGGGGATACCATGCGTTCAAAGATAAGCCAGTAGTTCACTGGTTAACAAAATTGGTTCACGGAGCGAGAAGGCGAGCCGCATGTCCTCCCCCGCCGACGTCCGCGCGCAGTGGTCCGCGCACCACCCCGGCCTCGACACCTCCCCCATGGAACTGGTGGCGCTCCTCAAGCACGCCACCGGACTCCTGGCCAAGGCGGTCGAGCCCCTCTACGAGGGTGCTCCGCTGACCGCGCCGGAGGTCGACATGCTCATCCCCCTGCGCCACGCCGCCGGACCGGTGATCGCCCGGGGGCTCGCCGAACGCCTGGGCCTGTCGCGCGCGGGCGTCAGCAAGACGCTGGCCAAGCTGGAGCGGCGCGGCTTCGTCTCCCGCACCCCGAACCCCGCCGACCGGCGCTCCGTCCTGGTCTCGATCACGCCGGCCGGCGCCGAGGCGATCGACGGCTTCTTCCCCCGGCAGCTGGCCGCCGAGGTCGAGCTCTTCGCGGACCTTGGGGAGGACCGGGAGCGGGTCCTGCGGGCGCTGACGCGGCTGGTGGCGGCGATGGAGAAGGCGCAGCGGCACGGCTGAGCGCGGCGCGGATCCCGCACGGCGGGGATCTCCCGCAGGGTGACGGCGTTCACGGCCGGCCCCGGCGTCGCCGGAACCCCGGCGCGCGGAGAACCGGCCGGAAACGATTTTGCACGGGATGCATTTTTGCATAGCATGCAACGTATGACGGGGGAGAGCAGCGCGGCGCGCGACGGTCTGCGGGAGCGCAAGAAACGGGCCACCCGCGCCGCCCTCGCGGAGGCCGCGGTGCGCCTCGCCGCCGAACACGGGGCGGACAACGTCACCGTCGAGGCCATCAGCGCGGCCGCCGGGGTGTCCGTGCGGACGTTCTTCAACTACTTCGACTCGCGGGACGACGCGTTCGTGGTCATCGACGCGGACGCGGGCGCCCGCGTCCGCCGGGCCCTGCTCGACGCGCCGGCCGCCCTGTCGCCCCTGGAGGCGCTGCGCGAGGCGCTCGCCGTGGAACTCGCGCAAGCCGAGCGGCAGCACGAACTGTGGAGCCTGCACGCCCAGGTGCTGCGCGCCTCCCCGCACCTGCTGGTGCGCAGCCTGGGCGCCCACATGGCCGACGAGGCGGGCCTCGCCGAGGTGATCGTCCGGCGGATCGAGTCCGGCCCCGCCGCCCGCGACCGCGCGCCGTCCCCCGCGGACGGCGACGGCGCGTACGAGGACGAGCGGCGCCGCGCGCTCGACCTGTACGCGCGGCTGCTGGCCGCCGTGGCCGGCACGGCGGTCCGGGTCGGCGTGGAGCACTGGTGCGCCCGGCAGGACGAGGTCGCCTTCGCCGACGTCTTCCGAGAGGTGTTCGCCCTGCTCGCGGCCGGCCTGCCCGCGCCGTCCCGATGATCGCCCGCGGGACCGGGGCCGGACGGTTCGGCCCCGGTCCCGCGGTCCCCGATCCTGCCGCCCCCCTCGCCTCGTCGGGCCCGGAACGCCTCCGGCGGCCACCCGGGCCCGCACCGACCAGCCGTTGACCACCGATCGTCGAAAGAGATGTCGTGACCGCAACGCAGGCGCCCGACGCGGCGCCGCCCAGCTCCATGTCCAACCGGCAGATACTCCAGGCCATGTCGGGCCTGATGGCCGGCATGTTCGTCGCCATCCTGGCGGGCACCGTGGTGTCCAACGCGCTGCCCACGATCATCACCGACCTGGGGGCCAGCCAGTCCTCCTACACCTGGGTCGTCACCGCGGAACTGCTGGCCATGACGGCGACCGTTCCGCTGTGGGGCAAGCTGTCCGACCTGTTCGACAAGAAGCTGCTGCTCCAGCTGTCCCTGGGCATGTTCGTGATCGGCTCGCTGCTGGCGGGCTTCTCGCACGGCGTCGGACTGCTGATCTTCAGCCGCGTGGTCCAGGGCATCGGCGCGGGCGGACTGACCGCCCTCGCCCAGGTCGTGATGGCCGCGATCATCCCGCCCCGCAGGCTCGGCAAGTACGCCGGCGTCTTCGGCGCCGTGTTCGCCGTCGGCACGGTGGCCGGCCCGCTGGTCGGCGGTGTGCTGGTGGACACCTCCTGGCTGGGCTGGCGCTGGTGCTTCTTCATCGGCGTGCCGTTCGCGCTGCTGTCCATCGTGCTGCTCCAGCGCACCCTTGACCTGCCCGTGACCCGGCGCGAGGTGAAGATCGACTTCCTGGGCGCCTTCCTCATCGTCGCGGGCGTCTGCGCCCTGCTCATCTGGGTGTCGCTGGCGGGCAACGAGTTCGACTGGCTCTCCTGGCAGACCGCCGCGCTCACGGGCGGCGGGCTCCTGCTGCTGGCCGCCGCCGTCCTCGTCGAGGCCCGGACCGCCGAGCCGGTCATCCCGCTGGACATCTTCCGCAACCGCACCGTGACGCTCACCACCGTCGCCAGCCTCCTGGTGGGCGTCGCCATGTTCGGCGGAACCGTCTTCCTCTCGCAGTACTTCCAGGTGTCCCTGGGCAAGTCGCCGACCATGGCGGGTCTGATGAGCCTGCCGATGATCCTGGGCCTGCTGGTGTCGTCCACCGTGGCCGGGCAGATGATCAGCAGGACCGGCGTCTGGAAGCGGTACCTGGTGGCGGGCGCGGTGATCATGACCGTCGGACTCGGCCTGCTCTCCACCATCGGCGCGGACACCTCCTTCGCCCTGCTCAGCCTCTACATGGCGGTACTCGGCATCGGCGTCGGCATGCTGATGCAGAACCTGGTGCTGGCCGCCCAGAACGACGTGCCCGCCAGTGAGCTGGGCGCCGCGACCTCCGTCCTGTCCTTCTTCCGCAGCATGGGCGGCACCATCGGCACCAGCGTCCTCGGCGCGATCCTGGCCAACCGCGTCACCGCCGAGATGACCGAGGGCCTGAAGGCGGCGGGCATCACGGGCCAGGGCTCGGGCGGCGGCGAGGCCGGCGTCCCGGACGTGAGCACCCTGCCCGAGCCGGTACGGGGCATCGTCGAGCACGCCTACGGCGTCGCCACCGCCGACCTGTTCCTCATCGCCACCCCCTGCGCCCTGCTGGCGCTGATCACCGTCGTGTTCCTCAAGGAGAAGCCGCTGAAGACCACCAGCGGCATGGAACGCCTCGCCGAGGAATCCGGCCCGGCGGCCGGGGCGGACGCCGAAGCGGCCACGACCGCCGACTGAACCCGGCACGCGCCCGCGTGCGACGCCCCGCCCGGCCGTACCGGGCGGGGCGTCGCCACGGGCACAGGCGGCCGGGAGGCCGGCGCCCGCGGTCTCCCGGCCGGCGACGGACCCCTCCGCCGCTCGCGCCCCGGTACGGTCACGGCCGCCCCGGGGCGCCCGGCCGGCTCCTCGAACGCGGCTGCGAACGCCCGGCGCCCGGGCCGCGCGTGCCGGGCGATCGGCCGGCGCCCGGGGCACCCGGTCCCGGCTAGGGGGCCTTCGTCGGCGCGACGTTCCGCACCAGGCGTTCGCGCAGCGTGGCCGCGAACTCCTCGGCCCGGGCCAGCCGGGTGCGCAGGTCGGCCACCCGCTGCCGCGCGGCCTCCTCGTAGCCGCGCACCTGGTCCAGCAGCTCCTCCCGCTCCTTGGACGGCAGTTCCTCGCCGGCGTCCAGGCGGTCGGTGGCCTCCAGCAGGGAGCGCATCTCGTCCAGGGTGAAGCCGAGCGGCTTCATGCGGCGGATGACCATCAGGCGGGCGACATCGGCCTCGGTGTAGAGACGGAAGCCGCCCTGCGAGCGCGCCGAGGGGACGACGAGGCCGGTCTCCTCGTAGTGCCGGATGGTGCGCAGGGACAGCTCGGTCCGCGCGGCGACCTCACCGATCTGCATGTGCTTGCTGTTCACGTCCCCGACCTGGCCCTCTCGCTGTCGACGGCGCTGCGCTCCGTCCGGTCCACCGATCCCTACCCTAACGTTAGGGTAGAGTTGTCGTGGGGGAGGACGGACCTCGAGCGCCGTTCCCCTCCGCGCGTGGTGCGGGCGTCCTGGCCCCACCGCTGCCGTGTCGGGGCCGACGCCGCCCCCGGCGATGAATCCGAGTGGTGCAGGAGAGACGCGTGCGCGAGTCCGTGGTGCCCGGCGCCGCCGCCTGTCCGCCGTGACCCCCCGCCCCTGACCGGAGCTCCGACGCGCACCCGCTCGCGCCCCTCGGCTCCGTCCTCGACTTCCGGCCCCTCAGCGGTCGATCGCGGGACGCCGACCCGGCCTCCCGCACCGTCTTCCGCGCGCCCCGCCCCGCCCCGGGGCGTGCCCGAGCACGACAGGTAGCTGCTTCCTTGTCCTCTTCCGTACCGTCCCCCGCCACGCGGCTCCGCGCTCTCAGGCCCGACTGGCTGCGTGATCCGAAGGTGTGGCGCACCGAGGTCCTCGCCGGTCTCGTCGTCGCGCTCGCGCTGATCCCCGAGGCGATCTCGTTCTCGATCATCGCCGGGGTCGACCCGGCGATCGGGCTGTTCGCCTCCTTCACCATGGCCGTCACCATCGCCGTCGTCGGCGGCCGGCGCGCGATGATCTCCGCCGCCACCGGCGCCGTGGCCCTCGTGATCGCACCGCTCAACCGCGAGCACGGCCTGGGCCACCTGGTCGCCGCGGTCATCCTCGCCGGGGTCTTCCAGGTCGTCCTGGGCGCGCTGGGGGTGGCGAAGCTGATGCGGTTCGTGCCGCGCTCGGTGATGGTCGGCTTCGTCAACTCGCTCGCCATCCTCATCTTCATGGCGCAGGTTCCCGAGATGACCGGTGTGCCCTGGCCGGTGTATCCGCTGATCGCGGCCGGGCTGACGCTGATGGTGCTCTTCCCGAAGGTCACCACCGTGGTCCCGGCGCCGCTGGTGTCGATCGTCGTCCTCACCGTCGTCACGGTCGCGGCCGGGATCGCCGTGCCCACGGTCGGCGACAAGGGCGCCCTGCCCTCCTCGCTGCCGGTGCCGGGCCTGCCGGACGTGCCCTTCACCCTGGACACCCTGACGACGATCGCCCCCTACGCCTTCGCGATGGCACTGGTCGGCCTGATGGAGTCGCTGATGACCGCGAAGCTGGTCGACGACATCACCGACACCCGCTCCTCCAAGACCCGCGAGTCCATCGGACAGGGCATCGCCAACATCGTCACCGGCTTCTTCGGCGGCATGGGCGGCTGCGCCATGATCGGCCAGACCATGATCAACGTGAAGGTGTCCGGCGCCCGCACCCGCCTGTCGACCTTCCTCGCCGGGGCGTTCCTGATGGTGCTGTGCATCGTCTTCGGACCCGTGGTCTCCGACATCCCCATGGCCGCCCTGGTCGCCGTCATGGTCATGGTGTCGTTCGCGACCTTCGACTGGCACTCCGTCGCCCCCAGGACCCTCAGGCGGATGCCCGCCGGTGAGATCACCGTCATGGTGGTCACCGTCGCGGTGGTCGTCGCCACCCACAACCTCGCCGTCGGCGTGGTGGCCGGCTCGATCACCGCCATGGTCGTCTTCGCCAAGCGGGTCGCCCACCTCGCCGAGGTCACCGCCGTCCTCGACCCCGACGGCACCACCGTGGTCTACCGGGTCACCGGCGAGCTGTTCTTCGCCTCCTCCAACGACCTCGTCGGCCGGTTCGACTACGCCGGCGACCCCGGCAAGGTCGTCATCGACCTGTCCGCCGCCCACATCTGGGACGCCTCCTCCGTCGCCGCCCTGGACGCCGTCGGGACCAAGTACGCCCAGCGCGGCAAGCAGGTCGAGATCACCGGCCTGAACGAACCCAGCGCCCGTCTGCACGGCCGCCTCAGCGGCGAGCTCACAGCCAGCCACTGACCGGCCCCACCCCGCCCGGCCGCCCCCGGCTCCGCCCGGGCCGGGGGGCCGCCTCTCCCGGAGGAGGGCGAGGCGGGCGCGTCCGCCCCGGCCCGGGCACCGGTCGGCGCGGCGGGCCTTCGCCGCCGCGGGCGGCGCCGCCCGCGGCCGCCGGAACGGCCCCCGTGCCGGCGGCCGGCGCGCAGCGCCACGCCGCCGGGGCGAGCGGAGCGCCGCTCCCCCCGGCGGCCACGGTGCGTCAACGGCGGGCGAGACGTCGCTCGCCGCCGGCGCCCGGCGCGTAGTCCAGTTCGTAGTGGGCGAAGACCTCCGGCTCCTTGGCGGCGGGCAGTTCACCGTCGACGTCGATCGCCGGGGCCTTCTTGACGACGTCCTTGCCGTGGACGACCTTCAGATACCCCGGGCCGACCGTCGCACCGGTGAGGGGGACGAACACCAGCCGGCGGCGGGTGGGCAGGCCGACGGTCACCGTGGCGAAGAAGGGCTGGTCGGTGACCGTGTCCACATAGACCGACTCCAGTGCACCGATCTTGTGACCGTCCGGGTCCACAACGTCGTGATCCCGCCACTCACGGATATCGCATGCCTCGAACATCATGAACCTCCAGGGGTGTTCCCGGCCACGCCCGCGGCGCCATCGCCGCCGGTCGGCCGCGCGTGCGCCGGACGGCCGTCGGCGTCGCACGGCCCGCGTTCCCGTCGCCCCGTCCGCTCCTCGTCGGCACGGGGCCGAGCCCTCCCGGCCCGTCGACGAGCGACGCCGTCGCGCGCCGCGCCCGTCTCCCGGCGGCCGTTGCGCGCGGCGGCGGGCGCGGCCGTCGACCTCGCACAGGTGCGCGTGGACCGAATGCGGGGAACCGCCCTTCCCTCCCCCCGCGCAGGCCTCCGGTGATCGCGCGGCCCGGGGCGCGCCCGGCCGGCTCGCCGCCGTCCCCGTGCCGTCCCGCCGGCCGCGACCCGCCGACGGCCGGCCGTCTCCCCGGGCGAACGGCGTCGTGCCGGCCGGTTCCCGGAAGGCGGCCGGGGCCTCCCGCCGCTCGTCGCCGCTCGTCGCGTCGGCCACCGCCTCCACCCCTTCTCCCCGCGCGCTCCTCCCGCGTGCGGACGGCTCCTCCCACCCTGACGGAGAACCGGGCGGCCCGCACCCGGACGAGCGGACGGCCGGCCACCCCGGCGCGCCCGGGACGGCCGCCGCCGCGGCCCCGCCCCGCTCCGCACGGCGTATCCGGCGGTCTGCCGGCGCGGCCGTCCCCGCGTGACCTCGCCGAACGCGGCGACGGCCCGGGAACGAAGGCGCGGGCGCCGCCTTGTAACCTGCTCCCGTGTCGCGTTCCGGAGAATCAAGTGCGCTGGTCGGCGGGGAACACGTGCGGGAGGCCGTCGCTCACTGCGTGGAGGCCCTCGCCGGCGTCCCGGCCGCCCGGTGGGATGCCCGCGCCGGCGACCTGGAGTGGACCTGCTGGGAGACCCTGGAACACCTCGCGGACGACCTGCTCACCTACGCGCTGCGCTTCGGGCTCGCGCGTCCGATGGGCGTCCCGCGCGTGCCGCTGCGCATCTCCTGCGACCGGCCCGGAGGACCGGCCAACGTCGTCTTCGGTGACCGGGCCGCGGGCCCCGAGGGGCTGCTGACCGTCGTCGAGGCCTGCGGCGGACTGCTCGCGACCGCCGTCGACAACACCGCTCCCACCGTGCTGGCCCCGCATGTCTTCGGCGCCTCCGACCCGGAGGGGTTCGCCGCCATGGGCGTCGTCGAGACCCTCGTCCACACGCACGACATCACCCGGGGGATCCAGCGCGCGTGGGAGCCCCCGCAGGACCTGAGCCGGCGGGTTCTCGCCCGGCTGTTCCCGGACGTGCCCGTCACCGGCGACGCGTCGTCCGCCCTGTTGTGGGCCACCGGCCGCGTCGAGCTGCCCGGCCGCCCCCGCCGGACGGACTGGCGCTGGTACGGAGCGCCGCGCGGGTCCGGTGACCCCCTGCCCGGCGGAGCGGGCTCGCCGCGGGAGTCCGCGCCGCGCGGCGGCTGATCCCGCAGGCGGGGGCGGGGGACGCGGGCCGCCGCCCCGCACCGGGCGGCCGGCAGGCGGCGCCGGCCCGGCCCGCGCTGCGGCGGACACCGGGCCGGCCGCCCACCGGCGTGCGGCGGGAGGGCGCGGAGGAACGCTCCGGCGGGGGCGCCCCGCGTCGCCGAGGCCCGCACGGCGGCCCGGACGGTGAACGCGCGGAACAGGCCGGGGAAGCCGTCGGCCCGGGCGCCGGCGCGGCCTAGTCGATGATCTGGTTGAAGAACACGACCGCCATGGCGCCCGCACCGCCGCCGACGCTGACCGCGAGGGGCCAGACATTGCCGGCCAGGACCGCCAGGACGGCGGCGCCGACGCCGACCAGCGCCGCCAGCAGAAACACCACGGCGGCACGCTGGCTGAGCAGCGGCGTGTTCCCCTCGCCCCTCGTGCGGTTCTCCTGTCCCACCTCGGTGCTCCTCGCGTGGACGACGGTCAGTGGCGTACGAGGCCGCCGGGCCGGTGGGCGAGCACGGTCCGCCCGTCCGGGGCCGTCAGCTCGTAGGGGTCCTGGGCGGGCCGGACGAGCGTGAAGGCGACCCGGCCGTCCCCGTCGACCCGGACGCCGTACACGGCCGGCTCCGGCAGGCTGTTGTAGTGGAACGGCGTCGAGAAGTAGTAGGCGCCGGTGTCCGGGAGCACGACGAGGTCGCCCGGCTCCAGCAGCGGCAGCGCCCGGTCCCGCGCCAGCAGGTCGCCGGCGAAGCAGGCGGGGCCGGCGATGTCCTGCCGGACGGGGCTGCCGTGCTTCGCCCCGCCGTCCGGGGCGTGCGCGGTGATCCGCAGCGGCCAGGCCTCGGGGGCGAACACCGTCCGGGTGGCGACCTGGACACCGGCGTGGGTGAGGGCGATCGGCCGGCCGCCCGCGGTCTTGGTGTACTCGACGTAGGCGGCGGTGAAGCCGTTCTTGGCCAGGACCGCCCGCCCGAACTCGGTGACGATCCCGTACCTGCCGGAGAACAGGTCGGGCGCGTGCTCGCGAAGCAGGTCGACGTAGGTGCCGAAGCCGGGGGTGACCTCGTCGTCGGCGAAGTTGACGGGCAGGCCGCCACCGATGTCGATCCCGGTCACCTGGCGCCGTCCCAGGGCGCGGTTGACCTCGTCCGCGAAGGAGACGGCCTCCGCGACCCCCCGGGCCATGAGGTCCAGCGGGCACCCTTGCGACCCGGCGTGCGTGTGCACCCAGGTCAGCCAGGGGCGGTCGCGGAACGCCCGCAGCACCTCCCGGCGGCTGTCCGGGTCCGACAGGGGGATGCCGAACTTCGAGGTCCGCGTGGCGGTGCTCATCGCCGCGATCGTTCCCCCGCCCACCTGGGGGTTGACGCGTACGCCGATCCGCGAGGCGGGGTCGCGCCCGGCGAGGATCGAGTCGATCCGGTCCAGTTCCTGGAAGTTGTCCGCGTTGATCGCGACGCCCAGTTCGAGGGCCCACTCCAGTTCCGCGCGGGTCTTGGCCGGCGAGTCGAAGACGATCCTCTCCGGCGGGAAGCCCGCCGCGAGCGCCCGGGCCAGCTCGCCGCCCGTCGCCACCTCGCAGCCCATGCCGTGCTCCCTCAGCTCCGCCAGCACGGGTACCAGGCTGTTCGCCTTCGCCGCGAAGGCGTGCAGGACGGAGAGCGAGCCCGGGAACGCCGCGCGCAGGGCGCCCACCGTCCGGGCGACGCCGTCGAGGTCGACGAACCCGGCCAGCAGGGACCGTTCGGGGTCCAGCAGCCCCTGCCGTACGGCTGCTCGCAGGATGTGTTCACGCCGTTCGGTGGCGTCGGTGAGGTCGGTCACGGGTGTTCCTCCACGGTCGGTGCGCCGGACGCCCGGCGAGCCCGGGCGGAGTCCCAGGCTGCCCGCTCCCCTCCGGGGACGTCTTCGTGGAGACTTCAAAGGCGCGGCCGCGGGGACCGCCGGCCGCGGGCAGTGCCCGGGGCGGAGGGCACCGCCGTTGTGCGGGGCCACGAGGAACGGGCCGTGGCATGGTGCCGACGGCCGAACGCGCCGGAGCGCGGGCCGCGCGCCGGCCGGTCCGGCGGCGCCGGTCAGCGACCGGCGCCGCGGTCGCGCAACCGCAGCTGGATCTGGGCGAGCAGCCGGGCGTCGGGGCTGCCGAGGTCGATTCCCGAGACCTGGACGATGCGGCGGATCCGGTACCGCAGGCTGTTGGGGTGCACGCACAGGGCGCGGGAGGCGGCGGTCACGTCCCCGAAGTGGTCGAGGTACACCCGCAACGTCTCCAGCAGGCAGCTCCCGCTGTGCTCCGCGTCGAACGCCGCCAGCCGCGCCACGGGGGTCCCCTGCGGCAGGTGCACCTCCCGCAACGCGTCCATGACCCGCATGAGGCCGATCGTCTCCGCGACGTCCTCGGTCCGGGCGACGAGGCGTGGCCCCCCGGCCGCCGTCAGCGCGTCGAGGGCCAGCTCGGCCGACCGGCGGGACCCGGGCAGGTCCGCCAGGCCCGCGACCACGTCGCCCAGGCCGACCCGCACCGTCGTGCCCAGCGCGGCCGGCAACCGCTCCGCCAGCGACGTCCCCAGCTCCGCCACCTGGGCGTCGGCCCGCCGCGGGTCGTGGTCCAGCGCGCCCAGCACCACCAGCACCGTCCCGCCGGCCCACACGGCGACGGCCCGGCGGCCGTGCGCGGAGCAGTGCAGCGCGAGCAGGCCGTGCAGCCGTGACGCCGCGTCGTCCGCCTGGTCGATCCCGGCGTGCACGGCGAGGACGGCGCTGTTCCCGGTCTCCGGCAGCGAGGCCCGCTCGGCCAGCACCCCGGCGGAGCCGCGTCCTTCCAGCACCGCACGCGCCGCGTCCTCCACGAGGCGGGTGTCCGCGCCGCGCGTACGGTGGTGCAGCAGGTGGGGGCGGCCGCCCGGGTCGCCGCGCGCAGGGCCTCGGAGGCGTTCGGGGCGAGGGAGCGCCCCGCGACCGCCGCCACCCAGATGGAGCCCAGCACCTCGCCGCCCGCCCGCACGGCCCCCACCAGGCGCTCGGGGTCCGCCCCGTGCGCCGGCCGGTACAGCACGTCACCTGTTCCCCACAGCGCCCGGAAGAACCCGGCCTCCCGCATCGCGGCGACGCGCCACGGCGGCACGCGGCGGCCGAGGATGGTCAGCCGGCGCAGCTCGTCGACGTCCTCCTCGGTGTCGGTGGAGGAGTAGGCGAGCACCCGGGACTCCATGTCCTCGATCGTCACCGCGCCCCCCACCAGGGCGGCCACCGCGTCGGCCAGCCCGTTGAGGTCGCCGAGGGCCACGGCCTGCGTGGACAGGCCGGGCGGGAGCCCCGCCGAGGCCAGCCCCGCCCGCAGTACGCCCACCAACTGGCCCCAGGTGCACCAGGACGTGCGGAACAGCACCGCCGTACCGGCCTCCTCGGCCGCCCTGCGCAGGGCGGGAGCCGGTCCCCCCGCGGTGACCGGACCGAAGACCACTCCGGTGGCGCCCTCCTCGCCCGCCCGCCGCAGAACGTCCACGGCGTGGGCCGACCGCGCGTCGACCCCGACCGCGAGGAGGAGCTCCCGCGGCCGGAAGCCGGGCTCCAGCGGGTCCAGCAGGGTGACACCGGTGACGGGCGCCCCGAGGCCGCCCGGCGCCATGTGCAGCTCCAGCGACCCCGCGCCCACCACCGACAGCAGGCCCTCCAGCGTCACCTGCGACGCCGCCGCGGCCCCCCACTCAGCTAACGCGTCCGCCCCCATCAGCGATCCCCCCCATGCCCGCGCGGTCCGGCCGCGGTCGAGTGCGCCGCGCGGCCGCCCGCCCGGCCGCGTCCGAGAACCGTACGACACCACAGGAGGGCCCGGTCCTCAACGGCGCACGGCCGCACGGGCGGGCGCAGGCGGCCGGTTCGTCGTCGGCCCGGGGGCACCGGCGGCCCCGTCCCCGGCGCGGGGCCGCCGGTGCCCCCGGGCGGGCGGACCGCGACGGCTCCGGGCTCGCCGGGACGGGCTCCTCGGCCGGGAAGGGAACCGTGCCGCGGCCCGACGGGATTGCGCAGACGCCCCCGGAGGTACTCGTGCGTCCCGGCGCCGGGCCGCTCGGCAGCGTGGCCGCGGCCGGCCCGGCACCGGGACGCACGCCCGTCACCGCCCGGGGACGCTCCACCGCGGTGGGCCGCCGGGCTCCGCTTCGATCAGGTCCGATCAGGGGAGAGGCCATGACCGGCCACGACGACCGCAGGCCCGCGCACGGGTCCGGCATGCGCGCCGAGCACGACGACCGGCTCACCCACGCCGACGCCGGCTGGCCGCGGCACACCGAGGAGCCGGGCGAGGACCCGCCCGAGGGGGCCGCCGACGCCGTGGAGGAGGAGGCTTCCGTGCGCAGGGCCGTCGACGACGACACGAGCACCGCCGCCTTCACCGGGCAGGACGCGGAGGACCGCGGCCCGCTCGCGCCCGAATTCCAGGAGCCCGCGGACAGCGACGAATGAGGCCCGGCGGCGCTGCCCCTCGGCCGCCGCGCCGTCACCGCCCCGGGGCCGGTGGCCGCGCGTCCTCGGGCAGCGCGGCGGCGGCCGCGCGGGCCGCCGCGCCCGGTCTCAGCCGTCGGGGTGGTCCGCCGCGCGGTAGCGGTCGGCCAGAGCGGCGCCGGAGCCGTCGCGCAGGGCGAGCTCCGCGGCGGCCAGCCGGGCCACGGCCTCGGCGTCCGGCAGGCCCGGCACGCACACCACCTCCCCGGTCTCCAGCGCGGCGAGGGAAGCGGTGACCACGTCGGCCGGGGGCATCCCGCCCTCGTCGTGGACCCGCGCCTCGCCGGGCACCGGAGCGTCGCCCGCGCCGAGGTGGAACTCGGTGGCGGTGAGTCCGGGGCAGACGACCTGCACGCGCACCGGCGTGCCGGCCAGCTCGGCGGCCAGGGTCCTGGTGAACGTCACCAGGTAGCCCTTGGTGCCGCCGTAGACGGCCCGGTGGGGGAGGGGGCCGGGGGGCAGGGCGCCGGCGAACGCCAGCAGCGAGGCGACGTTGACGACCGCGCCCCGCCCGCGCGCCACCATGTGGGGGACGGCCGCGCGGGTCAGCACCGTGGGGGCCACGACGTTCACGTCGAGCACCTTGGCCAGCAGCCCGGGATCGACCTCGGTGAACGGCCCGTACCCGTTGATGCCCGCGTTGTTCACCAGCAGCGCGACGTCGTCGCCGGCGACTCGTCCGGCCACCCGGGCGAGGTCGGGCGCGCGAGCGAGGTCGGCCGCCACCGTCTCCACCGTCGCACCGGTGTCCTCGCGCAGCCGTGCGGCCAGCGCGGCGAGCCGCTCCGCGCGGCGGGCGATCAGCACCAGGTCCCAGCCCCGCCGGGCCAGCTGCGCGGCGTACTCGACGCCGATCCCCGACGACGCCCCGGTCACCACGGCCGTGCCGGTTGTCCCATCCGATGTCATGCGCCGGATCCTTCACTCGACGGCCCACTGCCCAGCGGGCGGTTCCGGGGTCCCGTGATCGCTGTGCCGGGTTTCCCGCCGCCGGCGAGGCGAAACCGGGCCCCGCCCCGTCCGGGCCGGCCTGTGCGGGGCCGGCCCGGACGGAGCGGGGTGACGGCGGGCCGAAGGCCGACCGCGAGCGCCCCGGGGCGACACGCCTGGCACGACATCGGCGGTCATCACCAGGCGATATGTCATATTTTCTGATCTACCGTCTCCCTGTACAGGAATGCCGAGGCCTGCTCGCCATGCCCGACGAACAGCTCAGCGGGACGCACCAGGCGCTCACAAGGTCCGGTTCCGCCGGCCTGCGCCCGCACGCGCTGACGGCCTGCGCCGCCACCGCGGCCGTGGCGTCGCTCGTCGCCTGCTCCTCCACCGGCACGCTCGACGGGACGCGGACACCCCCCGCACGGGGGAGCGCGCCGGCCGCCGTACTGGCGGCGCCACCGCCGGAGAAACCCGGCGCGACCCTCGCCCGGGCGCTCGGGCCGGTCCTGCGGGACGGCGACCCCCGGCTCGCGGTGGCCGTGCTGGACCTGGACGGCGCCAACCGGGAGATCGCGTCCTACCGTGGCGACGCGATGTTCGACACGGCGAGCATCATCAAGGTGGACATCCTCGCGGCGCTGCTGCTCCAGGCGCAGGACGAGGGCCGCGAGCTGACCGCCGAGGAGCGCGAGGCCGCCGAGGCGATGATCAGGACGAGCGACAACGACGCGGCGAACCGCCTGTGGCGGGCGATCGGCAGGGGCGAGGGCCTCGACGCGGCGAACGAGCGCCTGGGGCTCTCCTCGACACAGGCGGGCCCGGGCTTCCACTGGGGCCTGACCCGGACCACCGCGAAGGACCAGATCCGGCTGCTGCGTTCGGTGTTCGCCCGCGTGCCGGCGGTCTCCGTCCGCGCCCGCGCAGGGCTGAACCGGGCGTCCCGCGCCTACATCCGCGAGCTGATGGGCGGCATCGTGGAGGGCCAGGACTGGGGGGTGTCCGCGGCGGCCCCCCGATGGGCCCTCAAGAACGGCTGGCTGCAGCGGACCGCGACCCAGCTGTGGGTCATCAACAGCATCGGGCAGGTCACGGTGCACGGACGCCGGTACCTGGTCTCGGTCCTCAGCAGCGGCAACGCGTCGATGGAGGACGGTGTCTCGCTGGTCGAACGGGCGGTGAGGGCGGCGATCGGCGCGGCCAGCGCCCATGCCCGTCCCTGGCCGGAGTGAGCCCCCCGCCGCGGCGCCGAACCGGAACCTGCTCCCGTCACGGGCTCGGCCCCTCCCGGCCGGCAGCCCCGTCCGCAGGCCGGGACGTCGCTCCGGCGGACCCGCTCCGGTCGCCGCCCGCCCGGCCGTCTCCTTAGCGTGGTCGCGTATCCGAGCGCGTGCGCCGGCCGGCCGGTCCGGCCTGCGCACGCGCACCGGGCGGACCGGCGGCTTCGCCGGCCCGCCCGGCCGCCTCGGCCTCAGGGACGGTCATGCTGCTCGCACCGGCAACAGGCGCCGGCTCCGGCGCCGCGGAATCAAGCGGCGCGCCCGCACCGGCGGCGCCCCCGGTGCGAGGCGAGTTCTCGGGCCTGCTGACCTACACCGAGGGCGAGTACCGCATGGTGCTGTACGCCCTGATGGCGACCGGCCTGGCGTTGCTGGCGGGCTCCCTGCACGCGTTCGTCACCCGGAGCGAGACGGCCCCGCGCTACCGGGCGGCGAGCGACGCCAGCGCCCTGCTCCAACTGGTGGCCTTCCTCGCCTACGTGGAGCTCTTCGTCAGCTGGAAGACCTCCTTCACCCTGCGGGAGGAGCGGTACGTGCCGGTGGCCGACACCGAGTTCGACGGCGGGATGCGGTACGCGGACTGGTCGGTCACGGTGCCGCTGCTCGCCGTGGAACTGCTCGCCGTGTGCGCCGTCGCCGGGCGGCGGATGTCCGTGCTGCGCGGCACCGCCGTGTCGGCGTCCTTCCTGATGATCCTCACCGGCTTCCTCGGCGCCCAGGTGCTCGACAACGGCAACCGGGTGCTGTGGCTGGTGGTGTGGGCCGCGATCAGCACGGTGTTCTTCCTCGTGCTGTACGCGGTGCTGGGCCACGCGGTGCTGGCCGGCCGCGACGAGCTGTCGCCGGAGGCGTACACCGGCCTGAAACGGGCGACCGTCCTGCTGTTCAGCTCCTTCGGCGTCTACCCGCTGATCTACCTGATCCAGCAGTCCGTCGACCCCGACTCCGACCTGGTGGGCTGGGCTCTGGTCACCCAGCTCGGCTTCTGCGCGGCCGATGTCGCCGCCAAGGTCTGGTTCGGGGTGCTGATCCACAAGGTGGCCAAGGTGCGCACCGCCGACGACCTCCGGGCCGGCACCGGGACCCACCCGGAGGAGGTGTGGATCTCGCACGTCAAGCGGGCCGACGCCTGGCCCCCGGTGGCGGCGTCGCTGGCCGGGCACGGCGCCCGCCCCGCCCCGCCGCCGGTGCGCGACGGCAGCGGGGGCGGCGGCCACGGCGACCACGGCCGCGATGGCACCGGCCGGGACCGGTGACCCCCGGCGGCCGCCCCCGGCGCCGGCGGCCCGCGTCCTGGCGCCGGCCGGCCGGATCTCCGCCGGCGCGGTGGCGGCCGTGCTCGCCGTCGGCCTGGTGGCGCCGGAGGCATGGCGGCGCTGGCCGGTCGCGGTCTTCCTGATCGGCCTGGTGGCCGGCCTGCCGCACGGCGCCGTCGACCACCTGGTGCCCGGCTGGTTCCGGCGCCGCCCCCGGTCCGCGGCCGGGCGCCGGGGCGTCGTCCCGCTCGGCTACGCCGCGGCGGCCGTGGCCGTCCCCGCTGCCGCCCTGGCCGCCCCGGCCTGCGTGTTCGGCGTCTTCCTGGCCGTCTCCGCGCTGCACTTCGGCTACGGCGACGCCCGGTTCTGCGCCCTGCGCGACGGCCCGGCGGGCCCGGCCCGGCGGACGGCGCACGCCCTCGCCCACGGAGCGGTCACCACCGTACTGCCCCTGGTGCGGTGGCCCGAGCAGGTGCGCCCGGTGGTACGGCAGCTCGCCCCCGGCCTCGACTGGCTGCTGGCCGCGCCGGCGCGGCCGGCCGCCGCGGCGCTGGCCGGAGCGGCCGTGACGGCCGGCTGCGTGACGGCGCTGCGCGGCGGGCGGCACCGGCAGGCCGCCGAACTGCTGCTGCTCACCGCGCTGTTCACCGTGGTGCCGCCCCTGGTGGCGTTCGGTGCCTACTTCGGTGCCTGGCACTCGGTACGGCACATCGCCCGGCTGGTCCTGGCCGACCCCGCCAACATCCCGGCACTGCGGGCCGGGCGCACCGCGGCGGTGCTGCGCAGGTTCGGCCGCCAGGCGGCCGTCCCCACCGTCGTCGCCCTTGCCGCCCTCGCCGCGCTCACCGCCCTGCCCCACGCGTTCCCGGCGGACGGCCGGACGGCCGCCCGCGGAGTGGCCCTGCTGGCCGCGCTCACCTTCCCCCACCTGGTCGTCGTGGCCCACCTGGACCGCTGCGAGGGGTCCGCGGCACCCGGCCGCCGCGGACCCCCCGCGGCGGTGCGCCGCACAGCGCGAAGCGGCCGCCCGGTCACCGCCCGGCCACCGGGGCGACGAACGGAATGAGCCCCCCGCCGCCGACACCCCGGACGCACCCCCCCGGGCTGCGGCGGACCGCGGAACCGCTGATCCCGCCGCCGGAGGCGGGGCCGCGGGGTGGAAGGGACACGGGGGAGGGGGAACGCGGGACGCGCCCGGCGGGCCGCTGCCCGCGGCCGTCGTCCGCGGGCCGGTCGACGGCGGTGTCCCGGCGTGTCCCGCCACCGGCCGGCGGCATTGGGAGACGATGGGAGTCCACCGGACGGCGACGAGCCGGGCGCGGCGTGGACGGAGGGACGCGTGGACCAGCGGGACACGACCGAACGGAGCGGGGTGAGGGCCGGGGACCGCGCACCCGGCGCGGCCGGACCCGCCGGGGGGAGGGACACGCCGCCGGGGCCGGACGGCCGGCGCCGCGTTCCCCGCACCGACGCCGTGCTGCGCGATCCCCGCCTGGTGGAGGCGGCCGGCCGGCTGGGGGCCGGGGTGGTGAAGTCCGCCGTCCGGCAGGCGCAGGAGCGGGCCCGCGCGGGGACCGTCCCGCCCGACGGCGTGGCCGACACCGCGGTCGCCCTGCTGCCGCGCACGGCCGGCGGGCTGCGGCCGGTGATCAACGCCACCGGCGTGGTGCTGCACACCAACCTCGGACGGGCGCCGCTGTCGGCGGCGGCCCGGCGGGCGGTGCAGGAGGCCGCCGGGCCCACCGACGTCGAGCTGGACCTGCGGACCGGGGTGCGGGCCCGCCGGGGCCGCACCACCCTGGCCGCCCTCCGCGACCGGGTGCCGTCCGCCGCCGCGGCGCACGTCGTCAACAACGGGGCCGCCGCGCTCGTGCTGACGGCCACCGCCCTCGCCGCCGGCCGGGAGATCGTCATCAGCCGGGGGGAGATGGTGGAGATCGGGGACGGCTTCCGGCTGCCGGACCTGCTGGTCTCCACCGGCGCCCGGCTGCGCGAGGTGGGCACCACCAACCGCACCACCGCCGCGGACTACGCCGCGGCCATCGGCCCGGAGACGGCGTTCGTGCTGAAGGTGCACCCCTCCAACTTCCTGATCACCGGCTTCACCCGGGCCGCCGGCGTCGGTGAACTGGCGGCGCTGGGCGTCCCGGTCGTCGTGGACATCGGTTCCGGACTGCTGGGCCCCCATCCGCTGCTGCCCGAGGAGCCCGACGCCGGCACCCAGCTGAGGGCGGGGGCGTCGCTGGTCACCGCGAGCGGCGACAAGCTCCTGGGCGGACCCCAGTGCGGGCTCCTCCTCGGGGACGAGGACCTGGTCCGCGTCGTCTCCCGGCACCCGCTCGCCCGCGCCCTGCGGGTGGACAAGCTGACCCTGGCCGCGCTGGAGGCGACGCTGCGGGGCCCCGAGACCCCGACCGGTGAGGCCCTGGCCGCCGACCCGGGGCGTCTGAGGTGCCGCGCGGAACGGCTGGCCGCCGCGCTGGCCGCCGACGGCGTCGACGTCCGGGCCGTGGAGAGCGCCGCGACGGTGGGCGGCGGCGGCGCGCCCGGAGTGACGCTGCCCAGCGCCGCGCTGTCGCTGCCCGAGCGGTACGCCGCCGCCCTGCGGACCGGACCGGTCCCCGTCGTGGGGCGCCTGGAGGCGGGACGGTGCCTGCTCGACCTGCGGGCGGTGCCGGCGGAGGACGACGAGCGGCTGGCCGGGGCCGTCCGGGCGGTCACGGCGACCGGGAGGTAGGCGGCATGCGGGTACTGGCCACCGCCGGGCACGTCGACCACGGCAAGTCCGCGCTGGTGCGGGCGCTGACCGGAATGGAACCCGACCGGTTCGAGGAGGAACGGCGCCGGGGACTGACCCTGGACCTGGGATTCGTGTGGACCAGGCTGGACCCGAGCGGCGCCGACGGCTCCGGCGGGGAGCACCTCGCGTTCGTGGACGTGCCCGGCCACGAACGGTTCGTCGCCACCATGCTGGCCGGCGTCGGCCCCGTGCCCGCCGTGCTGTTCGTGGTGGCCGCCGACCAGGGCTGGCAGCCGCAGTCGCAGGAGCACCTGGAGATCCTGGACGCGCTCGGGGTACGGCACGCCGTGCTGGCCGTGACCCGCAGCGATCTGGCGGACCCCGGACCCGTACGGGCGGACGCGGCGGAGCGCCTGGCCGCGACGTCCCTGGGGACCGTCCCGTCCGTCGCGGTGAGCGCCGTGACCGGTGCGGGCCTCGGTGAACTGCGCGCGGAGCTGGCCCGGCTGGCCCGGTCGCTGCCCGTCCCCGACGCCGACGCGGACGTACGGCTGTGGCTGGACCGCGCCTTCACCGTGCGCGGCCACGGGACGGTCGTCACGGGAACCCTGGGCGCGGGCACGCTGCGGGTCGGTGACCGGCTGGTGGCGGGGGACGGCACGACCGCGCTGCGGGTGCGCGGGCTGCAGTGCCTGCACGAGGACCGGTCCGAGGCCGGCGGCGTGGCACGGGTGGCGGTCAACGTCCACGGCGCCGCCGCCGACGGACTGCTCGGCCGGGGCCGGGTGCTGCTGACCCCCGGCCGCTGGCTGCTCACCCGAACGGCCGACGTCCGGCTCGCCGGAAGGCCGGCCGAGGACCTGCCCCGGACGGTGACCCTGCACATCGGCACCGCCGCGGTACCGGTCACCGTACGGCCGCTCGGCACGGACACGGCGAGGCTGACCCTGTCCCGCGCGCTGCCCCTGCGCGTCGGGGACCGGGCCGTCCTGCGGGAACCGGGCGGGCGGCACGCGCCGTGCGGGGTGACCGTACTGGACGTGCGGCCGCCCGCCCTGGCCCGGCGCGGAGCCGCCCGGGCCAGGGCGGCCGAGCTGGCGGACCTGACCGGCCGCCCGGACGGCACGGCGGAACTGCGGCGGCGCGGGCTCGTGCGCCGCTCGCTGCTGGAAGCGATGGGCGTGCCCGCGCCCGCCCCGCCGGTCACCGGGGACTGGCTGGCCGACCCGGACCACTGGGCGGCGCTGCGGGCCCGCCTGGCCGCCGAGGTCGAACGGCACGTGGCCCGGCACCCGATGGACCCCGGACTGCCCACGGAGGCGGCCCGGCGGCTGCTCGGCCTGCCCGACCGGGCCCTGGTCGACGCGCTCGCCGAAACCCCGGGGGAGAAGGAACTGCGCCGCGGCCAGGGACGGTTGTACCGCCCCGGGAGCAGGGGACCGGCTCTCCCGCCGCCCGTCCGGGCCGCCGTCGACGCCGTGCGGCGGGAGCTGGCCCGGGCACCGTTCCGCGCCCCGGACGCCGACCGCCTGGCCGAACTGGGCCTCACCCGCAAGGCACTGGCCGCCGCGGTCGCGGCGGGCGCGCTGCTGCGGGTCGGCGACGGCATCGTGCTGCTGCCGGAGGCGGACGCCCGGGCCGCCGACGTACTACGCGGGATCCCGCAGCCGTTCACGCTGAGCGAGGCCCGCCAGGCCCTGGACACCACGCGCCGGGTGGCCGTGCCGCTGCTGGAGCTGCTGGACGCCCGCGGCTACACCGAGCGCGTGGACGACCGGCACCGGCGCTGCCGGACCGGCGGGGACGGCGGAGGCGGACGGGAATCGAACCCGCCTGCCCGAGATCCTCGGGCACCTCGGTTTTGAAGACCGGGAGGGCCACCAGGCACCCACACGCCTCCCTCGCCCGCCCAGGCTACCGGACGGCCGCCGGCACGCCCGGACCGTCCGCGGCCACCGCGCGTCGGCGGCCCGGACCCGGGACACGGCGCGCTCACCGGTGCCGCCCGCCGACGCCCCGTGCCACACCCCCCACGTCGATCAAGGAGACCAGGCATGACGTCCCCGCGTGAAACCCCGGTACGCCTCACCCGGTTCGCCCACGGCGGCGGCTGCGCCTGCAAGATCCCGCCCGGCGAGCTGGAGGAGGTGCTCGACGGACTGGCGAGGCCCCTGCCGGCCGCGAGCGACACCCCGCTCCTGGTCGGCCTGGCCACCGGCGACGACGCGGCCGTGGTCACCCTGCCCGCGCGGGACGCCGCCCCGGCCCGGGCGGTGGTCTGCACAGCCGACTTCTTCACGCCCGTCGTCGACGACCCCTACGACTGGGGCCGCATCGCCGCGGCCAACGCCCTGTCCGACGTGTACGCCATGGGCGGCCGCCCGGTCCTCGCCGTCAACCTCCTGGCCTGGCCCCGCGACGTGCTGCCGTTCGACCTCGCGCGCGAGGTGCTGCGCGGCGGGCTGGACGTCGCCGCGCAGGCCGGCTGCCACGTGGGCGGCGGACACAGCGTGGACGATCCGGAACCCAAGTACGGCATGGCCGTCACCGGCCTGGCGGACCCCGGACGGCTGCTGCGCAACGACGCCGGCCGGCCGGGCCTGCCCCTGTCGCTCACCAAGCCCCTCGGCCTCGGCGTGCTCAACAACCGGCACAAGGCCACCGGTGAACGGTTCGAACAGGCGGTGGCCACCATGGTCGCGCTCAACCGGGACGCGTCGGCCGCGGCCCTGGCGGCCGGGGCGAGGTGCGCCACCGACGTCACCGGCTTCGGCTTCCTCGGCCACCTGCACAAGCTGGCACGGGCCTCGGAGGTGACCGCCGTGGTCGACACCGCCGCCGTGCCCTTCCTCGACGGGGCCCGGGAGGCGGTGCGGGACGGATACGTCAGCGGCGGCACCCGGCGGAACCTGGAGTGGGTCGCGCCGTTCACCGACTTCGGCGGCACCGACGCCGACACCCGGCTCCTCCTGGCCGACGCCCAGACCTCGGGCGGGCTGCTGGTGGCGGGGGAGGTGCCGGGAGCGCCGGTGGTCGGCGAACTGGTGCCGCGCGGACCGGCCTCCGTCGTCCTGCGCTGAGCCCGGCGCGGGCGCGCCGCTCGAACCCCGGAGCCGGTGCGGGGAACCGCGCGGACCCCGCGGGCCGGTCGCGGCGCGCGGCGCCACCGCCCACCTGCCACCGCCCACTTGCGGGCGGCCCCCGCGCGCGTAGCCTTCGGAGAAAGGTGCACCGCCGTACGAGGGAGCGGGCGTATGGGCGTGGAACGGTGGATCGGCGGGTGGCCGGTGTACCGGCAGCTCACGGGAGCCGACCGGCTCGGCCGCGGCAAGGCGGCCCAGTCCCGGCGCTCCGCCGGTCTGGAACCCCGGACGGCCGGCGCGGACCGGGTGGCGGACTCGGTCTGCCCCTACTGCGCGGTGGGCTGCGCGCAGCGCGTCTACGTCAAGGACGAGCGCGTCATCCAGATCGAGGGCAACCCGGACAGTCCGATCTCGCGCGGCCGGCTGTGCCCGAAGGGCTCCGCCAGCAAGCAGCTCGTCACCGGTCCCCAGCGCGAGCGGAAGGTGCGCTACCGGCCGCCGTACGCCACCGAGTGGCAGGACCTGGACCTCGACGTGGCCATGGACATGGTGGCCGACCGGGTGCTGGACGCCCGGCGCCGGGGCTGGCAGGACACCGACGAGGCAGGGCGCCCGCTGCGGCGCACCCTGGGCTTCGCCGGCCTGGGCGGCGCGACGCTGGACAACGAGGAGAACTACCTGATCAAGAAGTTGTTCACCGCGCTCGGCGCGATCCAGATCGAGAACCAGGCGCGTATTTGACACTCCGCCACGGTTCCCGGTCTGGGAGCCTCGTTCGGCCGCGGCGGCGCCACCGACTACCAGCAGGACCTGGTCAACGCCGACTGCGTCGTCATCATGGGCTCGAACATGGCCGAGGCCCATCCGGTCGGGTTCCAGTGGGTGATGGAGGCCAAGGCGCGCGGTGCGAAGGTCATCCACATCGACCCGCGGTTCACCCGCACCAGCGCGCTCGCCGACCGGTACGTCCCGCTGCGGGCCGGCACCGACATCGCCTTCCTGGGCGGGGTGATCAACCACATCCTCTCCCACGGCCTGGACTTCCGGGAGTACGTGGAGGCGTACACCAACGCGCCGTTCCTGCTGAGCGAGGACTACCGGGACACCGAGGACCTCGACGGCCTGTTCAGCGGCTACGACCCGCACACCGCCTCCTACGACCCCTCCAGCTGGGCCTACGAGAGCGTCGGGGCGCAGGAGGGACCGGGCCACCGCGCCAAGGAACAGGCCGCCCCCTACCAGCACGGCGCCGGCGGCCCGGTCGTCGAGGGAGGCGCCGGCGAGATCGCCGCCGACCCGACGCTGGAGCACCCGCGGTGCGTGTACCAGGTGCTCAAGCGGCACTTCGCCCGCTACACCCCCGAGATGGTCGAGCGGATCTGCGGAGTCCCCCAGGACGCGTTCCTGGAGGTGTGCCGGGCCTGGACGGACAACTCCGGCCGCGAGCGCACCACGGCCCTGGTGTACAGCGTCGGATGGACGCAGCACTCCACCGGCGCCCAGTACATCCGCGCCGGTTCGATCATCCAGCTGCTGCTGGGCAACATCGGCCGCCCCGGCGGCGGCATCTACGCGCTGCGCGGGCACGCCTCCATCCAGGGTTCGACGGACATCCCGACCCTGTTCAACCTGCTGCCCGGCTACCTGCCGATGCCGGACGTCACCCACCAGGACCTGACCGCCTACCTGGACGGCATCCGCCGCCCCGGCCAGAAGGGATTCTGGGGCAACGCCGACGCCTACACGGTCTCGCTGCTGAAGGAGTACTGGGGCGAGGCGGCCACCGCCGAGAACGACTACTGCTTCGGCCACCTGCCCCGCATCGACGGCGACCACGGCACCTACCGCACCGCGATGGACATGGTCGACGGGAAGGTCTTCGGCTACTTCCTGCTCGGCCAGAACCCCGCCGTCGGCTCCGCGCACGGCCGCCTGCAGCGCCTGGGCATGGCCAACCTGGACTGGCTCGTCGTCCGCGACCTGAACATGATCGAGAGCGCCACCTTCTGGAAGGACGCCCCCGAGGTCGAGACCGGGGAGATCGTCCCCGAGCGCTGCCGCACGGAGGTGTTCTTCTTCCCCGCTGCCTCGCACGTGGAGAAGTCCGGCACCTTCACCCAGACCCAGCGCATGCTGCAGTGGCGGGACCAGGCCGTCGAACCGAGCGGCGACCAGCGCTCCGAGCTGTGGTTCTTCTACCACCTGGGCCGGCTGGTGAAGGAGCGGCTGGCCGGCTCCACCGACGAGCGCGACCGGCCCGTGCTCGACCTCGCCTGGGACTACGCGACCGAGGGCGACGAGCCGTCCGCGGCGGACGTCCTGCGCCGCATCAACGGCATCGACCTGACCACCGGACGCACCGTCGGCGGCTACGCCGACCTGAAGGCCGACGGCAGCACCGCCTGCGGCTGCTGGATCTACAGCGGGGTGTACGCCGACGAGGTCAACCAGGCCCGGCGCCGCAAGTCCCGCTTCGAGCAGGGCCCGTACGAGGCCGAATGGGGCTGGACCTGGCCGCTGAACCGGCGCGTGCTGTACAACCGGGCCTCGGCCGACCCGCAGGGGCGGCCCTGGAGCGAGCGCAAGGCCCTCGTGTGGTGGGACGAGGAGCGCGGCGAGTGGACCGGCCACGACGTCCCCGACTTCGAGCGGCACAAGCCGCCGGACTACCGGCCCCCCGAGGGCGCCTCCGGCCCCGAGGCGCTCGGCGGCGACGACGCGTTCATCATGATGGCCGACGGCAAGGCGTGGCTGTTCGCCTCGGCCGGCCTGACGGACGGCCCGCTGCCCACCCACTACGAGCCGCACGAGTCCCCCGTGCGCAACCCCCTGTACGGCCAGCAGGCCAACCCGACGCGCAAGGTCTACGGCCGCCGCGACAACCCCTCCAACCCGGCCCCGCCCGAGGCGCACAGCGAGGTGTTCCCCTTCGTCTTCACGGCGGCGCGGCTCACCGAGCACCACACCGCGGGCGGCATGAGCCGTCAGCTGCCGTACCTGGCGGAGCTGCAGCCGGAGCTGTTCGTGGAGGTGTCGCCGGAACTGGCGGCCGAGCGCGGGCTGCGCCACCTGGACTGGGCGCACGTCGTCACCAGCCGGACCGCGGTGGAGGCCCGCGTCGTCGTCACCGACCGGCTGGCGCCGCTGCGCGTCGAGGGCCGCACCGTCCACCAGGTCTGGATGCCGTACCACTGGGGCCACACCGGGCTCAGCAGCGGTGACGTCGTCAACGACCTCATCGGGGTGGTGGCCGAGCCCAACGTGCTGATCCAGGAGAGCAAGGTGCTGACCTGCGACATCCGGCCCGGACGGCGGCCGCGGGGACCGGCCCTGCTGGAGTACGTCCAGGACTACCGCCGCCGGGCCGGGATCACCCCGCTCACCGGCACCCGCGTCATGACGGCGGGCGACGGCGCCGGCCACGGGCCGGCCCACACCGAACCGGACCGGCCGGAGGACTCCCCATGACCGACGAGCACAGCCTGTACGGGCCCCTTCAGGACCCCGCCGCCGACGCCGGCCACCGCGAACACCCGCCACGCGTCGGCTTCTTCACCGACACCTCCGTGTGCATCGGCTGCAAGGCGTGCGAGGTGGCCTGCAAGGAGTGGAACGACGTCCCCGAGGACGGCCTGGACCTGCTGGGCATGTCCTTCGACAACACCGGCATGCTCGGCGCCAGTTCGTGGCGGCACGTCGCCTTCGTGGAGCAGGAGCGGCCCCTGGGCCGGCAGGATCCGGGCCTGACCGGCCTGCCCACCGGCCCCTCCGCCACCGGGCACACGGCCGAGGTGACCGCGGACGCCCTGCGCGAGGCGCCCCGCGGCGGCGGCGAACTCGGCACCGGACCGGTGGACCTGGGCTTCCCCTCCTTCGACCTGCCCGGCGCCGCCGGCGACGCCGGGAGCCGCACCGACTTCCGCTGGCTGATGGCGTCCGACGTGTGCAAGCACTGCACCCACGCCGGCTGCCTCGACGTCTGCCCCACCGGCGCGCTGTTCCGCACCGAGTTCGGCAGCGTCGTGGTGCAGCCCGACATCTGCAACGGCTGCGGCTACTGCGTCTCCGGCTGCCCCTACGGCGTCATCGACCGGCGGGCCGACGACGGCCGCGCCTGGAAGTGCACCCTGTGCTACGACCGCCTGCGCGGCGGTCTGGAACCGGCCTGCGCCAAGGCCTGTCCCACCGACTCCATCCAGTTCGGCCCGCTCGACGAGCTGCGCGAACGGGCCGACCGGCGGCTGGAGCAGCTGCACGAGGCGGGCGTGGCGGAGGCGCGCCTGTACGGCCGCGACCCCGACGACGGGGTGGGCGGCGACGGCGCGTTCTTCCTGCTGCTCGACGACCCCGAGGTCTACGGGCTGCCACCGGATCCCGTGGTCCCCACCCGCGACCTGCCGGCCATGTGGAGGTACGCCGGCGCGGCCGCCTCGGCCCTGCTGGCGGCCACCGTCGCCGTCTTCGTCAAGTCGGGTGAGGGAGGCCGCCGGTGAGCGACGACGACGGACTGCCGCGCGAGCCGCGCAGCGACGCGGGCGCCGCCGACGTCCGCGCGGGCACCTTCGCCTCGGGCCGCCGCCGCGGCGGCCACCGCGAGGAGACGGCCGCCCCGGCGGACGGGTTCCGCTCCTACTACGGCCGGCCCGTGCTGAAACCGCCGGTGTGGGAGTGGAAGGTTCCCGCCTACCTGTTCACCGGCGGTCTGGCGGCGGGCGCGGCCCTGCTGGCGGCCGGCGCCGACCTGACCGGCCGTCCGGCCCTGTGCCGCACCGGCCGCCTGGGCGGCTTCGGCGCCCTGCTCGCCAGCACCTACCTGCTCGTCGCCGACCTGGGCCGCCCCGAACGCTTCCACCACATGCTGCGGGTGGCGAAGCCGACGTCGCCCATGTCCGTCGGCACCTGGATCCTCGTCGCCTACGGACCCGGCAGCGGCCTGGCCGCCGCGGCCGAGCTGCTGCCCGCCCCCTGGCGCGCCACCCGACCCGGCCGTCTGCTGCACCGGGCGGGCCGGGTGGGCGGGCTGTGGGCCGCGGCCTTCGCGCCCGGACTCGCCTCCTACACGGCGGTGCTGCTCTCCCAGACGGCTGTGCCGGCCTGGCACGAAGCCCACCGCGAACTGCCCTTCGTGTTCACCGGATCCGCCGCCGCGAGCGGCGCGGGCCTCGGCCTGCTGCTCGCTCCGGTGGCCGAGGCGGCCCCCGCCCGACGCCTCGCGGCCGCGGGCGCGGCGGCGGAACTCGTCGCCGCCCGGCTCCTGGACCGCCGGCCCGGGCTGGAGACCAAGGCCTACACCGAGGGCCGCGCCCACCGCCTGCGCCGGGCCGCGGAACACCTCACCCTCGGCGGGGCGCTCGCCGCGGTCACCGTCGCCCGCCGCAGCCGCCCGGCGGCCGCCGCGGCCGGGCTCGCCCTGCTCGCCGGCAGTGCCCTGCAGCGGTTCGGCACCTTCGAGGGCGGCGTCGCGTCGACGAGGGACCCGGCCTACGTCGTGGTCCCGCAGCGCGCCCGCCGCGACGCGGCCACCGAGCGTGGTTTGGGCCGCTGAGGAGGTGATACCCGGCTTGCGTTCCTACTTCTCACCTACTCCGGGAGGACTCATGGCCACGGGTGAAACCGGTTTCAGCGACGTCGTGTACGACCTCATCTCCGTGCAGTACCACGCGCTGAAGGCCGGGCACGACTACGGCCAGTACGTGCGCGACGCGGAGAACGCGAACAAGAAGGAGATCGCCGAGTTCTTCCGCACCGTCATGGAGCAGGACTCGGAACGCGCCGCCCGCTGCCACCAGTTCCTGGCCGAGCTGTCCGGCACCGAGGAGGCCGGCCCGGCGGTCGGCTGACGACGGCCGCACCGCCCCGCGCGGTCCCGCGGTTCCCGGAACCCTCCCGCGGACGAGGCCGGCGGCGGCCCGCCGAGGCCCGCGGTCCCGGCCGGTGGGCGCGGACCGGCCGCGCGCCGGGGCCCCGCGGACGGCCGGTCCGGTGACGGCGGCCTCCGCACAGCGACGGGTCGCCCCCGAAGCGCCGGCGACCGCGACGGGCGGCCGGAACAGCAGGCGCCTCCAGCGCGCGGGCGACCGCGGGCCGGCCCCGCCGGGACACCTCGGCGGGGCCGGCCCGCGTCCCGGTCCGGTTTCCCCGCCGGGGCACCGGGCCGGTGGTTGTTACGCTGCCCGGATGAGGATTCCGGGACCCGAAGAGATCCGCGCGCTGCACGAGAAGTACGCCCCGACCGCCGAGGCGTTCGAACTCGTGCACACGCACTGCGAGATCGTCTGGCGCATCGCCGAGCGGCTCCTCTCCGCGCCGCACCTCGCTCATCTCGACGCCGACCTGGTCCGCGCCGGCTGCCTCCTCCACGACATCGGCGTCTACCGCCTCTACGGGGACGACGGCCTGCTGGACCACCGCGGCTACATCCGGCACGGGCTGCTCGGACACGAGCTCTTGGCGGACGAGGGCTTCCCGGAGGCCCTGTGCCGCTTCTGCTCCCACCACACCGGGGTGGGGCTGACGAGGAACGACATCCTGAGCCAGGGCCTGCCGCTGCCGGTCGACGACTACCTGGCGGTGACGGACGAGGAGAAGCTGGTGATGTACGCGGACAAGTTCCACAGCAAGTCCAGGCCCACGGCGTTCCTCTCCGCCGACGAGTACGCCTCCCAGGTCCGCCGCTTCGGCGAGGACAAGGTCACCGCCTTCCAGGCCCTGCGTGCCCGGTTCGGAGACCCCGACCTGGACATGCCGGCGCCGTACGGCGGCTCGTCCGACCGCCCGTGACCGCCGCCCCGCCGGACGATCCGGCCGGTGGAGCGCAGCACGCGGTCCGGCCGGTCCGGTGAACCCGGCGCGGGCGGCGTCGCTGTACGGGACGCTGTTCCTCGTCTCGGGCGCCACCCTGCTCGCCGTCACCTACCTCCTGGTCCTGCAGAGCCCCGCCTCCGAAGGCGCCGGGATTACCACCATGAACGCCTCGCGCGATCCGGCGGTGCGGGAAATCCCGGCACAGACCTCCTACGTCGCCGACCGCCAGCGCCAGGAGGCGCAGCGCACGCTGCTCACCCGGTCCGGGATCGCGCTCGGCGTCATGACCGGCGTCTCCGGCGGGCTGGGCCGGCTGATGGCCGGGCGGGTGCTGCGGTCCGTGCGCGTGATGACGGAACGGGCCCGGCGCATCTCGGCGCACAACCTGCACGAGCGGCTCGCGATGCCCGGCCCCGCCGACGGCGAGCTGAAGGACCTCGGCGACACCTTCGAGACCTGCTCGCCCGCCTGGAGGCCGCGTTCGACGCACGGAGACGCTTCGTCGCCAACGCCTCGCACGAGCTGCGCACCCCGCTGACCCTGCAACGTGCGGAGATCGAGGTCGCGTTGAGCAATCCGGCCCGGACGGGAGGGCCCTGCGGGCGGTGTGCGGGCGAACCCTGGCCATCGGCGAGGACCAGGAGCGGCTGATCGAGGCGCTGCTGCCCCTGGCGAGCAGTCGGAGCGGGGTCTTCCGGGACCGAGCCGCTGGACCTCGCCGACGTGCGTGCGCGCCGGGCGCGGAGCGCACGCCGCGGCCACTCGCGCGCGGGGTGCGGGTCAGGCGGAGGCGCCGGGGCCGGGGGGCAGATGGACCGTCATGATCAGGTGGCAGGTCCCGGTGCCGGCGCCGCGGTAGGTGTGAGGGGTGTCGCCGTCGAACGTGGCGGTCTGCCCGGCTTCGACGGTGTGCTCGGTGCCGTCGACCACCAGGACCATGCGGCCGGCGGTGACGCTGACCGTCTCCACGACCCCGGCCTGGTGGGGATGGCTGGGGTACTCCTCGCCCGGCTCCAGCCGCCAGCGCCAGACCTCGACCGGGGCGGGTCCGGAGGTGGTCAGCACGAGCCGGGCCTCGCCGCCCCGTTCCCCGGTCCACAGGGGCGCGACGGTGTCGGCGGCCACGACACGGACGCGCTCCTCGGGCGGCCCCTGCATCAGGGCGGACACCGAGATGCCGAGGGTGTCGGCCAGCCGTACCAGGGTGGCCAGGTTGGGGTTGCCCTGGGCCTTCTCCAGTCCCACCAGGGCACCCTTGCTGACCTGGGCGCGGCGGCTGAGCTCGTCCAGGGACAGGCCCGCGCGGACGCGGGCCGCCCGGACGTTGTGCGCGACCGTCCGCAGGGCTGCGGCTGTCTCGGCCATCTGATCTCCATCCTCGCCGTCGGACCACCGGAATGCACCGCGCGGTCGTTCGGTTGACACGGGCTGGTCATTGCGTTGTACGGTTCGGTCGTTCTGATGATGGTAAGGGATGTCCTGTGATCGCTCCGCTGCTGGCCCTGGGCAGCTCACTCGCCTACGGGTGCGCCGACTTCCTCGGCGGCCTCGGCGCCCGCAAGGCCCGTGTGCTGCGCACCGTGCTGATCGCGGCCCCGGCCGGCCTCGCGGTCGAGCTGATGCCGTGGCCCCTGCCCGGCGCCTCGTTCAGCGCCGGCGCCCTCGGCTGGGGCGCCGCGTCCGGGGCGGCCTCGGCCGCGGCGTTCGCCCTGCTCCACCGCACCCCGGCGATCGGCCCGATGCACGTGCTCTCGCCCGTGACCGCGCTGGTGTCCGCCGCGCTGCCCGTCGGCGCGGTCCTGCTCGCCCGCGGTGTGCTCGCCGAACGCATCCACCGCGGCCAGCTCGTCGGCCCGGGCGCCGCCGCCGTCGCCGTCAGCCTCCTCGCCCTCGCCTGAACAGACCCGCAGACCCCCGCCTCACCGCACGCACAAGGAGCACGGCATGCTGATCCACCCCTGGGACGCCGGCCTGGACGAAGCCGAGTGGCGGACCTGGATCGCCGACGGCCACGACTTCGGGCTCCTGAGCGTCAACGGCCCGCCCGGCCGGCCCCCCGCCGCCGTCCCCACCCACTTCACCTGCGACGGCGACCACCTCCTGGTCCACCTCGCCCGGCCCAACCCGGTCTGGAAGGCGATCGAGCACGACCCGGACGTCGTCCTCACCGTCATCGGCGACTACGCCTTCGTCCCCGGCCCCTGGCGCGCCGGGGCCGGTGCCCCGCCCACCGACGGCGTCCCCACCAGCTACTACACGGCCGTCCAGTTCACCTGCCGCGCCCACGTCGTCGACGACCCCGAGGCCAAGGCCGAACTGCTGCGCCGCCAGCTCGCCCACTTCCAGCCCGACGGCGACCACGCTCCCGTCGCCGTCGGCCGGCCCCCCTACGGCCGGATGCTGTCCGGCATCCGCGGCCTGCGCCTGGAAGTCGTCGAGGTGCGGGCCAAGTTCAAGTACGACGACCACAAACCCGTCGAGCACCGCGCGGCCGTCGCCGACCGCCTCGCCGCACGCGGCCAGGGCCTGGACGTGCCCACCGCACGGCAACAGCGCCGCCGCCTGGACCGCACCGGCCCCTGGAAGCCCTGACCCGCCACCCCGACACAGGAACGGAAACCCCGCCCATGCCCGTCTTCCGCCTCGCCCCCGCCCTCGCGGACGCCTTCCCCGACACCCTCATCGCCCTGGTCACCGCCACCGGCCTGCGCGGCCGCGAACCCTGGCCCCGCACCGCGGCCGCCCTGGAGGACCTGGAGCAGCAGCTCGCCGCCGGCACCTGGCGGCCCGCCGACGAGACCGATCCCCGCATCGAGTCCTGGCACACCGCCTACCGCTCCTTCGGCACCAACCCCCGTCGCGTCCGCCCCAGCGTCGACGCCCTCGGCCGCCGCCTGGCCAAGAAGGGAACCCTGCCGCGCATCAACCCGGCCGTCGACTCCTACAACCTCGTCTCCGTCCGGCACGGCCTGCCCGCCGGCGCCTTCGACCTCGACCGCGTCACCGGCGACGTCGACATCCGCCCCGCGGACGGCACCGAGTCCTTCACCCCGCTCGGCGAACCCGACACCGTCGAGAACCCCGAGCCCGGCGAGATCGTCTACGCGGACACCACCGGCGTCCTGACCCGCCACTGGAACCACCGCGACGCCCACCGCACCCGCGTCACCGAGGACTCCACCCGCGTCACCTTCGTCCTCGAAACCCTCCGGGCCACCCGTGACGGCGCTCTCCTGAAGGCCGCGGCCGACGAACTGCAGGGCCTGCTCGCCCCGCACGCCGAGGGAACCACCGTGCACCACCTCGGCCCGGCGCGACCCCGGGCCGCCGTCTGAGCCCCCGCCGGCCCCGGGCGGCACCGGCGTCCCGCGACGCCCCGGATCGCCGGGGGACCGCGCGGACGTCACCGACGCGGCGCTCCGCCTCCCCGGTGCCGCCGCCTACCGGGCGGTTCCGAAGTCCTGCGTCCAGTAGTGGCCGGGCTGGGCGAGGCCGACACCGATCTCCTCGAACGCGCAGTTGAGGATGTTGGCCTTGTGGCCGGGGCTGGACATCCAGCCCGACATGACCTGTTCGGGAGTGCCGTAGCCGTAGGCGACGTTCTCGCCGTAAGTGCTCCAGGTGTAGCCGGCACGTGTGATCCGGTCGCCCGGGGACGACCCGTCGGACCCGGTGTGCGACATGTTCCGGTGGGCCGCCATGTCCTCACTGTGCGCCTGCGCGGCCTTGGTCAGGGTCGCGTCCAGGGTCACGGGGGAACAACCGACCTTCTTCCGCTCGGCGTTGACGAGTTCGACGATACGGGCGGCGACCCCGGACGCCGTGGCGGTGCCCGCCGGCGTCTCCGGCGACGCGGGGGCCGTGGAGGGGGCGGCCTTCGGCGTGCCGGCGCTCGCGGAGGGCGTGGCCTCGGGGGTGCCGGGGGCCGTGGAGGGGGCGGCCTTCGGAGTGCCGGGAGTCGTGGAGGGGGCGGCCTCCGGAGTGCCGGGGGTGGTCTTCGGGGCGCTGGAGGGTGCGGTGCTTCCGGGCTTCGGCGCAGTGGTGCGCCGAGCACCGCCGGAGGCGCTCGGCGTCTTCGACGCCGCGGAGCCGGGCCCGCTGTCCTCGCCGCCGTCCCGGCCGCGACCCCGGTCGGCGTCGTTCCATCCGCCCGTGGCCGCGTTGCCCCTGGCGTCGTGGAACCGGCCCTTCTCGCTGCCCTGCCAGTCGGCACAGGCCAGGGCGACGGTCGGCACGCCCACGGCCCCCATGGCGACGGCGGCGATGACTATTCGCCGGTAATGCCGGTTCTTGCGGTGCTTCCCCATGCGTGACCTCACTCGGTAGACGCCGAGCGCCTCTTGCGCGGCTGGCTCTGCGCGGACCCCGCCTCCTGAACGGCGGGGGGAATCCGCGGACCGTCATTGTGAGGACGGCTCCACAAGGAGCACAAAGGACCGGTGTACTACCTCGCCTCGTAGATCCGGCCGGTCCTTGCCATGGCCGTGGGGGTGTGCTGGCCCGGCGTCCGGGGCCTTCGCGGATTCCTGCCGCCCTGTCAGGAGGCTTTTCCTCTGCCGAGGGTGGGCGAGAGGAGGGGAGGGGGCGGACGCCGGCGGGTCCGGCGTCGTCCCGTTCGAATCAAGCCGGACAAATCCTCTATGTCGCCATAGTGGTTTCTACTATTGCGCGTGCTCAGCTCCCGGATCCGGCGTGAGGGATGTCACTGAACCGCGGCTTCGGGTCCGGCCGGCCCTCCGGCACCGCCTGCCGGGTCCCCCGCGGAGCGGCTCCCCGCAGGGCGCGGTCGCGCCCGTCTCACCGGGAGCTCCCGGTGAGACGGAGCCGGGGGCCGGGGCGCGAGGCGGCCTCGCGGGGGCCGGGAGGCGAACCGGCACCGGCCGTGCGGCGACGAGGGCCCGTCGTCCGATCCGGTGACCGGCCGGCCCCGGCCCGATCCGTCGGCACGGCACCGCGCCCCCGCGATCGGCGGTACGGCGCCGGGTCCGGGGCCCCGCTGCCGGACGCCCGGCACCGCCCTCCGCGGAATTCCGCGACTTCGTACGATGAGTCAGCTGATCCGGGACCCCGTCGGGCCCAGCACGGAGCAGCACCGCACAGCGCGGGGAGCGACGGCGAGGAGGCCACCGCTTTCCGTGCGGACAGCGTGGCCTGCGAGGCTGTGCTGTGACCGCCCCATCAGCCACGTCGCCCAGGAGACACGGTGACCGAGAAAGAGCGCACTCTGGACATCGCCCAGCGGCCCGATCCGTCCGGGCCGATCGTGCTGCGTCTGGATGGCGAACTCGACTACCACACGGTTCCCCGTCTCAAACAGGCCCTCGACGACGTCCCCTTCGCGCAGGGCTCCGGCGTGATCTTCGACCTGTCGGGCCTGGAGTACTGCGACTCCAGCGGGCTGACCGCGCTCATCGCCGCCCGTCACCGCGCCGACGCCGCCGGATCCACGGTGAGCATCGCCGGTCTCAGGCCCCACCTGGCCCGTGTGTTCGGCATCACCGGACTGGACCAGTTCTTCACCCTGCACTCCAGTACCGAGCAGGCCCTCGAACACCTGCGGAGCTGAACGGGGCCCGGCCGCCCCGGGACGGGGCGGCGAGGAGACCGGCGTCCCGCTGTCACCTCCGGGGCGAGTGGGGGAAACGCCCGCCGACGTGGCATTGTTGATCGGGTTGACCGGTACGGAAAAAGGACAGCGCCGGCACACAGGCGTGAGGGCGAAGGCGGTAGACGGTGGCGAGGACGGAACTGGGAACAGCGGTGGCCGCGGCGCGCCGGCTGTCTGAGGAGGTCCTCGCCCCGCAAGCGGCTGCCGTGGACGCCGAGCGGCGCTGGCCCGCCGAGGGCATGGCGGCTCTGCGCGCCGAACTGGGCGGCCTGGTGGTACCCGAGGAAGCCGGCGGGATGGGGCACGGCCTGCTGGCGGTGGCGCAGGTGGGCGAGGCGACCGGACGGGCCTGTGCCTCGACCTCCATCTGCTTCGGCATGCACCTGGTCGCCTCCGCGGTGATCGCGGCCAAGGCCACCGACCACCACCGGCGTCACTACCTCGAACCCATCGCCGCCGGTGAGCACCTGACCACGCTGGCTCTCTCCGAGCCCGGGACGGGAGGGGAGTTCTGGCTGTCCCAGACCCGCATGGAGACCCGGGGGAGCGAGCTCGTCCTGACCGGGGCGAAGAGTTTCGTGACCAACGGCGAGCACGCGGACTCCTACGTGGTGTCCACCGTCGCCGCCGGCGACGACGCCCTGCCCGGCCAGTTCTCCTGCGTGGTCCTCGACGGCGACACCCCCGGGGTGACCTGGGGGCCGCCGTGGACGGGCCTGGGCATGCGGGGCAACGCCTCGCGGACCATGCGCCTCGACGGCGCGGCCCTGCCCCGCACCCGGCTGCTCGGGGAGGAGGGCGACGAGATCTGGTACGTCTTCAACGTCGTCGCCCCCTACTTCCTGACCGCCATGGCGAGCACCTACCTGGGCGTGGCCTCCGCCGCCCTGGAGGAGGCCCGCAGCCACCTGCTGCGCCGCCGCCACACGCACAGCGGCAGCACCCTGGCCGCCCAGCCGCTGGTGCAGCACCGCCTGGGCGCCATGTGGGCGCGCGTCGAGCGCACCCGGCGTCTGATCTACCAGGCCGCCACGGAAGCCGACGCCGGCGGGCCCGAGGGGCTGCTGGGCCTGTGCTCCGCCAAGGCCGAGGTGGCCGAAGCGGCCGAATCGGTGATCAACGACGCGCTCACGCTGACCGGGGGCATCGGCTATTCCGAGGAAGGACCCCTGCACCGCCACCTGCGGGACGCCCGCGCCGCCCACGTGATGGCACCCCTGACCGACACCCTGCGGGTGTGGACCGGCCGGGCCCTGCTCGATCAGCCGCTCATGGGAAGCTGAGGTGCCCGGCTCCGCTTCGCCCCACGTGCTCCTGGCGGGCGTGGACGACGCCACCGAGGCCGTACTGCGGACGGAACTCGGCGGCCGGGCCGCCGTACGCCGCCTCCCCTCCGGGGAAGCCGTGCCGCCCGACGAGGCGGACGAGCCGACCCTGCTGGTCGTGGGAGCGGACGTGTCCGCCCCGGCCGGTCTGGTCAGTGCCCTCCAGACCCGGACGCAGCACCTGGCGGTCATCGTCGTCACCGGCCGGGCCGGCGCCGGCGACGCCTCGGCCCTGTCGCTGCTCGCCCCGGCCGAGCGACTCGCCTACGTGCGCGCCGACGACCCGGACGGCCTCGCCCGCGCCGCCCGGTCGCTGCTCGACCGGCTGGCCCTGCAGCACGCCTACCGCACCGCCCAGGCCGCGGCCCAACGCCGGCTGCTCTCCGGCGGCGAAGTGGCCCGGCAGCCCGGCGAGCAGCTGTTCGGCCCGCTCTACCACCAGGTCCTCATCGGCGCCGTCGCGGTGGACGCCGCCGGCCGCGTCATCGCCTGGAACCGCAAAGCCGCCGACATCCTCTCCCTGCGGAACGACGCGGCGGGCCGTTCCTTCCCGCTCCTCTTCCCCCCGCACGTCCGGGGGGACCTGCGCGAGCACCTGGCTCGCGCCGCCCTCGTCCCCTCCTCGCCCACGCTGTTCGAACGCCTCGGCGACGACGGGGCCGCGCAGACCCTGCGGATGAGCGCCCAAGCCGTGACCAACCCCGACGGCACCACACACACGCTGGTCATACTGGAGGACATCACCAGCAGCACCGAGACCCGGCGCCAGCTGGCCGAGCGCACCAGCCACGCCCTCCTCAGCGGGGATGTCGCCGCCGCCATGACCGCCGGCGACCCCCTGCGGCAGCGCCTGCAGCGCTCCGCGCAGGCCGTCGTCGACCGGCTGGGCGTCGCCGTGGCCCGCATCTGGACGCTCGACGCCCAGGAGAACACGCTCGTCCTGCAAGCCGCCGCCGGACCCCACGGCCACCTCGACGGCGGCCGCTCCCGCATCCGGGTGGGAGATCCCGGCATCGGGCTCATCGCCGTCGAACGCAAACCGCACCTGACCAACTCGGTGACCGACGACCGGTACGCCGACGACCAGGACTGGGCCCGTCGTGAAGGGATGGCCGCCTTCGCCGCCTACCCGCTGATCAACGACGGCGAGCTCATGGGCGTCATGGCCCTCTTCAGCCGTCAGCCACTGCCCGAGACGGCCTTCGACTCCCTGGCCGGCATCGCCGGCCAGATCGCGGTCGGCATCAGCCAGGACCGTCTCCTGGACCGCCTGCGCGCCACCACCGAAGCCCTCCAGAGGCCGCTGCTGCCGCCCGACCTGCCCACGCTGCCCGGCCTGGACATCGTCGCCCGCTACCGCGCCCAGGGGGACAGCCTGGACATCGGCGGCGACTTCTACGACGTCTTCCCGCTGCCCGACGGGCAGTGGGCCCTGACCCTGGGAGACGTCTGCGGCAAGGGCCCCACCGCGGCCGCCGTCACCGGGCTGGTCCGCCACACCCTGTGGACCGCTGCCCAGCAGGATCCCGACCCGGCCCACGTCCTGCCCTCCGTCCACCGGGCCCTGCTCCGGGAGAACAGCCCCTTCTGCACCCTCGTCTACGCCCTGCTGGACCCCTCCGACACCCCCGTGCGGCTGCGCATCACCTCCGCCGGCCACCCGGCTCCCCTGCTGCGCCGCCGCGGCGGCCGGACGCGGCTCCTGGAGGAGCACGGCCCCCTGCTCGGCGCCTTCCGGGCCACCGACCATCCTGTGCAGAGCACGGTCCTCCACCCCGGCGACAGCCTGATCCTGTACACCGACGGCTTCACCGAAGGCTCCGGAGCCCACCTGAGCCGGGAACCCGAGGACCTCGCCGCCCTCCTGGCCTGCTGGACCGGCCCGTCCGACGACCGGCTCGCCGACCGGCTGGCCGACCTGCTCTTCACCGACGCCGTCACCCGCTGGGCGGGCAGACTCCGCGACGACCTCGCGCTCGTCGCGATCAGCGCGCATCTGTGACACCCGGCCCCGAGGGACGCTGCGGGACCCTCGCCGCGGATGCCGGCCCGCGGCCCGGGCGCCCTCCCGGGCCGCGGCGCGCGGCTCACGATGCCGCCGGGGCCGTCCGCCCCGCCGCGGTCCGCGGGCGCGTCGCACCGGGCGGTGCCGGGCCGGGCCCCGGCCGGAAGCCGCGTGGTCAGCTGTGCGGTGGGGCGAGGGCGTCGTCGACGGTGGGGTGGAAGGTGAAGACCTGGTCGAGGCCGACGACGTGGAAGACGCGCAGCAGGTCGGGGTTGACTCCGGCGAGGCTGAGGGAGGCGCCGGCCGCGGTGGCGCGGTTGTAGGCGGTGACGAGGACGGTGATGCCGGTGGAGTCGCAGTAGGTCAGCTCGGTCAGGTCGATGACCAGGCGGGTGCCGGCGTCGAACGTGACGTCGTCCAGGGCGGCGGTGAGCCGGGGCGCGGTGTGGTGGTCGAGTTCACCGGCCACCTCCAGCAGGACGAGACCGGCCGGGCGGTCGTGCCGGGTGAGGGAGAGCGTGTGCTGGATCTCGGTCACCGGGTCTCCTGGGTGGGTGGTGCGAGGCGTGGGGGGACGGACAGGGCGAGCAGCGCGGTGTCGTCGGTGACTCCGGGGCCGAGACGGCACAGCAGCTCGTCCACGGTGCTCAGGAGGTGGTCGGCCGACCGGGGGCGGGCACGGGAGAGGTGCGCGGTCAGGCCGTCCTGGCCGAGCATGGTGCCGTCGGGCGCGTGCGCCTCGATGAGGCCGTCGGTGTACATCAGCAGCGCTTCGCCGGGGCGCAGGCGGGTGGTGGTCCGGACGAAACGGGGGCGGGGGAGCAGGCCGATGAGCTGTCCGCCGGCGGTGGAGAGGGCCTCCACGGTCGCGTCGGCGCGCAGGGCCAGGGCCGGGGGATGGCCGCCGCCGGCCAGGGTGAGGGCGAAGGAGCCGTCGGGCGCGGGGTCGAGGACGCCGAAGAGGGCGGTGCAGTGGCGGGGATCGTCGCCCTGGTACTCGCCCTTGAGGACGGTGTCGAGGTTGGCGAGCGCGGCGCACGGATCGGGGTCGTAGATGGCGGCGGCGCGCAGGGTGTAGCGCGTCAGGGAGGTCAGGGCGGCGGCGTCGGCGCCCTTGCCGCACACGTCGCCGATGAAGAAGGCCCAGCGGCCGTCGTCGAGGGGGAACAGGTCGTAGAAGTCCCCGCCGACCTCGTCGGCCGAGGCGGTGTGGTAGGCGGCGGCCGCCTGCAGCCCGGGCACGACGGGCAGCGCCGGGGGCAGCAGGGTGCGCTGCAGGGTGCGCGCCAGGCGTTCGGCGTCGGCGCGGCGGTCGCGTTCGGCGGCGACGGTGCGGATGGCGGACAGGCGCAGTTCCATCTCGTCCATCACCAGGGCGGCGAGGTCCTGCAGGGCGGCGAGCTGGTCGTCGCTGGGCCGGCGGGGCCGGGTGTCCCACACGTCGACGGTGCCCAGGCGCTGCCCGTCGCGGGTGGTGATGGGCGCGGCGGCGTAGAAGCGGACCCAGGGCTCGCCCCGGACCAGGGGATGGGACAGGGTGCGGGGATCGGTGCGGGCGTCGGGGACGACGTAGGGCTCGCCGTGGAGGATGGCGGAGGCGCACAGCCCGGGATCGCGGCCGATCTGCGTGATGCCGCCCAGACCGTGCGTGGCCGCGAACCACACCCGGTCGGCGTCCACGACCGACACGCTGGCCATGGGGGCGTCGAAGACCCGGGCGGCGAGCGCGGCGATCCGGTCGAACGCCCCGTCGGGCGCGGTGCCCAGGACCTGGTAGCGGCGCACCGCGGCCAGCCGCGCCTCCTCCCCGGACACCTCTTCCCCGGACGACGGAGTCAGCACCCTCGTCGGTGTACTCGCCGTCATGCCCCGCCGTCCCGTTGTGCCGTGTGCGCTCTGCCGTGCCGTCCCGGGCGCAGGCGCCGGGAACGACTGGCTTATCCTACGAAGTCGTCGGAGCAAGGGGTAGGGCAGGCCAGGGCGTGCCGGGACGCCGCGCGACGCCCGGGCCGGACGCGCGGTGCAACAGGTGCGGCGGACACGGGCACGGGCGGCACAACGGCAGGGCCCGGGAACGAAGGGGTGTCGAATGGCGCGGGTGGATGACGCTGGGCACGAGCCGCCGGCCGCGGCCCGGGTCGACGTGTTCGCCGCCGACGAAGTGGTGGGCGGCGACCTCGCCGCGGTGGACTGGACGGCCACCCCCCTGGGGCCGCCGGAGAGCTGGCCGCAGAGCCTGCAGACCGCGGTCAGCATCCTGCTGTCGTCGAAGTTCTCCATGTGGATGGCGTGGGGCCCCGAACTCACGTTCTTCTGCAACGACGCCTACCGGCGGGACACGCTGGGACGCAAGTACCCCCGGGCGCTGGGGCGGCCGGCCCGCGAGGTGTGGGCGGAGATCTGGGACGACATCGGCCCACGCATCGACACCGTGCTGGCCACGGGCAGGGCGACCTGGGACGAGGCGCTGCTGCTGTTCCTGGAACGGTCGGGATACCCGGAGGAGACCTACCACACCTTCTCCTACAGCGCCCTGCGGGACGACACCGGAGCGGTGGTCGGCATGCTGTGCGTGGTCAGCGAGGAGACCGAGCGGGTCATCGGCGAACGGCGCATGACCACCCTGCGCGATCTCGGCTCCGACCCGAGCGTGGTGCGCACCGAGCAGGAGATGCTGGACTTCGCCGCCCGGCAGCTCGACCGCAACCCGTGGGACCTGCCGTTCACCATGACCTACCTGTTCCAGGAGGACGGCTCCGCGCGGCTCGCCGCGACCACCGGACTCGAAGCCGGCCATCCGGCGGGACCCGCGGTGGTGGCGCTCGACGACCCGGACGCCGTGTGGCCGGCCGCCGCGCTGGCGCGCGGCGAGTCGGCGGTGGTGGAACTCGACGGCGCCCCGTTCACCGGCCTGCCGAGCGGCGCCTGGGAGGAACCGCCCACCCAGGCCCTGGTGGTGCCGCTGCTGCAGCAGGGCAGCGCGCCCTACGGCTTCCTCGTGGCCGGACTGAACCGCTACCGGTTCCTGGACGACACCTACCGCGGCTTCATCGAACTGGTCGCGGGGCACGTCGCCACGGGGATCGGCAGCGCCCGCAGCTACCAGGCGCAGCAGCGCAGGGCCGAGGAACTGGCCGAACTGGACCGCGCGAAGACCACGTTCTTCTCCAACATCAGTCACGAGTTCCGCACCCCGCTGACGCTGATGATGGGACCGCTGGAGGAACTGCGCACCCGGTTGGCGGAGGCCGACCCCCAGGTGCGCGAGGAGCTGGAGGTCATCCGCCGCAACGGGCTGCGCCTGGGCAAACTGGTCAACACCCTGCTGGACTTCTCCCGCATCGAGGCGGGCCGTATGCAGGCCACCTACGAGCCGGTCGACCTGGCCGCGGTCACCGCCGAGCTGGCCAGCGTCTTCCGCTCCGCCGTCGACAAGGCCGGCCTGTCCTTCGACGTCGACTGCGCCCCGCTCGACCAGCCGGTCCACATCGACCGCGGCATGTGGGAGAAGGTGGTGCTCAACCTTCTCAGCAACGCCCTGAAGTTCACCTTCGAGGGCGCGATCCGCGTCTCGGTGCGGGCCGAGGACGGACAGGCCGTGGTCACGGTCGAGGACACCGGCATCGGGGTGGCCGCCGACGAGATGCCGCGGCTGTTCGAGCGTTTCCACCGGATCGAGAACGCCCGGTCCCGCTCCAACGAGGGCAGCGGCATCGGCCTGGCCCTGGTCAAGGAACTCGTCGGCCTGCACGGCGGCACCATCGTCGCCGACAGCGTCGAGGGCGAGGGCACCCGCTTCACCATCCGGCTGCCCTTCGGCACCGCGCACCTGCCCGCCGACGCCGTCGCGTCCGCCCCGGGCGCCGGAACGGTGTCCGCCACCGCCGACCCCTATGTGCAGGAAGCCCTGCGCTGGCTGCCCTCGGACACGGAGACGTCCGCCCAGAGCGCCGCGGCGGCGGACCAGGACACCGCCGTCCCCGCCGCCGGACCGTCGTCCCCGGCCCACGTGCTCGTCGCCGACGACAACGCCGACATGCGCGAGTACCTCACCCGCCTGCTCAAGGGCGCCGGGTACCAGGTCACCGCCGTCACCGACGGCCAGGAAGCCCTCGACGCCATCCGCTCCCAGATCCCCGACCTGCTGGTCAGCGACGTCATGATGCCCCGCCTGGACGGCCTGTCCCTGGTGGGGGCGCTGCGCGCCGACTCGCGTACCGCCTCCCTGCCCGTGCTGCTGCTGTCGGCCCGGGCCGGGCAGGAGGCCTCCATCGAGGGCCTGCAGGCCGGCGCCGACGACTACCTCGTCAAGCCCTTCGCCGCCGCGGAACTCCTCGCCCGGGTCCGCGCCAACATCGAGCTGGCCCGGCTGCGCACCCACCACACCCGCTGGCGGGCGGCGCTGATCGACTCGCTGCAGGAGGCCTTCTTCGTCTGCGACGAGGACGGCGCGGTGATCGAGATCAACACCTCCTTCACCGACATCCTCGGCTACGGCCCGGAGGACCTGCCCTACCAGCCGATCCACCCGTGGTGGCCGGACGCCGCCAGCGACCCCGAGGCCCACCGGCAGGTCGAGGCCGCCTTCGCCCAGCTGCTGGGCAACCCCCGGGGCAGCTACACCATCCCCGTCACCCACCGCGACGGCCACCGGCTGTGGGTCACCGCCACCTTCAACCAGGCGCAGGACCCCGACACCGGACGCCAGGTGACCGTGGGCACCTTCCGCGACGTGACCGCCGAGCACTACGCCATCCAGCGCGAGAGCGCCCTCGCGAGCCTCAGCACCCGCCTGTCGCAGGCCACCAGCCTGTCCGACGCGCTCACCGGCGCGCTCCACGAGCTGAAGGACCTCTGGCGCGCGCAGGAGGTCCTGGCAGCCGTCTTCCGCCACGGCGAGGACCCCGCCCTGACCACGACCGAATCCCTCCGCACCTGGCAGGACCTGCCCGACGACCGGCGCGAGACGCTCACCGATCTGCGCCGGCGGCCCCTGCTCACCCCGGCCGCCGCCCAGACCGGGGCCGGCATCCTCCTGGAGCACCCCGACGGCCCGCTGGCCCTCTGGGTCGACCTGGGCGAACACCGGCCCTTCACCGGCGAGGACCAGCTCCTGCTGTCCCTGCTGGCCGGTCACCTCGCGCAGGGCCTCGTCCGCGTCCACCAGATCGACCAGCAGCGCGAGACCGCCCTCGCCCTGCAGCGCGCCATCCTCGGCCCCTCCCGGCTCCCCGACGGCTTCGCCGTCCGCTACGAGCCCGCCACCCAGCCCCTCGAAGTCGGCGGCGACTGGTACGACACGATCAGCCTGCCCGACGGCCGGATCGGCATCGTCGTCGGCGACTGCGTCGGCCGCGGTCTGGAAGCCGCCAGTGTCATGGGGCAACTGCGCAGCGCCTGCCGCGCCCTGCTGCTGCAGGACGCCAGCCCCGCACGCACCCTCATGGCCCTGGACCACTTCGCCGCGGGCATCCCCGGGGCCGTGTGCACCACCGTCTTCTGCGGCGTCCTCGACCCGGGCACCGGACACCTGACCTACTCCAGCGCGGGTCACCCGCCGGGCATCCTCGCCCATGCCGACGGCACCACCCACCTGCTGGAGGACGGGCGTTCCCTGCCGCTGGCCGTCCGCCCCGGCAGGACGCGCCCGGAGGGCGAGTGCACCATGCCCGCCCGCGCCACCCTGCTGCTGTACACCGACGGTCTCGTCGAGCGCCGGCGCCGCCCGCTGAGCGTGGGCATCGACCAGGCCAGCGAAGCCGTCCAGGAAGGCCGCGACGTCGCGGTGGAGGAACTGGCCTCGCAGGTCATGAGCCGCCTGGAGCCCAGCGACGGCTACGACGACGACGTCGCTCTGCTGCTCTACCGGCACCCGGCCCCGCTGGAGATGGCCTTCCCCGCCGAGTCCTCCCAGCTCGCTCCCGTCCGCAAGGCCCTGCGCAGCTGGCTCGATCAGTGCGACCTCCCGCCGCACACCGTCCAGAACGTCCTCGTGGCGGCGGGCGAGGCCTGCGCCAACGCCATCGAGCACGGCCACCGGGACGCGCCGGGGGAGATCATCCGCCTGCGCGCGGAGGCCTACGTCCACGACCTTCGCCTCACCGTCACCGACACCGGCCGGTGGAAGAAGCCTCAGCCCGAACGCAACGGACACCGCGGCCGAGGCGTCACGCTGATGCAGGCACTCATGCACCGCGTCACCATCACCCCCGGCACTGCCGGCACCACCGTCGACATGCATACGAGGATCGCCTGATGACCACCCCCCTCATTCTTACTCCCGGCCAATGCACGGACGGCAGCGCCTCGTTGACGGTCGCGGGGGAGATCGACATGAGCAACGCCCGCCTGCTCGCCGAAGCCCTCGACAGGACCACGGGCCCCCTCGTCGTGGACCTGACGGGTGTGGAGTACCTGGACAGCGCCGGCCTGAGTGTGCTCTTCGCCCACAGCGACCGTCTGGAGCTCATCGCCACCCCGCTCCTGTCACCCGTTCTCACCATCTCCGGACTCGCCGACATCACCACCACCCACGGACTGACCGCGGACAGCTCCCGGTCGTCCGAGCGCTGACCCCGCGGCGGCGGCCCGGCCCGGTCCGCGGGAGGCGGCCGGGCACGCCGTGCGCCGGTGCCGTCGCCGGCCGGCGGGTCCGCGGCGGCCGGCCGGACGCACGCCGTGCGGTGCCGCACCGGGGGAGGCGGCCGGCCCGCGCCTTCCCCGGAGGACGCGCGGGTCCCGGCCTCCCCACTGCGCCGCCGTCTGGCCGGATCGCCGATCCACGGGTCCCGGCGGCCGCCCCGCCCCGGTTCCGGCTCCGCCGGGTCCGGGGCGGCCACGAGCCGGCTTCCTGCCCGGCCGGCCCCGTCACCCGTTCGCGTGGGCACGGTGGCCCGTGCCGTGCGGACCGGGGAGCTTGGTGACCGTGTGCCCGGTGCGGGCACCGCCGTATGTGACCACTCGTGGCGGAAGAGGTGCTGAGGATGGCGGAACGCAACACGGTGCTGCGCAGCCTGCATGACGTGGGCCTGGCGGCGTGGTTCGGAGGGTCGCTGATGGGCGCGGTCGGCCTGAACGGCGCGGCGCGCGCGGAGGGCGGCACGGAGCAGAGCAGCCGGCGTTTCGAGAGCGCGGGCTGGGCGATGTGGACGCCGGTCAACGCCGCGGCGATCGCCGCGCACCTGGTGGGCAGCGTCGGCCTGCTGGAGGCCAACGCCGCCCGGGTGGCGGGACAGCGCGGCGTCGGGGCGTCGTCGCTGGCCAAGGGCGCGGTGACCGCCGCGGCACTGGCGGTGACCGCCTACAGCCGCGTCCTGGGCAAGAAGGTGCAGAGAACGGTCCCGCCCGCCCGGCAGGAGGGCGCGGACCAGCGCGAGCACGGGTGGGACCGGCAGGAGCAGGAGCGGGACCAGGAGGAGGCGCGCGCGGCGCGGCGGCAGCTGACGGTGCTGCAGTGGGCGGTGCCGGCCCTGACCGGCGGGCTGGTCGTGCTCAACGCCCTGCACGGCGAGCAGCAGCGGCCCTGGCAGCAGATCCGCGGCAGGCTGCAGCACGTCCTCGGGCACTGAACCGGCCCGGCGGCGGGCCGGCCCGCCGCCGGGCGGGGACCCGGGCGCCGCGCGGGCTCGGGGCGGCCGGGCCGCGTGGGGATCCCCGGCCGCGGTGTCACGCCGTGAGGGCGCGGACGAGCAGCAGCACGTTGAGCGCGCTGATCACGGTGCTCACCGCGACGGCGGCCACCGTGGTGACGCGGCGGTTGACCAGAGCCCCCATGATCCGCCTGCGCGCCGTGAAGACCAGCAGGGGGACGAGCGCGAAGGGGACGCCGAAGGACAGCACGACCTGGCTGAGGACGAGCGCCTGCGTCGGTTCGACGCCCAGGGACAGGACGACCAGGGGCGGTGTCATGGTCACCAGGCGGCGCACCGTCAGCGGGATGCGGCGCCCGAGGAAGCCGCTCAGGATGACCTGGCCCGCGAAGGTGCCGACGCCCGAGGAGGCCAGCCCGGAGGCGAGCAGGGCGAGCGCGAACGCGCACGCGGCGCCGGAGCCCAGGGCGGCGCCGAGCCCGGCGTGGAAGGCCTCGAGCGTCTCCTGCGTGCCAGTCCTGTGCAGGGCCGCGGCGGCGATGGTGAGCATGCTGGCGTTCACCAGTCCCGCGATGCCGAGCGCGATGAACAGCGCGGAGCGATGGGCGCGCAGGTGGCGGCGCTTGCGCTGCGGGGAGCACCGGGCGGGGCCGCGCGCCAGCGAGGAGTGGAGGTAGATGACGTGCGGCATGACGGTGGCGCCGATCATGCCGGTGGTCAGCAGGATGCTCTGGGTGTCGGCGAAGCGGGGGCGCATCCCGGACAGGGCTCCGCTCCACGCGCCGGCGGCCGCCGCCTGGTAGACGAAGCCGGCGAGGATGACCAGGAGCAGCGCGGCGGTGACGATCTCGAAGCGGCGCCGCCCCTCGGGAGCGAGGGTCAGCAGCAGCAGCGAGGCGGCCGCGACGATGAAGGCGGCGGGCAGCAGGGGGATGCCGAACAGGATGTGCAGGGCGACGGCGCCGCCGACGAACTCGGCCAGGTCGGTGGCCATCGCGACGAGTTCCGCCTGCACCCACAGCGTCCGGTTCACCGGGCGGGGGGTGTGCGCCCGGCACAGCTGGGGCAGGTCCTTGCCCGTGGCGACGCCCGCCTTGCAGGCGAGGTACTGCACGAACACGGCCATGAGGTTGGCGGCGGCGATCACCCACAGCAGCATGGGCCCGTAGCGGGTGCCGGCTGTCATGTTGGTGGCGAAGTTGCCGGGGTCCACGTAGGCGACCGACACGACGAACGCCGGGCCGAGCATCGCCAGGACCATCCGCGGCCGGGAGCCGGTCGCGGCTCGCGGCGCCGGCCGGCCCCCGGGGGCGGGCCCGGTGACGGGCTCGGCCGTGACGGCCGGCGCGCCGGCCGGTGGAGCGAGCGGGGTGTTCGGCACCCGCTCGGTGGAGGCCGGGTCAAGCATGCCGCCTCCCCGGCAGGGATCCGCCGCGCGGCGGGCCCGGGCGGCGCACCGCCTTCGCCGACAGCGGTCCCGCGAGGGCGGCGACCAGGAGGACGGCGGCCAGGGCCTGGTGCGCCGGGCCGCCGTACGCGAGTCCGACAACGGCGGACAGCGCGTACACACCGCTCAGCACGGGGCGGGCCACCGCGCGACGCGACGGCGCGGAGGCGACGGAGTGACGCATCGTGGTGCTCCTCTCGAAAGACGGCGGACCGGGCCCGCCTGTCCGCGGACCCGGTCCGTGCGCTCACTCGTCCGGCGTTATCGCGTCCTTGATCTTGCCCCTCAGGCCGGTCTCGGTGCCGAGCACCGGGCCCTTGGGGTCGCCCCGGCTGCCGTCGTAGGTGGCGTACAGCTTCGGGTCGGGCGGCGGGGGCACGGCGAGGTCGCCCAGCGGCTCGGGGGACCGCAGCACGCTGAACTCGTGGTCGCCGTCCGGGGTCGGGCCGCCGGCCCACAGGCCGAGTTCGGTCTCGGCGCCGTCGGACAGGTGCCAGATCGTCTGCGCGTGTTCGCGGTACTCCACGTCCTCGAACCCGCCCGGGACGACCACGCCCTCGAGGTTGTCCTCGCGCAGCTGCTCGATCGCCGCGAGCCACTGGTTCTGGTGCACGGTGTCACGGGCGAGGTTGAACTTGAGCATGTCCCTCACGCCCGGATCGTCGGTCATGTTGTACAGCCGGGCCGTCTGCAGCCGGCTCTGCGCCTCCGCGGCGACGTTGGCGTAGAAGTCGGCGAGGAGGTTGCCGCTGGCGACCGCGTACCGGCCGTTCCAGGGGTAGCCGTTGCTGTCGGCGGGCAGCGCGGCGCCGCCGGCGATGATGGCCTGCTGCGGGTCCATGCCGCCCAGGACCGCGCCGACGGCCGGGTCGGCGGTCGCCATCTTGGTGGTGGCGGTGGCCGGGGCCCCCTCCAGCAGGCGCGCGATCATCGTGGCGAGCATCTCCACGTGACCGATCTCCTCCGTGGCGGTGTCCATGATCAGGTCTTTGTACTTGCCCTGGATGCGGGTGTTCCACCCCTGGAAGAGGTACTGCATCATCACGGTCATCTCGCCGTAGGCGCCGCCGACGAGTTCTTGCAGCTTGTGCGCGTACGCCGGGTCCGGCTTCTCCGGCCGGGCCTCGAACTGGAGCTTCTGGGTGTGTCGGAACATGGTGTTCCCCTGATCGCAGATGCGGTTTCGGCCGAGGCGGGGACAAGTCCGGTGCCGGCGCTCGTCCGCCCGTGCCACGACGCTAGGCCGCCCCCGTCACCGTCGCGTGTCCGTTCCCCTACCGGCGATCGCCCCGTCGTGGCGCACGGCCGCACCGGCCGCCTCCGGTCCCCGCCCGGCAGCCGGTCCGCACCGCCGGAAACCACGGGACGACGTCGTGGTACAGCGCCCGTGACGCCGTCCACACGCACGGGGCCCGGATCCGCCCGGCGGGAATCACGGAAACGGGGATCCGACCGCGAGATCGTGTGTGGTCCGTTGCATCCCGGAAAACCCGGAAAGTCCCGTTCCGCTCCCGGAAAGCACGTGGAGAACCCGACATGGCAGTCCCCCCTGTCGACCGTGACCGTCCGTCCCGGCCCCGGGCGGAGGTGTCCCTGCTCGGCCGCTTCGCCCTCCGTCTCCCGCACGGACACACCTACCTGGCGCCCACCACGCAGAAAGTGCTGGTGCTGCTCGCGATCCACGCGCAGGGCCTGGCCCGCGGCAGTGCGGCCGCGCTGCTCTGGCCGCACCTGCCCGACCGGCGCTCCGCCGCCAGCCTGCGCTCCGCCCTGTGGCGCCTGTCCCGCGCCGGCGGATCCTGCCAGATGGTCGTCTGCGACAACGAACACCTCCGGCTGGGCCAGAACGTCCAGGTCGACCTGCACGCCGCCTACCGCATGGTGCACGACCTCGCCGCCGGCCGGCCCACCGCCCAGTCGCCGACGGTGCCGGCCCCCTTGCGGCAGGACCTGCTGCCGGACTGGAGCGAGAGCTGGCTGCTCGTGGTGCGCGAGCACTTCCGCCAGACCCGCCTGCACGCCCTGGAGGCCTGCAGCAGGCGCCTGCGCGCGTCCGGACAGATGGGCGCGGCCATGGAATTCGCCATGGCCGCGCTGGAGGCGGACCCCCTGCGGGAGAGCGCCCACCGCTGCGTGTGCGAGATCCACCTCGCCGAGGGGAACATCGCCGACGCGCTGCGCTTCTACGACACCTATCGCCGGCAACTGCGCAGTGAGCTGGGCCTGGCGCCCACCAGCGACTACCGCAACCTCCTCGCGCCGTTCCTGCGGCGGCCCCTGGACTGCGCACGGGGCTCCGGGCCCGGCGCGTGAACGTCACGGCCCGCTGCCGGGCCCCGGCCTCCCGCCTCGCCGCCGGGCAGCCCGCCGGGACGCCCCGTGCCCGCGGGCGACGCGTCCGCGGAGACCTCCGCCGGCGGCGCCGGCACCGGGGCGCGGTGTCCGCCGCGTCCCGCGGGCGGGCGGCGGGGATCCCTCGGCCGGGCTCCCGTCCCTCGGGCCCTGCCGAAGCCGGGCCGCCCGCCGCCTGTCACGCCGGACTCACGGGGCCACGGGCCGACCGGAGCCGCATCGTCCGTGTCCGGCGGCGGGTGGGGCGCCGCACGCGTACTCTGGGGGGAGCGACCTCTGCCGGGCCTGGGGCACTGCCCGTGCCTCAGCCTCCTGCCGGTTCGGCCGGCACCACGCGGAGGTGCGCCGTGCGTTCCCGCCCCCATCCCGCCCCGCGCAGCGCGGAGCCGCCCGCTCTCCAGGACTGGCGGCAGGAGGCCGCCTGCCTGGGGGAGGACCCCGAGCTGTTCTTCCCCCTGAGCGAGCGGGAGACCGATCCACAAGTCGCCAGAGCCCGTGCGGTGTGTCGCCGGTGCCACGTCCTGCTCGCCTGCCGTGCCTGGGCTCTGGAACAGGGGGAGGACGCGGGCATCTGGGGGGCGACCACCGCCACGCAGCGCCGCGCCATCCGCCGGGCGCTGTACGACGCCCCGGTGCGGTGGGTGGGGCGACCGTGACGGCGGCCGCGGCGTCCACGACCCGGGCCGGCGCGTCAGCCGCGTACCGCGGGGCGGCGCCGGGGATCTCCGTCCGGGCCGGCGGGGTGCGGGGTGCGTGTCAGGCAGTCCGGTGAGCAGTCCGCCGGGCCGGGACCTCGCGCACCGGGGACGCGGGCCCCGGCCGTGGCGCCCGGTGAGCGGCCCGACAGCCCGGTGGGCCGAGTGCCGCGGCCGCGGTCCGGACACCGGCCGGGGCCCCGGACCGCATCCTGCGCGGCCCGCCGGACGCGGCCCCGTCCGCGAACCGGGCGGCTTCCCGGGGAGCCGGTGGTGCGCCGGCCGCGGACCGGCGCACCGGCGGCCGACGGGGCGGACCGGGAGGCGGGCGCGGTCCGCCGGGCACGGTGTCAGCGGGCGACCGCCTTGACGGCAGCCAGATCCTCCCCGGTCAGTTCCGCGACCCGGTGCGCCGGCACACCGGCCGCCAGGGCACGGGTGAGCAGCGCGTCCCGGCCGTCCGTGCAGGAACGGTAGGCCAGCAGCTCCTCCTCCAGCCGGGCGACGTCCCGCGGCGCGGCGTGGTGGCGCACACGGCTCAGCTCCTCCTCGCCGAGGGGGACCGGCAGCCGTTCGGCGTCCTCGGGGATGGCCGCCGTCTCCTCCGGCGGCAGCAGGCGCAGGCGGGGAGAGGCCGCGGTGACCCCCTGCGCGTCGAGCCACGCCCGTACCGCGGGGGTCTCCATGCAGGCCAGTTCCCCGACGGCCGCGGGGGGCACGCCGAGCGTCGCGGCCGTGCCGCTCAGCAGAACGAGGTAGGCGTCATCGGTCATCCTCGGTTCCTCACGGGAGAAGGTCCTGTTCCGACGGCGTCACCTGTACCCGCCATCGGCCGTCTCACGACCGGCTCCGCCCGGTCGGCCGAGCCCGTGTGCGAGCGGTGCGGGCGGTGCTCGGCGGACCGCGCCGCTTCGCGGTGCGCCGGCCGTGACGACCGCCGTGCCGGCGGAGGCGGTCCGGGCCGCCGAGCGCGTGTTACCGGGTGTAATGCTTCGCGAGTTGATCTCGCTGTAGGAGATGCGTTACTTGATCATCAAGCGACGTCGCGGATCCCGGGACCACCCGGTTCCCGTGGATGCGCGCAGCGCGGCGTGCCTGTTCCCGTCCGACCGGGCGGCAGGTGTCGCGTGCCCTTGCCCCTGCTCCCGTCATCTGGAGAACCGGCACCTCGGTTCCCGGAGAAATAAGGCGCTGTTCCTTTGATACCCACTCCGATACGGCATGCCGCACCCCGGCATGCCCGTACCCCGGCGTACGGCCCGGCGCGCGCCGTCTACCTGCCCCGTCTCGCGGACGCCGTCGCGTCCTCCATGGCCACCTACACCGTTCCCCTGCTGGTGCTGGGCACCACGGACTCGTCGGCGCTGACCGGCGTCGCCTTCGTGCTGGCCTGGGGGCCCCGGCTGTGCACCTTCGGACTGGCCGGCTCGGCCGTCGACCGGCTGGGCGCCGGGCGGGTCTTCCGGATGGCGGCCTGCGCGCGGGCCGTCGTCGTCGGCCTGGCCGCCCCCGTCCTGCTCCTCGTCGGCGACACGGCTGCGGCGGTGGTGGTCATGCTGCTCGCGGCCTGTACCGGGTTCCTGACCGAGTTCAGCTACATCGCGGCCGAAAGCGTCGGGGCCGTCGCCAGCCGGGAAGCCGCCGGCGGGGCCCACCGCGTCCAGTCGGTCCTTCTGGGCATCGACCAGGCAGCCGCTCTGATCGGCCCCGCGGCCGGCGGCGTCCTCCTGCAATGGGGTGGTTCGAGCGGCATGCTCGCAGCCGTCAGCGGTTTGTCGTTACTGTCGGCCGTCATCACCCCCCACATCCGTCAGCCGGTCCCGGAAGCGACCCCGTCCCTCCTCCGGGGGCTGCGCAGCGGCTGGTCCACCCTGCGCGCACTGCCCATGCTCGCCTACCTGGTGGTGGGACTGGCGCTGTCCAACCTGGCGCTGGGCGTGCTGCAGGCGGCGACTCCGGTCGTGCTGATGAAGCAGCTCGGCCAGTCCAGCGCCTCGGTCGGCCTGGTGTGGTCCGCCGCGGCGGCGGCCTCGCTGCTGGCGGTCGCGGGGGCCCGGATCGCCATCGACCGGTGGGGGCTGGTCAGGACGGGCCGGGTCGCCTCGCTCATCACGGTGGCGCCCTGCTTCGCCCTCGCGCACGCCGACTCCTACCCGGCCTACCTCCTGTTGATCGCCGTCTTCATGGCCGGCGACAGCGCGCTGGCGGTCGTGCTGCGCACGCTGCGGTCCAGTCTCATCCCCGCCGAGGTCTTCGGCAGCACCCTCTCCCTGACCGTGCTGATCCTGCTGCTGCCCTTCCCCCTCGCCGGCGTCGTCATGGCCGCCGTCGCCCCGGCGGACCTGGACGCGGTGATCACCGCCTGCGCCGTCCTGCAGTGCCTCGGCCTCGCCCTCGCCTTCGTCCGTGCCGGCCGCCTCCGGTCAAGCCGCGGCAAGCACAGGAGATCCGCCCGGCGATGAATTCCCGGTCCCCGGACCGACACGCCCCGCGCCCGGCTCCGCTCACCCGCGGCCTGCCGGGCGTACCGCGTCCCCTCCCGGTCTCACCGGGAGTCCCGACGACACGCTGCGGCTGACGGCTGACGCGCGGGCACCGTGCCGGGTCCCCGGCGCGACGGGCCCGCGGCAGGCGGCCGAGGGGGCGCCGACCACGGAACCGGTCCTGGAAGCCGGTCACTCGGCTGATGCGCGCCCCGGCCCTCCGGTGGAGGGCGGGACCGCAACGGTTCGCGCACCGACTCCCGGCGACACCGATGAACGAACCCGACCGGACGGACCCGGCGCCTTCACGCCGTTCGCCGAGGCGGGAGTTCCTCCGGGGCTCCGCGCGTACGGCGGCCCGTGACCGCGGGCCGCACACCTGAAGTGTTCCGCGGCGCCCTCAGCGGCGCACACGTGTCCCGCGGGGACTCATCCCCCCGGGCACGTACCGTGCACACCTGCTTCGCGGACCCGCGGCTCCCGGCCCCCACTCGTCCCCCGTTGCCCGCGTGTTCCGCTGAGTACGATGCGCAGGTCGTCCGCATACCCAGGGAGAGAAGGCTGTGCCCAGCAAGTCAGCCGGCGCAACGGTGCGATCGCGGTACATGGAGCAGGCCGCGTCGGACCTGGAGGAGAACCGCCGCGAGCAACAGGAACTGATCCGTCGACTCGAGACCCTGCGGGAGGAGGAAGCCCTGCTGAAGGGCATCCTCGAGCTGGCCGAGCACACCTCGGCCGCGCCCGAGCGGGCACGGGACGGGGAACCGGCCGGGCCGGCCCGCACACCGCCCGGCGCCGTGACACCGCCCGCACCCGCACAGCGCTCGGGCACGGCCACCGGGAAGCGGCGGGGGGCGAAGGCGCGGCGGCCGGCCGCCGGACGCCGGCCCCTGCTCAGGGACCTCCTCCTGGGCCTGCTCGCAGGACACGAGGAGCCCTGTTCCGCCGCGGAGCTGCGGGAGGAGCTCCTGCGGGCACACCCCGACCGTATGCCCACACCCCAGGTCGTGCGGAACACGTTGGAGGGACTCGTCGCCAAGGGACTCATCAGGCGCCACAAGCAGAAGAGGTCGGTTCTGTACACCGTCGTCGCGCCGGACGGCCGGGACGGCACGGGTGACGACACGGCCGCCGCGCACGGCACGGGCTGAAGGCGTCTTTGCGTCCCCGGCGGTCACCCGGCGTACGGCGACGGCGGGGGCGTCCGCCCACGCCGGGCCCCGGCCCACCGAGCCCACCGGACCGGCCGCCCCGGACCGGCACGGCGGGGGCGTCCCGCCGGGTTCCCGCCCGGCCGCCCGCGGCCCACGGGACGGTGCCGTCCTCACCGGTCCGCCGGCGGGCGGAGTCCCACCGCCACCCGCCGGCCTCCGGCACGTGCCGGAAACCGGCGGCGTACCGCCCGACGAAGGGCTCGGCGGCACCACGGCCGTACGGACGCGCCGGGAACGGCCCCGGCGGAAGCGGGAGGGGACCTCCGCGGCGGGGGGACGGGCCCGACCGCGCCCGTGACGACCAGTGGACCGCCGCCCACGGTCAAATGGCCGATGGCCGCACCGCCGGACGGCGTCAGACTCGGCGCACACACCGCCCCCCACGGCAGAGGAAGCCAGATGTACGCCGACGCCCCCAACCGGACGACCGAGGCCCCCAGCGGCGTCAGCTACGCCTACCGGCGCTGCGGGCCCTCCGCCTCCCCGCCGCTCCTGCTGCTCCAGCACTACCGCGGCACGCTGGACAGCTGGGACCCCGCGCTCGTCGACGCCCTGGCCGCCGAACGCGAGGTCATCGCCTTCGACAACGCCGGAGTGGCCGCCAGCACCGGACAGGCGCCCCGCACCGTCCGGGACCTGGCCGTCGACACCCTGGCCTTCACGGCCGCCCTCGGTCTGCGCCGGGTCGACGTGCTGGGCTACTCGATGGGCGGCTTCACCGCGCAGGAGCTGGCCCTGCTCCGGCCCTCCGCGGTCCGGCGCGTCGTCCTCGCCGCCACCGCTCCCCGCGGGGCACCGGACGTGCACGGCTACCGGGACGACGTGCTCGCCCACGCCGGCTTCGACCGGCTCGACGTCCAGGACTACCTCTACGCCTTCTTCAACCACACGAAGACGAGCCAGCGCAGCGGCCTGGGGTTCCTCGGCCGGTGCATGGAACGCGAGCACGACCGGGACGCGCCGGTCACCGCGGCGGGCCGGGACGCGCAGTACGAGGCCGTGACCGAGTGGGGCGTACCGGACCACGCCGCCCTCCGGCGGCTCGCGGGCATCCGGCACCCGGTGCTCGTGGCGGGCGGCGACCACGACCTCGTCGTCCCGCCGCGCGCGTCCCACCTCCTGGGCGGGCTCCTGCCGGACGCGCGGGTGAGGATCTACCCGGACTCCGGGCACGGCTTCCTCTTCCAGTACCACCGGCGATTCGCCGAGGACGTGCTGGCCTTCCTGGCCTGAGCGCGCCCGGTGCGGGGCGGGCCCGCCAGTCATGTGACGGATGCACCATCCGGCGTCCCCTGCCACGATGGTGGTGCCGGGACGCACGGATGTGCCCGCCGGCGCGGGGAGGAACCTTGTCACTGGTGGGCCGCACAGCCGAACTGCACACGCTGGAAACCGCCCTGACCGGTGCGCGCCTCCGAGGAACGGCCCTGCTGCTCCGGGGCGGCCCGGGGGTCGGCAAGACCGTCCTGCTGGACGCCGCCGCGGCCCGTGCCCGGGCCGACGGGACGAGAGTGCTGCACGTGGCCGGTGTGGAGACCGAGCAGGATCTCGCCTTCTCGGCCCTGCACCAGCTCCTCCACCCCCTGCTGGACCACCTTCTGGGCCTGCCGCCCTTCCAGAGAAGCGTGCTCGAACAGGCACTGTCCATCCGCGAGGGCTCGGCCCCCGGCCGTTTCGCGATCTCCGCAGCGGCTCTGGCCCTGCTGGAGCTGGCGGCGGAACGGACCCCGCTGTGCGTCCTGGCGGACGACGTGCACTGGATCGACCGGTCCAGCGCCGAAGTCATGACCTTCGTGGCGCGCCGGCTCAGCGGCTGCCCCGTGGTCTTCGTCATGGCGGCCCGCAACGGCTGGGACGACTTCATCGACCCCACGGGGCTGCGCCTGCTCACCGTGGCCCCCTGCCCCCGGCGGGCGCCCGTACCCTGCTCGAACGCAGACATCCCGACCTGGCGGAGACCACCCGCCGGCGCCTGCTCGACGAAGCCGAGGGCAACCCCCTGGCCCTGATCGAGCTGCCCAGCCGGCTCACCGACGCGCAACGCCGCGGCCGGACCCCCCTGCCCGCCGGCCTGCCCCTCAGCAGCCGGCTGGAGAGCGTCTTCGCCGACCGCATCCGGCACCTCGCCCCCGCCACCCGGTTCTTCCTGCTGCTCGTCGCGCTGGACGGGCAGCGGCCGGGCAACCTCCGCGAGGTCCGGCAGGCCCTGGCCGCCGCGGGCCGGCGGTGGAGCGACGACCTGCTGGACGACAGCCGGCGCAGCGGACTGGTGCGCGTCGACCACATGGCCGGCCAGATCGGCTTCCGCCACCCGCTGGCCCGCTCCTGCCTGGTGTACATGTCCCCCGAGGGCCGGCGCGGATCCGCGCACCGTGCCCTGGCCGACGTCCTGCGGGACGCACCCGACCGCCGCGCCTGGCATCTCGCCCACGCGGCGGACGACCCCGACGAGGCGGTCGCCGCGGAACTCTGCCGGGCGGCCGAGCGAGCGCTGGCCCGAGGCGGCGCGGCGGAGGCGGCCGCCGCCTACCGCCGCGCCGCCGAACTCAGCCCGGAACCAGCCGACCGTACGGGCCGCCTGGGCAGGGCCGCTTTCGCCGCCGGCGTGGGAGGACTCCTGGAGACCGCCCACGAGCTGGCCACCTCCCGCTCCGCGGACACCCTGCACGGCGCGATGGCCGCCGCCTATGTGTTCTGGCACCGGGACGGGGACGTCGACGGGGTGTTCCGTACCCTGCTGCCGGTGCTGGAGGCCGCCCCCCGCAGCACCCTGCCCGAGGACGCGGCGGCCTTCGACGCCGCCTTCTACGTACTGCTCAACTGCGCCAAGTGGGCCGGCCGCTCCGAGCTGTGGCCGCCCGTGCACCGGCTGCTCGACCGGGTGTCCGAGACCGCGCGGCTGTGCTTCGACTGCGTGGCCGACCCGGCACGCACCGCCCACGGCGCGCGGGAACGCCTGGCCCGGGCCGCGGCCGCGCTCCCGGCCGACGCCCCCTTCCTGCACGTCAACTGGCTGATCTGCACGGCGCTGTCCCTCGACTGCTTCGGCTACTACGACGGCGTGCGGCGCGGCTTCGTGGGACACACCGCCTACGACAGCCGGCGGTTCGTCCTCGTCGCGCGCAGCTACGACGCGTTCGTGAGAGGGGACTGGGACACCACCCTCGCCATCGCCGCCGAGAGCGACGACGTGGAGAAGCACGGTTACCACTCCCCCCGCATGCTGTTCGCCTACGGGCTGGCGTCCGTCGCGGCGGGGCGCGGAGACGAGGAGACGCTGCGCGCCCGCTGCGACGAACTCACCGCGTGGGCGGAGCCGCGACGGCTCCGGCTCATGACGGCGGCCGTCAGCGGGTTCCGGGCCCGGGCCGCCATGGGCCGCGGCGACTTCGAGGAGGCCTACCAGCACGCGGCGGCGGTGAGCGCCCCCGGTGACCTGCCGCCGTCCCCCAACCTGCACCACGTCTTCCTCGACCTGGTGGAGTCCGCGGTGCGCACCGGACGGACCGCGGCGGCGCGGGCCCACGTCGAGGCGGGACAGCGGGCGCGGCTGCACGCCGTCTCACCGCGCCACGAGATGATCCTCGCCACCGCCGCGGCGGTGGCGGCTCCCGGCGAGCGGGCCGGGAGACTGTACGAGGCCGCCCTCGCCGTCCCGGACGCCTCCCTGTGGGCCCACGAGTACGCGCGCCTCCGGCTGCTCTACGGCGAGTGGCTGCGCCGGCGCAGGGACTACACGGCCGCACGGGGCCATCTCGGCGCGGCCCTGAAGATCTTCCAGCACCGTCTGAAAGCCCCTCCGTGGGCGCAGCGCGCCCGCACCGAGCTGCGCGCCGCCGGGGTCGTCGTCCGGGTCCCGAACGGCGGCGAGACCGTGCCCATGAGCGCTCAGGAACGCCGGATCGCCGAACTCGCGGCCAGCGGGATGTCGAACAAGGAGATAGGGCGCCAGCTGAACATCTCGCCCCGCACCGCCGGCGCCCACCTGTACCGCGTCTTCCCCGAACTGGGCGTCACCTCGCGGGCCGCGCTGCGCGACGCCCTGGCCGCGTTCGACCGGCAGAACGCGTCCTGACCGGACACCGGACGGACCGCGCCCACGGGGACGGCGGCCCGGCGCCCCTGCCGGGGAAGAGGCGACCGTCCGTGCGGATCCACCGCCCGTGACTACGCCGATCGCGTCGCCGAGCGGGCCGCCGCGCCGGAGGTCGGCCCGGACGGCCGGGCCGCCGCGATCACGGCCGGCAGCGGCCTGCCCGGTTTCACGTCCGGCCGGGTCGCGGACGCCGCGGCCGCGGAGGCCCTGGTCGCGTCGTTCCGCGCGCTTGCCGACCGGATGCGGGCGCGGATCGAGGGCACCGGCAAGGCGGACGCCGTGCCCCAGGACCTGCTGATCGGGCTGACCGCCGAGCTGGAGAAGCAGAGCTGGACGTTCCAGGCGGAGAACCGCGTCCGACCCGCGGGCCGGGGCCCCGGGGCTCAGTCCACCCAACTGGTGAACAGCGCGTTCAGCCCTTCCGCCATGGTCGGATGCGCGATGAGCCCGTCCCGCAGCCGGGTGAAGGGCATCCCCGCCCACATCGCGGTCTGCACCACCGTCAGGACCTCCGACGAGTCCGGGCCGAGCAGGGCCACGCCCAGGATCTCCTCCGTGTCCCGGTCGACGACCGCCTTCCACACGCCCCGGGTCTCGCGCAGCGTGCGGGCCCGGGGAATCGCCCTGACGGGCAGCTTGGCGACCCGGACGTCGCGGCCCGTGGCCCGGGCCTGCTCCTCGGTGAGCCCCACCCGGGCCAGCTCCGGGTCGGTGAACAGGTTCCAGGGGACCAGCCGCCCGGCGGTGCTGCGCGCGCCGCCCGCGATGTTGGCCTTCACGATGCGGTAGTCGTCCAGCGACACGTGGGTGAACTGGGGGCTGCCGGCGACGTCGCCCACGGCCCAGGTGCGCGGGGCACCGGTGGCGAGCCCGTCGTCGACCCGGACGAAACCGCGTGCGTCGGTCCGGACGCCCGCCGCGTCCAGCCCCAGGTCCCGGGTGACCGGATCACGGCCGGTGGCCACGAGCACGTCGTCCGCCGCCAGGCTCCGGCCGTCGTCGAGCAGCACCCGGACGACGCCGTCCTCGCGGGCTACCTCCTTGACGGCGACGCGGGGGAGCAGTTCGACCCCGTCCTCGCGCAGGCACTCGGCCAGGACCCCGGCCACGTCGGCGTCCTCGTGCGGCAGCAGGCGCTCGTTCCGGTCGAGCACGGTCACCCGGCTTCCGAAGACGGCGAACATCTGCGCGAACTCCAGGCCCACGTAGCCGCCGCCGATGACCGCGAGGCGGTCCGGGATCCGGTCCAGGTCCATGATGGTCTCGCTGGTCAGCGGGTCGGCCTCGGCCAGTCCCGGAATCAGCGGGAGGTGCGGGACGGTCCCGGTGTTGATCACGACGTCCGCGCCGCGCACGACCCGGCGCCCTCCGCCGTCGAGGCCGATCTCGACCATCCGCTCCGCCACGAAGCGCGCCGTGCCGAGGACGAAGTCCATGCCGCTGTCCAGGAACTGACGGTGGTTGAGGGCCACCATGTCCGAGACCACGCCCTCCTTGTGGGAGCGCAGCTGCCGCAGGTCGACCTCCACCTTGCCCAGGTTCAGGCCCAGCGACCGGGCGGAGGCCGCTCTGCGCGCCAGCCGGGCACTCGTCACCAGGGACTTGGTGGGAATGCACGCCACGTTGATACAGGTGCCGCCGATCATGCCGCGCTCGACCATGACGACCCTGCGGCCGGATCGCGCGGTGTCCATGGCCAGGGTCTTGCCCGCCTTGCCGCCGCCCACCACCAGCAGGTCGACGTCCTCCACCGCATCCTTGGAACCGATCATGACTGTGCGTCCTCCTCCGGGGAACGACCGACGGGGTCTGCCGACGACGACCGAGTCGCCGCGCACCGCGGTCGCGGCCCCGCCCCCACAGCGTCGCCTCGCCGGCGGCGGCACGCATCCGTCGAATGACTTGTCTCACCGGCGGCTTCCCGGACCCGTTCGGGCGAAGGGGGCGGCGTCCCGCGCGGCCGCTCCGGGACCGCCCCGCCGGCCGGTCCCGGAACGCCTCGGCATCCCGCCCCGTGGGATGAGTCATCCGACCGATGCGGGGGCGCCCGAGCGGAATCTACGGTGGCCGCGCAGGACCGGTCCGGATCACCGCCGTCCCGGGCCCGGCCGCGCGGGCGTACGCCGGGACGGCTCCCGCGAACGGCTGCGGGGCCCCGGGCACCGCGCCCGCCCGGCGAACAGTCCAGGCGGGCGAGGGACGGCCCCCGTCCGCCCGCCGCCCGCTCCTCACGGCTCGGCAGCCGGCGGAGACGGCGGGCCGTCCGGCGTGCACGACCGAGTGGGAGAACTTCATGATCACAACACGTTCACCGTCCGTGCCCCGCCCCGGGAGCAGGGCACACCCCGGCCCGACGACCGGCGCGCCCGCGCACGGCGACGACCGGCACCGGGAGGCGCACGGCCCCGCCCCGGCACGGCGCGCCGCCCCGGCCGCCCCTCCCGGTCCCCCGGGCGACCGGCAGCCGCCGCGCGACACCGTCCGGACGTCCGCGGAGGCGCCGGGCGACCGAGCGCCGGCACCACCCCGCGGGCCCGCCGGGACGGCCGGCCCGCCGCAGGAGACCGTCCGGTTCTCGGTGCTGGGTCCCCTGCGCGTGTGCCGGGCCGGCACGGAGCTGCCGCTCGGACCCCGGCAGCAGCGCCTGGTCCTGGCCGCCCTGCTGGCCCGCGCGGGGCGGCCCGTTCCGCTGGCCGACCTGGTGGGCCTGCTCTGGGACGGGGAACCGCCCGCCAGCGCGGCCAACGCGGTCCACCGCTACGTGGGCGTACTGCGGCGCCTGCTCGAACCGGGCCTGCCGCCCCGGAGCCCGGGCCGGTGGCTCGTCCGGCACGGCGGCGGCTACCTGCTGCGCGTCGACGCCGACCACCTCGACCTCCTCCGGTTCCGCGCGCTGGTGCGGCAGGCCCGCCGGGCGGCCGCCGAGGGGGACGCGCGGGAGGCGGTGCGCCGGTACGGCACGGCCCTGGAGCAGTGGCAGGGGCGGTGCGCGGCGGACCTGCTCGCCGCCGGTGCCCACCGGGTCTTCACCGCGCTGGAGCACGAGCACGCCTCGGTGGTGTGCGAGGCGGCGGACGCCGCCCTGCGGTCCGGCCGCCCCGGCGCCGTGCTGCTGGTCGTGCGCCAGGCCGCGGAACGCCACCCCCTGAACGAACGGCTCCAGGCCCGCCTGCTGCTCGTGCTGGCCTCGGACGGCAAGCAGGCCGAGGCGCTCACCCTGTACCGGGACATCCGCGCCCGGCTGTACCGGGAGCGGGGCGCGCGGCCGGGCGCGGAACTGCGCGCCGCGCACGAGCGCGTCCTGCGGCGCCGCACGGACGAGCCCCGCCCGGCGACGGCCGCGGGCGGGGAAGACGCCCGCCCGGCGGCCGCCGGGCCCGTGCCGCACGGACCCGCACCGGTCACGGTCCCCGCCCAGCTGCCCGCGGACCTGCCCTGCTTCTTCGGCCGGGACCGGCCCCTGGCCCAGGCGCTGGCCCTCGCGGAGGAGCCGGCCGGGGCCCTGCGCGTGCTGGCGATCGACGGCATCCCCGGAATCGGCAAGACCGCCCTGGCGGTGCGCTTCGCCCACCGGGTGGCCGCGCGGTTCCCCGACGGGCAGCTCTTCGCGGACCTCGGCGGCTTCGCCCCCGGCGGAGACCCGGCGGACCCCGGTGACGTCCTGCACGGCTTCCTGGAATCGCTGGGCGTGGAGCGCCGGCGCATCCCGCCGTCGACGGAGTCCAGGGCGGCGCTCTTCCGCAGCGTGCTGGCCGCCCGGAAGGTCCTGGTGGTGCTGGACAACGCCCTGGACCTGGCACAGGTGCGGCCGCTGCTGCCCGGCACCCCGCTGTGCATGGTGGTGGTCACCGGCCGGCGGCGGCTGAGCGGACTGGCCGCCGCGTACGGGGCGCGGCTGGTCGGACTCCAGGTGCCCTCGGCGGCGGAGGCGGCCGGGTGCTTCCTGCGCCGGCTGGGTCCGGCCCACCGCGGCGCGCGGCCCGGTGTGGTCGAGGAGATCGTCGAACGGTGCGGCCGGCTGCCCCTGGCCCTGGCCGTCGCGGCCGTCCGCGCCCTGGCCCGCCCGGACCAGCCGCTGAGCGAGCTGGCGGCCGAGCTGACCGCGGCCGGGGAGAGCCGGAGCCTCGACGGCTTCGGCGACGACGGGCACGACAACGACGTACGGGCCGTCTTCTCCTGGTCCTACCGCACACTGGGCCCCCGGGCGGCACGGATGTTCCGGCTGCTGCCGCTGCACCATGGCCCCGACGCCGGTACCGCGGCCCTGGCCGGCCTGGCCGGGCTCCCGCCGCGGGCGGCGGCCGAGGCGGCGGGAGAACTGGTGCGTGCCGGACTGCTGACCGTCGGCCGGCCCGGCCGGTACGAGGCGCACCGCCTGGCCCTGGCGTACGCCGCGGAGCTGGGGCGGGAGGACGCCGGGGAGCGGCCGGCCCCCGCCCCGGACGCCCGGATCCGGTCGGTCCGGCGGGCCGGGTGAGCGCGCAGCCGCTCCGGTGCCGGACCGCTCCCCTCGAGGGCGGAGAGGTCCATGGCCCGGCCGGGGCGGCGGGCCCGCACCGTCGGTGACAGCGCCGCGGCCATGGGCCGGACGACGACGACCGCGCCGTTCAGGGCTCCGCTGCGGATGCCGAAGACCTGGTCGTCGAAGGAAGGCGCCAGGCCGAGGAGCAGGCCGGAGAACATCCGTCCGGCGGCGACCGGGGGAGCCAGCGACCGGAACCGGGTGCGGGCCGCGGGGGAGACGCTGAGCCGGGGGCGCAGCGAGGCCGGCGCCCCCGGGGCGGCGGACGGCCGGGACCGGACCGCCCGGACCGCCCGGACCGCCCGGGCGGCCCCGGCGCCCGTAGCGCGTGCGGTGTCCGGCGGGGGCTGACTGCAGGGAGCTTCCGGCGCCTCCTCGTGGCCGGTCGTCCGGGCGGTCGAAGCGAGGCACGTGTGCCTCGGGGGACACGGCCCGGTGTCAGGGCGCGACGGAGAGGGCGTGGCGGCCGGCGCTCACGAGTGCGGCCTGCCGGGCCACCCGTGCTCCGAGGTGCTCGGCGGTGGCGATGTCCGCGCCGTGGACGGTGTCGGTGCCGCCGTCCATCGGGGTCTGGGCGCCGGCCCCGCCCCAGTAGCCCAGGCGGTTCAGGTCGTCCTCGGAGGCGGTGGTGGAGTTCCATCCGGGGGCGAGACCCAGACTGACCCAGAGCATCTGGTGCTGGGCGGCGAAGGCGGCGAAGAAGGCGAGGGTGTTGGACTTGTCGCCGCTCTTGGAGGCGGAGTTGGTGAACCCGGCGGCCAGTTTGTCGGCCCAGCGTCCTTCCACGAACCGCCTGCTGGTGGCTTCGGCGAAGGTGTGGAAGCCCGCGGACGCGCCGCCCATGTAGGTGGGCGACCCGAAGACGATCGCGTCCGCGTCGTCCAGCAGGCCCCACTGCTCGTCGGTGACCGCGGTCACGTCGACGAAGGTCACGTCGGCCCCGGCTGCGGCGGCTCCGCGGCGGACGGCCTCGGCGAGGACGGCGGTGTGCCCGTAACCGGAGTGGTAGGCGATGGCCACGGACGGGCGGTTCGGGAACAGGTCGGACATGTTGACCTCCGAGGTGTGAGTGTGTGGAGAGGAGGAACCGGGTTTTCCCCGGGGTGCCGAGGTGACACGGCCGGACACGACCGGTCGTCCCGGGGGAGTCGAGGCGGACCGTACGGGGCGGGGGCGGGCAGCCCCGCTCCGGCCCCGTGCGGCCGGAGGAGGGAGTGCCGCCGGGGAGGCGGGGCGCCGCGGACGCGGGCGTCCTCAGCCGCGCGGGGGGAACGGGTCGCTGAGCGCCTCGAAGTCGGCCTGCGACAGCTCCAGCGCCGCCGCGGCCACGTTGTCCTCCAGGTGCGCCACCGACGACGTGCCCGGGATCGGCAGCACGACCGGCGAACGGCGCAGCAGCCAGGCCAGCGCGGCCTGTGACGGCGCGGCGCCCAGACGGCCGGCGATCCGGTTGAGCGGACCGCCCGGGCGCGCCAGCTGCCCGGTGGCCAGCGGGAACCAGGGCAGGAACGCGATGCCGTGCTCCTCGGCGTACCGCAGGACGTCCTCGGAGTCGCGCTGGGCCACGTTGTACAGGTTCTGCACCGAGGCGATCGGCACGATGGCGCGCGCCCGCTCCAGCTCCTCCACCCCGACCTCGGAGAGACCGATGTGCGCGACCTTCCCCTCCTCCCGGAGCTCCTTCAGGACGCCGATCTGGTCCTCGAACGGAACCGAGGGGTCGACGCGGTGCAGCTGGAACAGCGGAATGCGCTCCAGACCGAGCCTGCGCAGGCTGGACTCCGCCTGCCGCCGCAGGTACCCGGGCCGCCCGTCGGGCCGCCACTGCCCCGGACCGGGCCGGGTCAGACCGGCCTTGGTGGCGATCACCACGTCCTCCGGGTACGGGTGCAGCGCCTTGTGCAGGAGCTGCTCGGCCGTCTCCGGGCCGTAGGAGTCGGCGGTGTCGAAGAGCGTGACGCCCAGCTCCACCGCGCGGCGCAGCACGCGCGCCCCCGCGTCCTGGTCGGGGAAGGGGCCCCACACGCCGGGGCCCGTCAGCTGCATGGTCCCGTAGCCGAGCCGGTTGACCTTCAGTTCGCCGCCGATGGTGAACGACCCGGAGGACGCGGCTGAGATGCTGCTCATGGCTGGCTGCCTTTCTTGTCCGTGCCGCCCCCCTCCGGGGCGGCCGTCGGCGCGGTGGAGCGCCCTTTTCCGGCCGTCTCAGGAGACGGCGACGTCCTCCAGACGCACCGAGACGACCAGCGGCTCGGGCACCTTGTGGCCGTTCTCGTCCCGGCTGTAGATCATCCGCGTGGTGGGGACGACCAGCCCGGAGACCTCCTGGTGCCCGGAGACGTAGTGGGCGGCGGGGGTGTCGCCGGCGATCTCCACGCTGTAGTCACGTCGCCGGATCAGCCCGGAGGAGTCCACGTACAGGATCTGCTCGGTGCTGAGGGTCGCGATGCCCTCGGGGAAGACCACGCGCAGCCGGCGGAACTTCTCACCGTCCTCGGTCCACGGGCCGATCTCCTCGGTGCGCACCCCGGGGAACGTCAGCGACAGCGGTTCGGCCAGGTAGGTCCACATGGCGCTGCCGGAGAAGTACGCCAGCTGGAGCCGGCTCCACGGCGTCATCAGGCCGTGGCCCGCGAACGAAGCACGCGGATCGAGGAGTTCCTCGACCACCTTGCCGTCGGAGTCCTCCACCGCGACCCGGCCGGGCGAGAAGGAGGTGTGGTGGCCGGCGTCGAGGAACGGCTTCTGCGACACGTGCTCGCGCCGCAGGTCGACGGTCACCTCCACGCCGTCGAGGGCGCCGGGGTGGCCCTTCATGCCCCACAGGGCGCCGCCGAAGAACTGGCGGGCGGTGATCCGGTGCGCCTCCTCCCAGCGGGCGCGGCCGCCGTGGGCGTCGAGGACGGTGGTGAGCAGGTCGGACATAATGCTTCTCCTGGGGTGGCGGGGTGCGGGTGTCAGCCGAGGAACTCGTTGATGTCCTTGGCGGCTTCGGCCGGGTACTGGAACAGCGACGCGTGGGCGGCGTCGGGGTAGACGAGGATCCGCGCGTCGGGGATCAGCCCCGCCATCAGGTGACTGACCCTGGTCGGGATCATCAGGTCGTCGTCGCCCTGCACGATGAGGGTGGGGCACTGGACGCCGGTCAGCCGCTGCAGCGCCGAGTGGTCGGGGATGCCCCACTCCAGGACGGTGTCGTACTGGGCGTCGCGGGAGGCGAGGCTGCTGGGCACGTCCCGGTCCTCGGTGCGCGCCATGAACCGGCCGAGGAACTCCACGCCCCTGGCCCGGCTGGTCTCGGTGTGGGCGAAGAAGATGTAGAGCAGGTCCTCGCCGGTGGGCACCTCGGCGCGGGCGTGCGTCTCGATGTCCTTGCGCCAGCCGTGCATGCCCGGTGCGCCCTTGGGCCCGGTGCCAGCCAGGACCAGGCGGCGGACGAGGCGGGGCCGGACCAGGGCCATGTCCTGGGCCGCGAAGCCGCCCAGGGAGAAGCCGAGCAGGTCGATCCGCTCCAGGCCCAGGGCCACCGTGAAGGTGATCATCTGCTGGGCCAGCTCGGCCACCGTGGTCGCCGGGGTCCCGGTGGAGGAGGCCACCCCGGGGTAGTCCACCAGGACGACCTCGCGCTCGGCGGCGAGGGCGTCGACGAGGGCGGGGTCCCAGTTGTCGAGGTTGCCGGTGAAGTGCTGCAGCATCACCAGCGGCACCGTCCCCGCGGGACCGAGCCGGCGGTAGGCGTAGCGGACGCCGTCCGCCTCGACGAACTGCGTGGGCGCGGTCTGGTGCGTCACTGTGGCCATGGTTTCTCCCTGACGGGCCGTGTCGGATCCGGGGTGAGGGGGTGAGGGGGTGAGGGGCCGGGCGCGACGGCCGGCGGATCCCCGGTCGCTCGCGGGGCCGTGCCGGCGTCGTGGTCCGGACGGGCCGGCGTCGTGGTCCGGACGGGCCGGGCCGCTCGCCGTCACCGGACCAGCATGACCGTCGCGAGTGGAAGCTTTGTGGTGCGCTTCTTGAATCCGGTGCGCCGGCGCGGACGGGGGCGGCCCCCGCCCCGCGGTCCGGGCCCGCCCGGTGTCCCGCACGGCCCCCGGGCCGGCCGTCGGGGCGGTGCCGTCACGGTCCTGCGCCGTGGGGAAGCCGGGCCGGGCGGGGCCGGTGGGGGACCCGGGAGGGCGTTCCCGCCGCACGACGGCATGGGACAGCGGCCGGTGCTCGGCTCACGGGTGGGCTGGTGGCGAGGGCGAACCGCACTGCGGTGGCGCCGTCGTCGAGGCAGCGGTGGGCGAGCCGGGGCGGGTCTCACCCCCGGCGGGCCGCGGCCGGAGCGCCTTCCGGGAGCGGGCGCGGGCCGGGCCGGCGGGTCCGGGGCAGCAGCGGCAGGCCGCCGGCGTGCACCGTCGGCCTGCCGCTGCCGTGCGGCCCGGACGGAGCGGCAGCGGACCCGGCCGGACCGGCCAGTTCGGCGGCGTAGGTGAGCACCAGGTCGTGGGACCGGTACCGGTCCCGCTGCCGCAAGGTCAGCAACCGGGCCCGTACCAGCTCCCCGACGGCCGCGGCGGTCTCCCGGAGCGGTGTGCCGGCCAGGCCGGCCAGGGCGGTGACCGTGGCGTCCGGGCCCGGATGCAGCGGCAGCAGCCGGAAAAGGCGTGCGGCCTGCGGCCCGAGCGTGCGGTACGACCACGAGAACGCGGCACGGACGTCGTTGTCGAGGTTGTCGTCGCCGAAGCCGTCGAGACTCCTCCCGGCGGCCGACAACTCGGACTCGATCTGCGCCAGGGTCCGCTCGGGACGGGCCGCCGCACGGGCGGCGACGACGGCCACGGCCAGCGGGAGGCGTCCGCACCGGTCCACGATCGGCCGGACCTGAGGTGCTTCGAGGCCGGGACGGCAGCCGCGGACACGCTCCATGAAGGTCTCGGCCGCCTCCTCGGCCGACGGCACGTCCAGGGTGAGCAGCCGGGCCCCGTGGGCCGCCGCGAGCCCGGTCAGCCGGCTGCGGCTGGTCACCACCGCCATGCACTCCGCGGTGCCGGGGAGCAGCGGCCTGACCTGCCGCGTGTCCCAGGCGTTGTCGAGGACCACGAGCATCCGCCGGTCCGCCAGAAGGCTGCGGTACAACGCCGCACGCATCTGCGCGGCGGCGGGTATCCGGTGCCGGGCCACGCCGAGGGCGTCGAGGAAGCCCGCCAGCACGTCCCCCGGGTCCGCGGGGCCGCCGTCGGACGTGAAGCCCCGCAGATCGGCGTAGAGCTGGCCGTCGGGGAAGTCGCGCGCGACGCGGTGCGCGAAGTGCACGGCCAGCGCGGTCTTGCCGACACCGGGCATGCCGTCGACCGCCAGCACCCGCAGTGCGCCGTCCCCGCTCGCGGCCAGCGCCGCGGCCTGCCGGAGCGCTTCGCCGCGCCCGGTGAAACCGGGCAGGTCCGCGGGGAGCTGCGCCGGCCGCACCGCGGGCGCCGCCGGGGCGGGGGAGGGGGCGTCGTGCGCTTCGGGCGGCCCGTCGCCCGCGGTCTCCCCGCCGCGCGGACCGGCGGGCCGGTGGCGCAGCGACCGGGCGTGCGCCGCCCGCAGCTCCGGCCCGGGGTCGACGCCCAGCTCGTCCGCCAGGCGGCGGCGTACCTCCAGGTACAGGGCCACGGCCTCGGCCTGCCTGCCGTCGGCGGCGAGCGCCTGGAGCAGGTGGGCCGCCAGCGCCTCGTCCAGGGGACGGCGGGCCGCGGCCCGGCGCAGGGGGAGCAGCATCGCCGCCGCCCGGCCGCACCGCAGGGATGCCTCGGCGGCCTCGCACACCACGGACACGTATTCGTGTTCGAGCATGGTGAAGACGGGGTGGGCGACGCCCGTCGGCTCCAGGTCCGCGGCGCACCGGTCCTGCCACAGGTCCAGCGCGGCGGTGAAGAGGTCGACCGCCGCCGGGTCGCCGGCCGCCGGCGACCGCCGGGCCTGCTCCACCAGGGCGCGGAACCGCAGCAGGTCGAGGCAGCCGGCGTCGACGCGCATCAGGTATCCGCCGCCCTGCCCGGCGAGCCACCGGCCGGGCGACCGGGCGGGCAGACCGGGCTCCAGCAGCCGGCGCAGCGCGCCGACGTACCGGTGCACCGCGTTGACGGCGCTGGCCGGCGGGCTGCCCGCCCAGAGCAGATCGGTGAACTCGCCCATCGACACCGGACGCCCGGCCCGCGCCAGGAGCACGGCGAGGACCAGCCGCTGCTGCTGGGGGCCGATGAGCAGTTCCCTCCCGCCGCGCCAGGCCCGTACCGGCCCGAGGACGGAGAACCGGACGGTGTCGTCGTCCGCTGTGCGTCGTGACCCTGTCACGGTGGTCTCCTCGTGCCCGACGTTCGTGGGGCCGCGCCCGCCCCGGGCGGCGGAGGACGGGCAGGACGCGGGGCGGGACGCGCAGGGGCTTCGTCGCCCCGCCGCGCCCGGGCGCCGCGGGCCCGGGAACCGTCCCGGACCGCGCCGCCCGGCGATCCGGCGTGCGGCGGGTGCGTGTTCGGGTCCCGGTCGTCGAACGGTAGGAGATCCGGACCGCGCGCACATCCGTCGGATGACTGAGGCGCGGAACGCGGGTGGCTCAGCGCGTGCCGTCGGCCCCGGCCGGCTCCGGGTACTGGGCGGCCGCCGAGAGGAACAGGGTGTAGGGGTTGCCGCGGTCGCCGTGCGCGGCGGTCATCGCCCGCACGACGTCGGCGGCGTCCGCACCGGCCCCGACCGCGCCGTCGAAGTCGGTCAGGTAGCGGCGGGACGCCGCGAGGGCGCCGGCCGCGTCGTCGTCGGGGGCGCCGGTGCGCCACGGGCCCGGCGCCTCCACTTCCCCGTGCTCAGAAACCGGTGAGGGTGATCTTGCCGATCGCCCTGCCGGACTCCAGGACGCGGTGCGCCTCGCGGAGGTGCTCGGCGTTGATCGTGCCGAGGTCGGTGGTGGCGGTGGTGGTGAGGATGCCGGCGTCCACCAGGCGGGCCACCTGGTTCAGGATGTGGTGCTGCACCGCCTGGTCGGGCGTCCGGTGCAGGGACCGGGTGAACATGAGCTCCCAGTGGAAGGAGATGCTCTTGGACTTCAGCAGGCCGATCTCCACCGGGCCGAAGTCGTCGATGGCGACCAGTCCTCCGAAGGGCTTGAGGACGTCCGCGTAGACGGCCAGGTTCCGGTCCGTGCCGGTGGTGCTGAAGACGTGGTCCACTCCGCCGGGCGCGACGGCGCGCACCTGCTCGGCCAGCGGCTTGCGGTGGTCGACCACGTGGGTCACCCCCATGCGGCGGGCGAACTCGGTGGTCTCGGGGCGCGACGCGGTGCCGATCACCGTCAGGCTGGTGAGCGCGCGCGCCAGCTGGGCCACCATCGCACCGACACCGCCGGCCGCCGCGGTCACCAGCAGGGTCCCGGTCTGCTTCAGGGCGCCGTCGTGCAGGCCGAGGCGCTCGAACAGGCCCTCCCAGGCGGTCAGCGAGGTCAGCGGGAGCGCCGCGGCCTCGGTGAAGGAGAGCGTCGAGGGCTTGCGGCCGACGATGCGCTCGTCCACGGCGTGGAAGCGGGCGTTGGTACCGGGCCGGTCGATGGCGCCGGCGTAGAAGACCTCGTCGCCGACCTCGAACAGCTCGACCTCGTCGCCGACGGCCACGACCGTGCCCGCGGCGTCCCAGCCGAGGACCTTGGGCTCGCCGCCCGGGTCGTTGTTCTGCCGCACCTTGTAGTCCACCGGGTTGACCGCAATGGCCTCCACCTGCACGAGCAGGTCACGCGGACCCGGCTGCGGCACCGGCAGCCGGACGTCCACGAGGCTCTCCGCGTCGTCCACGGGCAGGCTCTTGCGGTAGGCGACCGCGGGCATGGTGGTGTGCGACGTCTCGCTCATCGGATGTCTCCTCATGTACTGGCAGTTGGTGCTGGCTGCCATTGCAACGTAGACCCAGGGAGGTAGTAACGCGCAAGGGCACTTACTTCCTCTGGGGAAGTAAACTGGTGGGAGGGGTGACTCACGAAGGGAAGGCGTGAAGCCGATGGTCATGATCTGCGCGACGGAACAGCACGACCGGCATGACGTGTACGCGGCCCAGTGCCCGTGCCGCGAGGTGCTGGACCTGCTGGCCAACAAGTGGTCGGCGCTCGCGATCGGGGCGATGGAGGAGGGACCCCAGCGTTTCGGGGCGCTGCAGCGGCGGCTGGAGGGCATCAGCCCGAAGGTGCTCACCAACACGCTGCGCCGCCTGGAGGAGAAGGGATTCGTGGACCGGACCATCTACCCGGCCGTGCCGTTGCACGTGGAGTACGCGCTCACCGACCTGGGCCGCAGCGTCGCGCAGCCGCTGGCGCAGCTGCGGCACTGGGTCGAGAACCACCTCAACGAGATCGCGCAGGCCCAGCGCGCGTGACCGCGCCCCGCCGTCGGCCCCGTACGCCGTCCCCGGTGCGGAAGGGGGAGGGGACGGCCCCGCGGTGGGGAAGCGGGCCGCGCCCCGGCTCGCCCGCCGCGGCCGGGAACCGGTCCCGGCCGCGGCCGCCGCACGCCTCGGCCCGGACGCGCACCCGGCCGGGCGACGCCGGTTCCGGCGCGCGTCCGGTGGCGCGGGGAGCGCCGCCGGGAACGATCCCGGCGGCGCGACAGGTGGCCATGACGGCTCCTGAACCCAGCGGGAACGCCGGGGCGCCGCACCACGGGCCGCGCCGTCAGCCTTCCGCACCGTTGTGGAATCCTCGTGGCCGTCTTCTTGACCCGCCTCGGCGGGCGGGCCGCCCCTACCGCGCGGCCTGCTCGCGGGCCCGGGACACGGCTTCCCGCACGGCGCCGCGGTGCGACGGTCCGTGACCCGGCAGGACGAGGTCGGCGTCCACGTCCTCCAGCCGCGCCAGGGCCCCGAGCGCCCGTTCGCGGTCGGTGTGGAACATGTCGGGCAGCAGCTGCGGCCCGGACGTGCGCGACGTGGGATGAGCCGTCACCAGCGCGTCCCCGCTGACCAGCACGCCGGCGCCCGGCAGGTGGTAGGCGCAGTGCCCGTCGGTGTGTCCCGGGGTGTGGACCGGCACCGGGGCGCCGGGCAGGTCGAGCGGCCCCGGCGCGGGGAACGGCCGCGGCTCGGCGACGGGCACGTGCGCCGTTCCCCCCGACCGGACGGCGTGCACGGCCCAGGGAAGCACTCCGGGACGCCAGGCGTTGGCGAGCACCCGGCCCACCGAGACCTGCTGCAGGAACTCGCGCCGGGCGTGCGGGACCTCCTCCGCGTGCATGAGGACCGGGGTGCCGTGCGCCGACCGCAGCCGCTCGGCCGCGCCGATGTGGTCGTTGTGGGCGTGGGTGACCAGCACGGCGGTCACGTCACCCGGTGCCAGCCCCACGGAGGCCAGCGAGGCGAGCACCTTGTCGTGATCCCCCGGATAGCCGGTGTCGATCAGGGTGGCGCTGTTCCCCTCCTTGACGATGACCCAGTTGGTGTTGCTGCCCGTGACCAGATACACCTGATCGCGGACGTGGACGATGTCGTCGTCGGGCAGGACGTACGGCATGTGTGTTCCTCTCGTACGGCGCGCCCGGCGAATCCGCCCTCCGGCCGCCGGGCGGGCGGACAGGGGAGTCCGACTCCCCTGCGCGAAGGCGCCTCACGGTAGCCGGTGGGTGTTTCCGGCGCGGTGACCGGCCGTGTGACCGGTGACGGGACGGCGGCGGTCACACCTGACGGCGCCGGGGCGGTCGGCACACCCGACGGCGCCGCCCCGGCCGGCGGGCGGAGAGCGACCCGGCACACCTGCGGAAAGCGGCCGAGACACGTGCCGGCCACCGGGCGGCCGCTGCCGCCGCCCGCGCATGTGGCCGGATCCGCCTTGCCGTACCCCGAGTAACAAGATCACAATCCGGAAGTGAGCCTCAGGCAACCAGTTGAGGCCGTTCCTGTGTCCGTCCCTGCCCTCGCATCACCCCGGGAATACTCATGCAGCCTCTTCAGGACCGCCCCGACCAGGCGGCCGACGAGTACGAGACGCACCTGCGGACCTGCCGCCAGTGCGGCGCGGACGGAAGGCCCTGTTCCGTGGCCAAGTACCTGCGCCGTGTGCACAACAACCTCGCCCGCGCGGCCCGCGGACGACGGGACGCCTCCCCCCGGTGACGGAAGGCCGGCCCCGGCGGCGCGACGGATAGCGCCTCCGGAACGGTTCCGTCGCCAGCAGCTCGTCGGTGGTCAGCACGTCGTGCGCGATCAGCGCGTAGCGCCGCAGCATCTGCTCGTAGGAGTCGGGGCCGCCCTCGGAAGCCGTGGCGTCCGGCGCACCGTGATGGCCACCGCCAACGGCGCCCTCGTCCTCCTCGTCCAGGCCCTCGCCGTGGAGGTCGCCCCGCTGCGCGTCAACGCCGTGTCCCCGGGGATCGTCGACAGCGGCGCCTGGGACGGACTCGGTGACGGCGAGCAGGAGTTCCTCCGGTCGGTCGCCCGGAACAATCCCGCCCGGCGCGTCGGCACCCCGGACGACCTCGTCAAGGCCGTGCTGTTCGCCATCGACACCCCCTACGTCACCGGCACCGTCCTGCACGTGGACGGCGGCGGACGGCTGGCGTAGCCGCTTCGCCCCGCGTCGCGGAACGGACCGCCGCGGGGACGCCGCGTTCCGGCGGCGGACCGGCACCCGCTCACACCTTCACGAACAGGAGAACCCATGACCGTCCGGAACACCGGCCCCATCGTCCTCGTCGCCCGCATGAAGGCGCGCCCCGGCAAGGAGCAGGAGCTGAAGGACGCGCTGTCGCCCCTGGTGGCGGCCACCCGCCAGGAGGACGGCTGCCTCACCTACGTGCCGCACCAGGGCCTGGACGACCCCGGTCTGCTGGTGATGCACGAGGTGTGGCAGAGCGAGGAACACCTGCGCGCTCACTCCGCCGGCGCCCACCTGCGGAAGTTCGCCGAACTGGCGGACACGCTGACGGTGGACGGCATCCGGATCGAGCGGCTGACCGAGCTGGAGGTGTAGGCGCCGGTCACCGCCACCGTGGGGTCCGCGAACCGTTCGGCGCGGCTCCCGGTCCCGCCGGGCGCCGACTCGGAGGAACCGGCCTGCCGAGAGGCGGCGCGATCAGGTGTGAGGAGGGACGGCGGCCCGGCTTTCGGGGCTCACCCGGCGCGTCCCGGCGGCCGGCCGACGTGCGCGGCGCCTACTCCCCGGGGCCGCTGCGGATCCGCAGCGCCTCCCGGGCCCGGCCCGTGGGGTCCTGCACGGGAGCCTGCTCCTGCACGGAGCCGGGAGCGGCCCGGTCCGGGGCGGCGGGGCTGCGGGGGCTCTGCGGGGGCGGCGGCGGGCTGTGGTCGCCGGGAGAGCCGGCGCCGGCCGCGGGCAGGCGCAGGGCGAGCAGGGCGGTGTCGTCGCCGCTGGGGGAGAGGCGTTGCAGCAGCTGGTCGCAGAACACGTCCACGCTCCGCCCGGACAGTCGCCGGGCCAGGACGGAGGCGTGGTGGCGGAGCTTGGTCAGGCCGGCGTCGATGGGGCGGTCCCTGCTCTCGACGAGGCCGTCGGTGTACAGGAGCAGGGTGGCGTCGGCCGGCAGGTCCTCGTACGCGTCCGGCCAGCTCAGCCCCAGATGGAGGGTGGCGCTCATGCCGATCAGCGGCCCGTGCCCGCCGGTGAGGAAACGTGTGCCTCCGTCACGTGTGATCAGCAGCGGCGGGGGATGACCGGCGTTGACCCAGTGCAGCCGCCACGGCCCTCCCTCCGGGCCTTCCACACGGGCGAAGACCAGCGTGGCCATGGGCGCATCGCTGGTGTTGGTCACCGCCTCGTCCAGCCGGCGCATGATCATGCTGGGGGGTTCCACATGGGTCCAGGCGAGGGCGCGCAGCATGTTGCGGACCTCGGCCATGTGAGCGGCGGCCTGCAGGTTGTGGCCGACCACGTCCCCGATGACCAGGGCCATGACGCCGTCGGCGAGCAGGAAGGCGTCGTACCAGTCGCCTCCGATCTCCATGGCGCTCTGCGCGGGCAGGTAGCGGGCGGTCATCCGCAGGTGGTCGACCTGCGGCAGGGGGGCCAGCAGCTGGCGCTGCATGGTCTCGGCGACGTTGCGCTGCTCGTAGTACAGCCGGGCGTTGTCCAGCACCAGGGCCAGGCGCCGGCCGATGTCCGAGAGCAGCCGCACCTCGGTTTCGGCGGGGGCGGGGGAGCCCTCGGCACGCGCCACGGTCAGCGCTCCGTAGTGGTGCCGGCGGGAACGGATCGGGACCACGGTGGCCCACTGGCCGCCGAGCCGTTCGAACAGGATGCGGTGGGTCACGGCGAGCGGCGCATCCGGATCCCGCACGTCGGCGGCGTCCACCAGGAACGAATGGGTCCCGCCCGTGACCGGTGACCTGGGCCGCTGGGACCTGGCCGGCAGCGGCAGCGGCCCCTCCAGCTGTCTCGCCCGGCGCGGATGGGCCGGACTGCGCACCGCGACGCGCTCCGGCGCCCCGGACCGCGCGTCGACCAGGTCGACGGCGGCCCAGTCCCCGAGTTCCGGAACCAGCAGGGGAAGCAGCCGGCGCATCGCGGCGGAGGCGTCCATGCCCGACAGCAGCACCGAGGAGACGTCCGCCAGCAGGTTCAACCGGCCGGTCAGCGCTTCCAGGGCGGCGGTGTGGGCGGCCGCCCGCTTCTCGGCGTCGTGGTGCAGGCTGAAGTCGCTGAAGACGACCACCAGCCCCTCCCCGTGGTCTGCGCGCATCAGGGGCGTCGTCGACCAGATGATCGGCAGCATGGTGCCGTCGCCCCGCAGGAAGTACTCCTCGCTGCCCTCCTCGGGGTTCCGGCTGCCCAGCAGGGGGGCCCGCATGAGGCACTGCTCACGCGGGACCGGGTCGCCGTCGGGACGGCGGTGGAGCAGATCGTGCGCGTCACGGCCCAGCATCTCCGCCGCCGGCCGGTCCAGCAGCCGTTCCGCCCACGGGTTGACGTAGGTGATGAGCCCGGCCGTGTCCACGGTGAAGACGCCCGCGCCGATACTGTGCAGGACAGCGTCAGCGAAGCCGGGGTCCAAAGGGCCGCCTGGTCCGGTCATGGGCTACCACTCCTCGCGGCACGGCTTCTACACAGCAGACCACAACGCGCCCCCCTCCGCGTGGTGACGTACCGCGTCCTGCTCCCGCCGGCCACGACGGCGGCCGGCCTGCGCGGCCGGTGCCTTCCGCGCCGGGCCGCGCCGTGGCCGCCTGCGGGAGGGCGCGCCGGGTTCGGCCCTTCGCCCGTGCCCGGGGGCGCCGGGAGTCCGGCGGGGCACCACCGCGTCCGCCCGGTCTCGGAGGCGCCGCCGACCCGTCCGGTCACCGCCTTCCCGGCGAGTGGTCCCCGGGCGCTGCCGCCCGGTCACCGCAGTCCTGGATCCGGTGCACGACGGGTGCGCGCGGCCGGGCATGGCGGCTCGTGCACCGGGCAGCACACAGGGACCCGTGCCGGCACGGTACGGGTACGCGTACGCACGAGCCGAGGAGCACCCGTGGACTGGTTGTTCATCGTGAAACCCGCAGGCACCGCCCCGGACGGCGGCTCCTCCGCCAAGGACCGCATGCTGGAACTCGCCGAAACCGCGCCCCGCCGGGAGTGGTGCCTGTCCAGGCGGCGGCGCATGGCCCCCGGTGACCGCCTGTGGATCTACTTCTCCGCGCCGGTACGGGAGGTCGCCGCGGTGGCCGAGATCGAGGGCGAGCCGTACGAGGTGACCGGAAGCCCTCGTCAGCCGTGGCGGTTCACGGCGACGCTGGATCCGGCGGCGACCCGCCGGCTGCACCGCGACCCCGTCCCGCTGCACGCCCTGTCCAACCGGCACCCGCAAGGGGTCACCCGGGTGAAGGACGACGATCTGGGGCTGCTGCTGGAGCACGCGGGCCTGTGACGGCGCCGCGCCCGTGGCCGCCCGCCGCGGCCCCGGCCGGGACATCGGCCGGGGCCGCGAGCGGTGGGTGGCCCGGCGGGCGATCACGCTGCCGCGCCGGCCCGCCCGCGGATCCGCCGGCCCGCCTTCGAACGGCGTTCCGGCGGAGGCCTCACAGGCCGATGGTGCCCGGACCCGCGCCCCGCATCACGGTGTCCTTGACGGTCCGCGGGTCGTCGACGGTGTAGTCGTAGTAGTCCGCCGGATCCTCGACGCTGCCGCCCGTGACCGGTTCGCCGGTGTCACCGACGAAGACGTTGTTCCGCTCGAACACGCCGCCTTCCGGCCCCGAGTAGCTGTTGGTCATGGGCTCCTCGACGTCGTCGAAGTAGTTGCCCTCGACGAAGCAGCCCGAGTCCGCGTTGCAGGCCGGGCCGGTGTCGCTGTTGTCGAGGAAGTAGTTGTTGTAGATGTGGACCGGGTCGCCGAAGCGGGTGCGCGGATTGCGCTGCGGGGTGCGGTCGTACCAGTTGTGGTGGTAGGTCACCTTCAGCCGGCCGGTGTCCTGGGCGCCGTTCTTGTCGGAGTGGCCCAGCAGCATGTTCTTGGTGTGGTGGTGGGTGTGGTTCCAGGAGACGGTGATGTAGCTGGAGCCCCGCTTGATGTCGATCAGCCCGTCGTAACCGGCGGACAGGTCGTTGTGGTCGATCCAGATGTGGTGCGAGAACATCTGGATGTTGAGGGAGTCGTCGCTGGCGTTCTTGAACGTCAGGTTCCGGACGATGACGTTGTGCACGGCGTTCGAGGGCGGCGAGGTGACGCCGTCGCTCGCCGGCAGGCCGATGTTCAGGCCGCCGCCGGAGATCCCGGAACTCGCGCCGACACCGACGATCGTCTTGTCGGAGCTGACGTCGTACATCCCGGCGGGCAGCGTGATCATGCCGTTGACGCGGACGATCCTGGGGCCCTCGGCCTTGACGGCGGCGATCAGGTCGGCGGCGGTGGAGACCGTCACCGTCGGACCGCCCGCGCCGCCGGTGGTGCCGTTCTGGCCCCACGCGTCGACGCCCGCGAACCCGGTGGGCGCCGGTTCCGCCAGCGCGGCAGGGGCCGCGGGAGCGGGCGAGGGAGCGGCGGCCGTGGCGGCCAGCGCGGCCAGGGCCGTGAGCAGGAGCGTGCCTTTGCGGTGCATCGTGTGCCTCCCGGGTTCAGGCGATTCTGCCGGCGCCGGCGCCGGCCGGGACGGTGGTCGGGACGGTCGAGGGGGCGTCGAGGGTGTAGGCGTAGTAGGTGCGCGGCTCGATCACCGTGCCCAGCGTCCGGGGCGTTCCGGAGCCGACGTAGAGGTTGTTCCGCTCCACCACCCGGCCCGGACCGCTCTCGTCGTAGCCGGAGCGGATCGGGTGGGCGACGTTCTCGAAGTAGTTGCCCTCCACCAGGACGCCCGCGTCCTCGGTCGAGGCCACGCCGTAGAGCCGGTTGTTCCGGTAGTAGTTGTTGTAGACGTGCACCGGCTCGGCGAACCGGACGCGCGGGTGGCGCTGGTCGGTGCCGTCGAAGAAGTTGTGGTGGAAGGTGACCCGCAGCTTGCCCCGGTCCTGGCTGCCGTTGGCGTCCGAGTGGCCGATCAGCATGGTCTTGCTGTGGTCGTGGAAGTGGTTCCAGGAGACGGTGACGTAGTCCGCGCCGCGCACGATGTCGATCAGGCCGTCCGCGCCCGCGCTGAAGGTGCAGTGGTCGATCCAGATGTGGTGCGAGGACTGCTGGATGCTGAGGGAGTCGTCGTCGGCACCGGTGAACCGCAGGTTCCGGATGATCACGTTCTGTCTGCGGTACATGTCCAGGCCGCCGCCGGTGATCTCCGCGTCGCCGCCCAGTCCGATGATGGTCTTGTTCGAGCGGACGCCCTGCTTGCTGCTGATGCGCAGGGTGCCGAGGACCTGGATGACGTAGGGCTCGTCGCGGTCGCAGTAGTCCAGGAACGTCTCGGCGTCGGTGACGGTGACCACCGGGCCGCCGGCGCCGCCGGTGGTGCCGGACAGGCCCAGCGCGGGGACGCCCGCGAAGCCGTCGGCGCTCTGCGCCGCCGCGGCGGCTCGGACCCGCGGTACGGAGGCGGGCGCGGCGGCCCGCGCGAGGCTGCTCCCGCCGGTGGCCGGCAGGGCGGCCAGGGCCGCGGTGGCGGCGGTGCCCGCCAGCAGGCCGCGGCGGGTGAGGGAGGGGAGGTTCCGCATGGTCGTCTCCGTCTCTCAGATCTTCCCGACGCCGGCCCCGGCCGGGACGACGGCCGGGACCTCGGCCGCCCGGTGCGGGGTGTAGGCGTAGTACGTGCGCGGCTCGACGACCGAACCCCGCGTCTCGATGGGGTGGTTGCACTCGACGAGGATGTTGTCGCGCGCGACCAGACGGCCGAGGTCGCCGCTGAAGTCCACCCGGGCCGGGTTGTTGACGCTGTGGAAGTAGTTGCCCTCCAGCACCACCCCGGCGTCCATGGCGGAGGCCACGCCGTAACTGTTGTCGCGGTAGTAGTTGTTGTAGACGTGCACCGGCTCGGCGAACCGCACCCGCGGGTTGCGCTGGTCGGAGGCGTCGAAGTGGTTGTGGTGATAGGTGACGCGCAGCCGCCCGCGGTCCTGGGCGGCGTTGTCGTCGTCGTGCCCGAGCAGCAGGGTCTTGTCGTGGTCGTGGAAGCGGTTCCAGGACACGGTGACGAAGTCCGAGCCGCGCTTGATGTCCACGGCGCCGTCGTCGCCGTCGGAGAAGTCGTTGTGGTCGATCCAGATGTGATGCGAGAACATCTGGATGTTGATGAGGTCGTCCGTGGCTCCGTCGAACGACAGGTTGCGGATGATGACGTTGTGCACGGCGTCCGGGGGCGGCGAGGTGACGCCGTCGCTCACCGGGAGGCCGATGTGCAGGCCGCCGCCGGTCAGCCGGGCGGTGCTGCCCAGACCGACGATGGTCTTGTCCGAGGCGACCGGGTGCATGCCGTCGCGGGACCCGGCGGGCAGCGTGATCGTACCGCTGACCTGCACGACCAGGGGTTCGGGGCGGGAGATGTGGTCGAGGAGCTGCGCGGTGGTGGCGGCCGTGACGACCGCGCCGCCCGCACCGCCGGTGGTGCCGTTCTGCCCCAGGGCGTCGACGGAGGCGAAACCGTCGGCGGTCGCGGCCGAGACAGCGGGAGGGGAGGAGGCAGGGGGAGGGGAGGAGGCGGAAGGAGATGCGGAAGCGGAGCCGACGGGCGCGGTGGTCAGGAGGGAGACGGCCAGCGCGGCGACGATCAGTCCGGCTCTGGACGCACGGCATCTGGATAATCGCATGACGGATAGCCCTTTCTGCAGCTGTTTCCGGGCATGGCGGAGAAGGTGCTTGCGTGGCGGGCTGTACTGACCGAATGGCGGCGCATTCTTCGGTAAGCGCTTTCCGTGGAAAGTAAAGCTCTCGTTGCGAGCGCGTCAACAGGCGTGCGTGTGCGCGAAAGACGAGAATTTCCAACAGAAGGGAACAGGTGTCCCCGCTTGGACAGGTGATGGATGACGGCGGCGACGTAGGCGTGAGCGGTGCCGACCGAGATCCCGAAACCGGCCGCGATCTGCGCCAGGGTGTCGTGCCGACGCAGGTGCACCAGGCCGACCAGGGCACGCTGGTGCGGCGAGAGCTTGCAGCGGCGGCCACCCTCACGGGTGACGATGAGCATGGTGACCCACTCGACCAGGGCGTGAGGCAGGTCGAGTGCGGCAGGATGGACACCCGACGAGGCTCCCGCGCCGGTGGGTTGAGACGTAGAACACCTCCTCCAACGGCACGGGAGCCTCGTGCGTTGCGGGACACCGGCCCGTTGTGCCGAAGCACGGCAGTTGTCACCGGCAGAGCTGGTTGAGCTGGGTGTATGAGACCGGTCGAAGCAGCCCGATTGTCACCGGTGAGGCACGCTGTTTGTCACAGATTTTCGTTCAGGACCACCGTGACCGACCGGAAGCGGCCTCTCAGTATCCCCAGCTGGCGTAGATGGTGACGTTCTCGCCATTGTCCCTGGCTCCGACGCACACGTCACGCCAGTCAAGCAGCCAGCCGCTGGAGCGGCAGTTCTCTTGCTCGAGGCCCAGTTTGCGGATGATCTCCGGGCGGGACAGGCCGTCCCCGCTGGTGACCGTCGCGGCGCGCCAGCAGCCGCCGGAACCGCAGCTGATGCCTTCGTCAACCATGCTGATGCCCGGCGGCAATAAGGGGAGGGCCTCGGGCGGCGGGGCGTCCGAGCCTTCGCTGATCATCAGCGCATACAGGAGACCGGCCACGAGAGTGAGGGCGAACTGCATCCCCAGGAAGCCGATCGCTCCATTGCGGCGGGGAATCCATTCCGGGGGAGGGGAGTTCTCGTGCCGACCTTCCAGTCCCGCACCGCAGGCGATGAGCAGAGGCGCCAGGACCGTGAACACGAGATGGGCGTCGGGTCCGGGGGCGTGGATCCAGCCCTGCTGGACACTGATCAGCACACCGGCTCCGGCGAGCAGCGTGCCGCCGATCGCGAAGCCGACAGGGCGGGTGCGGGCGATCGTCATCCAGACGACGGCGGGCGCGACGGCAAAGAGTATCCCCAGGACGATCAGCATGTACGGGGGGACGTGCGGCCCCGAGCGCCCGGTTCCATGCGACCGGGTCTCGCCTCAGACCCGCGGGCCGGTTGTTCATGCCGTGTAGTGCGGCGAAGTCGACGTTGCCCAAGTCTCACCCATGCGCACCTACGGCCTTGCCGGTGACAACAAGCATGCCTATGTGACCCTACGTGACAACTGTCGTGCTTCAGCTCACCCGTCACCCGATCAGTGGCCACGCTGAAAGAACTCACTGAGTCGCCGACGGGGCCGTCCGCTACTGAGCTTGTCGGAGTGATGTCGTCAGGGTGAGTCCGGTTGCGGCGAGGCATCCGTCGATGGTTTCACTGTGGTACTGGAGTTCGGGGAGAGTGCGGCGCAGGACGTGCATCAGGTGGTCAGGGCCGGTGAATACTCCTGCCGTGGATCGTGATCTTCATGTCTGATTCGCGGCTTGTCGGCGGTAGCGGCTGGCCTGGGCTCGGGCCTGATGGCGGCGTCGCCAGGCGGACCAGCGGAGCCGGTGAGTCGCATCGCGCACGGGCCGGACGACTAGCGTGGTGAACACACGATCTAAACTACGTGCCTGAGCTGAAGGGCGGTCGCCTCGCACTCGCCGAGGCGACCAATACGCCGGAGCTGCCCCGACCTGCCAGGTCCCAGGACTGGTCACCGCCGTTTGCGGCCGGCGCACGGTTCTTATCAGCACCCGGCCATGGGGGCCGCTGTGCCGGACACGGTGAGCAGCAAAATCATGCGGAGCCAACCGCAGTCGATGCGGTGGATACGCAGGTGGCCCCCAAGCAGGCCAGGTGGCCCCCAGGCAGGCGGAGTAGTGAGCGGGCTGTTCGGTGACTGCAGGAGGTGCTCTCGTGACTCACCGACCGGTTGGCCACACGGCTGCGGGCGACCGGGACGGCCCGTTACAGGACTGTCCGGACAGCGCCCTGGTCCCGCCGGACTGCCCGCCGCGCTGCCCCTTGTTACCGAATGCGGACAGACCCGAGTGAACCGACGCTCGCCCTGTGCCATCTCATGGGGTGTAACGAAACAGCCGATCCGGCTGGTCACCCTGCAGGAGCAGGGAAGGCACCGCGTCCGGACAAACCACAGGGGGAGTTTTCATCATGACCACGCACCGTGCCCGCCGTACCGCCGTCCTGGCCGCCGTCACCGCCGCGCTGGCGCTGGGCCTGACCGCCTGCGGCGGCACCAGCGACGGCTCGACGGCGGCGGGCGGCGACCACACCGCTGGCAGCACCCCGAGCCGGTCCGCGTCCGACGGGGACGGCAAGGGCAGCGCGGCGCAGGCCGACAGCGCTGGTCACCTCAAGGCGGGAGTGCGCTCGGCGACCGCCTCGGGCGTGACGGGAAAGGTCGTGAGCAAGCGCGCGACAGCCGGCACCCAGCCCTGCCGTGGAGACGAGACGCTGGTCACCGCAGTGCACCGGTTCGCCGGCCAGCAGGGCGACCACCTGCTGCTCACCGCGGTGAACGAGGGAACCACGCCATGCTGGGTCACCTCGTACCCCGCCGTGGTGCTCGACTGGAACACCGACAACGTCGCATTGCCGCACTCGAAGGAGGACAGCCCCGGCGGCGACAAGCACATCACGCTCCAGCCCGGAGGCAAGGCATACAGCGCGGTGAACCTCTTCGACTACGGCTCGAACAACCACACGGCGCAGTCGCTCGCCATCGCGCTGCGCGACGCGGACGGTCACACCGGCCCCTTCTACTCCGTCACCGTCAAGGGGCAGAAGCCGCAGTTCAGCTGGAACGAGGCCGACGTGCTGAACTGGAGCACCGAAAAGCCGTACAACTTCTGACAGCAGAGCCTGTTCAATGAACTTCTGGAGTTGTTAGGGGTTCAGTGGCGGGTGGCGGCGAGCTGGGCGCGCGGTAGGGGGCCCGGGTCGGTGACGTTGGCGGGGGTGGGTCCGGTGCCTAGTGCTCTGACCGGGAAGGTTCACCGGCTTACGGAGTCACGGTGTTGTTCAGCGAGCGCCGTGCGGAGTGACAGGCGATCCGCTGCGTCCTAGCCGGGGATGAAATAGGGGCGGTGCGGGAGTTGGGTGTGGCGACAGGGCGGTCGGTGATCGTCGTGTCGCCATCGGACTGCCGTCGAAAGGCAACCTCATGCCCCTGCTGCGCCTCGGCGTTTCCCTTCAACCGCGCTGGCCACTCGACGACGGAGCCAGCGTGCTCCGCGCCGCACGCCACGCTGAAGACTTAGGCTTCGACCACGTTGCGGTCGGCAACCGCCTACTGGACAGCGGTTTCGGCCTCGACACTGATCCGCTTGTTCTGCTGTCGGCCGTCGCAGGGGCGACGACGCGCCTGCGGCTGCTGACGTCCGTGCTCGTCGCGCCGTACTACCCGGCGCTGGTGCTCGCCAACCAGGCGGCCACCCTGGACGTCGTGTCCGGTGGCCGCTTGATCCTGGGCGTCGGCACCGGCTGGAATTCTGACGAATTCGATGCCGTCGGAGTACCCGCGCGTGAACGTGGTGCACGCACCGACGACCACCTCGCCGCTGCCAAGGCCCTATGGACCCGGCGACCCGCAGACTTCGACGGGCCGTTCACGACACTGCACGCCGCGCACCTGGGAGTGCCTCCGGTCACCGCCGGCGGTCCGCCCGTGTGGGTCGGCGGCCACAGCGACGCCGCCCTGCGCCGTGCGCTGCGTTTTGGCGACGGCTGGTACGGCACCGGCACTGACGCCGCAGAGGTCACCGACGTGCGGCGCCGCCTGTGTGACCTCGCCGGCGCAGAGAACGCTGTCCGGCTGACGCTCGCTTCGGCCGCGTTCCTTACTCCGCCCGGTCTTCCTGCGGCGGTTCCGCCACCGGGACGGCCGCTCGGCGGCACTGCGCCCACTGCAGCGAGTGTCGCCGACGACCTCGGGCGGCTCGCCGAGGCCGGGCTCACCGCTTGCACCCTGTGGCTGCCTGTCGCGGCTGAACATGTCGAGAAGGCTATGGAGTGGGTCGCAGCCGAGGTGGCACCACGACTCGCCTGATGCCATAGCTGGGAAGACCCGCCAGGCTGATCAAGCTGCCGCGTCGAGGGGGCGTCCGCCCCAGCGGATGCCCTTCTCGCTGCGGATGCGGGCGCGTTCTCGGCGTTGGGCGGCGAGGACGTCGGGATGGCGGGTGTTGGCGTTGCGCCAGCGCAGGTAGGCGTGCAGGGCCCGGGTCTGCGCGGGATGGCTGCGGTGGTGGGAGTTGGCCAGGGTGAACTGCCGCAGCGGGCCGAAGTGGGCCTCGATCGGGTTGGCCCAGGAGGCGTAGGTCGGGGTGAAGCACAGCTTGACCTTGTTCTTCTTCGCCCAGCGGCGGATGTCCGCTCCGGTGTGGGCGGAGAGGTTGTCCAGGATGATGTAGATCGGGGCGCCGTCGGGCCGGGCGGCGCGGATCGACTTCAGCGCGGCCAGAGTGTTGGCGGTGCCCTTCCGGCGGCGGTTGACGCCCCAGAGCGTGTCATCGCCGACGGAGTAGCAGCCGTGGAAGTAGGTCACGCCGTGGGTGCGGTGGTAGGTCGCCGGCAGCCGGTCGGGCGTGCCCTGTTTCGCCCAGCAGGAGCCGCCGGTCGGCCGGATCCCGAGCGGGCCGAACTCGTCGAACGCAAAGACCCGGTCCGGGAAGTGCTCCAGGACGTGCTCGATGCGGTCGAGCTTGGCGTCACGGTCGGGGTCGGGTGACTCCTTCCAGGTTTTGGTGCGCTGGAAGGTGATGCCGCGGCGCCGGAGCAGGCACCGTAAGGCTTCCCGGCCGATGCGGATGATGCGTCCGTGGACACGGCGCAGGTAGGCGGCGAGTTTCCGGATCGACCAGCGGGTGAAGGGCTGGCCGAGCTTGGTGGGGCGGGTGGTGGCCGTCTGGACGAGGAAGTCCTCGTCGTCAGGAGTGAGCAGGCGGGGACGGCCTCCCGCCCACTGGGGGTCCAAGCAGGTCAGACCGATCTCGTTGAACCGGTGGATCACCTCCCGCACCGTGTCCTCGTCGGCCTGGACCAGCTGCGCGATCACCGGGACGCGGTTTCCGCCGGCCGAAGCGAGCAGCATCATCGCCCGCCGGTAGCGCACCGAGCTGGTACTGCCCCGGCGCACGATCTGCTGCAGCTTCTGCCCCTCCTGATCGGTCAGTCTGCGCACACGGACAGGCTCAGCTACCACACCTCCAGCGGTCGGAACGGACGTCACCGCCCATCCAACCGCCCCAACCGCCAACCCGGCGAACCTTCCCGGTCAGAGCACTAGCGGGCAGCGAGTGGTCATCGTCCGATCATCACGGCGGGGCCGGAGTTCTTCTTCATGGCCCCCGCCGTGTGCACCGGGCGGCTGTTGGAGCTCCTGGCCGTAGTCGACGGGCTGGGCGCGGCTGGTTCGGCGCGGCGGTTGCACGGCCGGTGCGGCTCGCGGATCCGGGCCGGTGCTTGCCACGGAGGGCTTCCCAGGGAAGTAGTCGGCGCCGCAACCGGCCCCGTGCCGACCCCTTGTCTTCCTGGGCAGGCCGTATGCCGAAGGCCCGCGTACGGCACCGACCGGTGCGACCCAGGCCGCGCCCCAGGGTGTGACCTCGTTCCTTCGTGACGCTTGAGCTCCGTGTCCTGGTCCACCTCGCGGCCCGCCCCGGCCCGGTGGCTGACCGCCTGGCCGACGCCCTCGATCGTCGCACCGCCACCTGACCGCCGACCCTGCTCCCTCGCCCGGCGGTAGTTGGGCGTGGGGTGCGCGGATACAGATGAAGCCGACGGCCGGCCTGGAAGGGCATGGCGATCAGCTTCACGTGGGCAGGCGCGCCAACGGTGTTGTCACGTTGTTGGGTGCGTGACTGTCCGATGGCGCGTCAAGGCGTGGCGGGCCCGCGGTCATGAACCGCACCGGCTTGACCGGCAACGACGACCGCTGAGCGCTGCCCGACGGTAGACGCGACAGATCTGAACCTGGCCGAAAAAACCGGTAACTGACCTCCCGGTTCGCGTAAGAAGCCCAGCTCACAAGGTTTTGGTCAAGACGCTTCTCGAGTTTGGTGACGGATCAGTCAATTCCGCCTGCTCGTCGCGGTGATTGGGGCGACAACGAA
>NZ_JBITFM010000010.1:0-46855 GCF_044456065.1 Streptomyces sp. NPDC051041
GGGCGGGGGCACCGCGCCGGGGGGGCGGGGGCCGCCCCGGGGGTTGGGGGGGGCCCCGGGGGGCGCCCCCCCCCGCCCCGCCGGGGGGGGCGGGGGCCCGGGGGGCCCCCCGGGGCCCCCCCCGGCGGGTACGCCGGGACCGGCCGGTCCCGGCGTACCCGTGTCACGCCCTGGTGTTCCACTCCGCGATCACGGGCCGCCCGTGCTCCGTCGACAGACGGCTGAGGGTGCCCGTCTCCAGCCGGAACAGCCGGCCCTCGGACGGCGGCAGGCCCAGCCGGCGGGCGGTGAGGACGCGCAGGAAGTGGGAGTGGGCGACGAGGACGACGTCGCCGCCGGGGAGCGCCGCGGCCACCCGCGACAGCACCCGGTCGGCCCGCCGCCCGACCTGCTCCGGCGACTCGCCCAGGTGCCCCTCCGGGCCGGGCGGCACCCCGTCGGTCCACAGGTCCCAGTCCGGGCGCGTCCGGTGGATCTCGTCGGTGGTGACGCCCTCGTAGCCGCCGTAGTCCCACTCGTGCAGGTCCGCGTCCCGCGCGGCCCCGGTCAGCCCCGCCAGTTCGGCGGTGCGCGTCGCGCGGCGCAGCGGGCTGGTCAGGACGAGCGCGAAGGCGCGGTCGGTCAGCAGCGGGGCGAGCGACTTGGCCTGCGCCTCGCCGGCCGGGGTGAGGGGCAGATCGGTGAAGCTGGTGTGCTGCCCCGATCTGCTCCACTCGGTCTCGCCGTGGCGGACCAGAAGGATGTCCCCCACGGCCGTTACGCCTTCTTCGCCGACTCGACGGCGTGGCCGCCGAACTGGTTGCGCAGCGCGGCGATCATCTTCATCTGCGGCGAGTCCTCCTGGCGGGAGGCGAACCGCGCGAAGAGGGAGGCGGTGATCGCGGGCAGCGGCACCGCGTGGCCGATCGCGGCCTCCACCGTCCAGCGGCCCTCGCCGGAGTCCTCGGCGTAGCCGCGCAGCCCCGTCAGGTGCTCGTCCTCGTCGAGGGCGTTCACGGCCAGGTCCAGCAGCCAGGAGCGGATGACGGTGCCCTCCTGCCAGGAGCGGAAGACCTCGCGGACGTTCTCCACGGAGTCGACCTTCTCCAGCAGCTCCCAGCCCTCGGCGTAGGCCTGCATCATGGCGTACTCGATGCCGTTGTGGACCATCTTCGCGAAGTGCCCGGCACCCACCTTGCCCGCGTGGACGTAGCCGTAGGGACCCTCCGGCTTGAGCGCGTCGAAGATCGGCCGGAGCCGGTCGACGTGCTCCTTGTCGCCGCCGACCATCAGGGCGTAGCCGTTCTCCAGGCCCCACACGCCGCCGGAGACGCCCGCGTCGACGAAGCCTATGCCCTTGGCGCCCAGTTCGGCGGCGTGCTTCTCGTCGTCGGTCCAGCGGGAGTTGCCGCCGTCGACGACCGTGTCGCCGGGCTGGAGCAGCTCGCCGAGTTCGTCGATGACGGACTGGGTGGCGGGGCCCGCCGGGACCATCACCCACACCGTGCGCGGCGCCTGGAGCTTGTCGACGAGGTCGGCGAGGCTCGCCGCGTCGGAGAGCTCGGGGTTGCGGTCGTATCCGATGACGGTGTGGCCGGCGCGGCGGATCCGCTCGCGCATGTTGCCGCCCATCTTCCCCAGACCGATCAGGCCGAGTTGCATCGCTGTCATGTCAGTTCACTTCTCCTTGGGCGTTCCCGGTGTTCCGCAGCGAGCGGTAGGCGGCCACGAGGGCGGTGGTGGAGGGGTCCAGGCCGGGGACGTCGGCGCCCTCGGTCAGGGCGGGCTCGACGCGCTTGGCGAGGACCTTGCCGAGCTCGACGCCCCACTGGTCGAAGGAGTCGATGTTCCAGACCGAGCCCTGGACGAACACCTTGTGCTCGTAGAGGGCGACGAGCTGGCCCAGCACGGACGGGGTCAGCTCGCGCGCCAGGACGGTGGTGGTGGGGCGGTTGCCCTGGAACGTCCTGTGCGGCACCAGCTCCTCGGGCACGCCCTCGGCGCGCACCTCCTCCGGCGTCTTGCCGAAGGCCAGCGCCTGGGTCTGGGCGAAGAAGTTGGCCATCAGCAGGTCGTGCTGGGCCCTGAGGTCCTCGCTCAGCTCGCCGGCCGGGCGGGCGAAGCCGATGAAGTCCGCCGGGATCAGCTTCGTGCCCTGGTGGACGAGCTGGTAGTAGGCGTGCTGGCCGTTGGTGCCCGGCGTGCCCCACACCACCGGCCCGGTCTGCCAGTCGACCGGGGTGCCGTCGCGCTGCACGGACTTGCCGTTGGACTCCATGTCCAGCTGCTGCAGGTAGGCGGGGAACTTCGACAGGTGGTGGCTGTAGGGCAGCACCGCGTGCGACTGGGCGTCGAAGAAGTTGCCGTACCAGATGCCCAGCAGGCCCAGGATCAGCGGGGCGTTGGCCTCGGCCGGGGCGGTGCGGAAGTGCTCGTCGACGATGCGGAAGCCGTCCAGCATCTCCCGGAACCGGTCCGGGCCGATGGCGATCATCAGCGACAGGCCGATGGCGGAGTCGTAGGAGTAGCGCCCGCCGACCCAGTCCCAGAACTCGAACATGTTGGCCGGGTCGATGCCGAACCCGGCGACCTTCTCGGCGTTGGTCGACAGGGCCACGAAGTGCCGGGCGACGGCCTTGTCGTCCCCGTCCAGCCCGGCCAGCAGCCAGGCGCGGGCCGAGGTGGCGTTGGTGATGGTCTCGATGGTGGTGAACGTCTTGGACGCGACGATGAACAGCGTCTCGGCCGGGTCCAGGTCGCGCACCGCCTCGTGCAGGTCGGCGCCGTCGACGTTGGAGACGAACCGGACCGTCAGGGAGCGGTCGGTGTAGGCGCGCAGAGCCTCGTAGGCCATCGCCGGGCCCAGGTCGGAGCCGCCGATGCCGATGTTGACGATGTTGCGGATGCGTTTTCCGGTGTGGCCGGTCCACGCCCCGGAGCGCACCCGGTCCGCGAAGTCGGCCATCCTGTCCAGCACCGCGTGCACCCCGGGCACCACGTTGCGGCCGCCGGTCTCGATCACCGCCTCGCGCGGGGCGCGCAGCGCGGTGTGCAGCACCGCCCGGTCCTCGGTGGTGTTGATCCTCTCGCCGCGGAACATCGCGTCCCGCAGGCCGAAGACGTCGGTGGCGGCGGCCAGCTCCCGCAGCAGCCGCAGCGTCTCGTCGGTGACCAGGTGCTTGGAGTAGTCGATGCGCAGATCGCCGACGTGCACGACGTAGCGCTCCGCCCGTCCCGGGTCGGCGGCGAACAGCTCGCGCAGACTCGGCTCCCGCAGGTCGCGGGCGCGGTGCTCTTCCAGGGCAGCCCACTCGGGACGCCGGTTCAACCGGGGAACGTCAGACATGGGCAACGGCCTCCTTGGCGCCCTCGCCGCGCAGGGCGACGGCGTACATCTCGTCCGCGTCGAGGCGGCGCAGCTCCTCGGCGATGAGTTCGGAGGTGGGCCGGACCTTCAGCGCCAGGGTGCGCGGCGGCTGCCCGGGCAGGGACAGCGTGGCCAGCGGGCCCTCGGGCCGGTCGATGACGATCTCGCCCTGCTCGGTGCCCAGCCGCACCCCGGTGACGACCGGCCCGGCGGTCTCCACCCGGTCCACCGGCACCCGCAGCCGCGCCTGGAGCCAGCGCGCCAGCAGCTCGGCGCTGGGGTTGTCGGCCTCGCTCTCCACGGCCGCCGAGGTGACCGTCAGCCGGGCCTGGTCCAGGGCGGCCGCCAGCATCGAGCGCCACGGCGTCAGCCGGGTCCAGGCCAGGTCGGTGTCGCCCGGCGCGTAGTGCCGGGCCCGGGCCTCCAGCTCCCGCAGCGGCCGCTCGACGGCGTACAGGTCGGTGATCCGGCGCTGGGCGAGGGCGCCCAGCGGGTCCTTCGCCGGGTTCTCCGGCGCGTCCACCGGCCACCACACCACCACCGGCGCGTCCGGCAGCAGCAGCGGCAGCACCACCGAGTCGGCGTGCTCGGACACCTCGCCGTACATGCGCAGCACGACCGTCTCGCCGGTGCCCGCGTCGGCGCCCACCCGGACCTCGGCGTCGAGGTGGGAGCGGGTGCGGTCGCGCGGCGTGCGGGCGTGCCGCTTGATGACGACCAGGGTGCGCGAGGGGTGCTCGTGCGAGGCCTCCTCGGCCGCCCTGATCGAGTCGTAGGCGTTCTCCTCGTCCGTGACGATCACCATCGTCAGGACCATGCCCACGGCCGGCGTGCCGATGGCGCGGCGGCCCTGCACCAACGCCTTGTTGATCTTGCTTGCCGTGGTGTCGGTCAGGTCGATCCTCATGGCCTGCGCCAGCTCCGTCCGTCTCGTGCGAGCATCTCGTCGGCTTCCTCGGGTCCCCAGCTGCCCGCGGCGTACTGCGCGGGCCTGCCGTGGGCGGCCCAGTACTCCTCGACCGGGTCGAGGATCCTCCAGGACTCTTCCACTTCCTGGTGACGGGGGAACAGGTTGGCGTCGCCCAGGAGGACGTCGAGGATGAGCCGCTCGTACGCCTCCGGGCTGGACTCGGTGAAGGACTCGCCGTAGGCGAAGTCCATCGACACGTCCCGGATCTCCATCGACGTGCCCGGCACCTTGGAGCCGAACCGGACCGTCATGCCCTCGTCGGGCTGGACCCGGACGACCACCGCGTTCTGGCCCAGCTCCTCGGTGGCGGTGGAGTCGAACGGGGAGTGCGGGGCGCGCTGGAAGACCACCGCGATCTCCGTCACCCGGCGGCCCAGCCGCTTGCCGGTGCGCAGGTAGAACGGCACCCCCGCCCAGCGGCGGTTGTCCACCTCCAGCTTGATCGCCGCGTAGGTGTCGGTGGTGGAGTTCGGGTCGATGCCCTCCTCCTCCAGGTAGCCGCGCACCTTCTCGCCGCCCTGCCAGGCGGCCGTGTACTGCCCGCGCACGGTGTGCCTGCCCAGGTCCTCCGGCAGCTTCACGGCCCGGAACACCTTCAGCTTCTCGGTGAGCAGCGACTCGGCGTCGAAGGAGACGGGCTCCTCCATCGCGGTCAGCGCCATCAGCTGCAGCAGGTGGTTCTGGATGACGTCCCGCGCCGCGCCGATGCCGTCGTAGTAGCCCGCCCGGCCGCCGATGCCGATGTCCTCGGCCATGGTGATCTGCACATGGTCCACGAAGGACCGGTTCCAGATCGGCTCGAACAGCTGGTTGGCGAAGCGCAGCGCCAGGATGTTCTGGACGGTCTCCTTGCCCAGGTAGTGGTCGATGCGGAACACCTGGTCCGGCTCGAACACGTCGTGCACGAGCGCGTTCAGCTCGCAGGCGCTCGCCAGGTCGTGCCCGAACGGCTTCTCGATCACCGCCCGGCGCCAGGAGCCCTCCGGGGCGTCGGCCAGCCCGTGCTTCTTCAGCTGCTGGACGACCTTCGGGAAGAACTTCGGCGGCACGGAGAGGTAGAAGGCGTAGTTGCCGCTGGTGCCGCGCGCCCGGTCGAGCTGGTCGACGGTCTCCCGCAGCTGCTTGAACGCGGTGTCGTCGTCGAAGTCGCCGGGGATGAACCGCATCCCCTCGGCGAGCTGCTGCCAGACCTCCTCCCGGAAGGGCGTGCGGGCGTGCTCCTTGACCGCGTCGTGCACCACCTGCGCGAAGTCCTGGTCCGCCCACTCCCGGCGGGCGAAGCCCACCAGGGAGAAGCCCGGCGGCAGCAGGCCGCGGTTGGCCAGGTCGTACACGGCCGGCATCAGCTTCTTGCGGGACAGGTCGCCGGTGACGCCGAAGATGACCAGACCGGACGGGCCCGCGATGCGGGGCAGCCGGCGGTCGCGCGCGTCGCGCAGCGGGTTGGTCCAGTCGGTGGCGGGCAGGGCGGGCAGGGTCACGGCGGTCCGCTCCGCCTTCCCCCCGGCCGCCGGGGCGCCCGTCCCGGACAGCTTCTTGTTCATTCCCCGTCAACTCCCTTGCCCATGAGGGACTTCGTGACCGCGTCCAGCAGGTCCTGCCAGGCCGCCTCGAACTTGGCGACGCCCTCCCTCTCCAACTGCTCGACGACCTCGGCGTAGGAGATGCCGAGCCGCTCGACGGCGGCGAGGTCGGCACGGGCCTGGGCGTAGCCGCCGGTGACGGTGTCGCCGGTGACGGCGCCGTGGTCGGCGACCGCGTCCAAGGTGGCCTCCGGCATGGTGTTGACCGTGCCGGGCGCGACCAGCTCCTCCACGTACCGGGTGTCCCGGTACGCCGGGTCCTTCACACCGGTGGAGGCCCACAGGGGCCGCTGCTCGGTGGCGCGGTCGCCGGCCAGGGAGAGCCAGCGCTCACCGGGCGGCGTCCGGCCGTCGGCGGAGCCGAACACCTCCTCGTACGCCTGGTAGGCGAGCCGCGCGTTGGCCAGGGCCGCCCTCCCCTTCAGCGCGAGGGCCTCGTCCGTGCCCAGCAGGGTCAGCCGCTTGTCGATCTCGGTGTCGACGCGGGAGACGAAGAAGGACGCCACGGAGTGGATCCGGGACAGGTCGAACCCGGCCGCCCGGGCCTTCTCCAGGCCGGCGAGGTAGGCGTCCATGACCGCGCGGTAGCGCTCCAGCGAGAAGATCAGCGTGACGTTGACGCTGATGCCGGCGCCGATCACCTCGGTGATCGCCGGGAGTCCCGCCCTGGTCGCCGGAATCTTGATCATCACGTTGGGGCGGTCCACCAGCCAGGCCAGCTGCCTGGCCTCGGCGACGGTCGCGGCGGTGTCGTGGGCGAGGCGCGGGTCGACCTCGATGGAGACCCGGCCGTCGCGGCCGCCGGTCGCCTCGTACACCGGCCGCAGCACGTCGGCGGCGGCACGGACGTCGGCGGTGGTCATCATGCGGACCGCCTCGTCGACGGTGACGCCCCGCACCGCCAGGTCGGCGAGCTGCTCCTCGTAGCCCTCACCGGAGCCGATGGCGGCCTGGAAGATGGACGGGTTGGTGGTGACGCCGACGACGTTCCTCGTCTCGACCAGGCCGGCGAGGTCGCCGGACTCGATCCGCCGGCGCGACAGGTCGTCCAGCCAGACGGAGACGCCCTCGTCGGAGAGGCGCTCCAGTGCTCCCGCGGTGGCGGTTGCTTCGGTCACAGTGATCATCTTCTTTCGGCGTCTCGATCAACCGCGGGCGGCGGCCAGGGATTCCCGGGCCGCGGCGGCGACGTTCTCGGGGGTGAAGCCGTACTCGGCGAACAGGGTCTTGGCGTCGGCCGAGGCGCCGAAGTGCTCGAGGGAGACGATGCGGCCGGCGTCCCCGACGAACCGGTGCCAGGTCAGGCCGATGCCGGCCTCGACCGCGACGCGGGCCCTCACCGACGGCGGAAGGACCTGTTCGCGGTACTCGCGCGGCTGCTCCTCGAACCACTCCACGGACGGCATCGACACCACCCGGGTGCCGATCCCCTCGGCCTGCAGCTGCTCCCGCGCGGCGACGGCGAGCTGGACCTCCGACCCGGTGGCGATGATGATCACGTCCGGGGTGCCGGTGTCGGAGTCCCGCAGGACGTAGCCGCCCTTGGCCGCGTCCGGGTTCGGCTCGTACGTCGGCACGCCCTGGCGGGTGAGGGCCAGGCCGTGCGGCGCCGGGTTGGCGGCGTGCCGCTTGAGGATCTCGGCCCAGGCGACGGCGGTCTCGTTGGCGTCGGCCGGGCGCACGATGTTCAGGCCCGGGATGGCGCGCAGCGCGGCCAGGTGCTCGACGGGCTGGTGGGTGGGGCCGTCCTCGCCCAGGCCGATGGAGTCGTGCGTCCACACGTACGTCACCGGCAGCTGCATCAGGGCGGACATGCGCACGGCGTTGCGCATGTAGTCGGAGAACACCAGGAACGTGCCGCCGTAGACGCGGGTGTTGCCGTGCAGGGCGATGCCGTTCATCTCCGCGGCCATGGAGAACTCGCGGATGCCGAAGTGGATGGTGCGGCCGTACGGGTCGGCCTCCGGCAGCGGGTTGCCCGTCGGCAGGAAGGAGCTGGTCTTGTCGATGGTGGTGTTGTTCGAGCCGGCCAGGTCGGCGGAGCCGCCCCACAGCTCGGGGATCACCGCGCCGAGCGCCTGGAGCACCTTGCCGGACGCGGCACGGGTGGCGACCGCCTTGCCCGCCTCGAAGACCGGGATCTTCTCCTCCCAGCCCGCGGGCAGCTCGCCCTTGCTGACCCGGTCGAACAGCTCGGCCCGCTCGGGGGCGGCGTCGCGCCAGGAGGCGAGCCGCTTGTCCCAGGCGGCGTGCGCTTCGGCGCCCCGGTCCAGGGCCTTGCGGGTGTGGGCCAGCACCTCCGGCTCGACGGCGAAGCTCTGCTCCGGGTCGAAGCCGAGGACCCGCTTGGTGGCCGCGACCTCGTCCTCGCCCAGCGCCGAGCCGTGCGCGGCCTCGGTGTTCTGCGCGTTCGGCGCCGGCCAGGCGATGATGGTGCGCATCGCGATGATCGAGGGGCGTTCGGTCTCGGCCTGCGCGGCCTTCAGCGCCGCGTACAGGGCGTGCACGTCGATGTCGCCGTTGCCGGCGGGCTCGATCCGCTGCACGTGCCAGCCGTAGGCCTCGTAGCGCTTCAGCACGTCCTCGGAGAACGCGGTCGCGGTGTCGCCCTCGATGGAGATGTGGTTGTCGTCGTAGAGGAAGACCAGGTTGCCCAGCTTCTGGTGGCCGGCCAGGGAGGAGGCCTCGGCGGAGACGCCCTCCTGCAGGTCGCCGTCGGAGACGATCGCCCAGACGGTGTGGTCGAAGGGGGACTCGCCCGCGGGCGCGTCCGGGTCGAACAGGCCGCGCTCGTAGCGGGCGGCCATGGCCATGCCGACGGCGTTGGCGACGCCCTGGCCGAGCGGGCCGGTGGTGGTCTCCACCCCCGCGGTGTGCCCGTACTCGGGGTGACCGGGCGTCTTCGAGCCGTGCGTGCGGAACGCCTTCAGGTCGTCCAGCTCCAGCTCGTAGCCGGCCAGGTACAGCTGGGTGTAGAGGGTGAGCGAGGTGTGGCCGGGGGACAGGACGAAGCGGTCACGGCCGGTCCACTCGGGATCGGCGGGATCGTGACGCATCACCTTCTGAAAGAGCGTGTACGCGGCGGGAGCCAGGCTCATCGCCGTCCCCGGATGGCCGTTGCCGACCTTCTGCACGGCATCGGCCGCCAGCAGGCGGGCGGTGTCGACGGCACGCCGGTCGAGGTCGGTCCATTCGAAGCTGTCCGATGTCTGCGTGCTCATCTTCAAGAAGTCCTCGATCGAAGCGAAGTGGCTGGTCTGACGTGTTCAAAACTAAAAGTCTGACTTTTTTGCGGGAAGGTCGAGGTGTGCCAGCCTGTGGTGAAAGTGGGACACCCCACCGCGGCATGACGCACCAGCAGGACGGCACGAGAAGGACATGGCGGACGAAACCCCCCAAGACGGCGGCGATGGCGGCGACGGGATCAGAACGTTCCCCTTCCCGGTCGATCGGAGCGTCCTCGGCGTCGGCATGCAGGTCGGCCCGATGGGCGCCGGCCGCACCTGGTCCACCGCGGCCCCGCTGGGCCGGGTACACCGCATCGACTTCCACGTCGTCATGCTCTTCACCGGCGGCCCGGTCCGGCACATGATCGACTTCGCGGAGCACGAGGCGACGGCCGGCGACCTGCTGTGGATCCGCCCTGGGCAGGTCCACCGCTTCTCGCGGGAGAGCGAGTACCGCGGAACCGTCCTGACCATGCAACCCGGCTTCCTGCCCCGCGCCACCGTGGAGGCCGCCGGCCTCTACCGCTACGACCTGCCGCCCCTGCTGCGTCCCGACCCGGCGCAGCGCGCCGGCCTGGAGGCCGCCCTCGCCCAGCTGCGGCGCGAGTACGAGGACACCGCGACCCTGCCGCTGGGCCTGCACACCGCGGTGCTGCGGCACTGCCTGACGGCGTTCCTGCTGCGCCTGGCCCACCTCGCGGCGAGTTCCGCGCGGACGGCGGGCGGGCAGGCCGGCACCGCCTTCACCCGGTTCCGGGACGCGGTGGAGCGGGGCTTCGCCACCAACCACAGCGTCAGCGCCTACGCCGACGCGCTCGGCTACTCCCGCCGCACCCTGGTCCGCGCGGTCCGCGCCGCCACCGGCGAGACCCCGAAGTCCTTCATCGACAAGCGCGTGATCCTGGAGGCCAAGCGCCTCCTCGCCCACACCGACCTGCCGATCGGCCGGGTCGGCGCGGCGGTCGGCTTCCCCGACGGGGCGAACTTCTCCAAGTTCTTCCACCAGCACACGGACATGACCCCGGCGGCGTTCCGGGCGGAGCTGCGCTGAGGGCGGCGGCACGCGAAAGGGGCCCCATGCGTGCGCGAGGCCCCACCGGAGACGGCCGGGCGGGGTCCCGGGGAGGGGGCCCCGCCCGGACCGGTCAGCGCCCGAAGGTGAACCAGTTGACGTTCACGAAGTCCGCGGGCTGTCCGCTGGTGAAGGTCAGGTACACGTCATGCTTTCCGGTGACCGGGCCGATGTTCGCGGGGACGGTCCTCCACGACTGCCAGCCGCCCGTGCTGCCCACCGCGAAGCTGCCGACGGGCGCGCTGGTACGGCTGTCCAGGCGCACCTCGACCAGGCCGCTGACGCCGGACGCGGCCCCGCTCGCGACCCGCGCGGAGAACTGCCGGGCCGCGCTGGAGCCGAAGTCGACGCCCTTGTACTGGACCCAGTCGCCGTTCGCGAGGGCGCCGATGTTCTGGCCGCCGCCGGAGTCGGAGGTGGCCTCGGTGATCACCCCGGACTGGCCGTCGAACGACTCGGCCTGGATGGTGCCGTAGGCGTCGCGGCTGCCGGTCGGCGGAGGCGTGGTACCGCTCCCACCGGCCGACAGCACCTGGACGTAGTCCACGAGCATCGGGTGGCCGGGCTGCGTGCCGCCGTCCGGGCCGCCGCCGAAGGCGTTCGGGAAGCCGCCGCCCATCGCCACGTTGAGGATGATGTAGAAGCCGTGGTCGGTGGCGTTCGCCCAGGTCGTCGCGTCGACCTGGTTGGCCCGTACGGTGTGGTAGTTGATGCCGTCGACGTAGAAGCGGATCTCCTCCGGACTGGTCGAGCGGTCCCACTCCATCCGGTAGGTGTGGAAGCCGGCCGTGCAGGCGGTGCCGGGACAGGCGGTGCTGCCGCCGATGCCGCTGGTCTCGTTGCACGGGCCGCCCGGCGAGGTGCCGCAGTGCATCGTGGCCCACACGGTGTTCAGGCCCTGGGTGTTCTCCATGATGTCCAGCTCGCCGACGGCGGGCCAGTTCCAGTAGTTGCCGCGGTAGGGCGCGCCCAGCATCCAGAACGCCGGCCAGTAGCCCTTGGCGGCGGCGCCGGTGACGTTCGGCACCTGGATGCGGGCCTCCACGCGCAGCTTGCCGCCGGCCGGGGGCTGGAAGTCGGTGCGGTTGGTCTCGATGCGGCCCGAGGTCCAGTTGCCGGCCGCGTCGCGCAGCGGCGTGATGCGCAGGTTGCCGTTGCCGTCGAGCGAGACGTTGTTCCTGCTGGACGTCATCGTCTCGACCTCGCCGGTGCCCCAGTTGGCGGGGCCGCCGGGATAGCCGGTGCCGGTCGCGTACTGCCAGTGGGCCGTGTCGACGCCGGATCCGGCGGCGCCGTCGAAGTCGTCCAGGAAGACCTGCGTCCAGCCCGACGGGGGCGGGGGAGCGGAGGCGCTCGCGGACGGCGTGGCGACGGTGGCGCCGGCGACCGCGAGGCCGAGGGTGCCGAGTACGGCGACGAGCGCGCGGCGCAGGGGCCGGCGTCTGCGGGGTGTGCCGGAGGTTTCGCTCATGTGGGGATGCCTCTCGGGTACGGAACGGGGTGGTGCGGGTGTCCCAGGAGAGCGCTCCCGGCTGCGTGAGAGCGCTCTCAAATTGCCGCCAATGTGCTCCGAGCCCATCCGGTCGTCAAGAGGTGAAACCGATAAAGTCCCGCCGGGGCAGGGGAGTTCATCCCGTGAAGGACCCGAATGCGGCAAAGAGCGCTGCGGGCCGGGCCGTACGGCCGCAGGCGTGCCCCGCGCCGCACCCGGGGGCCGTGCGCTCCCGTCGGCGCGGCGCGCCGCCCGCCTGCCGCCCCTGCCCGGACGGGACCGGCCGCCGAGGCCGTCCGCCGGCGTCGTGCCGCCCGGCGGGCGGGGCGCGGGCGCGACGGCCGTGGAGAGCCGGCCGGGCGTGCCATGATCGAGGCCGGCGGACGGGTCGTGCCGCGCACCGGCGCGGCGGGGCTCCCGGGCACGGGGACGGCGCGGTCCACGGCCGCGGGACCCGGACGCGGTGAGGACGAACGAGCCGGCCGGCACGGCGCCGCGGACCTTCCCGCGGGAGGCGGGCGCCGGGGCGGCCGTGGCGGGAAGGGTGCAGAGGTGAAGCTGACGATTCTGGGCGGCGGCGGATTCCGGGTGCCGCTCGTGTACGGGGCGCTGCTGACGGACCGGGCGGAGGGCCGGGTCACCCGGGTCGTGCTGCACGACCTGGACGCCGGCCGGCTCTCCGCGGTGACCCGCGTGCTCGCCGAGCAGGCGGCCGGCGTGCCCGGCGCGCCCGAGGTGAGCGCCACCACCGACCTGGACGAGGCGCTCACCGGCGCCGACTTCGTGTTCTCCGCGATCCGCGTCGGCGGCCTGGAGGGCCGCGCGAACGACGAGCGGGTGGCCCTCGCGGAGGGCGTCCTCGGCCAGGAGACGGTCGGCGCGGGCGGGATCGCCTACGGCCTGCGGACGGTCCCGGTGGCCGTGGACATCGCCCGGCGGGTGGCCCGCCTCGCCCCCGACGCCTGGGTCATCAACTTCACCAACCCCGCGGGTCTCGTCACCGAGGCCATGTCCCGCCACCTCGGCGACCGCGTCATCGGCATCTGCGACTCCCCGGTCGGCCTCGGCCGCCGTGTCGCCCGGGTGCTGGGCGTCGACCCGCGCGAGGCGTTCGTCGACTACGTCGGCCTCAACCACCTCGGCTGGGTGCGCGGCCTGCGCGTCGACGGCCGCGACGAACTGCCGCGCCTGCTCGCCGACCCCGAGCTGCTGGGCTCCTTCGAGGAGGGCAGGCTCTTCGGCGCCGACTGGCTGAGGTCGCTCGGCGCGATCCCCAACGAGTACCTGCACTACTACTACTTCAACCGGGAGGCCGTCCGGGCCTACCAGCGGGCCGAGAAGACCCGCGGCGCCTTCCTGCGCGACCAGCAGGCCCGCTTCTACGCGCGGATGCAGGACCCCGACGCCCCCGCCCTGGAGATCTGGGACCGCACCCGCGCCGAGCGCGAGACCACCTACATGGCCGAGAACCGCGAGACCGCGGGCGCCGGCGAGCGCGACGAGGAGGACCTGTCCGGCGGCTACGAGAAGGTGGCCCTCGCCCTGATGCGGGCCGTCGCCCGCGACGAGCGCACGACGCTGATCCTCAACGTCCGCAACCGCGCCACCCTTTCGGTCCTCGACGCCGAGGCCGTCGTCGAGGTGCCGTGCCTCGTCGACGCCAACGGCGCGCACCCGGTCGCGGCCGACCCGCTGCCCGGCCACGCCACCGGCCTGGTCTGCGCGGTGAAGGCGGTCGAGCGCGAGGTGCTCGCCGCCGCCGAGTCGGGTTCCCGCGCGGCGGCGGTCAAGGCGTTCGCGCTGCACCCGCTCGTCGACTCCGTGACCGTGGCCCGCCGCCTCGTCGAGGGCTACACCGCCGTCCACCCCGGTCTCGCGTACCTGCGGTAGGGCTTGTCCGGTGCCGCGCACGGCGGACGCCGCCGGGCCGAGGGCGGGCCGGGTCCGGAAACCGCGCCGGCGGTGTTCCCGTGAACCCCGGGGGGCGAGGGACGCGCAGGCCGGAGCGCGGCCATGGTGGACGCGGAGGCCGCCGTGACGTGTCGCCCCGCCCGCCCGGCACCCGGAGTTCTCCTTCCGCCCTCGGGACGCGCGGGCAGGGAGCGGGGCAGAGGCGTCGCCGGGCGGGGCCCGCGTGGCGACGCGGCCCGCGCGCGCCTACAGCGGCAGCGCCTCGGCGGCGGTCCCGACGCTGCGCACCGGCGCGGGAGGGACCGGCAGCAGCTCCCCCTCCTCCGCGGGCCGCGGCGGCGTCGCGGCCCGCAGCGGACGCGGCCCGGACACCACCGTGTAGTCCTGCCCGAGGAACGGCGGCACGATCTCGCCCGGGTCCTCGCCGAGCGCCAACCGCACGGCGGCCCAGGGGGCGTTGATCCCGCACAGCGACAGCTGGTGCAGTCCGCCGGCCGGGCGGGTGTTGACGTCCATCAGGACCGGCCGCTCGCCGTACATCCGGAACTGGATGTTGGACAGGTGGTGCAGCCCGAAGCCCTCCGCGATCCGCCGCGCGGGCTCCAGCCACCGCTCGTCCAGCGTGAAGCCCCGGCGGCGGCCGTTCTTGGTGCGGCCCACCGCCAGCCGCACCCGGTTGTCGCGCCCGGTGAGGCAGTCCACCGACACCTCCGGCTGCTCCAGCCGCGGCATCACCAGCCAGTCGACCGGCTCCTCGGCCCTGCGCAGCGCCTCGACGACCAGGTCCAGCGGCACGTACGGGCTCGGGAAGCCGCTCAGGTGCACGAGCGAGAAGGGCGCGCGCGTGACCACGCGGAAGCCCACCCCGCCCGCACCGGACACCGGCTTGAAACACGCCTTGTGCCCGTTCGCCTCCAACTCGTCCACGGCGGCGACGAGTTCGTCCGCGTCGCGCACCCGCCACCACGGCGGCGTCGGCACGCCGATCGCCTGGACCGCCTGGTAGGCGATCACCTTGTCCCGGAAGACGGCCACGGCCTCGGGCGGCGGCGCCAGCAGCGCCGTGCCGGCCGCCTCGAACTCGGCGCGGTGCGCCACGATCGCCGCCTGGTGCAGCCGCGGCACGAACACGTCGATGCCGCGCCGCGCGCACTGGTCCAGGGCGTACTCGACGTACGCGGCGGGGGACAGGCCCTCCGGTTCCAGGTCGGCGGTGTCGGCGGCGGCCAGCACGGGGGAGTCCGGGTCGCCGTGCGTGGCGTGGATCTCCACCGCCCGGTCGCTGGGATTTCTCCGCAGCTGATCCATGAAGAACACGTTCTCCGCGTACGTGCGGTTCAGCCAGACGCGTACGCGAGAGACCATGCAGGCCGCCTTTCACGGTTCGCGGGCAGGGCGAAGCAGGCCGTGCCCGGCCAGGGGGGTAGGGAGGGACACCGAACCGCCCTGTGCGAGAGGGGATGCGCGGCGGTGGTGTTGGGGCGATCATACGGCTTCGCGGGAGTGCCGCGTGCAACGCGCGTGTTACGGGTTCCCCGGTCACGCACACCGGTCACGCACGCCGCTCGCGCGCACCGGCCGCGCCCACCGATCGGCGCCCGCGGACCGCGCGGACGCCGGCCCTCCGGTCCGGTCCGCCCTTGTCCCCCGGACGCGGATGTGATCTCTTGGACGCGTCGTGTGCCCGCGGGGGCGACGAGCGCGGAGGAGGCGGAGGATGACGTCGACGACCGGCCGTGCCGGGCAGCTGTGGGCCATCAGCGATCTGCACATCGGATACCCGGAGAACCGCGCCCTGGTCGAGGACATGTACCCCGAGTCGGACGGCGACTGGCTGCTGGTGGCCGGCGACGTGGCGGAGACCGTGTCCGACATCCGGTGGGCGCTGAAGACGCTCGCGGACCGGTTCCACCGGGTCGTGTGGGTGCCGGGCAACCACGAGCTGTGGACCCATCCGAGGGACACCGTCGCCCTGCGCGGCGTCGCCCGGTACGAGCACCTGGTCGAGATGTGCCGCGACCTCGGCGTGACCACGCCCGAGGACCCCTACCCGGTCTGGGACGGACCCGGCGGGCCGGCGGTGGTGGCGCCGCTGTTCCTGCTGTACGACTACTCGTTCCTGCCGGCCGGGTGCGCCACGAAGGAGGAGGGGCTGGCGTACGCGCACGGCACCGGGATCGTGTGCAACGACGAGTACCTGCTGCACCCCGACCCCTATCCGAGCCGCGAGGACTGGTGCCGGGCGCGGGTCGCCGAGACCGCGCGCAGGCTCGCCGAACTCCCCGGCGACCTGCCCACGATCCCCGTCAACCACTACCCGCTGGACCGGCATCCGACGGACGTGCTGTGGCACCCCGAGTTCGCCATGTGGTGCGGCACCCGGCTGACCGCCGACTGGCACCGCCGGTTCCGCGTCGACACCATGGTCTACGGCCACCTCCACATCCCGCGCACCACCTGGCACGAGGGAGTGCGCTTCGAGGAGGTGTCGGTGGGCTATCCGCGCGAGTGGCGCAAACGGCCGCAGCCGCCGGGCCGGCTGCGCCGCATCCTGCCGAGGGAGGACGGGTCCCGGTGATCGGGGAACTGCTGCCGGACACGGTGGTCGCCGTGGAGACGTACGGCCACGAGACCGGGGACGCACCGCTGTACCCCGAGGAGGAGGCGCTCGTCGCGCGGGCGGTGCCCAAGCGACGGCGCGAGTTCGCCGCCGTGCGCGCCTGCGCCCGCCGGGCCATGGAGAAGCTCGGCGTGCCGCCGCAGCCCGTGCTGCCCGGGGAGCGGGGCGCCCCGCAGTGGCCGTCCGGCCTGGTCGGCAGCATGACCCACTGCGAGGGCTACGGCGCCGCCGCCCTGGCCCGCGACGGCGACCTGGCCGCGCTCGGCATAGACGCGGAACCCCACGGACCGCTGCCGGACGGAGTGCTGTCCGCGGTGTGCCTGCCGACGGAGGCGCGACGGCTGCACCGGCTGGCCGAGCAGCGGCCCGCGGTCCACTGGGACCGGCTGCTGTTCAGCGCCAAGGAATCCGTCTACAAGGCGTGGTTCCCCCTCACCCGGAAGTGGCTGGACTTCTCGGAGGCCGACATCGAGATCGCGGCGGACGCCGGCGGGGACCACCGCGGCACCTTCCGCGCCACCCTGCTCGTCCCCGGCCCCGAGCTGGCGGGCCGCCGTCTCACCCACTTCGACGGCCGCTGGACGGTCGGACGCGGCCTGGTGGCCACGTCGGTGACGGTCCCGCACGGCTGACCGGCGGCGGCCCCCGGCCCGGCCGGGGGCGGGAGACCGGCCCGGCTCCGCCGGCGTCCGGGTGTCAGGGCTCCTCGTGCCAGTTGCGCAGCAGACGGAAGAACCCCTCCTCGGTGCCGGTCAGACCCGCGTCCGCCAGGGCGTGCTCCGCCTCGGCGAGCACGGCGGGCGGGACGACGGGGGGCCGGTGGCCGCCGGGCGGGCCGGAGGCGGCGTCGAACGCGGCCCGCACCGTGTGCAGCAGCCGCAGACAGGCCTGGACGGCGGTGCGCTCACGGTCGGTCGGGACGGCGGTGGGCATGGGGCGGCTCTCCCCGTGTCGGCGTCAGCGGTCCGCGCCCCGCGCGGATGCCCCCGCACGGCGCGGCGCCACCCCGCGCCCGGCCGCCGTCGCACCCGCCGCCGGGCTTCGGCCCGCTCAGCCCCGCGGCCCGAGGTATCCGAGCGACGCCCCGATCCGCCCCGCCAGGTGGTCCCGCTGCACCGGCCCCCGCAGCGACGAACCCGCCAGCCACGTGCGGCACCTGCTCGCCAGCAGCAGGCCGAAGCTCTCGGCCTCCTCCTCGTCGGCGAGGTCGAAGCGGGAGCGCGCGGCGACCGTGCGGACGGTGGCCCGCAGATCGGCCTCGTCGCCGAGCAGGCGCGCGGCGACCGCGGCGCCCTCGACGTGGTGGCCGTGGTGCCCGGCCTTCATGTGCCACAGCTCGTGCCCGAGGATCACCAACTGGTGGTCGGGCGCGGTGCGTTCCTCGACCACGACGAGGTCCTGGTCGGCCATGTCGAGCCAGAGCCCGCTGGCGGTGCCGGGCGGGAAGGCGGCCGTGCGGAAGTGCACGGGGCGGCCCCGGCGTCTGCTCATCGCGGCGCAGAGCGCGGCGTACAGGTCGGCGGGCCGTGCCGGGGCGGGCAGCGTCAGCTCCGCCACCAACTCGCCGCACAGCCGGCGCATCTCCCTCCCGATGCCCACGCCCCTCCCCAGGCTCACGACTCGGGCCGCTTCACGCTCTCCAGGAGCATGTCCAGCCATTCGGCGACCTTGTCGCGGTGCTGGTCGGTGGGCAGCTGCGCGGCCCGCCAGGCGATCCCGCGGACGCCGTGGTCCTGCAGCAGCCGCTCCAGCGGGTCGTCGGCCGCGGCGGCGGCCTCCCGCTCGCGGTCGGCGAGCTTCTGCAGGAGTTCCTGCTCGGTGTGTTGCAGGACGGTCGCGAGCGCCTCGGGGTCCTCGGCGGTGAGGAACCCGGCGTGCACCCGGAAGAACCGCTGGATGGCGTCGCAGTGCTCCATCGTGGGGCGCCGGTCGCCGTTGATGAGGGCGCCCGCCTGCTGGCGCGACATGCCGGCGCCGTCGGCGATCTCCTGCTGGGTGTAGCGGCGCCCGTTCGGCTTCAGCCGGGTGCGGCGCAACAGGTCCAGCCGCTGCACGAACCGCGCCTGCACATCCGGCTCGCCCGCCGGCCGGCCGCTGAGCAGGGCCTTGACCACGGACTCCGGGACGCCGGAGGCGACGGACAGACGGCCGACGTCGAAGACCTCGGCGTGCGGCACGCCGAGCCGGTCGGCGAGCGCGGTGACGCGGGCGACGACGGCCGGCAACGCGGTCGTCGGCGCGGCGCCCGGACCCTCGACGAAGCCACCCGTCACCGACAGATCTCCTACGTCTCTCACAGGCTTCTCACATGTGGTTGCCGTGAACTTCCCGGAGAGTAGCCCTTCGCCCGAACCCGCATCCAGGTCTCGCCACAACTGTGGCCAATTTCAGCCGTCAACCGGCATGAAATGCCACGATAGTTGACATGCCGCGCGTCCGAGCAGCAGGATCGGGGCGCCGCGGCAGTGCGGCACAGGCAAGAGGGGTGACCTCCCGATGGCATATCAGGCAGGAGGGCAGCGGTCGGCGCCGCGGTCCGTCCCCGAGACTCCCGCGGCCCAGGCGTACCTGCAGGACTACGCCGCGCTCCTGGAGGCCGTCCCCTTCCCGTCCTTCGTCGTCGACCACCGCTGGGACGTGGTGCTGGCCAACGGCGCCTTCCGGGCGCTCTTCCGGGAGGTCGGCCCGCACCCGACGGCCATGCCGGGCGACAACTTCCTCAGGTTCGTCCTGTTCCACCCGGACGCGTCCGCCGTGCTGGGCGAGCACGAGTCGAGCTGGTGCCTGCCGATGCTGGCGCACTTCGCCGCCGCCGTGGAGCGGCACGGCCACGACCACGGGCTGCAGGCCATTCGCCGCGACATCGCCCAGGACCCGATCATGGAGGCCGCCTACCGGCAGGGCCTGCCGCACTGGATCCGCGCGGTCGGCGAGGAGGCCGTCGAGCACGACGGGGCCGTGCGCCCGCTGCGCCACCCCGATCCGCGCTGGGGCGCCACCGACTGCCGGATCGTCGTCGAGACGTCGGGGGCGCTGGAGCGCATGGGCTGCACACGGCTGACGCTGGTGCTGCGCGAGGCGCGCCGCACCGCCTCCGGCGCCCGCCCCCGCCGTGCCGCCTCCCACCTCCGGGTGGTCCCCGCCGCCGAGTGAGCCGGTCCCGGCCGGCGGGCCGCGCCGGCCGTCCGGCCGCTCCCGGCACGCGCGCCGGACACCGGCAGCGGCTCCGGGAACGACACCGTCCCCCGGCCGGCGGCGCCGCGATCCGCGGCGGCACCGCCATCACCGTCCGGGACACCCCGGTCTCCGGCGCCCCCGCCTCCGGCGCACCGGCCGCCGCGCACGGGCGGCCCCCGCCGCCGGGCAGGAGCCCGTCAGCGCCGCAGCTCCCGGTGCGCGGTCTCCGGCAGCCGCAGGTACACCAGTGAGGACAGCAGGCACACGGCGGCGACGTACCAGGGGAAGAGCCCGGGGTGGCCGAGCTCCTTGACCAGCGTGCCGACGTACGGGGCCGTGCCGCCGAAGAGCGCCACCGTCAGCGAGTAGGGGAAGCCGATGCCGGCCGCCCGTACCCGGGGCGGGAAGATCTCGGCGTTCACGGCCGCGCTGATCGAGGTGAACCCGGTCAGCAGCACCATCCCCGCGCAGCTCACCAGCAGCAGCACGGCGAAGGAGTCGCGCAGGGCGTGCAGCAGCGGCACGCACAGCAGCGCGAAGCCCAGCCCGAAGAAGAGCAGCAGCGGGCGGCGGCCGACGGGGACGCCCCCGCGCGGGCCCGTCCGGGCGCGGGGGAGGTCGGAGAGCAGCCCGCCGAGCGGCTGGAGCAGCCCGAAGAAGGCCAGCGAGATCGTGCCGGCGAGCAGCGCCTCGGACTTCTCGACGCCCGCGTTGAGCTCGGCGTACGTCGGCAGGTACGACGTCCAGGTGTAGTAGGCGAGGGTGCCGCCCGCGGTGATGCCGCAGATCAGCAGGGACTCGCGCGGGTGGCGGCGCAGCGCCTCCAGCAGGCCGGGGCGCGGCGCCCGCCGCTGCTCGATGCTGCGGGTCTCCTCCGCGCCCCGCCGGATCCACAGACCGGCCAGGCTCAGTACGGCCCCCAGGACGAACGGGACGCGCCAGCCCCAGCCGTTCATCGACTCCTCGGGGAGCGTGGCGACGAGCAGGGTGGTGATCCCGGAGGCGGCGAGCTGCCCGGCGGTCGTCGACACGTACTGGAAACTGGAGAACAGCCCGCGCCGGCCGGGCCCGGCAGACTCCACCAGGAAAGTCGTCGACGCCGCGAACTCCCCGCCCACGGACAGCCCCTGCAGCAGCCGCGCGGCCACCAGGACCACGGGGGCCAGCACGCCCGCCGCCGCGTACGTCGGCGTCAGGCCCACCAGCAGGCTGCTGCCGCCCATCAGCAGGATGGTGACCGTCAGCGCGGTCCGCCGCCCGTGCCGGTCCGCGACCGCGCCCATCAGCAGCCCGCCCACGGGCCGCATGAAGAAGCCCACCGCGAACACCGCGAACGTCGACAGCAGCGGCACCAGGGAGTCGTCCGCGTCCTCGGGGAAGATCCGGGCGGCGATGTAGGTGGCCAGGAACGTGTAGGCGTACCAGTCGTACCACTCCACCGCGTTGCCCACCGAGGCGGCGAGGAGCTGGCGTACGGGCCGGTGCGCGGGTCCGGCCGAGGTGTCCATGCGTGTCATGATCGCGACCATCCCCGGGCGGCGGGCCCGGCACACCTCACATACCGAGGACCTTCACACGGGTGTCATCCGGCCCTTCCTCGACGTTCGCCGCTGCTGGAAAACTCGCTCCGCGCGCCATCCGCCGCGTTCCGGCCAGTTCTCCGCCGTCAGGACGAGAGGTCCCTCACCCATGCCCGAAGCCAACCGGCGCCGCTTCCTGCAGCTCGCGGGCGCCACCGCGGCGTTCACCGCCCTGTCCGCCAGCATCGAGCGCGCCGCCGCGCTCCCGGCCCACCATCGCACGGGGTCGATCGAGGACGTCGAGCACATCGTCGTCCTGATGCAGGAGAACCGTTCCTTCGACCACTACTTCGGCAAGCTGAGGGGCGTCCGCGGCTTCGGCGACCCGCGCCCGGTGACCCTGGACAGCGGCAAGCCGGTGTGGCACCAGGAGCAGGACGGCACGGAGGTGCTGCCCTTCCACCCGGACGCCGACGACCTCGGCATGCAGTTCCTGGAGGGCCTGCCGCACGGCTGGACCGACGGCCAGGAGGCCTACCACGGCGGCAAGTACGACCGGTGGCTGCCCGCCAAGGGCACCACGACCATGGCCTACCTGACCCGCGAGGACATCCCCTTCCACTACGCCCTCGCCGACGCCTTCACCGTCTGCGACGCCTACCACTGCTCGTTCATCGGCTCCACCGACCCCAACCGCTACTACATGTGGTCGGGCCACACCGGCAACGACGGCGCCGGCGGCGGCCCGGTCCTCGGCAACGACGAACTCGGCTACGCCTGGACGACCTACCCGGAGCGCCTGGAGCAGGCCGGAATCTCCTGGCGGATCTACCAGGACGTCGGCGACGGCCTGGACGCGGCCGGCTCCTGGGGCTGGATCCCGGACGCCTACCGCGGCAACTACGGCGACAACTCGCTGCTCTACTTCGACCGGTACCGCACCGCCCGGCCCGGCGAGCCCTGGTACGACAAGGCCCGCACCGGCACCGACGTGAAGAACGGCGACGGATACTTCGACCGGCTGCGCGCCGACGTCAAGGCGGGCAGGCTGCCGCAGATCTCCTGGATCGCCGCGCCGGAGGCCTTCTCCGAGCACTCCAACTGGCCGTCGAACTACGGCGCCTGGTACATCGCGCAGGTCCTGGACGCGCTCACCGCCGACCCGGCGGTGTGGGCGAGGACGGCCCTGTTCATCACCTACGACGAGAACGACGGCTTCTTCGACCACGTGGTGCCGCCGCTGCCGCCGGCGTCCGACGCGCGGGGCAGGTCCACGGTCGACGTCTCCCTCGACCTCTACCCGGGCGACGCCAAGCGCCCGGCCGGCCCGTACGGCCTCGGCCCGCGGGTGCCGATGCTGGTCGTCTCGCCGTGGAGCAAGGGCGGGTACGTCTGCTCCGAGACCTTCGACCACACCTCGATCCTGCGGTTCATGGAGCGCCGCTTCGGGGTGCGCGAGCCGAACATCTCGCCGTGGCGCCGGACCGTCTGCGGCGATCTGACCTCCGCGTTCGACTTCTCCCGCAAGGACAGCCGGCCGGCCGCGCTGCCGGACACCGACGGCTACCAGCCGCAGGACCGCGAACGCCACCCCGACTACCGCCCGACGCCGCCGGCGGACCCGCGGATGCCCCGCCAGGAGCGCGGCCTGCGACGTACCCGGCCGCTGAAGTACGCGCCCCGCGTGGACGCCGCGGTGGACCCGTCGGCCGGGAGGGTCACGCTGACCTTCGCCTCGGGCGCCGAGGCCGGCGCCGCCTTCCACGTCACCTCCGGCAACCGCGCCGACGGCCCCTGGACGTACACCACCGAGGCCGGCCGGACCGTCGCGGACACCTGGGACCCGGCCTCCCCGGGCGGCGCCTACGACCTCACCGTGCACGGCCCGAACGGCTTCGTGCGCGTCTTCAAGGGCACGGGCCGGGCCGCCGGACCGGAGGTCACCGCCCGGCACACCGGCGACGACGTGGAACTCGTCTTCACCCACCGGGGCCGCGGCACGGTCCGGCTGAGGCTCGGCGACGGCTACGGCGGCCGGACCACCACCGTCACGGTGCGGCCCGGCGCCGCGGTGCGGCGCACGGTCCGGCCCGCCGCCGGCCACCGCTGGTACGACCTGACCGTCACCTCCGAGTCCGACCCGGCGTTCCTGCGCCGCTTCGCGGGACACGTCGAGAACGGGCGGCCGGGGGTGAGCGACCCGGCGATCCGCACCGAGTAGCGGCCGCCCCGCGCCGTGCGGCGGCCTTCAGCGAGCAGCGGTCGTGAGGGGTCCCGGTTCCGCCGGCCGGGGCCCCGGGGCCGGTCCGGACGCGGCCGCGGACCGCGGGGCCGCGGCCGGCGGACGGTCGTCGGGGGGTCCGGGTTCCGCCCGGCTCAGCAGCACCACGCCCCACGAGGCCACGGCCGCGCCCGCCAGCGCGAGCAGCACCCCGGCGGGGCCGCCCTGGAGGCGCTCGCCGAGCAGGGACAGCCCGATCACCGCGGCGGCCACCGGATTGGCCAGGGTCACCACGGCGAGCGGGGCGCCGAGGCCGCCCCGGTAGGCGGTCTGCGACAGCAGCAGCCCGCCCGTCGCGAAGGCCGCGACGAGCAGCGCCACCCCGACGACCTGGACACCGAGCACCGGACCGGATCGGTCGGTGGCGGCCACCGTGACGGTCTGGGTGAGCGCCGAGGCCGCCCCGGAGGCGAACCCGGACGCGGTCGCGTGCCGCAGCCCGGGGCGGACGCCCGGCCGCGCCAGCATGCCGATCAGCGTCGCCGTCGCGCCCGCGACCGCCAGCGCCTCCGGCCCGCTCAGCACGTCGTCGGGCGCCGGCCCGGACGCCGTGACCAGCAGCGCGGCCAGTCCGAGCAGGGTCAGCGCGGTGCCCCGCCACTCGACCGCGCTCACCCTCCGCCGCGCGAGCCGCGCCCCCATCGGCACCGCCGCGACCAGGGTGAGCGCGCCGAGCGGCTGGACCACGGTGAGCGGTCCGTACTTCAGGGCCACCACGTGCAGCAGCGCGGCGAAGGCGTTGAGCGCGACCGACCACCACCACGCCCCGCCGGCCGGCAGCCGCGCCGGGCCCGCGCCGCGGCGGCGGGCGGCCAGCCGTTCCTGGACCACGGCGGCGGCCGCGTAGGCGACGGCGGAGACCAGGGACAGGACGACGGCGGCCAGGACGGCGCTCACCGTCCCGCTCCCACGAGCGCTCCGCTCCGGGCCGCGGCGATCCCTTCCCGGCCGCGCCCGGCGGTCGTCGCCGCGCGGTGCGGCGCCGGGATCAGCGCGAGCGCCGGGGTGAGCAGCGCCGCCGCCACGAGCGCGTCGAGCCAGTAGTGGTTCGCCGTCCCCACGATCACCAGCAGGGTCAGCAGCGGGTGCAGCAGCCACAGCCACCGCCACCGCGACCGGACCGCGACGACCAGTCCGACCGCCAGCATCAGCGCCCAGCCGAAGTGCAGCGACGGCATCGCCGCGAACTGGTTCGACAGCTGGTCGTCCGCCGGGGGCCCGTACACCGACGGCCCGTACACCCGCGCGGTGTCCACCAGGCCGGTCACCGCGAGCATCCGCGGCGGGGCGAGCGGAAGGGCGAGGTGCAGCACCAGCGCGGCGGCGGTCAGCGCGGCCAGCGCCCGGCGGGCCCAGACGTAGTGCGCCGGACGCCGCAGCCAGAGCCAGAGCAGGAAGGCGGCGGTGGCGGGGAAGTGGACGGTGGCGTAGTAGGTGTTCGCCAGGTGCACCAGGGTGTCGCCGTGCAGCAGCAGGGACTGCACCGCGCCCTCGCCGGGCAGCCGGACCGCTCGTTCCAGGTCCCACACGCGGTGCGCGTTGCGGAAGGCCTCGCCGGTGCGGCCCGTCGCCAGCTGCCGGCCGGACTTGTAGACGAGGAAGAGCCCTGCGACGAGCAGGAGTTCACGGGCGAGCGGTGGCCGCGCCGCCGCGTCCGCCTCCGCTTCCGCAGGCTCGGTGCGGGCGTTCATCCCCCGGCCCCTTCGCTGACGGTGGTGCGTCTGTCATCGATACGATTCAGTATCGATACGCCAGTGTACCGATACTCCGGAGTATCGGTACACTGGCGTATCGATGGACCCGGACGGCCCGGAGGTCCGGTCCGTCCGGGCCGCACGGAAGGCGGGCCCCCGGCGTCCGTCGAGGGGCCGCCGGAGACGAGCGAGGAGCAGACCCGATGACGTCGCAGGCCGCGCAGGGACCGGAGACGGTCGCCGCCTCGCGCCGCTCCAAGCTCACACCCGAGCGTGAGCAGGAGTTCTTCGACGCCGTTCTCGACCGGATCCGCGCCTGCGGGTACGACGCCGTCACCATGGAGGGCATCGCCGCCAGCACGCGCTGCAGCAAGTCCACGCTCTACCGGCAGTGGAAGACCAAGCCCCAGTTCGTCGCGGCGGCCCTGCGCTCCCACCGCCGGGTGCGGTTCGCCGGCATCGACACCGGCTCGCTCGCCGAGGACCTGCGGCAGGCGGCCCGTGCCGCGGGCGAGTGGTCGGCCCAGGACACCGTGCTGCTCCAGGCGCTCGGCCATGCCGTGACGCAGGATCCGGAGCTGCGCCGGGCGCTGCGGGAGGCGCTGGTCGACCCGGAGGTCGCCGCACTGAAGGAGATCCTCCGCCGCGGGGTCGAGCGGGGGGAGGTGGCCGCCGGCCATCCGGCGCTGGAGTACGTGCCCGCGCAGATGTTCGGTGTGCTGCGGATCCGGCCCGTCCTGGAGGGCGAGCACGCGGACCCCGAGTACCTGGTCCGGTTCGTGGAGGCCGCCGTGCTGCCGGCGCTCGGCCTCACCCGAGGACCCAGGCCGCCGTCCACGGGATGACCGGACGGTGACCTGACCGCGCCGCACCGTGGGGACGGGGGCGGCGCGCACCCCCGGCCGGGCGGGGTCCCCCTCGAGCGGAGAGGGACCCCACCCGGCCGGACCGCCTCCCCGGCGGCGGGGAGTGCCCGGCGCCGGGGGTCAGACGTCCTGCCCGCTGCCGCCGCCCGTCGACACCTCGATGCCCTCGGTGATGTCGTCGATGACGGACTGCTCCTCCCCGGCGTCCACGCCGAAGCGGACCACGACGATCTGCCGCGGGTCGGCGGGGGAGGGGAAGGCCAGCGACTGGACGTACCCGTCGGCCCCCTTGCTGGTGACCGCCTTCCAGCGGACCAGGTAGCCCTTCTGCCCGGCCACGGTCACCGCCTTGGAGGCCAGCACGTCGTGCGAGGTGATCCCGCCGTAGCTCCTGCCGCCGTAGGACTCCTCCGCGTTCGCCGGGATGTCCGCCTTCGCGACCTCCTCGGCGGTGCTGCCCTCGGTGCCGAGGGCCAGTGCGGGCGCCGAGTACGCGCCGCCCTTGGTGCAGGTGGCGGAGGCGTCGCCGGGGCACTCGTAGGAGTCCTCGGACGTCACCTGCGCGCCGACGGTGATCTCCTGGCCGTACCACCCCTCCGGGATGGGCAGGCTGATCCCGCTGACCGCGTCGGTCACCGACCCGCTGTCGATCCTCGGCGGCTCGGACCGCTCCGGCGAGGGCGACGCGCCGCCCGACCCGCCGCCGGAGTCGCCGAAGGGCCCGCCCGGCCCGCCCGGGGTCTCCTGCCGGGCGCCCACGCCGCCGCCCGGACCGTCACCGTCGACCAGCGCGTACACGCCGACCCCGATGCTCGCGAGGACCGCGACGGCCGCGGCGACGGCTATGCCGGTCCGCAGCCGGCGCCGCCCGGCCGGCGGCCGGGCGGGATACGGCGGGGCGCCCGGAAAAGGCGGCTGCGTCGGGGGACCCCACGCGGCGGCCGATCCCGCGGGGCGGACCTGGTCCGTCCAGGCCTTGCCGTCCCACCAGCGCTCGGTGGGCGGACCGTCACTTGTCTGCCCGGGGTCGGGGTACCACCCGGGGGGAGTCACCTGCGTCATGACCCCACCGTATGAGGTCTCGGTGAAAGCCGGATGAGAGGCCCGGACCGGATCCGGCCGGAGGCGGGCGCACCGCCCGGGCCGTGAGCGCCGCCGGTCCGGCGACGGCGTCCGGGCGGACGCGCGGCACGGCTCGCCGGGACGCCGTCCGCACGGACGGGACCGCGTCCGCACCGTCCCCGCGGGCGGGCCGCCTGCACGCCGCCCACGCCCTCCGCGCCGCGCCGCCCGCGCCGTACCGCTCCACGGGGGCGCCGGCCGGGCCCGCGCCCGGCTCCCGGCGGCCGTGCGCCGCGCCCGCTCCCGGCGGACCACCGCTCCCGCCACCGGCAAAACCCTTTCTTGGCAAGCTTTTTGACGGTCCATGAGAAACGGGCCGACCGCGGCCGCGCCCCGCGCGCCGGCCCCCTTTACCCCGTGTCGTCCGTCACGGCAACTGCTGCCCCGACCGGACTCCGCCCCGCCGGCCGGAGGGCTACGCTCGGGATCCGTACGTCGTTCGAGCGACTCGACCCGGGGAGGTAACGGGATGACGGAGGTACGGCCCAGGGCCGCCGCCTCGGCTTCCCTGTGGGAGCGCGACCAGGAGATCGCCGTCCTCACGCAGGCGGTCGACACCCTGTGCGCGGACCGCTCGTCCCCCGGCGGCCTGCTGGTCCTGCGCGGCGAGGCCGGCCTCGGCAAGACCGCGCTGCTGGCCGAGGCCCGCCGCATCGCCGAACGGCGCGGCTGCGCGGTGTGGTCGGCCCGCGGCGGCCAGACCCTGCGGTCCGTCCCCTTCCACGTGGTGCGGCAACTGCTGCAGCCCGCGCTGGTGTCGCTGCTGCCGGAGGAGGCGCGCGAGTACCTCGGCGACTGGTACGGCATCGCGGGCCCCGCCCTCGGCATCGCGGACCCCGGTGAACGGCACGCCGACCCGCAGGGCGTGTGCGACGGCCTGGTCGCCGCCGTGCGCCGGCTCGCCCGGCGGGAGTGGCCGCTGGTGCTGCTGATCGACGACGCCCACTGGGCCGACCAGGAGTCCCTGCGCTGGCTCGCCGCGTTCGCCGAGCGCCTCGGCGACCTGTCCGTGCTGGCCGTCGTCGCCCGCCGGCCCGGCGAGGCCACCGGCGCCGCCGCCCGCCACCTGGACGCGATCGCCGCCGCCGCGCGCCGCCCCGTCACCACGCTCAGCGCCCTCACCCCGGACGCCACGGCCGGGCTCACCCGCGCCACCCTGGGCACGGACGCCGACGCCCCGTTCTGCCGCGGGGTGTGGGCCGTCACCGGCGGCAACCCCTACGACACCGTCGAACTGCTCGCCAAGGTGCGGGACAGCGGGCTGGAACCGGTCGGGTCCCGGGCCGGCGAACTGCGCGCCCTGAACCGCGCCGCCCGCGGCGGCGGTCTCGTCGCCCGCCTGGAACAGCTCGGCGTCGACGCCACCCGGTTCGCCTGGGGCGCCGCCGTCCTCGGCACCGGCATCCGTGTGGACCTGGTGGCCCGGCTGACCGTGATGAGCCACGAGGACGCCGCCCGCTGCGCCGAGCTGCTGCGCGCCGACCGCATCCTCACCGAGCCCGATCCGGCCGCCGGGCAGGCGGCCGACGGCGACCTGGAGTTCGTCCACCCGCTGATCGCCACCGCCGTCTACGAGTCCATCCCGGACGCCCTGCGCCGGGCCATGCACGGCATCGCCGCCCAGCTCCTCACCGACTCCGGCCGCGGCGCCGCCGCCTCCCGCCACCTGATGGAGGTCCACCCGGACGACGACGCCGAACTCGTCGAGCAACTGCGCGAGGCCGCCCGCGAACACCTCGCCGTCGGCGCCCCGGAAGCCGCCCGCCGCTGCCTGGAACGCGCCCTGCAGGAACCGCCCGGGCCCGACGTCCACGCCCGCGTGCTGTACGAACTCGGCTGCGCCACCCTGCTCACCGCGCCCGCCCGGACCATCGGCCACCTGCGCGCCGCGCTCACCCTGCCCGGCCTCGACGCGGACACGCGCGTGGAGGCCGTCTGGCGTCTGTCCCAGGCCTACCTGCACAACGACCAGCCGGAGGAGGCCGTCCGCACCGTCGAGGCGGAGGCCGCCCGGCACGGACCGGGACCGGCCCGGATGCGGCTGCAGGCGGTGCGCTGCATGTGGGAGGGCCTCCACGCCGGCGAGGACACCTCACCGGGGCGCTCCGCGCGCCTCGCCGAACTCGCCGCCTCCTGCACCGGCCGGGACAACTCCGAGCGCGCCCTGCTCATCCTGCGCGCCTTCGACGCCATGACCCACGGCGAGAACGCCGAGGTGGTCGTCGAACTGTGCGACCGCGCCCTCGTCGACGGCCGCCTCGCCCCCGGCCTCGGCTGGACCGACCCGGAGTGGGGCGTCGAGCTGCTGATGATGCTGGGCAGTTCGTACGCCTGCGCCGACCGGCTCGACCGCGCCGAGAGCCTGTTCGCGGAGGCCCTGCGCGCCTACACCGCCGCCGGCTGGAGCGGCGGCCACCTCGCCCTCGCCCACGCCTTCCTCGGCCTCGCCTACCGCAGGCAGGGCCGCCTCAGGGACGCGGAGCGCGTCCTGCGCGAGGCGCTGCGGCTGGCCGAGCGGGTCGGCCGCGGACTGCCCCTGTACTGGTCGGCGACCTGCGGCCTGATCGACACGCTGCTCGCCCGCGGCCACGTCGGGGAGGCCTGGGGGGTCGCCGAGCAGTACGGCTTCGCACCGCCGTACCCGTCCACCATCGTCCTGCCGGACACCCGGTCGGTGCGCGGGCGGCTGCTGCTGGCCGTCGGCCGCACCGCGGAGGGCGTCGACGAACTGGAGTCCGCCGAGGAGGCGGCGGCGGCCCGCGGCGGCCACAATCCGGTGCTCGCCCCCTGGGCCCTCGACCTCGCCCGGGCCCTCGCCGCTCAGGACCCCGCCCGTGCCGCCCGGCTCGCCGCGGACGCCCGCCGCCACGCCGAGCGCTTCGGCACGGACACCGCCATGGGGGAGGCCCTGCGCTGCGCCGCCGCCCTGGAGACCGGCCGGCGCGCGGTCCGGCTCGCCGCCCAGGCGGCGGCCCGTCTGGAGGCCTCGCCCTGCCAGTACGAGCACGCCGCGGCCCGCGTCGAGTACGGCATCGCCGCGCGCTCGGTGCCCGAACTCGAACGGGGCCTGGCGCTGGCGCGTTCGTGCGGCGCGGACGGGCTGGCGGCACGGGCGCGCAAGGCCCTGGAAGCCGAGGGCGCGCTGTCCCGCGTCGGGGTGTGAGGGCCTCGGGCCCGCCCCGGCCGGTCCGTCCGTCCCCTCCCGCCGGGCGTCGCGCCCCGCGGCCGCAGGCGGCCTCGTGCGCCCGCGCCGGACGCTCAGCCCGCGCCGCCGTCCTCCTCCGCCAGCACCCGCTGCGCCGTGGCGAACGCCGAGTTCGCCGCCGGGACCCCGCAGTACACGGCGGTCTGCAGCAGCACCGCGCCGATCTCCTCCGGCGTGAGCCCGTTGCGCCGGGCCGCCCGTACGTGCATGGCCAGCTCCTCGTAGTGGCCGTGCGCCACCAGCGCGGTGAGGGTGATCATGCTGCGCTCGCGGCGGCTGAGCGTCGGGTCGGTCCAGATCTCGCCCCAGGCGTAGCGGGAGATGAAGTCCTGGAAGCGGGCGGTGAAGGGCGTCTGCCGGGCCTGCGCCCGGTCCACGTGCGCGTCGCCCAGCACCTGGCGCCGCACCTCCATGCCGCGTGCGGCGTCCCCGTCGAAGTGGGCGCGCAGCGCCGTCAGCACGGCCTCGGGGCGCTCGGCGGGTGCCAGGTGCGAGGCGCCGGGGATCTCCACCAGCGCGGCGCCCGGCACGGCGTCCGCGATCTCCCGCAGATGCGCCGGCGGGGTCGCCGGGTCCTCCCGGCCGGCGATCAGCAGCGTCGGCACGGAGATCCGGGCCAGCTCCTCCCGCAGGTCGTACGCGGCCAGCGCGTCGCAGCAGGCGGCGTACGCCTCCGGGTCGGCGTCCCGGTGGTCGCGGACCAGCCCGGGGACGGTGAAGCCGGGCGTGAACCAGCGCGCGTCTGCGCTCTTCGCGAGCCCGGCCAGTCCTTCGCGGCGGACCAGCGCGGCCCGCTCCCGCCACGGCTCCGCCCCGTTGAAGTGCGCCGACGAGCAGATCACGGCCAGTGACGACAGCCGCTCGGGGTGGTGCACCGCCAGGTGCAGCCCCACCGCGCCGCCCAGCGACACGCCCGCGTACGCGAACCGCTCGACGCCGAGCGCGTCGGCGAGCTCCAGCACCAGCCCGGCCAGGTCGCCGACGGTGGCGCCGGGGCCGATCAGGCCGGCCGGGGAGCCGCCGTGCCCCGGCAGGTCCCAGCGGACCACCCGGTGGCGGGCCGACAGCTCGGGCGCCACCTCGTCCCACAGGGCGCAGGAGGTGCCCAGCGAGGGCCCGAGCAGCAGCGGGGGAGCCGAGGCGGGGCCCTCGGCGCGGTGGTTGAGGAGTCTCTCGGTCAACGTCGCTCCAGTGCACGGTCGGTGAGCGCGGGCGCGGCGCCCGTGTAGCGGGCGGGGTCGGTGAGCTCGCCGAGCTCGCCGAGTTCGCTGTCCGCCAGCCCGGGCTCCTCGGCGAGGAGGTCGCCCAGGGCGCGGTCCTCGGCGTGGGCGCGCCGGGCCAGTTCGGTGAGCAGGGCCTTGGCGCGGGCCCGGCCGAGCACGGGCGCCAGCTCGGCGGACAGCCGCTCGGACACGATCAGCCCGTGGGTCAGGCCGAGGTTCTCGCGCATCGCCTCCGGGCGCACCCGCAGCCCCTCGGCCAGCTCGGCGGCGTCCCGCGCGGCGCCGCCGGTCAGCCGCAGCAGCTCCCGCAGCGGCTCCCACTCGGCGTGCCAGGCCCCGGCGGGCCGCTCGTCCTCCGCCGCCAGCGCGCCGTACAGCGTCGCCGCGAGCTGCGGCGCGCGCCGGGCCGCCGCCGCGATCAGCGTGGAGCGCACCGGGTTGGCCTTGTGCGGCATGGCCGACGAGCCGCCCCCGCTGCCCTCCGCCACCTCCCGGACCTCGGTCCGGGACAGGGCGAGCACGTCCACGGCGAGCTTGCCGAGCGCCCCGGCGGTGAAGGCCAGGCATCCGGCGAGGTCCGCGACCGGCGTCCGCAGCGTGTGCCAGGGCAGCGGCGGCGCGGCCAGGCCCAATTCGCGGGCGTAGGCCGCCGGCAGCGCGAGCGGATCGTCCGCGCCGTACGCGGCGAAGGCGGCCAGCGTCCCGGCCGCGCCCCCGAGCTGGGCGGGCAGCGCCCCCCGCACGGCGGTGACCCGGTCGCGCGCGTCGAGCACCAGCGACCGCCATCCGGCCGCCTTCAGTCCGAACGTGGTCGGCACGGCGTGCTGGGTGAGCGTCCGCCCCGGCAGGGCGGTGTCGCGGTGGCCGGCGGCCAGCCGGGCCAGCGCCCGCTCGGTGCGGGCGAGGTCGGCCAGGACCAGGTCCAGGGTGCGCGCGGCGACCAGCATCGCCGCCGTGTCCAGGATGTCCTGGCTGGTGGCGCCCCGGTGCACGTACGGGCCGTGCTCCTCGCCGACCGCCGCCGTCAGGTCGGCGACCAGGGGGATGACCGGGTTGCCGCCGGCGCGGGCGCGCTCGGCGAGGGACCGCACGTCGAACCCGTCTCCCCGGGCCGCTTCGGTCACCGCCGCCGCGGCCGGGGCCGGGACGAGGCCGAGGGCGGCCTGGGCGCGGGTCAGCGCGGCCTCCGCGTCCAGCAGCGCCCGCAGATAGGCGGTGTCGCTGGTCGCCGTGGCGGCCGGCGAGCCGGCCCACCCGGGGGCGAGCAGGCCGGCGTCGTCGGAGCCGGCCGCCGTCACCGGAACTCCAGGAAGACCGTCTCGCCCTCGCCCTGGAGGCGGATGTCGAAACGGTAGGTGCGGTTGCCCTCGTCCGCGGCGATCAGCGTGGAGCGCCGCTCGGGCGCCAGCCGCGCCAGCAGCGGGTCCGCGGCGAGCGCGGCCTCGTCGCCCGGCAGGTAGATCCGGGTGAACAGGTGCACGAGCAGCCCGCGCGCGAACACGCACACGCTGATGTACGGGGCGCTGCGCCCGCGTGCGCCGGGCCGCAGCGTGCGCGCGTACCAGTGGCCGTCGGCGTCGGTCTGGATGCGGCCCCAGCCGGTGAACTCCACGCCGTTGCGGCCCAGGTAGCCGCCGGTCGCCGGGTCGCGCCGGATCGAGCCGTCCACCTGCGGCAGGTCGCCCTCGGGGTCCGGGCCCCACAGCTCCACGAACGCGTCCGGCAGCGGCTTGCCCTCGCCGTCGGTGACGTACCCGTGCACCGTGATCGTGTCCGGGTGGCCGAGCGGCGCGATCTCCTCGCCGCCGCGGAACGGCAGCGCGTACCCGTAGAAGGGGCCGACGGTGTGCGAGGGCGTGGGCAGCACGCTCTCCGGCCTGCTGGTGTCGATCTTCGTCATGGCGGTCAGCGCCCTTCTTCCATCCAGGTGGCGTTCGGGCCGTCCAGCACGATGTCCCAGTGGTAGCCCAGCGAGAACTCGGGCACGGACAGGCTGTGGTCGTAGGTGGCGACCAGCCGCTGCCGGGCCGCGTCGTCCGTCACGGACTGCAGGATCGGGTCGTACGGGAACAGCGGGTCGTTCGGGAAGTACATCTGCGTCACCAGCCGCTGGGTGAACGCCGTGCCGAAGACCGAGAAGTGGATGTGCGCCGGACGCCAGGCGTTGACGTGGTTGCGCCACGGGTACGGGCCCGGCTGGATCGTGGTGAACCGGTAGCGGCCCTCGTCGTCGGTGAGGGTGCGGCCCACACCGGTGAAGTTCGGGTCCAGCGGCGCGTCGTGCTGCTCGCGCTGGTGCGCGTACCGGCCCGCCGAGTTGGCCTGCCAGATCTCGATCAGCTGGCCGCGCACCGGGCGCCCGTCGCGGTCCAGCAGCCGGCCGGAGACGGTGATCCGCTCGCCGATCGGCTCGCCGGTGTGCTGCCGGGTGAGGTCGTTGTCGATCTCGGTGATGTCCCGCTCCCCGAACGCGGGGGAGGACAGCTCCACCAGCTCCGGGTCCTGGGTGACGTCGATGGCGACCGGCGGCTGCTTCGGGTGGCGCAGCACCGAGGAGCGGTACGGGGCGTAGTCCCGGCGCGGGTGGTGCTCCACGGGCGCGCCGTCGGCCACCCGCTTCTCGTACGCGGCGTGCTCGGCCGCGATCTCCTGGTCGATGTCGTGCTGGGTGAGGGTCATGGGGGTTCCTAACGCTTCCTAGCGCTCGAGGACGAGGGCGAGGCCCTGGCCGACGCCGATGCAGAGGGTGGCGACGCCGACCCCGGCGCCCTTGCGGGCGAGCTGGTGGGCGACGGTGCCGGCGAGGCGGGCGCCGGAGGCGCCCAGGGGGTGCCCGAGGGCGATGGCGCCGCCCTGCGGGTTGAGGATCGCGGGGTCGAACTCGGGCCACTCGGCCACGCAGCCGAGCACCTGGGCGGCGAACGCCTCGTTGAGCTCCAGCACGTCCAGGTCGGCGAAGGTCTTCCCGGCCCTGGCCAGGGCGCGGTGGACGGCTTCGACGGGCGCGAGGCCGAAGTAGTGCGGGTCGGTCGCCGACACCCCGGTGGCGCTGACGCGGGCCAGCGGCTCGCGGCCGGTGGCCTCCAGCCCCTCCTCGTCGACGAGCAGCAGCGCGGCGGCGCCGTCGTTGAGGGGGGAGGCGTTGCCCGCCGTCACGGTCCCGCCGTCCTTGCGGAAGGACGGCTTCAGCTTGGCCATCGCCTCCAGCGAGGCGTCGGCGCGCACGGACTCGTCGGCGCCGACGACGACCGGGTCGCCCTTGCGCCGCGGGACCGGCACGGGGGCGAGCTCGGCGTCGAACAGGCCCTCGGCCTGCGCCTTGGCCGCCTTCCGGTGGCTGTGCAGCGCGAACTCGTCCTGCTGCTCGCGGGTGATCCCGTGCTTGTCGGCGATCAGCTCGGCGGACTCGCCCAGCGGGATCGTCCACTGCGGGTCCATCCGCGGGTTGACCATGCGCCAGCCCAGGGTGGTGGAGTACAGCTCGGCGTGCCCGGCCGGGAAGGGCCGGTCGGACTTGGGCAGCACGTACGGCGCGCGGGTCATCGACTCCACGCCGCCGGCCAGGGCGATCGAGGCGTCCCCGACCGCGATGGCGCGGGCGGCCTGGATCACCGCCTCCAGGCCGGAGGCGCACAGCCGGTTGACGGTCACGCCCGGCACGCTGGTGGGCAGGCCCGCCAGCAGGGCGGCCATGCGGCCGACGTTGCGGTTCTCCTCGCCGGCGCCGTTGGCGTTGCCGAAGTACACGTCCTCGATCCGCGCCGGGTCCAGCCGCGGGGTGCGGGCGAGGAGCGCGCGCACGGCGTGGGCGGCCAGGTCGTCGGGGCGCACGGCGGCCAGCGCGCCGTTGTAGCGGCCGATCGGGGTGCGGACCGCGTCGACGATGTAGACGTCCTTCACGACTGGATCTCCTCGGGGATGCGGACCTCGGCGGCGGTCCTGGCGACGATCTCCTCGGCGCTCACGCCCGGCGCGCACTCGACGAGGACGAGTCCGTCGCCGGTGACGTCCAGGACGCCGAGGTCGGTGATGATCCGGTTCACGCACGCCTTGCCGGTCAGCGGCAGCGCGCACTCGGCGAGGATCTTCGGGCTGCCGTCCTTGGCGGTGTGGGTCATCACCACGATGACGGTGCGGGCGCCGTGGACCAGGTCCATCGCCCCGCCGATCCCGGTGATCATCTTGCCGGGGACGGCCCAGTTGGCCAGGTCGCCGCGGGCCGAGACCTGCATCGCGCCGAGCACGGCGACGTCGATGTGCCCGCCGCGGATCATGCCGAAGGAGAGCGCGGAGTCGAAGAAGGAGGCGCCCGGCAGGACGGTGACGGTCTCCTTGCCGGCGTTGATCAGGTCCGGGTCGACCTGGTCCTCGGTGGGGTAGGGGCCGGTGCCCAGGATGCCGTTCTCCGACTCCAGCACCACCTCCACGCCCTCGGGCAGGTGGTTCGGGATCAGCGTCGGCAGTCCGATGCCGAGGTTGACGTAAGCGCCGTCGGGCAGCTCGCGGGCCGCCCGCGCGGCCATCTCCTCCCGTGTCCAGGCCATCAGCCGCTCACCCTCCCTGCCGCCTCGGGCGCGGAAACCGTGCGCCGTTCGATCTGCTTGTCGGCGGCCTGCTCCGGGGTCAGGGCCACCACCCGCTGGACGAAGATCCCCGGCAGGTGCACCGCGTCCGGGTCGATCCCGCCGGGCTCGACCAGCTCCTCCACCTCGGCGATCGTGACCTTCCCGGCCATCGCGGCCAGCGGGTTGAAGTTCCGCGCGGACTTGTTGAAGACCAGGTTGCCGTGCCGGTCGCCCTTGGCGGCCCGCACCAGCGCGAAGTCGGTGCGGATGCCGTGCTCCAGCACGTACTCCGCCCCGTCGAACTCGCGGACCTCCTTCGGCGGGGAGGCCAGCGCGACCCCGCCGGAGCCGTCGTAGCGCCAGGGCAGCCCGCCTTCGGCGACCTGAGTGCCCACCCCGGCCGGGGTGTAGAAGGCGGGGATGCCGGCGCCGCCGGCCCGCAGCCGTTCGGCCAGCGTGCCCTGCGGGATCAGCTCCACCTCCAGCTCTCCGGCCAGGTACTGCCGGGCGAACTCCTTGTTCGCCCCGATGTAGGAGCCGGTCACCCGCGCGATCCGGCCCGCGGCCAGGAGCACGGCCAGGCCCGAGTCCATCGCCCCGCAGTTGTTCGACACCACGCTCAGGCCCGTCACCCCGCGCTCGTACAGCGCCTGGATCAGCACGTTGGGCACACCGCTCAGCCCGAAACCGCCCACCGCCAGCGACGCGCCGTCCGGAACATCGGCCACCGCCTCCCCGGCCGTGGCGACCACCTTGTCCATCCGAGAAGCCCCATCTCTTCCAAGCGCCCGATGGTGCCGACCGATCGGCAAATTAATCAGGGCACTGAGTATTTCAGCGAGGTTTCCCGCACACTGCCATTGGACGGCTGAGCCGTCAAGACCCCTGCTGATCAGGTATCTCTCGCTAGGGGAGCAGGAGACGGAATCGCTGTCGCCCGGTATCGTTCAGTGCACCGACAAACGGCAACCTCAGGAGCGCACATGGCCGCGGTGGACCTCACCACCCACCCCGGGCACCTGGCCCGGCGGCTGCAGCAGGCCCACTACCTGCTGTGGAACACGATGGTCTCCGAGGAGATCACCTCACCGCAGTTCGCGGTCCTCAACGCGCTCGTCGCCGAGCCGGGCCTCGACCAGCGCACGGTGGGGGAGCGGGTGGGACTCGACCGCTCCACCATCGCCGAGGTGATCAGCAGGCTCGGCCGGCGCGGGCTGCTCGACAAGGTGCGCGACCCGCAGGACGGCCGCCGCTCCCTGCTGCGCCCGACCGACGAGGGGCTGCGCACCCACCGCAAGCTGACCGTGCGCACGGCCCGGATGAACCAGGTCTTCCTGGCCCCGCTCTCCGCCGAGGAACAGAGCCTCTTCTTCGACCTGATCCGGCGGGTCGCGGACGCCGCGGAAGGGCTCCGCAACCCGGCCGAGCCGGTGGCGGCGCCGCACTGAGCCCCTGACGCGCCGCGCCCGCTCCGCCTCGCGGCGGCCGGGCCGGCCGGGAGGCCGCGTCCGCCGATCGGCGCGGGGCGCGGTTCGACGGGAACCGGCCCGGGTACCCGGGCGCCACCGTAGGACCGACGTGCACGGGCGACGGAGGGAGCGCGAGGCGATGAAGGCAGTGACCTGGCAGGGCAAGCGGGACGTGCGCGTGGAGGACGTGCCCGATCCCACGATCCAGGAGCCCACGGACGTGGTCATCCGCGTCACCTCCGCCGGACTCTGCGGCTCCGACCTGCACCTGTACGAGGTGCTCACCCCGTTCATGACGCCCGGCGACATCCTCGGCCACGAGCCGATGGGCATCGTCGAGGAGGTCGGCGCGGCCGTGCCGGACCTGCAGGTGGGCGACCGGGTCGTCGTGCCGTTCCAGATCGCCTGCGGCAACTGCTGGATGTGCCTCAACGCCCTGCAGACCCAGTGCGAGACCACCCAGGTCCACGGCGAGGGCATGGGCGCCGCCCTGTTCGGCTACACCCGCCTGTACGGCGCGGTGCCGGGCGGGCAGGCCGAGTACCTGCGCGTGCCGCAGGCGCAGTACGGCCCGATCAAGGTGCCCCAGGGGCCGCCCGACGACCGCTTCGTCTACCTCTCCGACGTGCTGCCCACCGCGTGGCAGGCGGTGGCCTACGCCGACGTCCCGCCGGGCGGCAGCGTCGCCGTGCTCGGCCTCGGCCCCATCGGCGACATGGCCTGCCGGGTCGCCCAGGTCAAGGGCGCCGGCCGGGTGTTCGGCGTGGACCTGGTCCCGGAACGGCTGCGGCGGGCGCGCGAGCGGGGCGTGGAGACGTACGACCTGCGCGCCTTCGATAACGAGAAGGAACTCGTCGCCGCGATCCGCGACGAGACCGACGGCCGCGGCCCCGACGCCGTGATCGACGCCGTCGGCACCGAGGCGCACGGCAGCGCCGCCGCCAAACTCGCCCAGCAGGCCGCCGGGATGCTGCCCCGCAAGATCGGCGGCCCGCTGGCCGAGCGGTTCAGCGTCGACCGGCTGGCCGCCCTCTACACCGCCATCGAGCTGGTGCGCCGCGGCGGCACCATCTCCCTGTCCGGCGTCTACGGCGGCATGGCCGACCCGCTGCCGATGCTCACCCTGTTCGACAAGCAGATCCAGCTGCGGATGGGGCAGGCCAACGTGCGCCGCTGGACCGACGAGATCCTCCCGTACCTCACGGACGAGGACCCGCTCGGCGTCGACGACTTCGCCACGCACCGGGTGCCGCTGAGCGAGGCGCCGCACGCCTACCGGATGTTCCAGCGCAAGCAGGACGGCGCGGTCAAGGTGCTGCTGCAGCCCTGACCCGGGCCCGGCCCGGGGCGCCGGCCGCCGGGCGGGAGCACGGCCGCGGGCCCGGTGACCCGCCGGCCCGCCCGGGAGCCCGGGCGGGCCGGCGGGGCCGGGGAGCGGCCCCCCTACAGTTCCCTGATCCGGACGTCCCGGTACGACACCACGTCCGTCGTGCCGTGCACCTGGAGCCCGATGTAGCCGGAGGCGAACCGCCGCCCGTCCGTGCCCGGGTCGTCCGCGCGGGGCGGGGAGAACTCCTGGCCGCCGGCGTTGTCGAACTCGTTGATCAGCACGCCGTTGCGGTAGACCGAGTAGTGCTGGCCGACCACCCGGATCTCGTAGTCGTTCCAGGTGCCCTTCTGCGTGACGCCGGCGCCGGCGAGACCCACCCGGTCGAAACCGTAGACCGAGCCCGTCTTGTACGGGTCGCCGTCGGGCCGGTCGAACACCTGCACCTCGTGCCCGTACTTGATGGCGGCCCACTCCGGCCGCGGCTCCTCCGGATGGTCGTGCACCCACGGGAACCGCACCAGCACCCCGGAGTTGGCGTTGCCGGCGCCCGGGGCGTCGTCACGCCACTGCAGCCGCAGCGAGAAGTCGCCGTACTTGCGCTGCGGGAACCACAGCATGCCCAGGCCCGGTTCGGTGGTGCCGCTGGTGATCGACCCGTCCGGGTTCAGCGCGAACGAGCCGCCGCCCACCTGCTGCCACCGCGCGAACGACTCCGCGCTGCCGTCGAGGATCGTGCGGTAGCCCTCGGTCTGCCCGGGCTTGCCGATCCCGGACTGGCGGGCGGCCTTCTGGACGGCGTCGTACTCGCGCCGGTCGACGACCCCCTCCTTCAGCAGCGCGTCCAGGACGCCCTTGACGTGCTTGAGGAACAGCGCGTGGGACGTCCACTCCTTCTCGTCCTCGATCAGTTCGTTGATGCGGCAGCGGCTGTCGGTGAGCCGGTTGGGCACGCCCGAGTCGACCGTGCCGACGATCACCGTCAGCCGCTCGTCGTACTCGGGGCAGGCCGGCGCCGGGACCTGGCCGGACACCACCGTGAAGCTCACCGTACGGGCCGGGGAGGTGTTGCCCGCCTCGTCGGTCGCGCGGTACGCCATGATGTGCGCGCCCGCGCGGTCCACCACCACCGGGGCGGTGTACGCCAGGTACGGCCCCCCGTCGAGCGCGTACTCGATCCGGTCGACGCCCGAGCCGTCCCCGTCGGTCGCCGTGACCGTCACCCTGGCGCTGTTGACGTACGCGCCGTCGGAGTTCCGCGTGCCCTCGACGGTCACGCCCGTCACCGGCGGGGTCGTGTCCTGCGGAGGCGCCGCGACGACCGTGAACTGCACGCTCCGCTCCGCCGAGACGTTGCCCGCCCGGTCGGCGGCGCGGTAGCGCACGGTGTGCGTGCCGGGCTGGTGGACCATCACCGGCGTGGTGTACGGCTGCCAGGCGCCGGAGCCGACCGCGTACTCGATCCGGTCGACCCCGGAGCCGGTGTCCGAGGCGCTCACGGTGACCGTGGCCATGTCGACGTAGGCGCCGTCGGCGTTCCGCTCGCCGCTGACCGTGGCGGACGTCTCGGGCGGGGTGGCGTCGTCCGACGGCGGCGCCACCACCGTGAAGCGCACGCTCTTCTCGGCGGAGACGTTGCCCGCCCTGTCGAACGCGCGGTAGCGGACCGTGTGGCCGCCCACCTGGCCGACGACGACCGGGGCGGTGTACGGCAGCCACTCGGCCGCGTCGTCCACCGCGTACTGGATCCGGTCGACCCCGGAGCCGCCGTCGTCCGTGGCGCTGATCGCGACGGACGCCGAGCCGACGTACGCGCCGTCGGCGTTCTGCGCACCCGTCACCTGCGCCGAGGTCTCGGGCGGCGTGCTGTCCTCGCCGCCGCCCTCGGTCACCACCAGCACGCCCTTCATCTCCCCGTGGCCGGGGATCGTGCAGTGGTAGAGGTACCGGCCGGGGGAGAGGGTGACCTCGGCGGTGTGCCGGCCGCCCAGGTCGTCGCCGGGGTTGGCGAGGATGTTCAGCCGGACGTCGTCGTTGTACTCGGGGTCGCTGGTCACGAACGTCAGCGTGTGCGGCATGCCGGTGGTGTTGCCGGTCGCCGCGCTGTTCTCGAAGACGATGGTGGCCGGGCCCGCCACCGCCGTCGCGGGAGCCGACGTGTAGCGGGTGATGTCGTCGCCGGCGGTCCAGGTGAGGACCTGGGCGGCGGCCCGGGCCGGTGGGTCGTCCTGCCCGGCGGCCGTCGTGGGCACGCCGAGCGTCATCAGCACGGCGGCCAGCAGGGCCGCGAGGACTCCTCGTCGGTGTTTCACCGCACTCCCCTCGCCAGTTGGCCGGCGGCCGGGGTCGGCCCGCCGCCCGTGTAGGTGACGCGCCACAGCGCCGACCTGGAGTCCGAGGTGAAGAAGCCGCGGCCGTAGTCGAGGGCGTACAGCGCGCCGTCCGGACCGAACTTCCAGTCCATGAGGTTCCTGATGCCGTCGTCGCCGACCGGCACGATCTTCTTCAGCGACTCCGAGTGCACCGGCAGCCCTCCGTCGCCCTGCGTCGCCGGGTCCATGAGCACCGCGTTGCGCGGCTGGTCGCCGTCGTAGAAGTCGCCGACGAACCACTTGCCGTCCCAGTACGCCGGCCACTTGACGCCGCTCGTGCTCGCGGCGTCGTAGCGGTAGACGGGGCCGTTCATCGCGGCCTGCCCGCCGCCCTTGAGCCAAGGCAGCCGGTAGGTGGCCTCCTCCGCCCGGTAGGAGGGGACGCCGTCCGCGGTGCGCGGGAAGTCCGGGGCGCCGCCCTGCGGGGAGTACCAGATGTTGTTGCCGGTGACCGGCGGCAGGTTGACCAGGCCGTCGTTGTTCGGCGACTCGTTCTTCGGGTGGTCGCAGTCGTACCAGCCCAGCGGCTTCGACGGATCGGGCAGGTTGCGGTCCCGGTAGGGCTGCTTGTTGCCCATGCAGTAGGGCCAGCCCCGGTTGCTCGCCTCGGTGATCACCGCGAACGTGTCGTACTTGGCCGGGCCCCAGGTCGGGGAGGGGGCGGAGGCGTCCGGGCCGACCCAGCCCGCGTACAGGACGTCGGTCGACTTGTCGACGAAGATGCGGGCCGGGTTGCGCACGCCCATCACGTAGATCTCGCCGCGCGTCTTGCCGCCGCCCTCGGCGGTCTCCTTGCCGGTGAAGAGGTTCCCGTCCGGGATCGTGTAGGTGCCGTCGGGTTCCGGGTGGATGCGCAGGATCTTGCCGTTGAGGTTGTTGGTGTTCCCGGCGGTGCGGCGCGCGTCGGCGAACGACACGCCCTTGAAGGCGGGCTCGGGGTTGTTGCCCGAGTAACCGTCGCTGAACCCGCTGGAGTTGTTGTCCCCGGTGGCGATGTACAGGTTCTCCTCGGAGTCCCAGGCCATCCCGCCGCCCGCGTGGCAGCAGCTGTGGATCTGCACCGGCCAGGCCAGCAGCACCTTCTCGCTGCCCGGGTCCAGCCTGTTCGTGGCGTGGTCGAGGGTGAAGCGGGAGACGCGCCGCTCGGCCATGCGGGTGTCGCGGTCGATCCGGGAGTGGGGCGTGTAGTGCAGGTACACCCAGCCGTTCTGCTCGAACCGCGGGTCCAGTTCGATGCCGAGCAGGCCCTCCTCGACCTTGGTCAGCTCGTCGCCGCCGCCCTTGTTGCCGAAGACCGTCAGCTCGCCCGCGAGCGTGACCTCCCCGGTCTCCGGGTCGTAGACGTGGATCTGGCCCGTGCCCTTGCCGACGTCCGGGTCGTTCCAGTCGGTGACCACCGGCCGGGAGGCGTCGGCGCCGCCCCGGCCGATGTAGAACACGCGGCCGTCGGGCGCGGTGACCAGTCCGTGCGGTTCGCCGATCTGGTCGTTGCGCCCCGGCTGGTTGGGCCGGGTGAGCCGTTCGGCCCGGTAGTTGCCGGTGATGGTCGCCGTGCAGTCGGCCTGCGCCAGACGGGTGGTCCACAGCAGGGCGCCGCGCAGGTGCGCGCGGAAGTCGGTCTCGTCGTACGACGACACCGTGCCGCCCATGCCGGTGTAGAAGGAGCGCCCGCCGTCGTAGTCCCGGCACCAGCTCACCGGGTGGTCCCAGCCGCCCGCGCCCGGCCCGGGCCGGTACGTCGACTCGCGCACCCGGGCCACCGTGTGCACCTCGCCCGAGGGGTTCTTCACCCAGTTCAGCCACTTGTCGGGGCGCTTCCACTGCACCGGCAGGTCCCGGGTGGCCGGATGGCGCCGGTCCCCGACCTCGACGGTGGCCCGCTGCACGTCCGCCGGGCCGGAGGCGGCCGGGCGGGCGCCGATCAGGCCGGTGAACCAGTCCGAGTACGGCTCCGCGCGGGCCGCGTCGTGGATGCCGAGGAAGCCGCCGCCCGCCTCCATGTAGGCCTCCAGGCCCGCCTCCTGGTCCGGGTCGAGGACGTCGCCGCCGCCGGTCAGGAACACGACCGCGTTGTACCGGCCGAGCTGCGCGCCGTCGGTGAACACCGAGGCGTCGTCCGTGGCCTCGACCCGGAAGCGCTCGCCCGCCGGGCCGGACAGCCCGATCCGCTCGATCGCCTCGATTCCGGCGTTCACCACCGGGGACTCCTGCCCGGCCGCCGCGGAGCCGTGGAAGATCAGCACGCGGACGTTCGCGCCGCCCGGCGGCGACTTGATCGACATCGTTGTCAGGGGCGGATCGGGGGCCGGGTGCGCGCTCGCGGCGGGAGCGGCCAGCAGTCCGGCCACGGCCGCGGCGGAGACGGCGGCCGCCCGGCCGCGTCTTCCCGTGCTCGGCCCTCTTGACGCGCTCAACCTTCGTAAGTGCATGGGCGCCTCCTCGGTCACGGCAGCAGCGCCAAGGAAGCTAGACCTCTTTGCGTCACCCGCCAATAGGTATGACCGCAATGGAACGAACTTTGTCCTGAGTGTGGATAAACAGGAGGGTGGCCGGTACCGTCTCACCGGCTCATCACAGCCACGTCTTCGCTCCGTCCCTCGCAACACGTTCTTCGCGGTTCCGTACCAGGGTGGGGAGTTCGGCATGGACAGACGCAGTTTCAACCGACGGGTGCTGCTGGGCGGCGCGGCCGTCGCGACGTCGTTGTCGCTGGCCCCGGAGTCCGCCGGCGCCGACGGCCCGGCGAGGACGGCCCCGGCCGGCGGCGAGGTGAGACACCTCAAGCTGTACGCCGAGAAACTCCCCGACGGGCAGATGGGCTACGGCCTGGCGAAGGGCGAGGCGACGATCCCCGGGCCGCTCATCGAGCTCAACGAGGGCGACACGCTGCACATCGAGCTCGAGAACACGATGGACGTGCCGGTGAGCCTGCACGTCCACGGCCTGGACTACGAGATCTCCAGCGACGGGACGAGACTCAGCGGGAGCGACGTCGAGCCCGGCGGCACCCGCACCTACACCTGGCGCACCCACGCCCCCGGCCGGCGCAAGGACGGCACCTGGCGGGCGGGCAGCGCGGGTTACTGGCACTACCACGACCACGTCGTCGGCACGGAACACGGCACGGGCGGCATCCGCAAGGGCCTGTACGGACCGGTGATCGTCCGCCGCAAGGGCGACGTCCTGCCGGACCGCACCCACACGATCGTCTTCAACGACATGCTCGTCAACAACAAGCCCGCGCACTCGGGCCCGAACTTCGAGGCCACCGTGGGCGATCGCGTGGAGTTCGCGGTGATCACGCACGGCGAGTACTACCACACCTTCCACCTGCACGGTCACCGCTGGGCGGACAACCGCACGGGCGCGCTCACCGGGCCCGACGACCCCAGCCAGGTCATCGACAACAAGATCGTCGGCCCGGCGGACTCCTTCGGCTTCCAGGTGATCGCGGGCGAGGGCGTCGGGGCGGGCGCGTGGATGTACCACTGCCACGTGCAGAGCCATTCCGACATGGGGATGGTGGGGCTGTTCCTGGTGAAGAAGGCGGACGGGACGATCCCCGGGTACGACCCGCACGAGCACGCGTCCGGCGACGCGGGGGAGCACGCGCACGGGCAGGGGCGCATCATGGGCGGGTGACCCTCGTCCTGACCCGGAGCGACCTGGAAGCCGTCCTGGACCCCGCCGACTGCATCGCCGCCCTGCGCGAGGGCTTTTGCCGCGCGGACGCCGCACCGGTCACCGGGCAACGGGTGCGCACCGACCTGCCGTTCCCCGGTACGGCCACGGCGCTGATCCCCGGGGTGCTGCCCGGCGTCGAGGCGTACACGGTGAAGGTCAACGCCAAGTTCCCCGGGGCGCGGCCCGCGCTGCGCGGGGTGATCTGCCTGCACAGCGGCCGGGACGGCGAGTTGCTCGCCCTGCTGGACTCGGCGACGGTGACCGCCTGGCGCACCGGACTGGCCGCCGCGCTGGGCACGCACGTACTGGCGGACCCGGCCGAGGACGGCGCCGTCGGCGTGGTCGGCGCCGGCGCGCAGGCGGAAATGATGGTGCGCGGACTGGCCGTGCTGCGCGGACGGCGCGAACTCGTCGTGCACGACACGGACGGCGACCGCGCCGCCGCGTTCGCCGCACGGCACGGCGGCCGGGTGGTGGACTCCGCGCCGCAGGTCGCCGCCCGGGCCGGTCTGGTGCTGACGGCGACCTGGTCGCGCGTGCCGCTGCTGGGGCTCGCGGACATCAGGCCGGGGCAGCACGTCACCAGCCTCGGCGCCGACGAGCCCGGCAAGCGGGAACTCGCCGCCGACCTGCTGGAGGCGTCGCTGCTCGTCGTCGACGACCGTGAACTGGCGGTGCGCACGGGCGTCCTGGGGGCCGCCGGCCTGGACGCGGGGGCCGCCGACGCGACGCTCGGCGAGGTGCTGCGGGGCGAGCGTCCGGGGCGGACCGGTCCCGAGGCCCGCACGGTCTACGCCCCCGTCGGCCTGCCCTGGCAGGACCTGGCGCTCGCCTGGCTCGCGTACGGGCGGGCGGAGCGCGCGGGGAGGGGACGGCGGATCGACCTGCTGGCCTGACGGCCGGGCCGGAGGGAGCCGGGACACGGACCCCCGCCGGCCGGGAGCCCGGGGCGTGCCCGCACGGGCCGCCCCCGGGTCCGAGAGCGCTCTCTCCCGCCCGTCCCGCCGGGGCTATCCTGATCCGCAGCCGCCGAGGAGGAGCCCCGCAGTGACCGAGACAGCGCCGCGTCCCACGCTGGAGGCCGTGGCCGCGCGGGCCGGGGTCTCGCGGGCCACCGTGTCCCGGGTGGTCAACGGGTCGGACGGGGTCCGCGAACCCCTCGTCGAGCGGGTCCGCAGAGCGGTGGAGGAACTCGGGTACGTCCCCAACCAGGCCGCCCGCAGCCTGGTGACGAAACGGCACGACGCCGTCGCCGTCATCGTCGCCGAACCGGAGACCCGGGTCTTCGCCGACCCCTACTTCGCGCTGCAACTGCGCGGCATCAGCCAGGAGCTGACCGCCCACGACAACCAGCTCGTGCTGCTGCTCACCGAGGGCCGCGCGGACTACGCCCGGGTCGGCCGCTACCTGGCCGGCGGCCATGTCGACGGCGCGCTCGTCTTCTCGCTGCACCTCGACGACCCGCTGCCCGGCCTGATCCAGCGCGCCGGCGTGCCGACCGTGTTCGGCGGGCGGCCCGGCTGGAGCGACGGCAGCCGCGACGTGGTGTACGTGGACAGCGACAACCGGGGCGGCGCCCGCGAGGCGGTACGCCACCTCGCCGGCCTCGGCCGCACCCGCGTCGCCCACATCACCGGCCCCCTCGACCAGACCTCGGCCGTGGACCGGCTGGACGGATTCCGGGACGTCATGGCCGACGCCGATCCGCGGATGGTGGTGACGGGCGACTTCACCCCGGGCGGCGGGGAGCGGGCGATGCGGGAGCTCCTCGACCGGTGCCCGGACCTGGACGCCGTGTTCGCCGCCAACGACCTCACCGCCTCGGGTGCCCTGCGGGTGCTGCGCGAGCGCGGGCGGCGCGTGCCCGACGACGTCGCCGTGGTCGGCTTCGACGACATGCTGCCCGTCGCCGAACAGACCGACCCGCCGCTGACGACGGTCCGCCAGGACATCGAGGAGATGGGCCGCCTGATGGCCCGCCTGCTGCTGCGCGGCCTCGACCGGGGGGGGGGGGGGGGGGGGGCCCGCCCGCCCCCCCCCCCCCCCCCCCCCCCCCCCCCCCCCCCCCCCCCGCCCCCCCCGCCCCCCCCCCCCCCCCCCCCCCCCCCCCCCCCCCCCCCCCCCCCACG
>NZ_JBITFM010000010.1:46862-122687 GCF_044456065.1 Streptomyces sp. NPDC051041
GGCGCCCGCGGGCCCGCCGCCCCGGGGCGTGTGGGCCGCCCGGGGGGCCCGGCGGGGGGGGGCGGCCCCGGGGGGGGGGGGGGGGCCCGGGGCGCGGGGGGGCCCCCCCGGCCCCCGTCGTCCTGCCGACGACCCTGGTGCGCCGCGCCTCCGCGTGACGCGCCCCGCCGGCCCCGGGTGCGCGGCTCAGTCCTCCCGCGGCGCGATCCTGAGCACCGCGAACCGGGCCCCGTACGGGTCGGTGAGCCTGGCGACGCGGCCGACGTCCGGCAGGTCCGTGGGCGGCATGCGGACCGTGCCGCCCAGTTCCCGGGCCCGGGCGGCTACGGCGTCGGTGTCGGCCACCTCGAAGTACGGCAGCCAGTGGGCCGGTCCCTCGGCCGGGGCGTCGGCCAGCGGCACGATGCCGCCGAACCCGGCGTCCGCTCCCGTGCCCGGAGGGCTCACCGTGGTGTACGTGCCGCCCGGGAAGGTCACGCCGTGGGTCTCCATGCCGAGCACCGCGTGGTAGAACGCGGCGGCCGCCGCCTCGTCCGCCGTGTACAGCTCGATCCAGCACAGCGCGCCGGGCTGCCGGACGACGTCGAGGCCCTGGCTGCGGGCGGGCTGCCACAGACCGAAGGGCACGCCCGCCCGGTCGGCGAGGACGGCCGTGCGGCCCTGGTCCAGCACGTCCACGGGCTGGAGCAGCACCGAGCCGTGGGCCTGCTCGGCCGCCTCCACCGCGGCCTGCGCGTCCGCCGTTTTGAAGTACACCGTCCACGAGGGCCGGCCCTGCTCCGGCGTGAGCTGCATACCGCCGGCGGCGATGTTCCCGTCGAGCCGGAAGAAGCCGTAGCCACCGGTCTCCGGGCCGCCCGGCTGGAACCGCCAGCCGAACAGGGCGCCGTAGAAGGACGCGGCGCCGTCCGTGTCGGGTGTGCCGAGGTCGACCCAGTTCGGGGCGCCGTCGGCATGACGGGTGGTGAGCATCTGGGCCCTCCTCCGCGGGATCCCGTTGCCTGCCCTGCCGAGTCTCGCACCCCCCGCCGGCACCCGCCGCCGAAGCGCGGCCGCGGACCACGGCGCCGGACGCGGTGACGCCCGGTGGGCGGCGGGGTCCGCTCCGGTCCGCCGCCGTCTCCGCCTGCCGCGCGCCGCCGTGCGCTCCGGCCCGGGACGGGGGACCATCGGAGCGGCCGCAGCCCTGGGCCGCGGCGTTGATCCCGCGTTGAGCGAACGTTTTTCACCGTCCGGCAGGCTCGGGGCCATGCACATCGAAACCATCGCGCCGCCCGACCTCGACTGGCAGGAGGAGGCGTTGTGCGCGCAGACCGGAAGCGACTTCTTCTTCCCCGAGCCCGGCAGCTCCGTACGGGAGGCCAAGCGGATCTGCGCCCTGTGCTCCATCCGCTCCGCCTGCCTGGAGTACGCGCTGGACCACGACGAACGCTTCGGCGTCTGGGGCGGCCTGTCGGAGAAGGAACGCCTGGAACTGCGGCGCGCGGCCCGCTGACCGCGGAGCGGCCCCGTCGCGCCGGCGCCGCCGGTGATCACGTGCGCCGCGCCCGGCCCGCCCCCGCCCGGCGGGACATCCCCGCACCCCGCGCCGCCGCCCCGCCGCCGGCGTACGCGCCGCGGGATCGGGGACGGGCGGACGAGCGCGAGGCGCCGGGGACGGCGTCAGCCGGCGGGGAGCGGCGGGTGACGGCGGGGGCTCGGGGCGGCGGGCACCGCCCCGAACCGTACCGCCGCCCCGCCGTGTCTCAGCCGCCGGCCCGCGCCGCCATCCGGGCCTTGCGGGCCGCCAGCTTCTCGTCGAACTTCGCGGCCTCCGCGTCCAGCCCGTTCATGAACAGGCCGAGCTCCTCCTGCGCCCGCAGCCCGTCGGGGCCGAGGCCGTCGATCTCCATGACCTTCAGGAAGCGCAGCACGGGCTGCAGCACGTCGTCGTGGTGGATGCGCAGGTTGTAGACCTCGCCGATCGCCATCTGCGCGGCGGCCCGTTCGAAGCCGGGCATGCCGTGCCCGGGCATGCGGAAGTTCACCACCACGTCCCGCACCGCCTGCATGGTCAGGTCGGGCGCGATCTCGAAGGCCGCCTTGAGCAGGTTGCGGTAGAAGATCATGTGCAGGTTCTCGTCGGTGGCGATCCGGGCCAGCATGCGGTCGCATACCGGGTCGCCGGACTGGTGGCCGGTGTTGCGGTGCGAGATGCGGGTCGCCAGCTCCTGGAAGGCGACGTAGGCCACCGAGTGCAGCATCGAGTGCCGGTTGTCCGACTCGAAGCCCTCGCTCATGTGGGCCATGCGGAACTGCTCCAGCTTGTCCGGGTCGACCGCGCGCGAGGTGAGCAGGTAGTCCCGCATCACGATGCCGTGCCGGCCCTCCTCGGCGGTCCAGCGGTGCACCCAGGTGCCCCAGGCGCCGTCGCGGCCGAAGAGCGTGGCGATCTCGTGGTGGTAGCTGGGCAGGTTGTCCTCCGTCAGCAGGTTCACCACCAGCGCGATCCGGCCGATCTCGGTGACCTTGGACTGCTCCTTGTCCCAGGCCTCGCCGTCCTCGAAGAGGCCGGGGAAGTTGCGGCCGTCGCTCCACGGCACGTACTCGTGCGGCATCCAGTCCTTGGCGACCTTCAGATGGCGGTTGAGCTCCTTCTCGACCACTTCCTCCAGGGCGTACAGCAGCCGGGCGTCGGTCCATGCGGAGGAAGGGCTGCCGAGGTGCGGGGAAGTGATCGTCATGGGTACTCCAGGGGGACGTGCGGCAAAGCGGATGGATCCGGCGAGCGGCGCCGGGAACCTACGGAATCGTAGGCTACGAAACCGTAGGTTACGAGACCGTAGGTTAAATGTGTCGTAAAGACCCCTGCTCACATGTCGCGACACACCGGCCGGCGGACCGCGACATCACGGAAAAGCCCCGGAACTCCAGGTCCCGGACCCGGACGCGGGCGCGCGTCACCCGGTCAGGCGTACAGCTCCCGCAGCCGCGCCGACGGACACCTCACGCAGCCCTCGGGCTTCCCGCACCCGCCGGTGGCGACGGCGACCGGCTCGTGGCCGGGGCCGGCGAGCGGGTCCGCCGTCCCCGGCGCGCTCGCCGCCGCCGGCAGCTTCCCGCCGCCGAGCAGCACCGCGTGCGCCCCGGCCCGCTCCGGCACCGGCGGGAAGCGCGCGAGGAGCGAGGGCGCGTCCACCTCCGGGACGTGCCCGGTCACCGTCCCGTCCGGCAGCGCGGTGACCGCCGGCTTCAGGTGCGGCACCCCGTGGGCGCGCGGCGCCGTCCCGTACGCCTCCCGCTGCTCCACCGCGAGGCCGACGTCGGCCTCCTGCCGCTCGACGCGCGCCACCCGCCCTTCGGCGAGGCGCGGGCCGGGGCGGCGGACGAGGGCTTTCCCGCCGGGCACGCCGGGGTTCCCCGTATCGGGGGCGGTCCTCCGGCGCCCGTGACGCGGCGCCGGTGGGCCGTCATGCGGCGCGGGCCGGCGCGGACGAGAACCCGCGCGGTCGGGCCACGGCCCGCCGGAGGTGCTCCGCCGTGACCGAGTCCGGGGCGTCGAGGAGCTGCCGGGGCGTCCCCTCGAAGACCACCCGGCCGCCGTCCCGGCCCCCGCCGGGGCCGAGGTCGACGATCCAGTCGGCGTGCGCGACCACATCGAGGCTGTGCTCGACGACCACGACCGTGTTGCCGGCGTCGACCAGCCGGTCCAGCAGGGCGAGCAGCCCGTCGACGTCCGACATGTGCAGCCCGGTCGTCGGCTCGTCCAGCACGTACACCGCGCCGGTCCGGTGCAGCCGGGTGGCCAGCTTGAGGCGCTGCCGCTCGCCGCCGGAGAGCGTGGACAGCGGCTGGCCGAGCGTGAGGTAGGTCAGGCCGACCTCGCGCAGGGCGCGCAGCCGGCGGCGTACGCCCGGGTCGTCGAAGAAGCCGAGCGCCTGGTCGGCCGTCATCCCGAGGACGTCCGCGATGCAGTGCCCGCCGACCGTCAGCCGCAGCACCTCGTCCTTGAAGCGCCGCCCCCCGCAGTCGTGGCAGGTCGTCGTCACCGGGTCCATGAAGGCGAGGTCGGTGTGGATGACGCCGCGTCCCTCGCAGGTTCCGCAGGCACCCGCGGAGTTGAAGCTGAAGAGGCCGGGGTCGGTGCCCGTCTCGCGTGCGAAGACCTTCCGTACCGTGTCCATGATCCCCAGGTACGTCGCCGGGGTGGACCGCGCGGAGATGCCGATCGACGACTGGTCGACGACCACGGCGCCCGGGTGCGCGTCGGTGAGCTCCGCGACCAGCGTGCTCTTGCCCGAGCCGGCGACCCCGGTCACCGCGGTCAGCACCCCGGTGGGGAACCGGACGGTCACGTCCCGCAGGTTGTGCCGGCCGGCCCCCTTCACCCACAGCCCGCCGTCCGCCGTCCGCGTACGTTCCTTCACCGCCGTCCGCCGGCGCAGGCACCGCCCGGTCGGCGTGTCCGACCGGGCCAGCTCGCCCGGCGTCCCCTCGAACACCACCCGCCCGCCGTGCGCCCCGGCCCCCGGCCCCATGTCGACGACGTGGTCGGCGAGCGCGATCACGTCCGGGTCGTGCTCGACGACCAGCACGGTGTTGCCCTTGTCGCGCAGCCGCAGCAGCAGGTCGCCGAGCCGGCCGACGTCGCGCGGGTGCAGGCCGGCGCTGGGCTCGTCGAAGACGTACGTCATGCCGGTCAGGCTGGAGCCGAGGTGCCGGACCGTCTTCAGCCGCTGTCCCTCGCCGCCCGACAGCGTGGCGGTCTCCCGGTCGAGGCTGAGGTAGCCGAGGCCGATCGCCTCGATGCGCTCCAGCGCGGCGACGGCGGCCCCGGCGACGGGCCGGGCGACCGGATCGTCGATCTCCTTCAGCACGGCGATGAGGTCGGTGACCTGCATCCGGGTGCAGTCCGCGATGGTCCGCCCGCCGATCCGGGTCGCGAGCGCCGCCGCGTTCAGCCGCGCGCCCCGGCAGTCCGGGCAGACGTCCTCGACCAGGAACTCCCGCACCAGGTCCCGGGTCTTCTGGCTCATGCCGGACAGGTCCCGCTTCAGGTACAGCCGTTCGAAACGGTCCGCGAGACCCTCGTACTCCGTGGTCCACGTGCCGCCCGAGCCGCTCACGGTGACCTTGCTGCCGGGCCGCCCGCGCATCAGGAACTCCCGCTCGGCCGCGGTGAACTCGCCCACCGGCTTGTGCGGGTCCAGCTCCTCGCTGTTCGTGTACGCCTGCCCCTGCCAGGTCCCCGCGGCGAACGGCGGGAAGCGGACCGCGCCGTCCGCGAGGGACCTGGCCGGGTCGAGGATGCGGTCCCAGTCCGGCCGGACCGCCCGGCCGAGCCCGTCGCAGCCGGGGCACATGCCCGACGGGTCGTTGAACGAGTACGCCGTCGCCGGGCCGGCGCTCGGAGTGCCGTGCCGGGAGAACAGCACCCGCAGCACCGAGTAGACGTCCGTCATCGTGCCGACGGTGGACCGCGAGTGGCCCCCGACCGGCCGCTGGTCGACGACGATCACGGGCGTGAGGTCCTCCAGGGCGTCCGCGCGCGGCCGCTCGTACTTGGGCAGCCGGTTGCGGACGAACCAGGTGAACGTCTCGTTCAGCTGACGCTGCGACTCGACGGCGATCGTGTCGAAGGCGATCGAGGACTTCCCCGATCCCGAAACGCCGGTGAACACGGTCAGCCGGCCCTTCGGGATGCGGAGCGTGACGTCCTTGAGGTTGTTCTCCCGGACTCCGGTGAGGGTGATGAAGTCGGTCATGCGGTCGAAGCTAGGCGGGAAACCCGACAGCTCCCGGCGTGATTTCCCGCAGTTCCCCGTCCAGCAGCAGCCAGCGCGTGATGCCGATCGACTCCAGGAACGGCAGGTCGTGGGAGGCCACGATCAGCGCCCCCTCGTACGACTCCAGGGCCGTGACGAGCTGCCGGACGCTCGCCATGTCCAGGTTGTTCGTCGGCTCGTCCAGCATCAGCAGCTGCGGCGCGGGCTCGGCCAGCATCAGCGCGGCCAGCGTCGCCCGGAAGCGTTCGCCGCCGGAGAGCGTCCCCGCCGCCCGGTCGGCCCGGGCGCCCCGGAACAGGAAGCGGGCCAGCCGCGCCCGGATCCGGTTGCCGGTGGCGTCCGGCGCGAACCGGGCCACGTTCTCGGCGACGGTCAGACGGTCGTCGAGGACGTCCAGCCGCTGCGGCAGGAACCGCAGCGGCACATGCGCGACCACCTCGCCCGACACCGGTTCCAGCTCGCCCGCGATCGTGCGCAGCAGCGTCGTCTTGCCCGTGCCGTTGCGCCCGATCAGCGCCACCCGCTCCGGGCCGTGCAGGTCGAGGCCGCCGGCCACGCGCGTGCCGTACGCCGGCTCCAGGTCCCGCAGGGTGAGGACGGTGCGGCCCGGCGGTACGGCGGTGTACGGCAGGTCGACGCGGATCTCGTCGTCGTCCCGCACGGCCTCCACAGCCTCGTCGAGCCGCTCCCTGGCCTCGGCGAGCTTCTCCTCGTGCAGGATGCGGTGCTTGCCCGCGGACTCCTGCGCCGCGCGCTTGCGCGCCCCCATGACGATCTTCGGCTCGCGCTTGCTGTCCCACATCTTCTGCCCGTACCGCTTGCGGCGGGCCAGCTTGACCCGGGCGTCGGTCAGTTCCCGCTTCTGCTTGCGCAGGTCGGCCTCGGCGACCCGCACCATGCGCTCGGCCGCCTCCTGCTCGGCGGCCAGGGCCTGTTCGTACGCCGAGTAGTTGCCGCCGTACCAGGTGATCGAGCCGGCGTGCAGATCGGCGATCCGGTCGACGCGTTCGAGCAGCTCCCGATCGTGGCTGACCACGATCATCAACCCGGGCCAGGACTCGACGGCCGCGTACAGCCGCCGGCGCGCGTACAGGTCGAGGTTGTTGGTCGGCTCGTCGAGCAGCAGCACGTCCGGGCGGGCCAGCAGCAGCGCCGCCAGCCGCAGCAGCACCGACTCGCCGCCGGAGACCTCGCCGACGGTGCGGTCCAGCCCGAGGTGGCCGAGGCCGAGTTCGCCGAGCGTGGCGAGGGCGCGCTCCTCGACGTCCCAGTCGTCGCCGACGGTCTCGAAGTGCTCCTCGGCCGCGTCGCCGGCCTCGATGGCGTGCAGCGCGGCCCGCCGCGCGGCGATGCCGAGCGCCTCGTCGACCCTGACCGCGGTGTCGAGGGTGACGTTCTGCGGCAGGTAACCGGCCTCGCCCGCGATGCGGACGGCGCCGTCGGCCGGGGCGAGCTCCCCGGCGATCAGCTTCAACAGGGTCGACTTTCCCGACCCGTTGACGCCGACGAGCCCGGTCCTGCCGGGGCCGAAGGAGACGTCGAGACCGTCGAAGACGGGGGTGCCGTCGGGCCAGGAGAAGGAGAGGGAGGTGACGGTGACGGACTGGGCCATGGGGGCCTCCGCGATTGCGTGATGCGGTCAGGGGCAGACGCGTGTCGAGACACCGGGAGGCGACGACCCGCCGCCGGGCGGGGAAGGGAGGCGCCGGGCACGGGAAAAGCCCTGCTCCGCGAGGACGGCTCCAACGCCGAGGTCGCACGCCACGCCGACACCCCACGGGTGTGACGCGGTGTCTCGGGACCTCAGAGGAGCAACGTCCTTCTCCCATCGACGGCAACAGGACCGCTGTAGACCGTACGAGGGGGCCCGGCCGCCGTCAACGCATTATCGGGTCCGCCCCGACCGCCGAAGGAGATCACGTGCCCCACGGCCCGCTCTCGCTGCCGGCCCGGCTCTGCCTGCTGGCCTGGGACACCTCCCGGCCCGAGGCCGGCACCGCCGCGCGGCTCGCGCACCTGGTGCGGGCCGGCGCCCTCACCGAACTGGCCCAGCGCGGCCTGCTCGTCGACGACGACGGCATCGTCACCCCCGTCGACCTGGACTCCCGCACCGGTGACGCGGTCCTCGACGGACTGCTGGAACTCGTCCACGAGTCCCTGCCGCACCGGTGGCGGGCCTGGGTGCGGCTGCGGGCGCGGGTCACCCTCGACGCCGTCCGGGAGCAGCTGGTGGCCGAGGGGTACGTGCGGGCCGAGAAGAAGCGGGTGCTCGGCGTGTTCCCGTCCGTCGCGCACGTCCTGGCGCGGACCGCCGCCGTGGCCGAACTGCGCGAGGAGGCGCGGCGGATCCTGCTGGGGCCGGTGCCGGTCGCGGAGGTCGGCGCACGGGACGCGGCCGTGGTGGCGCTCGCGTCCGCCGCCGGACTGCGCACCCTGGCGACCGCTCAGGAGCACGTGCGCTCGGCGGGGCGCGTGGCGGAGCTGACCGAGCGCGGCGGGGCGTCCCCCGCGCTGCGAACGGCCGTCCGCGAGGTGCGCACGGCGGTGGGCGCATCCGCCCGGACGGCCGCCCCCGCGGGCGGCTGACGCCTCGGCGGGCGGTGCCGCCCCCACCGGGGGCCGGCGCGTCAGCGGGCGTCGCGCATCAGTTCCGCCAGGTCGCGGTCGAGGTCGAGCTGCAGGTGCTCCAGGCCGGCGGGCACCAGCTCGCTCGTGGCCCGCAGGAACCGGCGCACGTCCCGGGAGTGCACGTGCACGACGGCCGTTCCCTCGGGGGCGTGGAACTCCAGCACGGTGCGGTCGTACCCGTACGGCCGCACCCGGACGTCGCCGTGGCCCTCGGGGCCGTGGAGGCCGGCGGTGAGCAGCTCGCGGGAGAAGGTCCAGCAGACCTCCACGCCCTCCAGGGTGGCGGGGGCCGGGAAGGTCATGCGGACCGCGAACGGGTCGCGCCGGTCGTAGTGCAGGGTGGCGGGAATGCTCGGCATCCGCGGCGCGGCGGCGACGAGGCGGGCTTCGACGGGCTGCTCGATGACGGTGGACAACGCCTTGCTCCCTCGTGACGGCTGGACGGACTTCCGGGGCGGACGGGCCGGGCACTGGAAGAGACGCCGGAATCAGCCGATCCGTGCACACGGATGTCGAGTGACCTCTGTCACCGTCTTCATTCCCGGACGTTCCCCGACGGTCCGGGGCGGCGTTCCCGGCCGGGTGCGGCGGGAACGCGCCACCCGGCCGGCCCGCACGGCGGCGCGGACGGCGGCCCGCTTCCCGCAAGCGGCGGGACGCGCTCCCCGCCCGCCGCGCGGAGCGCGTGCGGCGCTCACCCGAACGGCCGTTCGCGGGGCGTCGCCGCGCCGCGGGCCGGCCGCCGGGGCGGCACCCCGACGGACGGCGGGCAGGGAGGCGTACGGCACCCCGGACTGCTCCCGCGACCCGGACCGTCGGGCCGCGGGCGGGCGGCCCGGCCGGGGAGCCGACACCGCGCGACGCGCCGGGTTTGTCCGTAACGTGGGTATCCGTTCGCTGAGCGTGAGAGGAAGTGAGCGGACATGCCACGCGGATCGAACCCCGAACGGGAGCGGCAGTACGAGCACGTCGAGCGGAGCGCCGAGGAGCGGGGCGCGAACACCGGGCGGGCCAAGGAGATGGCGGCCCGGACCGTGAACAAGGAGCGCGCCCGGTCCGGGGAGTCGAGGACCGCGAGCCGCAGCTCGAAGCAGGACGCGCCGTCCGGCAAGCGGGGCGGCCGGCGGTCCGGCGGCGGCTCCGGGGGCCCCACCTACGACCAGCTGTACCAGGAGGCCAAGCGCCGCGACGTCCACGGCCGTTCGGGCATGAGCAAGAGCGAGCTGCAGCGCGCGCTGGGCAAGTGAGACCGAACCCCCCCGCGGGGCTTCTCCCGGCGCCGTTCCGGGAGCGGCGCCGCCTCGGCGGCGGACCCCGTGCCGCGGCGCGCGCACGACGGCGGCGAGAACGGATCCCCCGCGGCGGCCCCCGGTCCGCGCGGCCCTTCGCGACGGCGGCGAACGGATCACCGCCCCGCCCCGGCGCGTAGGCTCGGGGCCACCATGACGACCGTACGCATTCCCGCGGGCCGGCCCGCGACCGAGGAGGAGGCCCGCGCCGTCCAGGAGGAGCTGCGGGCGCGGGTGGTGCTCGACGAGCCGGGGCCGCCGCCCGGGACGGGCCGCGTCACCGGGGTCGACGTGGCGTACGACGACGAGCGCGACGTGGTCGCCGCGGCGGCCGTCGTGCTGGACGCGGCGAGCCTCGACGTCGTCGCCGAGGCCACGGCCGTCGGCCGGGTCTCCTTCCCGTACGTGCCCGGCCTGCTCGCCTTCCGCGAGATCCCCACCGTGCTCGCCGCCCTGGACGCCTTGCCCCACGACCCCGGCCTGGTCGTCTGCGACGGCTACGGCCTCGCCCATCCGCGCCGCTTCGGCCTCGCCAGCCACCTCGGCGTCCTCACCGGCCTGCCCACGATCGGCGTCGCCAAGAACCCCTTCGCCCTCACCTACGACGACCCGGACACGCCGCGCGGCAGCACCTCGCCGCTGCGTTCGGGCACCGAGGTGGTCGGCCGCGCCCTGCGCACCCGGGACGCCGTCAAGCCGGTCTTCGTCTCCGTCGGCCACCGGGTGAGCCTCGACAACGCCTGCGCCCACACCCTGGCCCTCACCCCCGCCCACCGTCTGCCGGAGACCACCCGCCGGGCGGACGCCCTGTGCCGGCGGGCGCTGCGGGAGGCCGTCGGCGCCGGACCGGAGCGTGCCCCCGGCGGGACCTGAGTCCGGGCTCCGAGGACCCGTACCGCGTACCCGGGCTCCGAGTACCGGTACCGGGAGCGGGTTCTGAGTACCCGTACGGATGCGGCGGCGCCGCCCCGGTCGGCAGGCTGGGCGGCATGACGACGCACCGTGCCTCCGAGTCCGCCGCCCACCCCGACCGGCCCGTCGGGCGGGCCGTGACCGCCGGGCTGGTCCTCGCCCTGCTGGCGGGGCTCGGCTGGACGGCCGGGATGATCTACACCGTCGCGGGCTGGTAGCGCCGCGGCCCGTCCGCGCCGTCACGGCGCCGGCGGCGCCGTCACCGGCGGGCGGCGACCCGGAAGGTGATCCCCGCCCTGCGCAGCCGCTCGATCAGCGCGTCGCCCATCGCCACCGCCGTCGTGACCTGCCCGGCCGTCGGCGGCAGCGCGTCGAGCGCCAGGGACAGCGCCGACTCGGCGAACATCCTCGCCGTCTCGCCGTATCCCGGATCGCCGCCCGCCACCTCGGTGAACACCCGCCGGCCGCCGCCCTCGCCGACGAAGCGGACCGAGAACCAGCTCTTCGCCCGCCGCTCGGGACCCGGCCCCTGCCCGGCCTCGAGCAGGCCCGACAACCAGCGCCGGGCAGGCGGCAGCCGGGCGGCGGCGAACACCGCGCCCACCGCCGCCGCCCCGCCCACCGCGACCGGCAGGTGCCGCACGGCCGCGTAGTGCCGGTAGCGGAAGTCGGGGCCGTAGCGCTCCAGCGCCCTCGCCGAGCGCCGCACGATCCGCGGGTCGACGGTCGGCAGCGGCAGCGCCCAGGCGCCCACCTCCGGGGCGAACCGCGGCGCACCCGCCGGCACCGCCACCCGGCGGCCCACCAGTCGCGGCTCGTGCCGCCTGCGCTCCAGCGCCGCGGCCCGCATCTGCCGCCCGCGCGCGAACTGGCCCAGAGCGGAGGCCAGCGTGCCGCCCGAGAGGGCGCCCTCGGCGGTCACGAACCCGTCCACGGCCAGCGGCACGCCCTCGGGGAGCAGGCCGACCGTGAAGTACACGCCGAGGTCGTGCGGGACGGAGTCGAAACCGCAGGCGTGCACCAGCCGCGCGCCGGTCTCCCGCGCGCGTGCGTCGTGGCGGACGTACGTCAGGTCCACGAACTCGGGCTCGCCGGTGAGGTCGAGGTAGTCCGTGCCGGCGTCCGCGCACGCGGCGACGACTCCCTCGCCGTGGGCCACATAGGGGCCCACCGCCGTGGCCACCACGCGCGCGTGCCCGGCGAGTTCGCGCAGCGACGCCGGCTCGGACGCGTCCGCCCGCAGCACCCCGACGCCCTCGCCGCCGGGCAGCCGCTCGCGCAGCCGCTCCAGCTTCGGCTCGCTGCGGCCGGCGATCGCCCAGCGCAGCCCGTCGGGCGCGTGCGCGGCGAGGTACTCCGCGGTGAGCCGCCCGACGAAACCCGTGGCCCCGAAGAGCACGATGTCGTACGGGCGGTCCGTCCTGTTCAACCTGCTCATGACACCCCTTGCTCCGCAGCACGCGCCGTTGTCGGTGGCTGAGGCTAGCGTGAGGGGTGCGGAGCCCGACGACGAGCCCGGAGGCGGACAGGTGGCCGTGCCCAGAAGTGCCCCGGAGAAGGGGGAGGAGGAGCGCGGGGCCGCCCGCGGGCTGCCGGGCGCGCCCGGAGGGCCCCTCCGGACCGGCGTCCCCCGGGACGGCGGGACGCCCCGGCCGCCGGGCCGCGGTACGGCCGGACGGGGGAGGGGCGCCGCGCGGCGGAGCCGGACGCGCGCCGAGCCGGAGCCGCCCCGCCATCCGTCGGACGACCTGGCCAAGCGCTTGCTCGCTCGACTCTTGTGCCGGCGGGGACCCGTTCCTAGCATCGCTGGCGTCACCACACTCGTGTCATGAACCTTGGGAGCTGCATGGCAGCGGCGACGACGCCCGGGCACGGCCCGCTCGGCGGTGTGCGCGTGGTCGAGCTGGCCGGCATCGGCCCCGGCCCCTTCGCCGCGATGCTCCTCGCCGACCTGGGCGCCGACGTCGTGCGCGTCGACCGCCCCGGCGGCAGCGCGCTCGCCCCCGATCCCGCCCACGACGTCACCCACCGCAACAAGCGCTCGGTGATCGTCGATCTGAAGTCCCCGGACGGCCCGGCCCGCGTCCTCGACCTCGCCGCACGCGCCGACATCCTGATCGAGGGATACCGCCCCGGCGTCGCCGAACGCCTGGGCGTCGGCCCCGGGCCCTGCCACGCCCGCAACCCCCGGCTCGTCTACGGCCGCATGACCGGCTGGGGCCAGCAGGGGCCGCTCGCCCGCCGCGCCGGGCACGACATCACCTACCTCGCGCTCACCGGCACCCTGGGCCTGATCGGCCGCCCGGACGAGCCGCCCCCGCCCCCGGCCAACCTGCTCGGCGACTACGCGGGCGGCTCCCTCTACCTCGTCGTCGGCGTCCTCGCGGCCCTGCACCACGCGCGCGCGACCGGCACCGGCCAGGTCGTCGACGCCGCCATCGTCGACGGCGCCTCGCACCTCGCCGCGATGCTCCACGGCATGATGGCCGCCGGCCACTGGCAGGACCGCCGCGCCGCCAACCTCCTCGACGGCGGCTGCCCCTTCTACGGCACGTACGAGACGGCCGACGGCCGGTACATGGCGGTCGGCGCCCTGGAGCAGCGGTTCTACGACGAGTTCCTGGACCTGCTCGGCGTCGGGGACGACGTCCCCGCCCGCGAGGACACCGCCCGCTGGGGCGAACTGCGCGAGGCGGTCGCCACCCGCTTCAAGACCCGCACCCGGGACGAGTGGGCGGCCCTCTTCGAGGGCTCCGACGCCTGCGTGGCCCCGGTGCTGTCGCTGCGCGAGGCCCCGCGCCACCCGCACCTCGCCGCCCGCGGCACCTTCACCGACCACGGCGGCATCACCCAGCCCGCCCCCGCCCCCCGCTTCTCCGCGACCCCCGCCGCCGTCCGCACCGGCCCCGCCCGCCCGGGGGCCGACACGGCGGACGTGGCCCGCGACTGGGGCGTGCCCGCGCTCCTGCGGCACGCCGCGGCCGACGCCCCGCAGGACGGCGGTTCCTCCGAGGCCCACCCGGACGGCGCCTCCCCCGGGAACGCCGGCCGTCAGGACGGCGACCCCCCGCCGGACCCCCACCCGGGCGGCCACCCGTTCCCCGCCCACCCTCCGCGAAAGGCCTGACCGTGAGCACCGAAGCGTACGTGTACGACGCGATCCGCACCCCGCGCGGACGCGGCAAGGCGAACGGCGCCCTGCACGGCACCAAGCCCGTCGACCTGGTCGTCGGCCTCATCCACGAGATCCGCGCCCGTTTCCCCGGCCTGGACCCCGCCGGGATCGACGACGTCGTCCTCGGCGTCGTCGGCCCGGTCGGCGACCAGGGCTCCGACATCGCCCGGATCGCCGCCATCGCCGCGGGACTGCCGGACACGGTGGCGGGCGTGCAGGAGAACCGCTTCTGCGCCTCCGGCCTGGAGGCCGTCAACCTGGCCGCCGCCAAGGTGCGCTCGGGCTGGGAGGACCTGGTCCTCGCGGGCGGCGTCGAGTCGATGTCGCGGGTGCCGATGGCCTCCGACGGCGGCGCCTGGTTCAACGACCCGATGACCAACCTCGCCACCAACTTCGTGCCGCAGGGCATCGGCGCCGACCTGATCGCCACCATCGAGGGCTTCTCCCGCCGGGACGTCGACGAGTACGCGGCCCTGTCCCAGGAACGGGCGGCCACCGCCTGGAAGGAGGGCCGCTTCGAGCGGTCCGTCGTACCGGTGCGGGACCGCAACGGCCTGGTCGTCCTCGACCACGACGAGCACCTGCGCCCCGGCACCACCGCCGACTCCCTGGCCCGGCTGAAGCCGTCCTTCGCGGACATCGGCGAACTCGGCGGCTTCGACGCGGTCGCCCTGCAGAAGTACCACTGGGTCGAGAGGATCGACCACGTCCACCACGCGGGCAACTCCTCCGGCATCGTCGACGGCGCGGCACTGGTCGCGGTCGGCTCCCGGGAGGCGGGCGAACGCCACGGCCTCACCCCGCGCGCGCGGATCGTCTCCGCCGCCGTGTCCGGCTCCGAGCCGACCATCATGCTCACCGGCCCCGCGCCCGCCACCCGCAAGGCGCTCGCCAAGGCCGGGCTGACCATCGACGACATCGACCTCGTCGAGATCAACGAGGCGTTCGCGGCGGTCGTGCTGCGCTTCGTGAAGGACATGGGGCTCCCGCTCGACAAGGTCAACGTCAACGGCGGCGCGATCGCCCTGGGCCACCCGCTCGGCGCGACGGGCGCGATGATCCTCGGCACGCTCGTCGACGAACTGGAACGCCAGGACAAGCGCTACGGCCTGGCCACGCTGTGCGTGGGCGGGGGCATGGGCATCGCCACGATCGTCGAGCGCGTCTGAACGCCCCGGCGGAACCACGAGACCTCAACGGAGACCCCTGTCATGACGACCGAGCCCACCACCATCCGCTGGGAGCAGGACGACACCGGTGTCGTCACCCTCGTCCTCGACGACCCGGACCAGTCCGCGAACACCATGAACCAGGCGTTCCGCGCCTCGCTCGCCGCGGTCGCCGACCGCCTGGAGGCCGAGCGGGACTCCGTCCGGGGCGTGATCGTCACCTCCGCCAAGAAGACCTTCTTCGCCGGCGGCGACCTGCGCGACCTGATCCGGGTCACCCCCGGGACCGCGCAGGAGCTGTTCGACGGCGGCATGGCGGTCAAGCGCGACCTGCGCCGCATCGAGACCCTCGGCAAGCCCGTGGTCGCCGCGATCAACGGCGCCGCCCTCGGCGGCGGCTACGAGATCGCCCTGGCCTGCCACCACCGCGTCGCCCTCGACGTGCCCGGGTCGAGGATCGGCTGCCCCGAGGTCACCCTCGGCCTGCTCCCCGGAGGCGGCGGCGTCGTCCGCACCGTCCGCCTGCTCGGCATCGCCGACGCGCTGCTGAAGGTCCTGCTCCAGGGCACCCGGTACAGCCCGCGCCGGGCCCTGGAGAACGGCCTGGTCGACGAGGTGGCCGACACCCCGGAGGAACTGCTGGCCAAGGCCCGTGCCTTCATCGACGCCCACCCCGAGTCCGCCCAGCCCTGGGACCGGCCCGGCTACCGCATCCCCGGCGGCACGCCCGCGAACCCGAAGTTCGCGGCGAACCTGCCCGCCTTCCCGGCCACCCTGCGCAAGCAGACGGGCGGCGCCCCCTATCCGGCGCCGCGCAACATCCTGGCCGCCGCCGTCGAGGGCTCCCAGGTCGACTTCGAGACCGCGCAGGTCATCGAGGCCCGCTACTTCGTGGAGCTGGCGGCCGGGCAGACGTCGAAGAACATGATCCAGGCCTTCTTCTTCGACCTCCAGGCCGTCAACTCCGGTGCCAACCGCCCCCGGGGCGTCGAGCCCCGCCGGGTCCGCAGGGTCGCCGTCCTCGGCGCCGGGATGATGGGCGCGGGCATCGCCTACGCGTGCGCCCGCGCGGGGATCGACGTGGTGCTCAAGGACGTCTCCCTGGAGGCCGCCGTCAAGGGCAGGGGCTACTCCGAGAAGCTGTGCGCCAAGGCCGTCGCCAAGGGCCGCACGACCCAGGAGAAGGCGGACGCGCTGCTCGCCCGGATCACCCCCACCGCCGAGGTGGCCGACCTCGCCGGCTGCGACGCGGTCATCGAGGCCGTCTTCGAGGACACCGCCCTCAAGCGCAAGGTGTTCCAGGAGGTGCAGAACGTCGTCGCCCCCGACGCGCTGCTGTGCTCCAACACCTCCACCCTCCCCATCACCGCCCTCGCCGAGGGCGTCGAGCGGCAGGCCGACTTCATCGGGCTGCACTTCTTCTCGCCGGTCGACAAGATGCCCCTCGTCGAGATCATCAGGGGGAGGCGGACCGGTGACGAGGCCCTCGCGCGCGCCTTCGACCTGGTCCGGCAGATCGACAAGACGCCGATCGTCGTCAACGACAGCCGCGGCTTCTTCACCTCCCGCGTCATCGGCCACTTCCTGAACGAGGGCGTGGCCATGGTCGGCGAGGGCGTCGAGCCCGCGTCGGTGGAGCAGGCGGCGGCCCAGGCGGGCTACCCGGCCAAGGTGCTCTCCCTGATGGACGAGCTGACCCTCACCCTGCCGCGCAAGATCCGCAACGAGACGAAGCGGGCCGTGGAGGAGGCGGGCGGCACCTGGACGCCGCACCCCGCCGAAGCCGTCGTCGACCGCATGGTCGACGAGTTCGGCCGCACCGGCCGCAGCGGGGGAGCGGGCTTCTACGACTACGGGGAGGACGGCAGGCGCATCGGGCTCTGGCCCGGCCTGCGCGAGCACTTCACCGAACCGGGCCACCGGATCCCGTTCGAGGACATGCAGGAGCGCATGCTGTTCTCCGAGGCCCTGGACACCGTCCGGCTGCTGGAGGAAGGCGTGCTGACCTCCGTCGCCGACGCCAACATCGGCTCGATCCTCGGCATCGGCTTCCCCGGCTGGACCGGCGGTGTGCTCCAGTACATCAACGGCTACCGGGGAGGGCTGCCCGGTTTCACCGCCCGCGCGCGGGAGCTCGCCGAGCGCTACGGCGAGCGGTTCGCCCCGCCCGCGCTGCTGGTGGCGAAGGCGGAGCGGGGGGAGACGTTCACGGACGGCCGCTGAGGCGCCCGCCGTCCGCCCGGGCCCCGTCGCGGCCGCCGCGACGGGGCCCGGGCGAACGGCGCGGAAGCGCTCGGTCAGCGCGGCGCGGGCGGCGAGGAGCGTCTCTCCCGGAGCAGCGGCCCGCCGCCGGGCCGGAGCAGCCCGGGGCCGGCTCCTCGGCGCCGGCCGCCAGGTGCGCCGCCGTCCGCGCGGCGCCGCGGCACCCCGCGCGCCCCGGCCGGTGACCCTGGTGTGAACGGCCGGTGACCGAGATGGACACCCGGAATGGATCATGTGAGAAGTAACGCTCTGTGACATGGGTCACCGCGTGTGGCTGAAACGTTGTGGGAAAGTGCTGGCCTGGTCTGTGCCGCGCGCGACAGAGGGTGGTGCGGGCCGAGACACGTACGGACGACCCGGACGCATCCCGCCCGGGCGCACCAGGAAGTGGAAGCACCCGTGAGCAAGGACGCCGTGGACACGGCACAGGTCGCCGCCCACCCCCAGGCGACCGGGACGCCCGCGGACGCGGGCGACGCCGGTTACAGCAAGGGCCTCAAGGCCCGCCACGTCAACATGATCGCCATCGGCGGCGCCATCGGCACCGGACTCTTTCTCGGCGCCGGCGGCCGCCTGCACAACGCGGGACCGGCGCTCGCGCTGGCCTACCTCGTCTGCGGCGTCTTCGCCTTCTTCGTCGTCCGGGCGCTCGGCGAGCTCGTCCTGTACCGGCCCTCCTCCGGGTCCTTCGTGTCGTACGCGCGCGAGTTCCTCGGTGAGAAGGGCGCGTACGTCGCCGGCTGGATGTACTTCCTGAACTGGTCCACGACCGGTATCGCCGACATCACCGCGATCGCGCTCTACACGCACTACTGGAGCCTGTTCACCGACATCCCGCAGTGGGCGCTCGCGCTGGCCGCGCTCGCGGTGGTGCTGGCCGTGAACCTGATCTCGGTGAAGATCTTCGGCGAGATGGAGTTCTGGTTCGCGATCATCAAGGTCGCCACCCTCGTCGGCTTCATGCTGATCGGCGTCTTCCTGCTGGCCACCCAGCACGAGGTGGGCGGCCGGACCCCCGGCCTGAACGTGATCACGGACCACGGCGGCGTCTTCCCGCACGGCCTGATGCCCGTCGTCCTCGTCATGCAGGGCGTGATCTTCGCGTACGCCGCTCTGGAGCTGGTCGGCGTCGCCGCCGGCGAGACCGCCGAGCCGGAGAAGATCGTCCCGCGCGCGGTGAACTCGATCATGTGGCGGGTGGGCCTGTTCTACGTCGGCTCGGTCGTCCTGCTGGCCCTGCTGCTGCCCGGCTCGGTGTACTCGGCCGACGAGAGCCCCTTCGTGACCGTCCTGTCGCGGATCGGCGTGCCGGCGGCCGGCGACGTGATGAACCTCGTCGTCCTCACCGCGGCGATGTCGTCGCTGAACTCGGGCCTGTACTCCACCGGCCGCATCCTGCGGTCCATGGCGATGGCGGGCTCCGCGCCGAAGTTCACCCGGGTGATGAGCCGCAGCCAGGTCCCCTACGGCGGCATCCTGCTGACCTGCGCGGTGTGCGTGCTCGGCGTGGTGCTGAACTACCTGGTGCCCAGCCAGGCCTTCGAGATCGTGCTGAACGTCGCCTCCCTGGGCATCATCAGCACCTGGGTGATCATCATGATCTGCCACCTGATCTTCGTCCGCCGGGCGAAGGCGGGCCTGGTCGCCCGGCCGCACTTCCGGCTGCTCGGCAGCCCCGTCACCGAGCTCGCCACGATCGCCTTCCTGCTGGCCTGCCTCGGCATGATGTGGAACGACCCCGAGGTCGGCCGCAGGACGCTCCTGCTCGTCCCGGTGATCGCGGTCCTGCTGGTCGCCGGCTGGTTCGGCGTCCGCCGCCGGGTGGCCCGGGAACAGGCCGGGAAGTGACCGGGGCGGCGGAGGGGGCCGCGGGCGGCCCCCGGCCGGGGGACGGCGTCCACGGCGGCGCCGGGAACCGGGCGGTTCCGGCCTGACACCGCCACGCCGCCGGGCCCGGCCCCCGGCGCCCGGGGCGGGGGCCGCGCCCCGGCCCCGCCGCGCCGCCCACCGCGGGCCGGCGGAGCGGGGCGGCCCCGCGACGGTGCACGACGACCACGGGGATCGAGACCCCCGCTCCCGCGGCGGACCGGTTACGCGTCCGGCGCCGCCGGGCGGACGCGTCAGTCCTCGCGTACCCCGTGCGCCCGCCCGTGCCCGTCCTCGTGCTCCCGCGCCCCGTGCTCGTGCACCCCGTTCGTCGCGGCGATCTTCTGCCAGGACTTCGGCGGCACGGACGCCTCCCGCGTCCGCGCGACGGACGCGGCGCGGGCCGCGGGCGCGGCCGGCTTCGACGGCTGGAACAGCCACGTGTCGAAGAGCGCGGCCAGCGGCTTCCCGGACACCCGCTCGGCGTACTCGCGGAAGTCGGCCACCGACGCGTTGCCGTGCGCGTACGCGCGCGGCCAGCCCTCGAGGATCGCGAAGAACGCCTCGTCGCCGATCTCGTTGCGCAGCGCCTGCAGGGCCAGCGCGCCCCGGTCGTAGACCGCGGTGTGGAACTGGTTCTCGGGCCCCGGGTCGCCGGGCCGGACCGTCCAGAACGGGTCGTCGGCGGGGCGCGAGGCGTACACGTGGTCGGCGAGCTCCTGCGCCGTGCCCTCGCCCTCGTGCTCGGACCACAGCCACTGCGCGTACCGGGCGAAGCCCTCGTTGATCCAGATGTCCTTCCAGCCCGCCACGGACACCAGGTCCCCGTACCACTGGTGGGCCAGCTCGTGCACGACCAGGGAGGTGTTGGACCCGTTCGCGAAGTTCCGCGGGCTGTAGAAGGGCCGCGTCTGCGTCTCCAGCGCGTACCCGGTGTCGGTGTTCGGCACGTACCCGCCGAGCGCGCCGTACGGGTACGGGCCGAAGAATCCGCTCAGCCAGTCGGCGATCTCCCCGGTCCGCTCGATGCTGGCCCGCGCCGCCCCGTAGTGCTCGCCCAGGTCCTTGCTGTAGGCGTTGAGGACCGGGATGCCGCTCTCGGTCGTGCCGCGGGTGACGTCGAACCGGCCGATCGCGAGCGTGGCGAGATAGGTGGCCTGCGGCTTGTCGGAGCGCCAGTCGTACCGGGTCCAGCCGAGCCGCGAAGCGGTCGACTGCAGCGTGCCGTTGGAGATGGCCTGGGTGCCGTCCGGCACCTGCACCGACACGTCGTAGGTGGCCTTGTCCAGCGGGTGGTCGTTGCCGGGGAACCACCACGCCGCCGCCTCGGGCTCGTTGGCGGCGACGCCGCCGTCCGGGGTGCGGTGCCAGCTGGTGAAGCCGTACGCCCGCTTCGACGACGGCACGCCGCGGTAGCGCACCACCACGGAGAAGGACGTGCCCTTCGCCAGCGGCGTCCGGGGGGTGATCTCCAGTTCGTGCTCGCCGGAGGCGGCGAACGACGCCCTCGCGCCGTCCACCCGCACCTCGCCGACGTCCAGCAGGAAGTCCAGGTTGAACCGGGACAGGTCCTGCGTGGCGCGGACCAGCAGGGTGGCCGTGCCCTCCAGTTCGTCGGTGGCCGGCTGGTACTTCAGCCGCAGGTCGTAGTGGGAGACGTCGTATCCGCCGTTGCCGTAGGCCGGGTAGTAGGGGTCGCCGATGCCCGGCGCGCCGGGGGAGTGGCTCGCGGCCGACGCCGGGATCGCCAGCAGCAGGGAGGCCGAAGCGAGCGCGCCCGGTGCGATGAGTCTGCGGTGCACGAGAGCTCCAAGTCGTAGGGGACCGAAGTCTGTCGGGAGCCTATTGACTCCCTGTGACCTCGGGCATGTCCATGACCCCCGCTGTCGCACGATCGCCATCCGGCCGTCACGGGACGGGCGGACGGGAGATGCTCACCCGCCACGCCCGCACCGGGTCGCCCTCTTCTGCGCGGGAGTTGACCGATGTACGGTCCGCGCATGCCGACACGCATGCGCTTCACGATCTGGAGACCGCTCGCGACGGCGGCCGCGACCGCCCTGCTGGCCGCCTTCCTCACGCCCGCCACGGCGCAGGCCGCGCCGCGCGTGAGCCAACCCGTCCACTCGTACGAGAACGCCGTCCGCGAGGCCGTCTGGGTGGACACCGGGCTCGACGGGGACGGCGACGGGAAGGGCGACCGCGTCGCCGTCGACATCGTCCGCCCGCGCGAACCCGCCCGGCAGGGCCGCAAGATCCCCGTCATCATGGACGCCAGCCCGTACTACTCCTGCTGCGGGCGCGGCAACGAGAGCCAGAGGAAGACGTACGACGCCGACGGGGACGTCGTGCAGATGCCGCTGTTCTACGACAACTACTTCGTGCCGCGCGGCTACGCCTTCGTCGGCGTCGACCTCGCCGGCACCAACCGCTCCGACGGCTGCGTCGACGTCGGCGGCCGCTCCGACATCCGGTCCGCGAAGGCCGTCGTCGACTGGCTCAACGGCCGCGCCAGGGCGTACACCACCCGCACGGGCACGCAGCGCGCCGAGGCGGACTGGACCAACGGCCGCACGGGCATGATCGGCAAGAGCTGGGACGGCACCATCGCCAACGGCGTCGCCGCCACCGGGGTCGAGGGCCTGGAGACCATCGTCCCGATCGGCGCCATCTCCTCCTGGTACGACTACTACTTCTCCCAGGGCGCCCCGCTGTACGGCACCGGCCCCGACTGGCTGTCCGGCCACGTCAACAGCCCCGACGCCCATGCCCGGTGCGCCGCCGTCCAGCAGAAGCTGGTCGACGGGGCGCCGCGCACCGGCGACCGGACGCCGCTGTGGACCGAACGCGACTACGTGCGGGCCGCGAAGAAGGTCAGGGCCAGCGTCTTCCTGATCCACGGCATGCAGGACCTCAACGTGCGGATGCAGCACGTCGGCCCGTGGTGGGACGCCCTCGCGGAGAACGGCGTCGAACGCAAGATCTGGCTCTCCCAGACCGGCCACGTCGACCCCTTCGACTTCCGCCGCGCACAGTGGGTCGACACCCTGCACCGCTGGTTCGACCACGAACTCCTCGGCTACGACAACGGCATCGACCGCGAGCCCATGGCCGACATCGAACGCCACCCCGGCCAGTGGGTCACCTCGGAGGTCTGGCCGCCGCGCGGCACACGGACGGCCGTCCTCCGTCCCGGCCAGGGCGCCCGGCCGGGCGTCGGCACCCTCGGCCTGGGCCGGGGCGGCGGCACCGAGACGTTCACCGACGACCCGGCGCTCGGCGAGACCGACTGGGCGGCGCGGATCGACACGCCGACACCGGACAAGGCCGGCTTCGTCACCCGGCCGCTCACCCGCGACCTGCGCCTGTCCGGCTCCTCCGAGGTGACCGTCACCGCGACCCCGACCACTGCGACGGCCCACCTGTCCGCCGTCCTGGTCGACCTCGGGCCCGCCACCATCCGCGACTACGCCGACGCCGCCGAGGGCATCACCACGCTCACCGACCGCACCTGCTGGGGCGCGAGCACCGCGGGCGACAGCGCCTGCTTCAAGGACACCCGGGCCAGGACGGCCGACGTGGAGCACACGATCGTCAGCCGCGGCTGGGCCGACCTGGGCCACAGCGCCGCGACCGGCAAGGGCGCCCCGCTCACCCCCGGCCGGGCCTACACCGTCACCCTCGACCTGGCGGCCACCGACCACGTCGTGCCCGAGGGCCACCGCCTCGCGCTGATCGTCGCGGGCACCGACAAGGACCTCATCGACCCTCCCGCCGACACCCCGACGCTCACCCTCGACCTGTCCCGCACCTCGGCGCGCGTCCCGTTCGCCGGCGGAGCCGCCGCCTTCGCCCGCGCCACCGCCGGCCCGGCGTCCGCCGCGCCTGCGGCCACGGTCCTGGACGGCGTGCGCGCGCCGCGCACTCCCCACCGCGTCCCGGAGGGAGGCCGGTGATCCGCCTCCTCGCCGCGGCGGCCCTCGCCGCGTCCCTCGTCACCGCGCCGGCCGCCCACGCCGCCGACGCCCCGCCCCGCACCGGCTTCGAGCGCTCCAGCGGCGCCCGCTGGACCAGCCAGCCCGAGGAACGGGACTTCCTGGCCGCCGTCGACCGGGCGAGCGGCCGGGTCTCCCTGAGCACCGTGGGCACGACGAAGCAGGGCCGGCCGCTGCAGCTCGTACGGATCGGCGCACGCCCCGCCGCGAACACGGTGCTCCTGGTGTGCGGCCAGCACGGTGACGAACCGGCCGGCCGCGAGGCCTGCCTGTCCGTGATCCGCGACCTGGCCTACGCGGACGACCGGCGCACCCGCCGCTTCCTGGAGCGGACCACCGTGCTCGTCGTGCCGACCGCCAACCCCGACGGCCGGGCCGCCGGCACCCGCGGCAACAGCGACGGGACGGACGTCAACCGCGACCACCTCGCCCTGCGGACCGCCGAGGCGCGGGCGCTGGCCGCCGTCGTCCGCGACCGGCGCCCCGACGTGGTTTACGACCTGCACGAGTACGGCGCCACACCCCCGTACTACGACAAGGACCTGCTCGACCTGTGGCCGCGCAACCTCAACACGGACGCGGCCGTCCACGACGCGGCCGAGACCCTCTCCCGGGAGTACGTCCGCCCCGCGGCGGAGCGCGCCGGGTACTCCACCGGCACGTACGGCGTCTGGACCGATCCCGCGACCGGCGAGCCGGTCCGGCAGGTCGCGGGCGACGGTCAGGAGCGCATCCTGCGGAACACGTCCGGGATCAAGCACGCGGTCGGCCTGCTCGTCGAGAGCCGCGTGGACGCGCTCGCCGGCGTGCCCGAGGCGGTCGACAACCGCCGCCGCGTCGGCTCCCACCTGGCCGCGCTGGAGGGCCTGTTCCGGTTCGTGGACGAGCGGCGCGGGCGGATCGAGGCGGCGACCGGCGCGGCCCGGCTCGCGGGACACCGCGACGAGGGCCCCGTCCACCTCGGCGGCGCCGACAACGACCCGCCCGAACCGTCCGAGGTGCTCCGGGACCCGCCCTGCGGATACCGGCTCACCGCCGGCCAGTACGCCGAGGTGCGGGACGAACTCGCCCTGCACGGAGTGACGACTAGGGGCACGTACGTCCCCCTCCGCCAGTCCCTGCGCGCCCTCGTCCCGCTGCTCCTCGACGCCCGCGCGCCGCACCGCCTCACGGCCGCGGCCCCCGTCACCGACTGCTGAGCCCGCCGCGGGGAGGCGGCCCGGCCGCCTCCCCGCGGCGACCCCCGGGCCGCCGCGGGGAGGCAGCCGCCCGTCCGGCGGCGGTCCGCGCTCCGGCCGTGCCCCGGGTCCAGCCCGGTCCCGCCCGGTCCCCCTTCGACCATCCGTACGCCGGGCCGCCCGGCCGACTCCCCGTACTCCTCCGGCGCCCGGCCGCCGCGGATCCCCGCGACCGCCGAGGCGACCCGCCCCACGGGCCGCGCGGCCATGCCCGGACCCGCCCGCCGCGCCCGGCGGGAACGCCGGCCGCCGCCCGTCCGGCGGCCCCGCCCCGGCCACGACGGTCCCGGCCCCCGGCCCGCTCCCCGCACGGGGACGGTAGCGGAATATGTCATGCCGTGCCCGCGTCCGTCCCGCTCCGGGAATACTCGGGGCATGTCTGCCGAGTACGCGACCTTCGCCCTGGCGCCGGCGATGCGGGCCGGCGGGGTCCTCGCGGGTGGTGACCACCAGGTCCACCGGGACTTCGTGGACTTCGTCGTCGACGGCCGTCCGCTGCTGTTCCGGCTCTCCGACCTGGACGCCGTCTCCCCGCTCGCCTCCGACGTCCCGCCCGCGATCTTCACCGCGCAGGTCCGCAGCCTGCTCCTGGAGACCGAGGCGCCCCTGCCCGGCGGCCGGCACATCGTCTACGGCTGTCCCGAGTGCGAGGCACTGGCGTGCGGCGCCGTGACCGCCGTCATCGAGCGGGACGGCGAGGACTTCGTCTGGCGGGACTTCGCCTGGCAGACGGACGAGCGCGCCGACCTGGACCTCAACGGCTACCACGGCATCGGCCCGTTCCGCTTCCGCGGCGCCGAGTACCGCGCGGCGCTGGCCGCCCTGCTCGACGGCGGTTCCCCGGCCGCCCGCCGCCGGGTCCTCCTGGTCGGCGCCCGCGTCGCCGTCCTCGCCAGGCTCGCCGCCGCGCTGCGCACCATCGGCATCGGCGCCGACATCACCCACGACACCGGCGACGTCCCCGCCGACGAGCTGCGCGGCTACGGCGCCGTCGCCTTCGGCGAGGCGGTCACCGAGGAGGAACGCCGCGCCGTACGCCGCGCCTTCGACCGCGCCGGAGCCGACGTGGCCTACGTCGACGGCCTCGCCCCGATCGTGCCGGTCCTCGTCGCCCAGATCGAACACGCCCTGGAGCGCGGCCCGTGGGCGCGGCGCCGCCTGGCCGGCCTGGCCGCCACCGACGGCGAGGCGGGTGTCGAGGTCACCTCGCCCTGCCGGGTGCGGCTCACCGCCTACCGCCTGGACCGGCTGCGGCGCACCCGCGGCCACGAGGTCTTCGACGGCGTCCTCGGGCCGGGCCGCCACCGCATCGCCCTGGACGCCGGAGCCGTACGGGGGCGGGCCTTCGTCGTGGCGCGGGCGTCGGAGAGCGTGCTGGTGACGGCGGTGGCGCGGGGAAACGGGGCGGCCCCGCGGTGAGCGCGGACCGCCGGGCCGCGGACGCCGGGTGCGGCACGGGCGGGCCGCCCTCCGCGCCGGGCCGCCGGCTCCGGGTGCCCCGGCCCGGGGCACCCGGTGTGCCGCCCGCCTACGCCAGCCCGGCCCGCCGCAGGGCGTCGGCCATCGCGCTGTTGGCGGGCGGCGGCGCCTGCCGGGCGCCCCGGTCACCGCCGCGCCCCTGCCGCTGCTGCGGGCGCTGCTGCCGCTGCTGCGGCGGCCGTCCGCCCCGCTCGCGCTGCTGCCCCTGCGGGGCGGCCTCGTCGTCCAGACGCAGCGTCAGCGAGATCCGCTTGCGCGGGATGTCGACGTCGAGGACCTTCACCTTGACGATGTCGCCGGGCTTCACCACGTCCCGCGGGTCCTTGACGAACGTCTTCGACATCGCGGACACGTGCACCAGCCCGTCCTGGTGCACCCCGACGTCGACGAACGCCCCGAAGGCCGCCACGTTCGTCACGACGCCCTCCAGCACCATCCCGGCCGACAGGTCGGAGATCTTCTCCACGCCCTCCTTGAAGGCCGCCGTCCGGAACGCCGGACGCGGGTCGCGCCCCGGCTTCTCCAGCTCCCGGAGGATGTCGGTGACGGTCGGCAGACCGAAGGTGTCGTCCACGAAGTCCTGCGGACGCAGCGAGCGCAGCACCGTCGTGTTGCCGATGAGGGAGGCCACCTCCTGCCCGGTGGTCTTCACCATCCGGCGCACCACCGGATACGCCTCGGGGTGGACGCTGGAGGCGTCCAGCGGGTCGTCGCCGCCGCGGATCCGCAGGAAGCCCGCGCACTGCTCGTACGCCTTCGGGCCGAGCCGCGGCACCTTCCTCAGCTCCGCCCGGGACCGGAACGGCCCGTTGGCGTCCCGGTGCGCCACGATGTTCTCGGCGAGGGAGGAGGTGATGCCGGACACCCGGGCGAGCAGCGGCGCGGAGGCCGTGTTGACGTCCACGCCGACGCCGTTCACACAGTCCTCGACCACCGCGTCCAGCGAGCGGGACAGCTTCACCTCGGACAGGTCGTGCTGGTACTGGCCGACGCCGATCGACTTCGGGTCGATCTTCACCAGCTCGGCCAGCGGGTCCTGGAGCCGGCGGGCGATGGAGACCGCGCCGCGCAGCGACACGTCCAGGTCCGGCAGTTCCTGCGAGGCGAAGGCGGAGGCCGAGTACACGGAGGCGCCGGCCTCGGACACCATCACCTTGGTCAGCTTCAGCTCCGGGTGTCGGGCGATGAGTTCACCGGCCAGTCTGTCGGTCTCGCGGGAGGCGGTGCCGTTGCCGATCGCGACCAGCTCGACCGCGTGTTCCCGCGCCAGCCGGGCCAGGGCGGCGATCGCCTCGTCCCAGCGGTTGTGCGGCACGTGCGGGTGGACGGTGTCCGTGGCGACGACCTTGCCGGTGGCGTCGACCACGGCGACCTTCACGCCCGTGCGGAAGCCCGGGTCGAGGCCGATCGTCGCGCGCGTGCCGGCCGGGGCGGCGAGCAGCAGGTCGCGCAGGTTCGCCGCGAAGACGTTCACGGCCTCGTCCTCGGCGGCCGTGCGCAGCCGCAGCCTCAGGTCGATGCCGAGGTGCACCAGGATGCGGGTGCGCCAGGCCCAGCGGACCGTGTCCAGCAGCCACTTGTCCGCGGGCCGCCCCCGGTCGGCGATCCCGAACCGGGCGGCGACGATCCCCTCGTACGACGACGGCCCCTCCGTGGGCTCCTCGGGCTCCAGGACGAGGTCGAGGACCTCCTCCTTCTCGCCGCGCAGCAGCGCCAGCACCCGGTGCGAGGGCAGCGCGGTGAACGGCTCGGCGAAGTCGAAGTAGTCGGCGAACTTGGCGCCCGCCTCCTCCTTGCCCTCCCGCACCTTCGACACCAGCCGCCCGCGCACCCACATGCGTTCGCGCACCTCGCCGATCAGGTCGGCGTCCTCGGAGAACTTCTCGGTGAGGATGGCCCGCGCGCCGTCCAGGGCGGCCTGCGGATCGGCCACCCCCTTGCCGGCGTCGACGAACGCGGCGGCCGCGGCGAGCGGCTCGACGGACGGGTCCGCGAGCAGCCCCTCCGCCAGCGGTTCGAGACCGGCCTCCCGCGCGATCTGCGCCTTGGTGCGCCGCTTGGGCTTGAACGGCAGGTAGATGTCCTCCAGGCGCGCCTTGGTCTCGGCGCCGCGGATCCGGGCCTCGAGCTCCTCGGTGAGTTTGCCCTGTTCGCGCACCGAGTCGAGGATCGCCGTCCGCCGCTCCTCCAGCTCCCGCAGGTAACGCAGCCGCTCCTCGATCGTGCGCAGCTGCGCGTCGTCGAGCAGCTCGGTCGCTTCCTTGCGGTAGCGGGCGATGAAGGGCACCGTCGAACCGCTGTCGAGCAGTTCCACCGCGGCCTTCACCTGCCGCTCCCGTACGCCGAGCTCCTCGGCGATCCTGCCTTCGATGGACCCTGCGTCGATGGATCCGCTGGACCCGGGTGTCGTCACGATCCCGTACCGCCTTCTCACTGAGGTTGCGCGGCAATTGTGGCAGGTGACCCCGACACCCGGGGATCAGGGCGGCGCCACGGCGGTGCGGGACCGGACGGGACCGGGTCAGACCCGGTGGCCGCGGGCCGTGCCGGACGCCCCGCCGAAGAGCCGGGCCAGGGCCCGGAAGGGCAGGGTCACCACGGTGGCGACGGCGCCGCCGATCTGGCGCAGCACATCCGCAATGGCTCGGAACACGTGATTCTCCTTTCCTGTACCGGCCGACCTGGCCGGTACAGGAACGGGTACCTCGGCGGCGCCGGGACATGCTCCGCCGCTCCGCCCGGCGTGTCGCCGCCCGCCGGGAAGGCCTCCGCGGCGAGCGCGGCGCGGACGAACGCCGTACCGGGTTCCGGCAGCCGCGCGACGACCGCGCCCGGACGGTGCGGCCGGCCGCGGAGCACGACCCGCGGCCGCCGTACGACGCCGGCTTCCCGGGGAAGACCCCGGCGCACCTGGTCGAACGGCGCCGCGCCCGCGGCCGGTTCATCCTGGCGCGGGCACGTTCCACGTGAACCGCGGCGGCCTGCGCTCCAGGAACGCGGCGACGCCCTCCGCGGTGTCGCCGCTGCCGCGGGCCTGCCCGGCCCAGTACGCGTCCCGGTCCCTGCGCCCGTCCGCGAACTCCTTGGCCGCGGCCTGCGTCAGCTGCGAGCGCGCGACCAGGGTCCGGGTGAACTCCGCGACCCGCTTGCCGAGTTCCCCCTCGGGCAGCACCTCGTCGACTAGGCCCGTCCGCAGCGCCCGCTCGGCGTCGATCAACTCGCCGGAGAACAGCAGGTACTTGGCGGTGGCCGGGCCCACGAGCGACACCAGCCGCCGGGTGGCGGACGCCGGGTAGACCACCCCGAGCTTCGCCGGCGTCACCCCGAACAGCGCTCCCCGCTCGGCGAACCGCAGATCGCAGGCCGCCGCCAACTGCGTCCCGCCGCCCACGCAGTGCCCGCGCACCGCCGCCAGCGCCGGCTTCGGAAAGGCCGCGAGGGCCTCCTCGGCGCGTACGGCGAGCCGCTGCGCCTCCTCCGGCGAGTCCCGCAGCGTCGCGATGTCCGCCCCGGCGCAGAACGTCCCGCCCTCGCCGGTGAGCACCAGCGCCCGCACCGCCGGATCGGCCGCCAGCGCGTCGAGCAGCGGCGGCAGCGCCCGCCACATCGCGGCCGTCATGGCGTTGCGCTTGGCCGGGTGGCGGATGACGACGGTGGCGACCGAGTCGGCGACGCTGTGCAGCAGCTGCGGCTCCATGCGCCGGATGCTATCCGCCCCGTTCCCGGCGGCCCCGGGCCGGCCGCGACCGGCCCGGGGCCGCCGGGAACGGGGCGGTCTCCCGCGACGTCACACCCGTACCACCCGAACAGTTTTTCAGACAGCACGATCCCGACAGGATCGGTCCTTCGGCTGACCGTGTCATGCACAGGCGGTCAGAACCGTTCGATACCCGCTGACTTCTGTTCAGTTCTGTGGCGCGGTGCGACGCGTTACCAACACTCGGGGTGTGGTGACAATCGAGTGCAAGGGTGGCGACCGGACGATGGACAAGCACGGGCGCGGGCCCGGCCCACGCCCCGAGGGCGCGGACGCGCCCCCCGGCACGGGGTCCGCGGGATCCCTGCCGTACGAAGGAGTCTGGCGGTTCACCGCCCCCGCCGTCGACGTCTCGGTCCCGCGGGCACGGCACGCCGTGCGGGACCTGCTGCTGCGCCAGGGGGTGCCCGTCTCGGACGACGTGGCGCAGGGACTGCTGCTGATCGTGTCGGAACTGGTCACGAACGCGGTCCGGCACGCGGCGGTGCTCTCGCCGACGCTCGCCGTGGAGGTCGCCGTCGGCGCCGAGTGGGTCCGGGTGTCCGTGGAGGACGGCCACCCCTACCGCCCGACCGCGCTGGAGGCCGACCCCGGCCGGACGGGCGGCAGGGGCCTGCTCCTGGTGAGCGAGCTCACCCGGGAGGCCGGCGGAGCCTGTGACGTCCAGCGCACCGCGAGCGGCGGCAAGGTGATCTGGGCCGTCCTGCCGCTCAAACCCGCCCGGCCGCGCTGACCGCCCTCACCAGCCGGCGGACGGGCCCGTCAGCTCCCGGACCGCGGGCCGGGCCGCGTCCAGCACGGTCATGAACCACGCCGAGAACGGGTCGTTCGCGTGCCGCTCCGCCAGCTCCGCCGGGGTCACGAACGCCGTCGCCGCCACCTCGTCCTCGTCCGGCCGCAGCGGGGACTGCGCCAGACCGACGAAGAGGTGGTTGTACTCCTGCTCCACCAGGCCCGAGGCCGGGTCCGGGTGGTTGTAGCGGACCGTGCCCGCCTCGGCGAGCAGCGACGGGGAGATCCCGAGCTCCTCGTGCGTCCGCCGGGCCGCCGCCGCGAAGGGCGCCTCCCCGGGGTAGGGGTGGCCGCAGCACGTGTTGGACCACACGCCGGGGGAGTGGTACTTGCCGAACGCCCGCTGCTGCAGCAGCAGCCGGCCGTGCTCGTCGAAGAGGAACACGGAGAACGCCCGGTGCAGCCGGCCCGGCGGCTGGTGCGCGGCGAGCTTCTCCGCGGTGCCGATCGTCACGCCGTTCTCGTCGACCAGTTCCAGCAAAATGGCGTCCGCGGTGCCGTTCGACGCGGTCTGCGTCGCGGCGGCAGGTGTGATCGGCATACCCATCCTTCGCATCGGTCTTCGCGCCCAAGTGTGCCGCACGAATCCGGCACTCCCGGCACTTCGCGGCGTGCCCGCATGTTCCGTGCGCGGTGGCCCGGCTCACGGCCGTCCCCGTCCGGACACCGGAAGGGACCGTCCGGACGCCGGCGGGAGGGGCCCGGCGGCCCCGTCCCGGAGGGGAAGCGGCCGGGGCGGGGCCGCCGGAGCCGGGGTGCGGGCGCGCGCCCGCCCGGCCCGCGCCCCGCGCACCTCAGTGGCACAACCGCGCCTCGTGCGCCGCGTGCCCGCTCGGCTCCAGCTGGAAGGTGCAGTGCTCCACGTCGAAGTGGTCGCCCAGGCAGCCCTGGAGCTCGTGGAGCATCTTCTCGTGGCCGATCGCGCTCAGCACGTCGGAGCGCACCACCACGTGCGCGGACAGCACCGGCAGCCCGGAGGTGATCGTCCAGGCGTGCAGGTCGTGGACGTCCTCGACGCCGTCGAGGGCCAGTATGTGGGCCCGCACCCGGGCCACGTCCACGCCCTTGGGAGCGGCCTCCAGCAGGACGTCCAGGGTCTCGCGCAGCAGCCGCCACGCCCGCGGCACGATCATCAGGGCGATCACCAGGGAGGCGACCGGGTCGGCGGCCTGCCAGCCGGTGACCAGGATCACCAGCGCCGAGACGATCACCGCGAGCGAGCCCAGCGCGTCCGCCGCCACCTCCAGGAAGGCGCCGCGCACGTTCAGGCTCTCCCGCCGGCCGCGCATCAGCAGGGCCAGCGACACCGAGTTCGCCGCCAGGCCGATCAGACCGAACACGACGGTCAGCTCGCCCTCGGTGCCGGCCGGCACGAGGAACCGCTGGACCGCCTCGTACAGGACGTAGCCGCCGACGCCGAGCAGCAGCAGACAGTTGGCCAGGGCCGCGAGGATCTCGGCGCGGGCGTACCCGAAGGTGCGCTTCTCGCTCGGCGGGCGGTTCGCGAAGTGGATCGCCAGCAGCGCCATGCCCAGGCCGAGGGCGTCCGTCGCCATGTGCGCCGCGTCGGCGATCAGCGCCAGGGAGTCGGCGAGCACCCCGCCGACGATCTCGACGACCATCACGGCGAGCGTGATCGACAGCGCCACCCGCAGCCTGCCGCGGTACGCCGCGCTCGCCGTCCCGCCGGCCGGCACGCCGTGCGCGTGCCCGTGATCGTGCCCAGCCCCCATGAAAGCCGCCTCCTGCCCCGTCCGGGATCCTCCGTCAGCGAGCACAGTGAACTACGGCCGGAGTGATCCGGCAACGCGGCATTGAACACCGTTGTCACTGTCCTGACCTGCGGAAACGTTCCGGTAGGTCAGGGGGTGCGGGATCGGCCGCCGTGGTGCAGCAGCCACCCCCGCCACGCCGACTCGACCATCTCGCGCACCCCGCGCCGCGCGGTCCACCCGAGTTCGGCGGCGGCCCGGGCGGCCGAGGCGACCGCGCGCGGTGCGTCCCCGGGCCGCCGCCCCTCGACGACAGGCGGTCGCCGGTCGCCGGTGACCTCGCCGATGACGGTGATCAGCTCCCGGACGGAGACGCCCTCGCCGCGCCCGACGTTGACCGTCAGGTCCCCGGCCACGCCGCCCGCGGCCAGCCGCCGGGCCGCCGCCAGGTGCGCCTCGGCCAGGTCGGCGACGTGGATGTAGTCCCGGACGCAGGTGCCGTCCGGCGTCGGATAGTCGTCGCCGAAGATCCGCGGCGCCTCGTCGCGGGTGAGCCGGTCGAAGACCATGGGGACGATGTTGAAGACGCCGGTGTCGGCCAGCCCGGGCGCGGCGGCCCCGGCCACGTTGAAGTACCGCAGGCACACCGTCGCGATGCCGTGCGCCCGGCCCGCCGCCCGCACCAGCCACTCCCCGGCGAGTTTGGTCTCGCCGTACGGGTTCACCGGGGCGCAGGGCGTGTCCTCCGTGATCAGTTCCACACCGGGGTCGCCGTACACGGCCGCCGACGAGGAGAACACGAACCGCTCGATCCCGGCCTCGGCGACCGCGTCCAGCAGCGTGGCGAGACCGCCCACGTTCTCCCGGTAGTAGTACGCCGGCCGCGCCACCGACTCGGCGACCTGCTTGCGCGCGGCGAGGTGCACCACACCCGTCACCGCGTGCTCGGCCAGCACCCGCCTCAGCAGCTCCCCGTCCAGCGACGAGCCCCGGACCAGCGGGACCTCGGCGGGCAGCCGCGCGGGAACCCCCGCCGAGAGGTCGTCCAGGGCGACGACCCGCTCCCCGGCGTCGGCCATGGCCCGCGCCACGTGTGCCCCGATGTATCCGGCGCCGCCGGTGATCAGCCATGTCATGGTCGTCCACCCTATGCCGACGCCGTCCGGGCGGACGCAATGTCCTCGATGCCCGGTCTGGGGGCGCGGTTTGTGGGCCGGGCCCCGGATCCCTGATGATGATCGCGGCAAAGGCCTGGGCAAACCGCTTCGATCAAGCCGCCGAACGGGTGGTGAACGCGGGGTTCCCGGCATCCGATAGCCTCTGCCGACATGCCGCCCGGGTGCCGCAGGCACGGGCGCCCCCACCGTGTACACGGCCGGCGCGCACGCGCCGGCATCCAGGGAGTGAGTTCGGTTGCCGACCGCCATCCTCACCGGTCAGCCGGTACCCGGTTCGTCGATCGAGGGCGATCTGCGGTCGCTCGGCTTCGAGGTGCGCCTCGCCTCCGGCGCCGCCGACGCCGAGACGCTGCTCGCCCAGCTGCCCGCCGGGGAACGGGTCGCCGTGGTCGACGCCCGGTTCGTGGGCCATGTGCACGCGCTGCGCCTCGGCCTCACCGACCCCCGCTTCCCGCTCGCCGCGATCCCCGGCGCCGTGACGGCCCAGCCGGCCGGCCGCCGCGCCCTGACCCGCGCGATGGCCCGCGAGAACTCCGCGGACGCCGGCGCCTCCGCCGACGGCGGCGTCACCCTCGCCGAGGGCCTCGCCGACCGGATCGCCGACGCCCTCGACACGGACGGCGCCGAGGTGCACCGGCCCGAGCTCGGCAGCCTCGTCGCCGCCGTCCCCGCCGACCCCCAGGCCCGCAACGAGGCGCGGCAGGCCGTCTCCGCCGTCGACGACGAGGCCGTACGCCTGAAGTCGGCCGTCAAGGCCCGCGACGGCTTCTTCACCACGTTCTTCGTCAGCCCGTACTCCCGCCACCTCGCCCGCTGGTGCGCCCGCCGCGGCCTGACCCCGAACCAGGTCACCACCGCCTCGCTGCTCACCGCGCTCATAGCGGCCGCCTGCGCGGCCACCGGCACCCGCGGCGGCTTCGTCGCGGCCGGCGTCCTGCTCGTCGCGTCCTTCGTCCTGGACTGCACCGACGGGCAGCTCGCCCGCTACTCCCTGCAGTACTCCACGCTCGGCGCCTGGCTGGACGCCACCTTCGACCGGGCCAAGGAGTACGCCTACTACGCCGGCCTCGCCCTGGGAGCGGCCCGCGGCGGCGACGACGTCTGGGCGCTCGCCCTCGGCGCGATGATCCTGCAGACCTGCCGGCACGTCGTGGACTTCGCCTTCAACGAGGCGAACGCCGGGGACCCCGCCGCCACCGCCAACACCAGTCCCACAGCCGCCCTCTCCGACAGGCTGGACAGCGTCGGCTGGACGGTGTGGGTGCGCCGGATGATCGTCCTGCCGATCGGCGAGCGCTGGGCGATGATCGCGGTCCTCACGGCGGCCACCACCCCGCGCGTCACCTTCTACGCCCTCCTCGTCGGCTGCGCCTTCGCGGCGACGTACACCACGGCGGGGCGCGTGCTGCGGTCGGTGACCCGCAGGGCGCGGCGCACGGACCGGGCGGCGAAGGCGCTCGCGGACCTCGCGGACAGCGGGCCGGCCGCCGAGGCGCTGGCCCGGGTGCTGGGCAGGCTGCCCGCCAGGCCTCCCCTCGGCGCGCGCATCCTCGTCGCGCTCCCCGGCGGCGCCCTGCTCGTCCTGGCGGCGGCGCTGGAGCCGTACGGCAGCGCGCTGCCCGTCGCCGCGGCCGTCCTCTACACGGTCACCTCGGCCGCGGCCGTCGCCCTGCCCCTCAAGGGCGCCCTCGACTGGCTCGTGCCCCCGCTCCTGCGCGCCGCCGAGTACGGCACCGTGCTGCTGCTCGCGGCCAAAGCGGAGGTGAACGGAGTCCTTCCCGCGGCTTACGGGCTGGTGGCGGCCGTCGCCTACCATCACTACGACACGGTCTACCGCATCCGCGGCGGTGCGGGCGCGCCCCCGCACTGGCTGGTGCGGGCGATCGGGGGGCACGAGGGCCGCACGCTGGTGGTCGTCGTACTGGCCGCGCTGCTCACCGCCGCGCAGTTCGAGGTCGCGCTCACGGTCCTCGCCGTGGCCGTGGCCCTGGTGGTGCTCGCCGAGAGCATCCGCTTCTGGGTGTCCGCCCACCGGGCCGGGGCACCTGCCGTACACGATGAAGGAGAACCCGCATGATCGGCCTCGTGCTGGCGGCCGGCGCCGGACGGCGTCTGCGCCCCTACACCGACAGCCTGCCCAAGGCGCTGGTGCCGGTGGGGCCCGCGGGCATAGACGGCGAGCCGACGGTCCTGGACCTGACCCTCGGCAACTTCGCCGAGGTCGGCCTGACCGAGGCGGCGATCATCGTCGGCTACCGCAAGGAGGCCGTGTACGCGCGCAAGGACGCGCTGGAGAAGAAGTACGGCCTCGAGCTCACCCTCATCGACAACGACAGGGCCGAGGAGTGGAACAACGCCTACTCCCTGTGGTGCGGCCGGGGCGTCCTCGAGGACGGCGTGATCCTCGCCAACGGCGACACCGTGCACCCGGTCTCCGTCGAGAAGACGCTGCTCGCCGCCCGCGGCGAGGGCAAGCGGATCATCCTCGCCCTCGACACGGTCAAGCAGCTCGCCGACGAGGAGATGAAGGTCGTCGCCGACCCCGAGCGGGGCATGACGAAGATCACCAAGCTGATGGACCCGGCGGAGGCGACCGGCGAGTACATCGGCGTCACCCTCATCGAGGGCGACGCCGCCCCCGAGCTGGCCGACGCCCTGAGGACCGTCTGGGAGACCGACCCGCAGCAGTTCTACGAGCACGGCTACCAGGAGCTGGTCAACCGCGGCTTCCGCATCGACGTGGCGCCGATCGGCGACGTCGAGTGGGTCGAGATCGACAACCACGACGATCTCGCCCGGGGACGGGAGATCGCGTGCCAGTACTGACCCGGCTCATCCCCTCGCCCCTCGTCGTGGACATCCGCCCGGGCGCCCTCGACGACCTGGCGTGCGTCCTCGCCGACGAGCGCATCTCGCACTCCGGCCGCCTCGCCGTCGCCGTCAGCGGCGGCTCCGGCGCCGCGCTGCGCGCGCGGATCACCCCCGGCCTGCCGGGCGCCACCTGGTACGAGGTCGGCGGCGGCACCCTCGACGACGCGGTCCGACTGGCGGGCGACATAAAGGCCGGCCACTACGACGCGGTCGTCGGGCTCGGCGGCGGCAAGATCATCGACTGTGCCAAGTTCGCCGCGGCGCGCGTCGGCCTGCCGCTGGTCGCCGTCCCCACGAACCTCGCCCACGACGGCCTGTGCTCGCCGGTCGCCACCCTCGACAACGACGCGGGCCGCGGCTCGTACGGCGTGCCGAACCCGATCGCGGTCGTCATCGACCTGGACGTCATCCGCGAGGCCCCGGTGCGCTTCGTGCGCGCCGGCATCGGCGACGCCGTGTCCAACATCTCCGCCATCGCGGACTGGGAGCTCGCCAACCGCGTCAAGGGCGAACGCATCGACGGGCTCGCCGCCGCGATGGCCCGCCAGGCCGGCGAGGCGGTGCTGCGGCACCCGGGCGGCATCGGGGACAACGACTTCCTCCAGGTGCTGGCCGAGGCGCTGGTGCTCAGCGGCATCGCCATGTCGGTGTCCGGCGACTCGCGGCCGTCCTCCGGGGCCTGCCACGAGATCAACCACGCCTTCGACCTGCTGTACCCCAGGCGGGCGGCGGCCCACGGCGAGCAGTGCGGCCTGGGCGCGGCCTTCGCGATGTGGCTGCGGGGCGCCCACGAGCAGTCGGCGTACATGGCCGAGGTGCTGCGCCGGCACGGCCTGCCGGTCCTGCCGGACGAGATCGGCTTCACCACCGAGGAGTTCGTCAAGGTCGTGGAGTTCGCCCCGGAGACCCGGCCCGGCCGCTACACGATCCTCGAACACCTCGACCTGACCACCGAACAGATCAAGGACATCTACGCCGACTATGTCAAGGCCATCGGTAGCTGAACTCCGTCCGGTCGTCCACCCCGCGGGGGTGAAGGACCGGCGCAGCGGTGAGCACTGGGCGGGACGCCTCTACATGCGCGAGGTGTCCCTGCGAGTCGACCGCTATCTGGTGAACACCAGGGTCACGCCCAACCAGCTCACGTACCTGATGACCGTCTTCGGCGTCCTGGCGGCCCCGGCCCTGCTGGTGCCGGGGATCGCGGGCGCCGTCCTCGGCGTGGTGATGGTCCAGCTGTACCTGCTGCTGGACTGCGTCGACGGCGAGATAGCGCGCTGGAAGCAGCAGTTCTCGCTCGGCGGGGTCTACCTGGACCGGGTCGGCGCCTACCTGACCGACGCCGCCGTCCTGGTCGGCCTCGGCCTGCGCGCCGCCGACCTGTGGGGTCCCGGCCGGATCGACTGGCTGTGGGCCTTCCTCGGCACCCTCGCCGCCCTCGGCGCGATCCTGATCAAGGCCGAGACCGACCTCGTCGGCGTCGCCCGCCACCAGGGCGGGCTGCCCCCGGTCAAGGAGGCCGCGTCCGAGCCGCGCTCCTCCGGCATGGCGCTGGCCCGCCGGGCCGCCGCCGCGCTCAAGTTCCACCGGCTCGTCCTCGGCATCGAGGCGTCCCTGCTGATCCTCGTCCTGGCGATCGTGGACGCGAGCCGGGGCGACCTGTTCTTCACCCGGCTCGGCACCGCCGTGCTCGCGGGGATCGCGCTGCTGCAGACCCTGCTGCACCTGGTGTCCATCCTCGCCTCCAGCAGGCTCCGGTGAGCGCGGCCCTGAAGGTCGGCGCGGTCGTCATCACCATGGGCAACCGCCCCGACGAGCTGCGCGCCCTGCTGGAGTCGGTCGCCAAGCAGGACGGCGACCCGGTCGAGGTCGTCGTGGTCGGCAACGGCTCGCCCGTCCCGGACGTCCCCGAGGGGGTGCGGACCGTCGAGCTGCCGGAGAACCTCGGCATCCCCGGCGGCCGCAACGTCGGCATCGAGGCCTTCGGCCCCGGCGGCCGGGACGTCGACATCCTGCTGTTCCTCGACGACGACGGCCTGCTGGCCCGCACCGACACCGCCGAGCTGTGCCGCCGGGCCTTCGCGGCCGACCCCCGGCTCGGCATCATCAGCTTCCGCATCGCCGACCCCGACACCGGCGTCACCCAGCGCCGCCACGTGCCGAGGCTGCGCGCCTCCGACCCGATGCGCTCCTCGCGGGTGACCACCTTCCTCGGCGGCGCCAACGCGGTCCGCACCCGGGTCTTCGCCGAGGTCGGCGGTCTGCCGGACGCGTTCTTCTACGCGCACGAGGAGACCGACCTGGCGTGGCGGGCCCTCGACGCGGGCTGGATGATCGACTACCGGTCCGACATGGTGCTGTACCACCCGACGACCGCGCCCTCGCGGCACGCGGTCTACCACCGCATGGTCGCCCGCAACCGCGTCTGGCTGGCCCGCCGCAACCTCCCCGCCCCGCTCGTCCCCGTCTACCTCGGCGTCTGGCTGCTGCTCACCCTGGTGCGCCGCCCCTCCCGCCCGGCCCTGAAAGCGTGGTTCGGCGGGTTCCGCGAGGGCTGGACCACCCCCTGCGGACCGCGCAGGCCCATGAAGTGGCGTACGGTGTGGCGGCTGACCCGACTGGGCCGGCCCCCGGTGATCTGACAAGCTCGTGTCCGGGACCGGGAGCCGTTCCCAGACCCCCGGCTCATGCCCTGCCCGCACAGGCTGCGCATCCGAAGACGAAAGTTTCCACTAGTGAGTGAGACAACGCACGACGGCTCGGTCGCGGTGACCACGCCGCCGTCGCCCGACGAGGGCCTCACGGCGGCGCAGCTCGCCGCCAAGTACGGGCTGACCGTGAGCGGCGCCCGCCCCTCCCTGGTCGAGTACGTCCGTCAGCTCTGGGGACGGCGCCACTTCATCCTCGCCTTCTCCCAGGCGAAACTGACCGCCCAGTACAGCCAGGCCAAGCTCGGCCAGCTGTGGCAGGTGGCCACCCCGCTGCTGAACGCGCTCGTCTACTACCTGATCTTCGGCCTGATCCTGAACGCGGGCCGGGGCATGCCGAGGGACGTGTACATCCCGTTCCTGGTGACGGGCGTCTTCGTCTTCACCTTCACGCAGTCCTCGGTGATGGCGGGCGTGCGCGCGATCTCCGGCAACCTGGGCCTGGTGCGCGCGCTGCACTTCCCGCGCGCCTCCCTGCCGATCTCGTTCGCGCTGCAGCAGCTCCAGCAGCTGCTGTTCTCGATGATCGTGCTGTTCGCGGTCGCGCTGGCCTTCGGCAGCTACCCGGACCCGTCCTGGCTGCTGATCGTCCCGGTGCTCGTCCTGCAGTTCCTCTTCAACACCGGCCTCGCCCTGGTGGTGGCGCGGATGGGCGCGAAGACCCCCGACCTCGCCCAGCTGATGCCGTTCGTGATGCGGACCTGGATGTACGCCTCCGGCGTCATGTTCTCCATCCCGATCATGCTTCAGGACAAGCCGGCCTGGATCGCCGACGTCCTGCAGTGGAACCCGGCCGCCCTCTACATGGACCTCATGCGCTTCGCGCTGATCGACGGATACGGCTCGCAGAACCTGCCGCCGCACGTGTGGGCGGTCGCCCTCGGCTGGGCGGTGCTCGTCGCCGTGGGCGGCTTCGTGTACTTCTGGAAGGCCGAGGAGAGGTACGGACGTGGCTGAGCGGAACCAGGGGGAGCGGGACCGCGGGGAGCGCGTCCCCACCGTCATCGCGGACGACCTGCACATCGTCTACCGGGTCAACGGCGCCAGGACCGGCAAGGGAAGTGCCACCGCCGCCCTGAGCCGGATACTGAGGCGCGGCGAGGAGCGGGGTGTGCGCAAGGTGCACGCCGTGCGCGGGGTCTCCTTCGTCGCCTACCGCGGCGAGGCGATCGGGCTGATCGGCTCCAACGGCTCCGGCAAGTCGACCCTGCTGCGCGCCATCGCCGGTCTGCTGCCCGCCGAGAAGGGCAAGGTCTACACCGACGGCCAGCCCTCGCTGCTCGGCGTCAACGCGGCTCTGATGAACGACCTGACCGGCGAGCGCAACGTCATATTGGGCGGGCTCGCCATGGGCATGTCCCGCGAGGAGATCAAGGCCCGCTACCAGGGGATCGTCGACTTCTCCGGCATCAACGAGAAGGGCGACTTCATCACCCTGCCGATGCGCACCTACTCCTCCGGCATGGCGGCCCGCCTGCGCTTCTCCATCGCCGCTGCCAAGGACCACGACGTCCTGATGATCGACGAGGCGCTGGCCACCGGTGACCGCAAGTTCCAGAAGCGCTCCGAGGAGCGCATCCGGGAGCTGCGCAAGGAGGCCGGCACGGTGTTCCTGGTCAGCCACAACAACAAGTCGATCCGCGACACCTGCAACCGCGTCCTGTGGCTGGAGCGCGGCGAACTGCGCATGGACGGCCCGACCGACGAGGTCCTCAAGGAGTACGAGAAGTTCACGGGGAAGTGACCCGCCCCGCGACGGGCCCCGCCGGAACGCTCCCGGCGGGGCCCGCCTCCGCGAAGGAGCGTCAACTCCGGTGCGCTTGAGGAATCTTGGGGCCGATCGGTGTGTTGTCGTGATGCGCGGGACACCCTGGCGGACCCCGATGGGTTGTACAACGTAAGCTGTACCGGTCCCGAAACGCGGCAAGCGGGGAGATACTGCCCGGCACCCTGCTCAGGGCGGCCGCACGGAGGGCCGGGCGGCGTGTCCGAAATAGTGCGTATTGGGTCGGCAGTGTAGAACGGGAGATGTGACGGCGATGGCTACGGAAACTCCCCGGCTCCGCACAGCATGTGCCGTCCCCGCCCGGGACAGCCGGCGGTGACGGGAACCGGTACGGCGCGCCCCGTGGATCCGGAGCGCGCCACGCTCGGCAAGGCCGCGGGCGAGAACTTCCCCGTGGCCCCGTTCTTCCTGCCCAGGGCCTGGCGCGACGACCTGATGGCCGTCTACGGCTTCGCCCGCCTCGTCGACGACATCGGCGACGGCGACCTGGCCCCCGGCGGGGCCGACGCCCGCCTCCTCGGCGTCCCGCCCGAGCGGGCCGGGGACCCGCTGGTGCTGCTGGACGCCTTCGAGGCCGACCTGCGCCGGGTCTTCGACGGGGAGCCGCGCCACCCGCTGCTGCGCCGCCTGCGGCCGACCGTCCGCCGCCGCGCGCTGACCCCGGGGCCGTTCCTCGACCTGATCGCCGCCAATCGTCAGGACCAGCTGGTCAAGCGGTACGAGACCTACGACGACCTGCTGTCCTACTGTGCGCTGTCCGCCAACCCGGTCGGCCGTCTGGTCCTCGCCGTCACCGGCACCTCGACACCCGAACGGATCCGCCGCTCGGACGCGGTCTGCACGGCCCTGCAGATCGTCGAGCACCTCCAGGACGTCGCCGAGGACCTGGCCCGCGACCGCGTCTACCTGCCCGCCGAGGACATGCGGCGCTTCCACGTCCGCGAGACGGACCTCGCCGCGGCGAGCGCCGGCGCATCGGTGCGCGCCCTGGTCGCGTACGAGGCGCAACGCGCCCGCGAGCTGCTGGATGAAGGCATCCCCCTGCTGGGTAGCGTGCACGGCAGACTGCGGCTGCTGCTCGCGGGCTTCGTCGCGGGGGGACGGGCGGCCGTCGAAGAGATCGCCGCCGCCGGCTACGACGTACTTCCCGGCCCGCCCAAGCCCGGAAAGCTCCGGTTGCTGCGCGAGGTGGGCGTGACTCTGCGAGGAGAGGGGTGATCCGGACCGTGGAGTCTGCGCCGCACATGTCCGCACCGGTGCTCGCCGCCTACGGCTACTGCGAGACCGTCACCGGGCAGCAGGCCCGTAACTTCGCCTACGGCATCCGCCTGCTGCCCGCGCCCAAGCGCCGCGCGATGTCGGCGCTGTACGCGTTCTCGCGCCGGGTCGACGACATCGGCGACGGCACGCTCGGCGCCGACGTCAAGGTCGCCCGGCTGGAGCAGACCCGGGCGCTGCTCACCCGGATCCGCGAGGGCGCGGTCGGCGAGGACGACACCGACCCGGTCGCGGTCGCCCTCGCCCACGCCGCCGCGCACTTCCCGATCCCGCTCGGCGGCCTGGACGAGCTCATCGACGGCGTGCTGATGGACGTCCGCGGCGAGACCTACGAGACCTGGGACGACCTGAAGGTGTACTGCCGCTGCGTGGCGGGCGCCATCGGGCGGCTCTCGCTCGGCGTGTTCGGCACCGAACCGGGAGCGCGCGGCGCCGAGCGCGCACCGGAGTACGCCGACACGCTCGGGCTCGCGCTCCAGCTCACCAACATCCTCCGGGACGTCCGCGAGGACGCCGAGGGCGGGCGCACCTATCTGCCCGCCGACGACCTCGCCAAGTTCGGCTGCTCGGCCGGATTCGCCGGACCGACCCCGCCGCAGGGCTCCGACTTCGCGGGCCTGGTGCACTTCGAGGTGCGTCGGGCCCGTGCCCTCTTCGCCGAGGGCTACCGGCTGCTCCCCCTGCTCGACCGGCGCAGCGGCGCCTGTGTCGCCGCCATGGCCGGCATCTACCGCCGCCTGCTCGACCGCATCGAGCGGGACCCGGAGGCCGTGCTGCGCGGCCGGGTCTCCCTGCCCGGGCACGAGAAGGCCTACGTCGCCGTGCGCGGCCTGTCCGGGCTGGACGCCCGGCACGTCACCCGGCGGACCGTCAGGAGGCGCGCCTGATGGATACACCGGTCCGTGCCGACGCCCCCGGCGCGAAACGGCGGGCAACCCTTCGGCGGCGCGCGGCGTCCCCGACCACGACGGCCCGCCGGGCGGCGCCGCACCCGCACGGCCGTCGCACAGGGGAGGGCGCGCCATGACCCACGGCACGCGGTCCGGGGGACCGCTCACGGAGGTCCCGGCCCGCTCCGGCCGGCACGCGGTCGTGGTCGGCGGCGGGCTCGCCGGCATCACCGCCGCGCTCGCGCTCGCCGACGCCGGGGTGCGCGTCACCCTGCTGGAGGGCCGGCCGCGCCTGGGCGGACTCGCCTTCTCCTTCCGGCGCGGCGACCTGACCGTCGACAACGGCCAGCACGTCTACCTGCGCTGCTGTACCGCCTACCGCTGGTTCCTCGACCGCATCGAGGGCGCGGCGCTCGCTCCGCTGCAGGACCGTCTCGACGTGCCCGTGGTCGACGTGGCCAGGCCCGAGGGGCGGCGGCTCGGCAGGCTGCGGCGCGACGCGCTGCCCGTCCCCCTGCACCTGGGGCGCAGCCTCGCCGCCTATCCGCACCTGTCGCTCGCCGACCGCGCCAGGGTCGGCCGGGCCGCGCTCGCCCTCAAGGGGCTCGATCCCGCCGATCCGGCGCTGGACGCGCGGGACTTCGGCAGCTGGCTGGCCGCGCACGGCCAGTCGGCGCGTGCCGTCGAGGCCCTGTGGGACCTGGTCGGGGTCGCCACCCTCAACGCGGTCGCGGACGAGACCTCCCTGGGGCTGGCCGCGATGGTGTTCAAGACCGGTCTGCTGTCCGACCCGGGCGCGGCCGACATCGGCTGGGCGCGCGTCCCGCTGGGCGACCTGCACGACCGGCTGGCCCGCAAGGCGCTCGACTCCGCGGGCGTGCGCACCGAGCTCCGTACCCGCGTCACCGCCGTCTCCTCCGACGGCGGCGGGGGCTGGAGCGTCCGGGTGCCCGGCGAGACGCTCCGGGCGGACGCGGTCGTGCTGGCCGTACCGCAGCGCGAGGCGCACGACCTGCTGCCCGCGGGCGCGCTCGACGCCCCCGAGCGGCTGCTGCGGATCGGCACCGCCCCCATCCTCAACGTGCACGTGGTCTACGACCGCAAGGTGCTCGCCCGGCCCTTCCTGGCGGCCCTGGGCACCCCGGTGCAGTGGGTGTTCGACCGGACCGAGGCCTCCGGGCTGACGGACGGCCAGTACCTCGCGCTGTCCCAGTCGGCCGCGCAGGACGAGATCGACGAACCCGTGGCCGCGCTGCGCGCGCGGTACCTGCCCGAACTGCGGCGGCTGCTGCCCCGTACGCGCGACGCCGCGGTGCTGGACTTCTTCGTGACCCGGGAGCGCGCGGCGACGTTCGCTCCCGCACCCGGCGTCGGACGGTTCAGGCCCGGCGCCCGCACCAAGGCACCCGGCCTGTACCTGGCCGGAGCGTGGACCGCCACCGGGTGGCCCGCGACCATGGAGAGTGCGGTCCGCAGCGGTGTCGGTGCGGCGGGCGCCGCGCTCGGCGCGCTCGGCCGGTCCCGCGATCGCCTCCCCGGCTTCTTCGAGGAGGCGGCATGAGAACCGATCCGCGTGGCACGGGCTCCCGCACCTTCGGTACCGCAACAAGAGGAGAGACTGTGCCCACTGTGCCCCCGGCCTCGAAGGCTGCCGACGCGGTGGACGTGACCGCACTGCTGGAACGCGGCCGGACCCTGGCCACGCCGGTGCTGCGGGCGGCCGTCGACCGCCTGGCGCCGCCCATGGACACCGTGGCGGCCTACCACTTCGGGTGGATCGACGCCGAGGGCAACCCCGCGGACGGCGACGGCGGCAAGGCCGTGCGCCCCGCGCTCGCCGTGCTCTCCGCGGAGGTCACCGGCGCCGCGCCCGAGACGGGTGTGCCCGGGGCCGTCGCCGTCGAGCTGGTCCACAACTTCTCGCTGCTGCACGACGACCTGATGGACGGCGACGAGCAGCGCCGGCACCGCGACACCGTCTGGAAGGTGCACGGCCCCGCCCAGGCCATCCTGGTCGGCGACGCCCTGTTCGCCCTGGCCAACGAGGTGCTGCTGGAACTCGGCACCGTCGCGGCGGGCCGCGCCGCCCGCCGCCTCACCACCGCGAGCCGGGCCCTGATCGACGGTCAGGCCCAGGACATCTCCTACGAGCACCGCGACCGCGTCAGCGTCGAGGAGTGCCTGGAGATGGAGGGCAACAAGACCGGCGCCCTGCTGGCCTGCGCCAGCTCCATCGGCGCGGTGCTCGGCGGCGCGGACGAGAGCACCGCCGACGCGCTGGAGAAGTACGGCTACCACCTGGGCCTGGCCTTCCAGGCCGTCGACGACCTGCTCGGCATCTGGGGCGACCCGGAGGCCACCGGCAAACAGACCTGGAGCGATCTGCGCCAGCGCAAGAAGTCCCTGCCGGTGGTGGCCGCGCTCGCCGAGGGCGGCCCCGCCTCCCGGCGGCTCGGCGAGATCCTCGCCGCCGACGCCAAGAGCAGCGACTTCGCGACCTTCTCCGAGGAGGAGTTCGCGGCCCGCGCCGCCCTCATCGAGGAGGCGGGCGGCCGGGAGTGGACGGCGGAGGAGGCACGCCGCCAGCACGCCATCGCCATCGAAGCCCTCGACGCCGTCGACATGCCCGACCGCGTACGGGCGCGGTTCAGGGCGCTCGCCGACTTCGTCGTCGTACGAAAGAGATGATCACTATCGGCCGAATAACCCTCGCGTAGTCGCCGGCCGGTGCCACGGGGAGAAGGACACCGGCCGACGGCGGACCCACAGCAGACGCACGACTTGCAGGACTGCACGAAGGGGAAGCCATGACAGCGACGACCGACGGAAGCACCGGGGCCACCCTGCCGCCCCGCGCAGCCGCGGCCAGCGAAACGGACACCGACACCCCCGTGGCGGCCGGGGCGCACGACGCCGCCGTACGCGCCGTCCGGCGCGCGACCGACTTCCTGCTGGCCCGGCAGGACGCCGAGGGCTGGTGGAAGGGCGACCTCGAGACGAACGTCACGATGGACGCCGAGGACCTGCTGCTGCGGCAGTTCCTCGGCATCCTCGACGAGGAGACCGCGCGGGCCGCCGCCCTGTTCATCCGGGGCGAGCAGCGCGAGGACGGCACCTGGGCCACTTTCTACGGCGGCCCCGGCGAGCTCTCCACCACCGTCGAGGCCTACGTCGCCCTGCGCCTGGCCGGCGACGCGCCGGACGCGCCGCACATGGCGAAGGCCGCCGCCTGGGTCCGCGAGCAGGGCGGCATCGCCGCCACCCGCGTCTTCACCCGGATCTGGCTCGCCCTGTTCGGCTGGTGGAAGTGGGAGGACCTGCCCGAACTCCCGCCCGAGCTCATCTACTTCCCCACGTGGATCCCGCTCAACATCTACGACTTCGGCTGCTGGGCCCGCCAGACCATCGTCCCGCTGACCATCGTCTCGGCCAAACGGCCGGTGCGGCCCGCGCCCTTCCCGCTCGACGAACTGCACACCGACCCGGCCCGCCCCGCCCCTCCGCGACCCCTCGCCCCGGCGGCGAGCTGGGACGGCGCCTTCCAGCGCCTCGACCGGGCGCTGCACGCCTACCACAGGATCGCCCCGCGCCGGCTGCGCCGGGCCGCGATGAACACCGCCGCCCGCTGGATCATCGAACGACAGGAGAACGACGGCTGCTGGGGCGGCATCCAGCCCCCGGCCGTGTACTCGATCATCGCACTGTACCTGCTCGGCTACGACCTTCAGCACCCCGTGATGCGCGCGGGACTGCAGTCACTGGACCGGTTCGCCGTCCGGCGCGAGGACGGCGCCCGGATGATCGAGGCCTGCCAGTCCCCGGTGTGGGACACCTGCCTGGCGACCATCGCGCTGGCCGACGCCGGGCTGCCCGCGGACCACCCGCAGCTGGTGAAGGCCGCGGACTGGATGCTCGGCGAGCAGGTCGTGCGGCCCGGCGACTGGTCCGTACGACGGCCCGGGCTGCCGCCCGGCGGCTGGGCGTTCGAGTTCCACAACGACAACTACCCCGACATCGACGACACCGCCGAGGTGATCCTCGCGCTGCGCCGGGTCAGGCACCACGACCCGGAGCGGGTCGAGAGGGCGATCGGGCGCGGGGTGCGCTGGAACCTCGGCATGCAGTCCAGGAACGGCGCCTGGGGCGCCTTCGACGTCGACAACACCAGCCCCTTCCCCAACCGGCTGCCCTTCTGCGACTTCGGCGAGGTCATCGACCCGCCGTCGGCGGACGTCACCGCGCACGTCGTGGAGATGCTGGCCTACGAGGGACTCGCCCACGACCCGCGCACCCGGCGCGGCGTCCAGTGGCTGCTCTCCGAACAGGAGCCGGACGGCTCGTGGTTCGGTCGCTGGGGCGTCAACTACCTCTACGGCACCGGATCCGTGGTGCCCGCCCTGGTCGCGGCCGGGCTGCCCGGCGCGCACCCGGCGATCCGCCGCGCGGTGGCCTGGCTGGAGTCCGTCCAGAACGACGACGGCGGCTGGGGCGAGGACCTGCGCTCCTACCAGGACGCCAGAGGATGGAGCGGCCGGGGCGCCTCGACCGCCTCGCAGACCGCGTGGGCGCTGATGGCGCTGCTGGCGGCGGGGGAGCGGGAGTCGGGGGTCGTCGAGCGCGGCGTCGCGTGGCTGGCCGCCACCCAGCGGGAGGACGGCTCCTGGGACGAGCCGTACTTCACCGGCACCGGCTTCCCCTGGGACTTCTCCATCAACTACCACCTCTACCGGCAGGTCTTCCCGCTCACCGCCCTGGGCCGGTACGTCAACGGAGAGCCCCTCGACCGGCAGCCCCCCGCCGGGGGACAGCTCGCCCAGCCGTCCTCCGCCGGAAAACCCCTCGCCGGGGCCGGGGAGGGCTGATGAGCGCCCAGCCCGCCGCGGCCCCGCTGCTGATCGCCTGCGCGCTCGGCATCGAGCGGCTCGCCCTGCGCACGGGCGGTCGCGGCGGGACCGGCGGGCCGGTCACCGTCCTGCGGACGGGCATGGGTCCCCGGGCGGCCGAGCGCTCCGTCACCCGGGCCCTCGCCGGCCCGGCGCTCGGCGGCGCCGCCGTGCTGGCCACCGGCTTCTGCGCGGGCCTCGTCCCCGGTATGCACCCCGGCGACCTGGTCGTCGCCGACGAGACCCGCGATCCGCGCGGCACCGTCCCGTGCACCGGGACCGCACTGCTCGTCGAGGAGCTCGGGCGCGCCGTGCCCGGGCGCACCGTCCACACCGGGCCGCTCACCGGGTCCGGTCACGTCGTCCGCGGTCACGAACGGCCGAAGCTGCGCGCGACCGGCGCCGTCGCGGTCGACATGGAGTCCGCGGCCACGCTCCTGAGCGCCGTACGGGCGGGCGAGCGCCCGGTTGCGGCCGTCCGGGTGGTCGTGGACGCCCCAGAACACGAACTCGTCCGGATCGGCACGGTGCGCGGTGGAATATCGGCCTTCCGTGTCCTTCGTTCCGTGCTTCCCGCCTATCTCGAATGGCACCGTTCTTTGCCGCTCCCCCGGAGGTGAGCCAGATGGCCATGCCGCTGCGCCAGTCCATCAAGGTCGCTACATACCTGGCCGAACAGAAGCTCCGCAGGCGGGACAAGTTTCCGCTCATCGTCGAGCTGGAGCCGCTCTTCGCCTGCAACCTCAAGTGCGAGGGCTGCGGCAAGATCCAGCATCCGGCGGGCGTGCTCAAGCAGCGGATGCCGGTCGCGCAGGCCGTGGGCGCGGTGCTGGAGTCCGGCGCGCCGATGGTGTCGATCGCCGGCGGCGAGCCGCTGATGCACCCTCAGATCGACGAGATCGTGCGCCAGCTGACGGCCAAGCGGAAGTACGTCTTCCTGTGCACCAACGCCGTACTGCTGCGCAAGAAGATGGACAAGTTCACGCCGTCCCCCTACTTCGCCTTCGCCGTGCACATCGACGGGCTGCGCGAACGGCACGACGAGTCCGTCGCGAAGGAGGGCGTCTTCGACGAGGCCGTGGCGGCGATCAAGGAGGCCAAACGGCGCGGCTTCCGGGTCACCACCAACTCCACCTTCTTCAACACCGACACCCCCCAGACCGTCGTCGAGGTCCTGAACTACCTCAACGACGAACTCGAGGTCGACGAGATGATGATCTCGCCCGCCTACGCCTACGAGAAGGCCCCCGACCAGGAGCACTTCCTGGGGGTGGAGCAGACCCGCGAGCTGTTCAGGAAGGCGTTCGCCGGTGGCAACCGGCGCCGCTGGCGGCTCAACCACTCCCCGCTGTTCCTGGACTTCCTCGAAGGCAAGGTCGACTTCCCGTGCACGGCCTGGGCGATCCCGAACTACTCGCTCTTCGGCTGGCAGCGGCCCTGCTACCTGATGAGCGACGGATACGTGCCGACGTACCGGGAGCTGATCGAGGAGACCGACTGGGACAAGTACGGCCGCGGCAAGGACCCGCGCTGCGCCAACTGCATGGCGCACTGCGGCTACGAGCCGACCGCCGTCCTGGCCACCACGGGATCCCTGAAGGAGTCCCTGCGCGCCCTGCGCGAGACGGTCTCCGGGAACCGGGGCTGACGTCGTGGCCGCCGGCGCCCCACCGCCGCGGGGAAGCCGGCCGTGACGGTGAGCCGGAGCGAGACACCGACCGAGAGGGGGCCCGAGCGTGTCGCTTCTGGAGAACATCCGCGGACCACGCGACCTGAAGGCGCTGTCCGAGGCGGAACTCGGTGAACTGTCCCGGGAGATCAGGGAGTTCCTGGTGCGCGCGGTCGCCAGGACCGGCGGACACCTCGGGCCCAACCTGGGAGTGGTGGAGCTGACCGTCGCCCTGCACCGGGTCTTCGAGTCGCCGGCCGACCGCATCCTCTGGGACACCGGTCACCAGAGCTATGTGCACAAGCTGGTGACGGGACGCCAGGACTTCTCCAAGCTGCGCGGCAAGGGCGGGCTGTCCGGCTACCCGTCGCGTGAGGAGTCCGAGCACGACGTCGTCGAGAACAGCCACGCCTCCACCGCGCTCGGCTGGGCCGACGGCCTCGCCAGGGCCCGCCAGGTGCAGGGCGGGGAGGGACACGTCGTCGCGGTGGTCGGGGACGGGGCGCTCACCGGCGGCATGGCCTGGGAGGCGCTGAACAACATCGCCGCCGCCAGGGACCGGCCGCTGATCATCGTCGTCAACGACAACGAGCGCTCCTACGCCCCGACCATAGGCGGCCTCGCCGACCACCTCGCGGCGCTGCGCACGACCGACGGCTACGAGAAGGCGCTGGCCTGGGGCAAGGACGCCCTGCTGCGCACCCCGGTCGTCGGCGGCACCCTCTACGAGGCCCTGCACGGCGCGAAGAAGGGCCTCAAGGACGCCTTCGCCCCGCAGGGCCTGTTCGAGGACCTGGGGCTGAAGTACCTCGGACCGGTCGACGGGCACGACATCGGGGCGGTCGAGTCGGCGCTGCGGCGCGCCAAGCGCTTCCACGGCCCCGTCCTCGTCCACTGCCTGACGGAGAAGGGCCGCGGCTGCGGGCCGGCCCTCGCCCACGAGGAGGACCGCTTCCACACCGTCGGCGTGATGGACCCGCTCACCTGCGAGCCGCTCGCCCCCGCGGACGCGCCGTCGTGGACGTCCGTCTTCGGCGACGAGATCGTGCGGATCGGCGAGGAGCGCGACGACGTCGTGGCGATCACGGCCGCCATGCTGCACCCGGTCGGGCTCGGGAAGTTCGCGGAGCGGTTCCCCGACCGGGTCTGGGACGTCGGCATCGCCGAGCAGCACGCCGCCGTGTCCGCGGCCGGCCTGGCCACCGGCGGACTGCACCCGGTCGTCGCCGTCTACGCCACCTTCCTCAACCGGGCCTTCGACCAGCTCCTGATGGACGTGGCGCTGCACCGCTGCGGCGTCACCTTCGTCCTGGACCGGGCCGGTGTCACCGGCACCGACGGCCCCTCCCACAACGGCGTGTGGGACATGTCGGTCCTCCAGGTCGTCCCCGGCCTGAGAATCGCCGCGCCGCGCGACGCCGACCAGCTGCGCGCCCAGCTGCGCGAGGCGGTCGCCGTCGACGACGCGCCGACGCTGCTGCGCTTCCCGAAGGAGTCCGCCGGCCCGGCGATCGAGGCCGTCGACCGGGTGGGCGGCCTGGACGTCCTGCACCGCCGGACCGAGGACCCGCAGGTCCTCCTGGTCGCCGTCGGCGTGATGGCGCCGGTGTGCCTGCAGGCCGCCGAGCTGCTGGAGGCGCGCGGTATCGGCTGCACCGTCGTCGACCCGCGCTGGGTCAAGCCCGTCGACCCCGCGCTGCCCGGCCTCGCCGCCGGGCACCGGCTGGTGGCCGTCGTCGAGGACAACAGCCGGGCCGCCGGGGTCGGCTCCGCCGTGGCGCTGGCGCTGGGCGACGCCGACGTCGACGTGCCCGTGCGGCGGTTCGGGGTCCCGGAGCGGTTCCTCGCGCACGCCAAGCGTGCCGAGGTGCTCGCCGACATCGGCCTCACCCCCGTCGAGATCGCCGGGCGGATCGGCGCGAGCCTGGCCGCCGGGGAACAGCGGCCGGAAGGCGTCCGGGCCGTCCCGCCAGTGCAAGGAGAGACCTGAATGACCACGGAGTTCGACCTCGGCGCCCTCCTGGCCGAGCGCGGAGCCGAGCGCTACGAGCTGCACGCCCGGCACCTGAACCACCAGCTCCCGCGCATGCTGCGCACCATCGGCTTCGACAAGGTCTACGAGCGCGCCGAGGGCGCCTACTTCTGGGACGCGGACGGCGAGGACTACCTGGACATGCTCGCCGGGTTCGGGGTGATGGGCCTGGGCCGCCACCACCCCGTCGTCCGCAAGGCGCTGCACGACGTCCTCGACGCCTCCCTCGCCGACCTCACCCGCTTCGACTGCCCGCCGCTGCCCGGGCTGCTGGCGGAGCGGCTGCTGTCGTACAGCCCGCACCTGGAGCGGGTGTTCTTCGGCAACAGCGGCACGGAGGCCGTCGAGAGCGCGCTGAAGTTCGCCCGGTACGCGACCGGCCGGCCCCGCGTCCTGTACTGCGACCACGCCTTCCACGGGCTGACCGCCGGTTCCCTGTCCGTCAACGGCGAGTCCGGCTTCCGCGACGGCTTCGCCCCGCTGCTGCCCGACACCCCCGTCCCGCTCGGCGATCTCGACGCCCTGGCCCGGGAACTGGAGCGGGGCGACGTCGCCGCCCTGATCGTCGAGCCGATCCAGGGCAAGGGCGTGCACGAGGCCCCGCCCGGCTATCTGCGCGCCGCCCAGGAGCTGCTGCACCGGCACAAGGCGCTGCTGATCGCCGACGAGGTGCAGACGGGGCTGGGCCGCACCGGCCGCTTCTACGCCTACCAGCACGAGGAAGGCGTCGAACCGGACCTGGTGTGCGTGGCCAAGGCGCTCTCCGGCGGCTACGTGCCGGTGGGCGCCACCCTCGGCAGGGACTGGATCTTCCAGAAGGTCTACTCGTCGATGGACCGGGTGCTGGTCCACTCGGCCAGTTTCGGGGCCAACGCGCAGGCCATGGCGGCCGGGCTCGCCGTGCTGTCGGTCCTGGAGAACGAGCGGATCGTCGCGAACGCCGCCGCCACCGGCGAGCTGCTGAAGTCCCGGCTCCAGGCGCTGACCGACAAGTACGAACTGCTCGCCGAGGTCCGCGGCCGGGGCCTGATGATCGGCATCGAGTTCGGCCGCCCCCGGTCGCTGAAGCTGCGCGGTCGCTGGGCCGTGCTGCAGGCGGCGCGCAAGGGGCTGTTCGCGCAGATGGTGGTCGCCCCGCTGCTGCACCGGCACCGGATTCTCACCCAGGTCTCCGGGGACCACCTGGAAGTGATCAAGCTGATCCCGCCGCTGATCATCGGCGAGCGGGAGGTGGACCGGTTCGTGGACGCCTTCACCGAGGTGATGGACGACGCCCACGGCGGCGGCCTGATGTGGGACTTCGGCAAGACCCTGGTCAGGCAGGCGATGGCCCACCGGTGACTGCGGTTTTTGCCTCTGAGGCAAGGAAATTGCCGCAGAGGCAAAAATCGGGCTCAATGGAGGCATGAACCCCGCCGAGCCCGAGCCCTCGGACGGGCCCGTCGAAGCGGTGCCCGCCGTGGCGCCGCAGCTGCGCGCTCTGCGGCGCCACGCCGCCCTCACCCTGGAGGCCGCGGCCCGCGCCGCCGGGCTGTCGCCCGCCCACCTCTCCCGCCTGGAGACCGGGCAGCGCCAGCCCTCCCTGCCGATGCTGCTCGCCCTCGCCCGCATCTACGGTACGACCGTCTCGGAACTGCTCGGCGAGACGGTCGCCGACCGGGACGCCGTCGTCCGCGCCGCCGAGATGGAGCCGACCGCCGCGGGCGGCTGGACCTACTGGCAGGCCGGCGCGTCCGGCCGCGGGATGCAGGCGCTGCGGGTCCACGTGCCGTACGGCTCCCAGGGCGACATCGTGCGCGTGCACCCGGGGGAGGAGTGGCTGTACGTCCTCAGGGGGCGGCTTCGGCTGCGGCTCGGGGACGCGGCGCACCGGCTCGGCCCGGGCGACAGCGCGCACTTCGACTCGCTGACCCCGCACCGCATCGCGGCCCAGGACCCCGGCGGGGTCGAGCTGCTGTTCGTCCACACCCTGTTGCAGAGTCCCACGGTCACGCTGTGCCTGGGCCCGACCCCCGGAGACGCGCCATGAGCGACATGGAGGAGAAGTTCCCCCGCGGCCTGTGGATACGGCTGATCGTCTACATCGCCGTGGGCCACCTGTTCGCGGCCTTCATCTACCTGCTGTTCGAGGTGGGCGCGAAGTAGTCCCGGCGGCTCAGTCGAGCAGGCGCTCGCGCAGCCGCTCCCGGGTCCGCGGGGTGATCCCCAGTCCCCTCTCCAGGTAGGCGTCGACGCCGCCCCACGTCTGCTCGACGGTCTCGAAGGCGGCCGTCAGATACTCGGCGCGCGCGTCGAACAGCGGGCTGAGCAGCTCCATCACCTCGGGGGAGTAGGCCGAGGGGGAGCTGGAGCTGCGGTGCACCTTGTAGCGGCGGTGCTTGGCGTTGGACTTCAGGTAGTCGTCGAGGATCGCCTCGCGCTCGACGCCCAGGGCCAGCAGCGTCACCGCGACGGACAGGCCCGCGCGGTCCTTGCCGGCCGCGCAGTGCATCAGCGCGGGCACGCTGTCCTCGGCGAGCGCGTGCAGCACCCGGGAGTGCTCGGCGGTGCGCTCCTTGACGATCGTGCGGTACGAGGTGATCATCCGCTGCTCGGCCCTGCCGTCGGCCAGGATCTCCCGCAGCTGGTCGAGGTCGCCGTCGCGGACCATCCGCCAGAACTCGGCGCCGTCGGCCGGGTCGGTCAGCGGCAGGTTCACGTTGCGCACGCCCGGCAGCTCGATGTCCGGCCCCTCCAGCTTCTGGTCGGCCGCGTTGCGGAAGTCGAAGATCGTGTGCAGGCCCAGGGAGGCGAGGAAGGCGGCGTCCGCCGCGGTCGCGTGCGCGAGGTGGCCGCTGCGGAACAGCACCCCGTGCCGCACCCGGCGGCCGTCCACGGTCGGCAGTCCGCCCACGTCACGGAAGTTGCGCACGCCGGCCAGTTCGGGCTCGGTCGACGGGACCTGCTGCGTCACGGGGGACTCCTCCCACTCCCTCCCGCCGACGCGGCTCGTCGGCGGGCGCCACTCGACGATACGCCATGGCTTCCCGGCGCCACGGGTTGTCCACAGGCGTTGCCGAACCAGCGGACAGCCCTCGATGATGTCGGGACGTGGGTGGATCCGTTCGTGCTCGGGGGGCTGCATGCTGGAGATCTCGGAAACCGGCCGTACCTGGGTCCTCTCCGGGCCGGCCAGCAGCTACGCCCTCCACCTCACCGCACGCGACGAACTCGTGCACCTGCACTGGGGCCCGAGGATCGCCCTCGCCGACGCCGAGGCGCTCGCCGTGCGCCCGCTGCCGGACTACTGGCCCTTCGAGTCCCCGCTCGACGGACGCGAGGAGTACCCGGTCGAGGGCGGTCCCCGCTTCGTCCGGCCCGCCCTCGCCGTGCGCACCGGGGAGCGGCGCGGCACCGAATGGGCCTTCGAGCGGGACGAGAGCGACGGCGGCGAACTGCGGCTGCTGTTCCGCGACGGCGGACTGGGCGTCACGCTGCACTACCGCATGCGGGGCGACGTCGTGGAGCGCTGGGTGACCCTGGAGAACCGGGGCCCGGCGGTCGAGCTGCTGCGCGCCGACTCCGCCACCTGGACCCTGCCCGACCGCGACGGCTGGCGGCTGTCCCAGCTGCACGGCCGCTGGGCCGCGGAGTCCCGGCTCGCCCGCTTCCCGCTCGCCCACGGCGAGCAGGTCATCGGCAGCCGCCGCGGCCACACCGGGCACCAGCACCTGCCGTGGGTCGCGCTCGACACCGACGCCACCGAGGAGCGCGGCGAGGTCTACGGCTGCGCGCTCGGCTGGTCGGGCTCCTGGCGGATCTGTGTCGCCCGGCTCCCGGACGCTCGGGTGCAGATCACCGGCGGCGCCGGCCACGACGACTCCGGCCTGCTGCGGCTGGCCGCCGGGGAGACCTTCACCACACCCGTCTTCGCCGGCCTGTGGAGCGACGGCGGCTTCGGCGGCGCGAGCCGCGCCTGGCACGCCTACCAGCGCGCGTACGTCGTCCCGGACGCGGACCGGGACCGGCCGGTGCTGTACAACTCCTGGGAGGCCACCGGGTTCGACATCTCCGAGGAGCAGCAGCGGGCGCTCGCGCGGCGGGCCGCGGAGCTGGGCGTCGAACTGTTCGTGGTCGACGACGGCTGGTTCGGCGCGCGCACCGGAGACCGGGCCGGCCTCGGCGACTGGACGCCCAACCCCGAGCGCTTTCCCCGCGGCCTGGCCCCGCTCGCCGCGTACGTGCACGGCCTCGGCATGCGGTTCGGCATCTGGGTCGAGCCCGAGATGGTCAACCCGGACAGCGACCTGTACCGCGCCCACCCGGACTGGGTGCAGCACCAGAAGGGCCGCAGACGGACGGAGTTCCGCCATCAGCTCGTCCTCAACCTCGCCCGCGAGGACGTCCGGGAGTACCTGTGGGAGCAGCTCGACGGGCTCCTCTCCAGCGCCCCGATCGACTACGTCAAGTGGGACTTCAACCGCTGCTTCACCGACGCGGGCTGGCCCGGCGACCCGTACCCGCAGCGGCTGTGGGTCGACCATGTGCGCGCCCTGTACGCGCTGCTGGACCGGCTGCGGGCGGCCCACCCGGGGGTCGCCTTCGAGTCCTGCTCGGGCGGCGGCGGCCGGATCGACCTCGGCGTGCTCGCCCGCACCGACCAGGTGTGGACCTCGGACAACACCGACCCGCTCGACCGGCTCGCCATCCAGGAGGGCTTCAGCCAGATCCACCCGGCCCGCGTGATGGCCGCCTGGGTCACCGACAGCCCGAACGCCATGCTCAACGGCCGGAAGAGCTCCTTGCGGTTCCGGTTCGTGAGCGCCATGGCCGGGGTGCTCGGCATCGGCGGCGACCTCACGAAGTGGACCGGGGAGGAGCTCGCCGAGGCCCGGGAGTGGGTGAGCCGCTACAAGGAGATCCGGCCCCTGGTGCAGCGCGGGGAGCTCCACCGGCTCAGGCCGCCCCGGGGCGGCCTGAGTGCCGTGCAGTACGTGCTCGGCGACGAGACCGCCGTCCTCGCCTGGCTCCAGGCGCAGCACCACGGCGAGCCCGTCCCGGCGCTCCGGCTGCGTGGCCTCGACCCGACAGCGTCGTACGAATGCCGTGAAACGGGCGAAGTGCACCGGGGGGCGGTGCTGCTGCACCACGGTCTGCGGACCGGGTTGCGGGGCGACCTCGATGCGACGGTCATCCACTTGCGTCGCCTCTGACCCTTCTGTCCGGATTGATGCTTTTGTTGTAACTCCCCCTGTGCTGAGGGGAGCTGGAGCGGCGTCACGTGAGGAGCGTCATACCCGTGACCGTCCGTTGCCCGTCATGTTCACGTAATTCGCATGGTCCACAAGGGATTTCGGGAAAGGAAACGATGCCGAAATCGACGGAGGGTGACCGGGAATTCCAGTAGTGGATCAAGTTGATCCGCAATTCCGCGCAACCTTCGCTTGTCCCTGTGCGTCCTGGTCGCTTACGTTCGCCACCGATCCGGACGGACGCCGAATCCTGCCGCCGACCGGAGCCCGCACACCCACCCACCCGTGTACGGCAGGAGCGGGGGACCCACAGGTACGACTGCCTGTTCCGGTTCCCGGACCAGGCTTGGGGTAAAGCCGCGCCCCTCGGCGCGACCGGACATCTCCAGTCCGCACCCGACAGCTCACCTCGCAGGCGCCGGAGAGGAATGCGCCATGCCCGCGAAGGGTAAGCACCGCCGCAGCAAGACCCAGCGTTTCACCCGTTCCATCGCCGTCGCCGGAACCGGCGGCGCCGCGCTCGCCCTCCCGCTCCTGGGAGCCACGGGTGCCCACGCCGCGCCCGCCCAGTCCGTTCCGGAAAAGGCCGTCCAGTCCCTGCCGGCCGCCGGGAAGACGACCGCGGACAAGGACACGGGCACGCGGACCTACACCGTGAAGGCCGGCGACTACCTCTCGAAGATCGCCGACGAGGAGAACGTCAGCGGCGGCTGGAAGAAGCTGTACGCGGACAACCGCGAGGCCGTCGGCGACGACCCGTCGCTGATCCATCCCGGCCTGAAGCTCGCGCTCGGCAAGAAGGCCGCGACGAGCGCCGCCGAGTCCTCCTCCCGGTCGGAGTCCCCCGAGTCCTCCGCGGCGAAGCCGTCGGCGCAGCCCGCGCAGCCCTCCGAGTCCACGCAGTCCGCCTCGTCGAAGCCCTCGTCGGAGGCGTCCCCCGAGCAGGACGCGGCCGCCGGGCAGTCCGCCGGCACCACGAACGCCTCCAGCGGCTACACCCTCCCGGTGAGCGGCGCCGGCGTCGGCACCGCCTACCGCGTGGCCGGCAGCATGTGGTCCAGCGGCTACCACACCGGTGTCGACTTCGTCGTCCCGACCGGCACCTCCCTCAAGGCGGTGGCCGCGGGCACGGTCGTCTCCGCGGGCTGGGGCGGCGCGTACGGCAACCAGGTCGTCATCAAGCTCGACGACGGCCACTACGCCCAGTACGCCCACCTGTCCTCGCTCTCGGTCTCGACCGGTCAGACCGTGACCGCCGGTCAGCAGGTCGGCCTGTCCGGCGCGACCGGCAACGTGACCGGGCCGCACCTGCACTTCGAGATCCGCACCACGCCGAACTACGGCTCGGACGTGGACCCGGTGGCCTACCTCCGCTCGCACGGCGTCTCCATCTGACGCCGGCCGGCACCGCCTGCCCGACGAGCCGCCGAAGGCCGGACCCCGATCCCCGGGTCCGGCCTTCGGCCTTTCGGTCCCCGGGTCCGGCCGCCGCGCCCCGGAAGCAGCGGGTCCGGGGCGCCAACGCCCCTGGACGAAGCCCTATTCCGGAGTTGGCCAACACTTTAGGAGTGGCTTATCTCACCGACCGTCAACCCCTCCTTACGGTCGCGTAGGTCACATTCCGCGGTGAATCATGGTCATGTGGCAGACGATTCGAAGAGTGACAGCAGATCAGTGATCGGGTCGTACGTTGCGGTGGGGGACAGCTTCACCGAGGGCGTCGGCGACCCCGGCCCCGACGGGGCGTTCGTCGGCTGGGCCGACCGGCTCGCCGTGCTGCTCGCGGACCTCAGGCCGGAAGGCGACTTCACCTACACCAACCTCGCCGTACGCGGCAAACTGCTCGACCAGATCGTGGCGGACCAGGTGCCGCGGGCCGTCGAACTGGCACCGGACCTGGTCTCGTTCTGCGCGGGGGGCAACGACATCATCCGGCCCGGCACCGACCCGGACGACGTGGCCGAGCGCTTCGAACGAGCGGTCGCCGCGCTCACCGAGGCGGCCGGCACCGTCATGGTGACGACCGGCTTCGACACCCGCGGGGTGCCCGTGCTCAAGCATCTGCGGGGCAAGATCGCCACGTACAACGGGCACGTGCGGGCCATCGCCGACCGGTACGGCTGTCCGGTGCTCGACCTGTGGTCGCTCCGGAGCGTCCAGGACCGCAGGGCCTGGGACGCCGACCGGCTGCACCTGTCGCCCGAGGGGCACACGCGCGTGGCGCTGCGCGCCGGACAGGTCCTCGGCCTGGAGGTGCCGGCCGACCCGGAGCAGCCCTGGCCGCCGCTGCCGCCGCGCGGCACCCTGGAGATCCGCCGGGACGACGTGCAGTGGGCGCGCGACTACCTGGTGCCGTGGATCGGGCGCCGGCTGCGCGGGGAGTCGTCCGGGGACCGGGTGACGGCGAAGGGGCGGCTGGCGCTGGAGGACATCAGGATGCGGATCGCTTCGGTGGCCTGAGCCGGGGCTGAGCAGGGGCGGGGCGGCCCGGGGTCTCCCGGGCCCGTGACCCGCCCGCAGACCCCCGGCCCCGGGGCGCAGGACGCGCGGTCCGGCCTTCCAGGTCCTCACCGAGCGGAGACCTCCGGCTCCGGGGGCGGAGGACTCCCGGCCCGCGGCCGTTTCGGCGGGCCGTCGCGCGAGCCGTGTCGCCGGCCGGGCGCGGACGGTACGGCCCCGCGCCCGGCCGGCGCTGCCGCCCGGCGGGCCCGCCGGGGAAGCGGCCGCCGCGGCGCCTCGCGCGGGCGCCCTCACGGACACCGCGCGGGCGGCCCGGACGCGGCAGCGGCGGGAACGGCGAAGCGGACCGGCGGGCCGACGGGGGCGGCCATAATGGAGGGCCTGATCGACCCCACCTGGAGGTACCGTGGCCGGTTTCCGTTCCCTGAACTCGGGGGTCAGCGCGCTGCGGCCCGCGGCCTTCGGTGTGGACCCGAGCGGGGAGCGCATGGCGCGCATCCGCAGATCGCCCCACTTCGCGAACGGGGTGTTCCAGAACCCCGGCGGCCCCACCCGGACCCGGCCCTCCGGCTCGGGGAAGGACCTCGCGAAGGTCTACCTCGACCGGGAGGCGCGCGCCCGCCGCGCCCCGCGGGGCGCCGTCCCGGTGCACGCCACCACGCTCGCCGACATATCCCGGCCCCCCGCCACCGGGCTGCGCCTGACCTGGATGGGCCACTCCAGCGTGCTGGCGGAGATCGACGGGCGGCGGGTGCTGTTCGACCCCGTGTGGGGCGAGCGCTGTTCGCCGTTCGCCTTCGCCGGACCCCGCCGCCTGCACCCGGTTCCGGTGCCGCTCGCCGCGCTCGGCCCGGTCGACGTCGTCGTCATCTCGCACGACCACTACGACCACTTGGACATGCCCACGATCAAGGAGCTGGCCGGCACGGACACCCTCTTCGCCGTGCCGCTGGGGGTCGGCGCCCACCTCGAGCACTGGGGCGTCTCCGCCGGCCGGCTGCGCGAGCTGGACTGGCACGAGACGACGGAGGTCGGCGGCCTCACCCTGACCGCCACCCCGGCCCGCCACTTCTGCGGCCGCGGCCTGCGCAACACCCAGCACACGCTGTGGGCCTCCTGGGTCGTCGCCGGTGAGGAGCACCGGGTCTACCACAGTGGCGACACCGGGTACTTCGAGGGCTTCAAGGACATCGGCGCCGGGCACGGCCCGTTCGACGCCACGATGATCCAGATCGGCGCGTACAGCGAGTTCTGGCCCAAGGACCACACGGACTCCACGCCGCTGCCCGGGCCGTGGCCGGACATCCACATGACGCCCGCCCAGGGGGTGCGGGCCCACCTCGACCTGCAGGGGGGCGGTCCGGGCGGGGTGCTGCTGCCGATCCACTGGGGGACGTTCAACCTCGCGTCGCACCCCTGGGCCGAGCCGGGGGAGTGGACGCTGGCCGCGGCCGACGCGGTCGGACAGGCGGTCGCCGTCCCGGTCCCGGGCCGGCCCTTCGAGCCCGGCGGAGACCTCCCCACGCGCCCCTGGTGGCGGGAGGTGTCCCTGCCGCTGAACCGCAAGTGGCCCGTTCCGGAGACCACCCCGGAGACGTCCCGTGACGGCCTCGACCTCGTGGGCGAGAGCTGACCGCGGACGAACCGAGGCGCGTGCCGGCATCCCGGCGGCCCCGCCGGAAGCAGGGCGGAACTCCTTCTTCCCCGGGACCGCGCGGGGGCGGCACTCGACGGACGGCCCAGTGCCGCCCCCGCATCCCGCCCCCGCATCCCGCCGCCGTCAGCCCGTGGCGGCGACCGCCTGCGCCGACGAGTCGCGGATCGCGCAGTAGTACGCCGTCATGTCGGCGCCGCTGCCCCGGTAGCGCCAGGGCAGCGCGTTCACATGACCGTCCACGAGCCGGAACTGCTCGATCGCCATCTCGTCCCGGTCCTGGAGCGAGAGGTAGTACGCCAGCAGGTGGCGCAGCTCCGGCAGCCGCGGATGGGTCGGGTCGGCCGCGGCGGCGTCCGCCAGGCCCGCGTCGACCCGCGCCACCATCTCGGGCGTGCGGTCGCCCTCGGCGTCGTCGGACTCGTCGTGCTCGAAGTGGGCGACCAGCGGGAGCACGGTCAGCAGGCTGCCCAGCGGCGCCTTCGCCGCGGCCTGCTCGGCGAACTCCATGGCCAGCCGCTCCGAGCCGCGCCACTTCTTGCACCAGTACTGGAGCGCCCGCCAGTGCCCTTCGTAGTGGTGCGGGGCGCGTGCGGTGATCTCCGCCCACAGCTTGTCCATCTCGGCGTGCGGGTAGCCCAGGCCGAGCGCTACCGAGATCTCCGTGACGTACGGGGTGGGGTCGTCGGGGGCGAGCGCCGCGGCCCGCGCGATCTCGTCGCGGGAGCGGTGCAGCATCCGGTGGAAGCCGGCGAACTGCTCCTGCGTCGTGTACTCGGCCCGCTTGGCGCCGCGGATCCGCCCGGCCAGGGTGATCGTGCTGCTGGCCCGGACCACGGCGGCGTCCGGGTCGTCGGGGCGGGCGGCCTCCCAGGCGAGCAGCCAGGTGTCGTCCTCCGCCGCCAGCCCCGCCAGCTCCCCGACGGCCATCGACCGCCGGTCCCAGTCCCGCCCGATGCCTCGCAGCAGCTCGGCCGCCGCCTGCCAGTCGCCGCCGCTCACGCGGCTCAGCGCCGTGTCCCAGCCCGCGGGCAGCGGGCCGGCGTGCTCGGTGTTCTGCCGGTCGGCGGGCAGCAGGCCGAGCTTCCCGGCCGCCTCGGCGGCGGCGTCCTCGTCATGGCTCGGGGAGAAGAACTCCCTGAGGAAGACCCAGGCCAGCCATCCGAAGAAGATCAGCGTGGGGACGGCCAGGATCACCAGGATCCACAGCACTACGGTCATCGGGGAGTGTCCGTTTCTCGGTTCGCGGGGTCGGTCGGAGTCAGGGGCAGCAGGGCGCGCAGCGGGCCGGTGTCCGGGTGGTCGGCGACCGCGGCGGCCACGGCGGGACCGATCAGGTCGTCCAACGTCGTGTCGGCCGGCGGCGCGGGCTGCCCCGGCGCGGGCAGCAGCCGCGCGGTCGCCGCCCGCTCCCAGGAGAACTCCCAGCGCAGCCGGGCGCGTGCGCTGAACTCGGCCAGCACCATGCGGTGCAGCGACGTGGCCAGGGCCGGCCGCGCGAACTCCCGGAAGGCGCGTCCCTTCGCGGCCGCCGCCTCGTCGGACAGCGGCAGCCGCCGGGCCAGTTGCCACAGCCGGCCGTCGTCGATCAGGTCGAGCAGGGCGGGCAGGGTCGGGCGCGTCCCGGTGTACATGGCCAGGGCCCGGTGCAGGGGGGTGTCGAGGTTGGCGAGCTGGACGGCCATCGAGCCGTCGAGCAGCTCCGGCCAGCCGGCCGTGCGCCGGAACCGCCGCACCTCCTCGGTCAGGACCGCGTCCTCCAGGGCCGCCAGGGTCCGTTCGGGGTCGGACAGCAGGCCGACGGCGGCGCCCCTGCCCTCGTCGGTGCGGTGGTCGGCGGGCAGCTCCTCGACGCGGCGGACGCGGTCGGCGATCGGCGGGTGGGAGTCGTAGGGCGAGGCGGGCCCGGTCGGCAGCTCGGTGCGCAGCCCGGCCAGTTCCAGCTGACGGGCGCTCAGCATCCGGCCGAAACCGCCGAACACCTCACCGCGCGGCGGCAGCAGCTCGGCGTCCTCGCCCAGGGTGACGTAGTGGCGCGTGTAGAACCCGAACGCGGCGTCCAGCACGGGGATCTCGCGCAGGGCCGAGGCGGTGGCGTCCCGGCCGGCGATCCGGGCGGCCGCGGCGTCGGCGGCGTACTCCTGGCCACGGGCGCCGGCCAGCGTGGCGCGGAAGTACAGCTTGGCGTACGCGGTGTAGATCCGGGCCATCGCGCGGTACGTGACGCCCCGGTGCCGGGTGTCGACCTCGCTCGTCCTCTTGCCCTTGGCCGCGGCCCTGGCGTTCTTCTTCTCCTGCCGGGCCCGTTCGCGTGCCGCGCTCTTCCCGGCGAGCTCCTCGAAGTGCCCGACGGTGCGCAGGATCTGGGCACGGCCGCGCAGGACGACGGCGGCCAGGCGGGTGTCGGCGTGCGAGTAGTGGCCCAGTTCGTGCGCGAGGACCGACCGGAGCTGGGCCTCCGTCAGCCCCTGGAGGAGGGGCACGCCGAGGTGGAGGCGGCGCGGGCCGGGCAGCAGGCCGAGCAGGCGGGCGTCCTCGGCGACGGCCGCGTTGACGTCCGGCGTCAGCAGGATGCGGGACGGCGCGCGCGTGCCGATCCGGTCGGCCAGCTCCCGTACGGTGCGCCACAGCGCGGGCTCGTCGGCCTCCGTGACGGGCAGGCCGGGAACTTCCTCCGCCTTCGGCGTGCGCAGCATGAACAGGCCGCGGACCAGCGGAATCGCCAGCAGCACGGAGACGAGGTACAGCTTCGCCGCGACGCCCGACGGAGCGTGCAGATACAGCAGGTAGTCAAGGCCGGCGAGCACCGCCAGCAGCAGGACGCCGAGCAGGTAGAAGCCGGCGAGCAGCAGGAGAGCGCGCAGCGCGCGCAAGGTCACGCCCATCGGGCAGGGGCCCCCACGGGATATCGGGTTGACGGCGTCGGGTGCGGCGACACGGGTGCCGCGGCTGGTCGCGGCCGGCGCGAGGGGGGCTCGCGGACGGTCGTGATCAGTGGTTGTGGGGGGAAGCGGAGTATGACCTACCGGGGGGTTGACGTGCAAGACGTGTTCATGGCAGGCCGGTCGGTGCCGGTCCGGGAGCCCCGTACGACGCGGCTCTCCCGCCGCCCCCGAGCGGCGGCCGCCCCGGAATCGCTGCGCGCCTTCCCGGTGGGCCCGCCCCGCTCGTCCGGGTGGTCGGAAGGCCCGGGACGCCGGGTACGGCTCCCGGCGCTCATGCCGAGGGAGCGCGGCCTTCGCCGACGGGCCGGCCGGCGCCCCGCGACGACACGGCCGCTCGGCGATCGCCGGGCGTTCGCTCTCCGGCCCTTCGCGGACACGCCGGGGCGACCGCCGTGACCAAGCGCCGTCCCCGCCGCGCGGCACCCTGGACGGCCACCGCACGGGCCGGTCACCCGGCCGGGTGACCGGCCCCGGCCGGATCAGACGGTGCGGGGCGACAGGAGGATGCCCGGCAGGTCGGCGCGGCTGGATATCCCCAGCTTCCGGTAGATCCGCAGTAGGTGGTTGTCGACCGTGCGGGTGGAGAGCACGCACTCCTCGGCGATCTCCCGGCTGGTCCTGCCCCGGGCCGCCATCAGGGCGATCTGCCGCTCCCGGGTGCTGAGCGGATCCGCGCCGGGCAGCGGGCTCAGCCCCGGGGTGACGGCACCCTCGCAGAGCGAGCGCAGCGCCAGGGCGCGCTGGGAGGCGCGGGCCGCCCGGGTCCGGTGCCCGGCGGCTTGCCAGGCGCGGGCCGCCGACACGAAACCCTCGGCGGCCCGCAGCTCGGCGCCGAGCTCCCGCAACCGCTCCGCGGCGGCCTCCATCGCCTCCGGCCGCGCGTCGCGCACGGCGACGGCGAGGGCCGCCCGCGCCGCCGCGTGCGGGCCCTGCACGCGCGCCGCCACGGCCGCGAGCCGGTCGGCCTCGCCGTCGGCTCCCCAGCGCACCAGGTCGTCGAGCATCGCCACCGCGGCGGTCACCTCACCGTCCGCGAGCGCCCGGTCGACGGCGGAGCGCAGCATCCCGGACGCCGTCGGCAGGTTGCCCGCGCACAAGGCCGCCCACGCCCGGGCCCGGACCGTGTCCTGCTGGCGCAGCGGCGAGTTCGGCCCGGTTGCCGCCTCGTCCAGCTCGGCGGACTCCGGCGGAATCCGCCCGAGCTGGGCGGCAGCCAGCACCAGCCCGGCCAGGGCGCGCTGCTCGACGAACGGCTGCCCGCGCAGCCGCGCCTGCGCGCGGGACTCGCGGAAGTGCGCCAGCGCCGCCGCGACCCGCCCGCGCTCCAGCGCGATCCGGCCCCGCGCCCACGGGAACCAGGCGGTGAGCGCCGGAACCGGCATCCTGAGCATGGCCTCCTGCCCCTCGCGGGCGGCTTCCTCACCCTCGTGGAGCCGGCCGCTCTCCAGCAGGGCCACGGCCAGCAGGTAGAGGTTCCGGGCCGGGTAGTACACGGCGGAGCGCTCGGTGAGGCGGCGGTGCACGTCGTGAGCCTCGCGGCAGGTGGCGACCGCGTCCTCCACCTGGCCGGACGCCATCTCCACCCGGACCCGCGCCTGGAGCTCCAGCACCGCGGACTGGTCCGCGGCACCCGCCGCCGGACGCTCCCGGGAGCCGCGGCGGGCCAACACCTCGACGGCCTCCCCGGTGCGGCCCGCCGCCGACAGCAGGGCGGCCTCGCAGGCGGCGAGCGACGGCCGGGCGCCGATGCGGCCGGCTGCCTCCGCGAGCACCGCGAGCGCCTGGTCGAGCCGTCCCAGACCGTAGAACAGGTGCTGCGCCAGGGTCGCGGCGGCGGCCTGCACCTCCGGCTCGGTCCGGGCGGCCGCGAAGGCGTCCCGGAGAACCGGGACGCCCTCGTCGAAGTCGCCCCGCTGGCCGAGCGCCTCACCGAGCATCACCCCGGCCTCCACGTGCGGGCCGTGCGCCAGGGCGGCCCTGGCCAGGCGGCACATGGTCGCCACGTCGTCACTGCGCAGCGCCTGGGTCGCCGCCCGTACCAGCAGGCCGGGGTCGGCCGTGCCGGTGGCGTCGAGTTCCCAGCAGGCCAGGGCCAGTTCGTCGCCGCTCCGGCGGGCGCCGTGCGCGCGTACCCTGGCCGCCTGCTCCAGCAGCAGGGACCGCGCGCGCAGGAGCGGGGTGCGGGCGCGCAGCAGCGGCGCGTGCCAGCCGTGTGCGAGGGCGACCTGGGCGCGGCGGTCGTCGGTCCAGACGGTGACCAGGTCCAGCTCCTCGAGCTCCTCCAGAGCGTCCGGCGAGGCGGTCCGCAGGGCGTCGTCCAGGCCGACCGGGCCGCAGCAGGTGAGCAGCTCCAGCACGGCGCGCCGGTCGCGGGGCAGCGTGCGCAGCAGGTCCGGGACCAGGCCGTCCACGGTCAGCTGGTCGAGCGAGCCGTCCAGGCACCACACCCCGCCGACCTCGCGCAGGGCGCCGGCGCCGACCGCCGTCCGCAGCAACTCCCGTAACAGCAGCGGATTCCCGCGGCCCGCCTCGTCGAAGGCGTGCCGGGCCGGGGCGGCCACGAGCCCGCCGAGCGCCGCGCGCAGCAGCTCGGCGCTCTCGTCCCGGTCCAGCGGGCCCAGCGGGACGTGGTGCAGCGTGCCCTGCCGCCACCAGGCCCGCAGCACCTCCGGGAGGTCGGCCTCGGCGGGCAGGGTGGCGACCAGGAACAGACCGGCCTGCTCGGCCAGCAGACCGAGCAGGGACATCGACGACGGATCGAGCCGGTGGACGTCGTCGACGAGGACCACCGGCCGCGGGCCCGGGCCGGCCACTCGCCCCGCCACCTCGCGGAACAGCTCGACCGGGTCGTCCGAGTGCGCCGGCGGCAGCAGCGGGGCGAGCGCCAGCAGCGGAACGGACGCCGCGGCCTCGGTCGCCCTGATCCGCCAGACCCGATGGCCGGCCGGACCGGCCGCCAGCAGGAACTCCTCCCCCGCACGGCTCTTGCCCACCCCCGGCGGCCCGGTGAGGACCGCCGCCCGGCAGGACGCGCGGCGCAGGCCGGCACGGAGTCCGGCCAGTTCGGTGCGGCGCCCGACGAAGGGCATGGGTATGCGTCGGTGCTCGGCTGACATCGGTTCCCCCCGGTTCAGACATCGGTGCCACCCGCATGGTCGCAACGCCAGGGGCCGCGCACAGCCCGGCGCGCCGGAACCGGCCGACGGCGTTGAGCAGGTGACGGCGCCCGGTTGAGTAACCGCCTGCTCTGTGCCGGGCCGCGCCGGCACAGCACCGTGGTGCCCGGAACGGAACGGCACGGGGGAGAGGCGATCGACGTGGCGGAGCAGAAGGAGCGGGTGGGCGTACCGGACGGCGGCGGGGACGGGTTCCCGCTGGCCGGCCAGGTCCGCCTGGTCATGGAGCGCGACGGCGTGACCGGGTGGGAGCTGCGGACCGAGGAGTTCTGGACCCGGCTGCTGCCCCCGGACCACCGCCCCCGCCCGCAGGGCTGGAAGCTGCACGTCTCGGCGACCCCGCTGTCCGCGCCGCTGGTGCTGGTCCGCGCCGCCGGGGAGCTGTTCCGGTTCGGCTGCGCGTTCAAGTTCGCCGGCACGCTGGAGCGGGCCGAGGCGCTGGTCTCCGGACGGTACGACCGGGCCGGCGCGGGCAAGTTCCTCACGGCGTACCCCGACTCCGACGAGCACGCGCTGAAGGTCGCCGAAGCACTCGACCGGGCGACCGCCGGGCTGCCCGGGCAGGAGATCCTCTCCGACCGTCCCTACCGCGCCGGAAGCCTGGTGCACTACCGCTACGGCGCGTTCCGCGGCCGGCGGGTGCTGACCAACGACGGCAGTTACGAGATCCGGCTGACCGCCCCCGACGGCAGCGCCGTCCGCGACGAGCGCAGGCCGGCCTTCACCCCGCCGGCCTGGGCCGACATCCCCTTCCCGCAGCCCAGCCGCCCGGCCGGACCTCCGCGCCGGGCCCTCCTGCTCGCCGACCGCTTCCTGGTACGGGGCGCGATCCGGCACGCCAACAAGGGCGGCGTGTTCCGGGCCACCGACCGCACCACCGGCGCCGAGGTGGTGGTCAAGCAGGCCCGCCGGCACACTGCCGCCCGGCTCAACGGGGAGGACGCCCGCGACGCGCTGCGCCGCGAGGCCGCCGTCCTCGACCAGCTCGGACCACTCGGCCTCGCTCCGCGCAAGGTAGCCCTGTTCGACCACCGGCAGGACCTGTTCCTGGCGCAGAGCGTCGTCCCCGGCGTTCCGCTGCGCCGCTGGACCGCCGAGCGGTTCACCGGCGAGGCGGGCCTGACCGGCCTGCCGCTCGGGCAGCTTGCCGCACTCGGCCGCGCGGTCACCGACCTGGTGGCGGCGGTGCACGCCCAGGGGCTGGTGCTGCGCGACCTGACCCCCAACAACCTGATGATCACTCCGCAGGGCGAGGTGGGCCTGGTCGACCTGGAGCTCGCCGTCCGCCCCGGCACGCACGTCAACCGGGCCGGCACACCCGGGTACGCCGCACCCGAGCAGATGGCCGCCGAACGCTGGGCGCCCGCCCCGGCCCCGACGGCCGACCTGTTCAGCCTCGGCGCGGTCCTGTTCCATCTCGCGACCGGGGCCGACCCGGTGTTCGCCCCCGACGACGCGCCAGGGCGGTCGTCGCAGGCCCGGACGGCGGCGCTGCTCGCGGCCGCTGCCGTGCGCAGCCCCGCCGTACGGCGCACCCAGGACCTGATACTGGCCCTCCTGCGGGAGGACCCGTCGCTCCGGCCCGGCCTGGACGAGGTCCGCACCGCGCTCGCCGGCGTCGGACGGGCGGAAGCCGCCCCCGGACCGGTCGCGGACGCCCCCGGAGAGGGGGCCGGGCTCGCCGCCGGGCGGCGGGAGCGGCTGCTTGCCGATGGGCTCGACCACCTGCTGGCCACCATGCGGCCGGATGCGCAACGCCTGTGGCCCACCGGCGCGTTCGGCGCCACCACCGACCCCTGCGCCGTACAGCACGGCGCCGCCGGGCCGATCGCCCTGCTGACCCGCCTGGCGGCCCGTGACACCCGGGCCCGGGAGGGCCTCGCGACCGCCGCCGAATGGCTCGACCGCGCCCTGACCGCCGAACCCACCGTCCTCCCCGGCCTGTACTTCGGACGCTCGGGCACTGCCTGGGCGCTCCACGACGCCGCCCGCGTCCTCGGCGACGACGCGATGGCCGCCCGCGCCACGGCGCTCGCCGCCCGCGTACCGCTGCACTGGCCCAATCCCGATGTCTGCCACGGCGCTGCCGGAGCCGGCCTCGCCCAGCTGCACCTGTGGCGGGCGACCGGCGACGGCGAGTTCCTGAGCCGGGCCGAACGGTGCGCGGACGGCCTCGCCGGGGCCGCCGACCGTACCGGCGGCGCGCGCTGGCCGATACCCGCCGGCTTCGACTCCGCCCTCGCCGGCGTCACCCACCACGGCTTCGCACACGGCACCGCCGGCGTCGGCACCTTCCTGCTCACCACCGCGACCGTCACCGGGCGGGAGGACCTGCATCACCTCGCCGTCCAGGCGGGCGACACGCTGCTGGCCGCCGCCGACCGCGACGGCGACGCCGCCTGGTGGGGCACCGGGGAGAGCACCGGGCCCGCCACCCGCCTGCCCAACTGGTGCAGCGGCTCCTCCGGCATCGGCACCTTCCTGGTCCGCCTGTGGGCGGCGACGGGCGAGACCAGGTTCCGCGAGGCGGCCGAGGCGGCGGCGGCCGCTGTCCTGCGGTACCGCTGGCAGACCTCCGCCGCGGCCTGTCACGGCCTCGCCGGCAACGGCCAGTTCCTGCTCGACCTCGCCCATCTGCTGGGCGAGCCCCGCTACCTCGAACAGGCCGAGGAGCTGGCCGCCTGCATCGACGCGCGCCACACCGTGCGCGACGGGCGGCAGCTCATCCCGGACGAGACCCACACCGAGGTCTTCGCCGACTACCAGACCGGCTCGGCGGGCGCCCTCGACTTCCTGCACCGGCTCCAGTACGGTGGCCCCCGCCCCTGGCTGCCCGACCTCCCGTACGGCGACACGCTCACCACCGCGGCGGGCACCCGCCAGGAGGCCGGACGATGACCGCCCTCGCGCCGCCGACGGCCGTACGGACCCGCTTTGGCTTCACCTTCTCTGCCCACGGCACCCACCTTGCCTGCCTCGCCGTCGACGACGCCGGCCGCAGCACCCCGGAGCTGTGGTCGCTGACCGGGGGGACGCCCCGCCGGCAGCCGCTGCCCGCCGCGGGCGACGGCGACAGCCCGCGCACCCAGTGCCTGCCCACCGACGACGGGCGGCTGCTGCTCTGCCGCAGCGGCTCCGGCCGGCACGAGCTGCTGACCGACGCACCGGACGGGGTGCGCCCGCTCGGCACCGTTCACCATCCCGCCCTGCGGCTGCTGCCCTGCCCCGGCCCCGACGGCCTCGCGCTGCTCGTCGGCACCGACACCACCCGCCGCTCCACGGTGTGGCGCCTGACCGGCCCCGGACCGCGGCTGGAGGAGATCACGCGCCTCCCCGGAGTACTGCTCGGCGGCACGTGGCTGGACGACCACGGCAGCACCCTCGCCGGGGTGCTGTACGGCGAGGACGGCACACGCAGCGTCGTCCTGGACACCGCCACCGGAGCCACCGGAGCCCTGCCGGGCACGGTCCCGGGGGAACGGCTGCTCCTCGCCTGCCCGCGATCCGGCCTGCTGGTGACCGCCGTCCCCGCCGACGGCCCGTACCGGCTCGCCCTGCGGCCCGCCGACGGCAGCCGGCCGCCCCGGTACCCCGAAGGCCTCAACGCGCTGCCGGGGAGCGTACGGCCACTGGCCCTCGCCCCCGACGGCCGCCGGCTCGCCGTCAGGTCCGACCGGGGGGCGGTCAGCGACCTGCTCGTCCACGATCTGGACGCGGACCGCACCACCGTGCTCCCCGGCCCGGCCGGCACCCTCAGGGAGCAGGCACGCTGGACCGGAAGCGGCCTGCACCTGGTCCGCTCCACACCCGATCGGCCCATCGGCCCGGTCACCGTCCAAGCGGTCACCGCCCGGGCCGGAGCCGCCGCCACCGGGCCGCGAGCGGACCACCCGGTGGTCCGGACCCTGGAGTTCGCCGGGGCGGACGGGCCGCTGGAGGCGGTGGTGCACGGCGACCCGCGGACCTGGCCGCACACCGTGCTGGCGCTCCACGGCGGACCGGAGACCGCCTGGCACCTGGAGTACGACCCGCTGCTGCACGACCTCACCGCTGCCGGGATCGCCGTCGTCGCCCTCAACCAGCGCGGCAGCACCGGGTACGGGACCGCCCACCGCGACGCGATCCGCGGCGACTGGGGCGGAGCCGACCTGGCGGACGTCCGCCAGGTCGGCCGGCAGCTCGCCGACCACCGGTCCGCCGCGGGCCTGGAACCGCCCTCGCTCTACGGCAACAGCTACGGAGCGTGGCTCGCCCTGCTGGCAGCGGCCGACACGCCGCGACGCTGGGCCCGCTGCGCGGTCGTCGCACCGTTCCTGTCGGTCCCCCGGCTGCACGCCGCCGCCTCCCCCGGCGTGCGCGCGCTGCTCGCCCGGCTGGCCGCGCCCGTCGAGGGCGAGAGCGCGACCGGCCGCGACGTGTGGCGGCTCGCCGACCGGCTCCGCACCCCGCTGCTCGTCGTGCACGGCGACCGCGACGACGTCGTCCCGGTCGGCCAGTCCCGGGACCTGCGCGACCGGCTCACCGCGCTCGGACGCCGCCCCGGCATCGACTTCGCCTACCGCGAGGTCCCCGGAGCCGGCCACTACCCGCCCGGTGGCTCGACCGGCCCCGCCGTACGGGAGACCATCACCGACTTCCTCCGCACCGGCGCGTTCTGACGCCCCGCGGAGGAGCGCCGAACCACGGCGCACCTCGTCCCACCCCATCCGACAGAGAGGAGGACACGCCATGGACATCGACCTGGAGCCGGACGCGCTGCAGCAGCTCGCCGAGGAGGAGCCCGCGGGCCTGGACCGCTGCGAGGACACCTGCTGGTTCACCTGCACCTGGACCGGCTGATCGCAGCACCGCACGAACCGTCGTACCCATCGCATCCGTGGAGAGGAACACCGTCGTGAACGTGGAGCTGGAGCTCGACCTGGACGCCCTTCAGCAGCTGCCGGAGGAGGAGCCCGCGGGCCTGGACCGCTGCGAGGACACCTGCTGGTTCACCTGCACCTGGACCGGCTGACCGCAGTCCCGCCGCTGCGTCGGCACAGGGCCGGGTCCGGCTGCCGGGCGGGACGACCCGCACGGTGGCCGGTCCCGGCCCCTTCGCCGCTCCGAGCCGCTGGGCCCCGACGAGAGGAGAGCACGGATGAAGCTCCGCCTGATCCGCCGCAGTGCCGGCGGGCATCCGGCCGGCCCCCAGCGCGAGGCCGACCGCCTGCTGTACCGGGCGGTCCGCCGCGCCCCCGGCTGGACCTGCGCCCTCGCGCTCGCCACTCTCACCGCCGCCGGCGCCGGGCTGGCGCTGCCCGCCGCGGCCGCCGCCGCCGTCGACGCCGCCCTGCGCGGCACCGCCCTCGGCCCCGCCGCGGTCCTGCTGGCCGCGCTGCTGCTGCTCGCCACGCTCGCCGACATGCTCGCCGTCGCGGCGGGCCCGGCCGCGACGGCGGCCGTCACCGCCGAGCTCCGGCGGCTGCTGATCCGTCACGTCCTGGCCGTGGGACCACAGGCCGAGCGGAGTTTCGCCGCCGGAGACCTGAACAGCCGGCTGGTCGGCGCCACCGCCCGGACGGCCGCCGCCGCACCCGCCCTGGTCGGCGCGGCGACCGCCGCCGCCACCTCGCTCGGCGGCGTGGCGGCGCTCTGGCTGATCGACTGGCGGCTCGCCGCCGCCTTCGTGCTCGCCGCCGCGCCCGCACTGGCCGTGATGCGGACTTTCGTGGCGCGGTCCTCCGAACTGTCCCTCGCCTACCAGCGGCACGTGGGCAGCCTCGCCGCCCGGCTGTCCGACGCCCTGCACGGCATCCGGACGATCCGGGCCGCCGGCACCGGGGACCGCGAGATCGAACGGGTGCTGGCGCCGCTGCCGGCCCTGGCGGCGTCCGGCCGGGCACTGTGGCACGCCCAGTCGGGCGCGGTGTGGCGGATGGGCCTGCTGCTGCCGCTGGTCGAGGTGGCCGTGCTGGCGACCGCCGGACACGGCGTGGCCGCCGGCCGGGTGACACCGGGACAGCTGCTCGCGGCGGCCGCGTACACCGCGCTCGGCACGGCCCTCTTCAACCAGGCCGACAGCCTGATGGGCCTCGCCCAGGCCCGCGCGGGCGCCCGGCGGATCGCCGAGGTGCTCGCCCTCGCCGCCCCGCCGGCCGGCACGCAGCCGCTGGCCGCCGGGCCGGGCGAACTCGCCTTCCGCAACGTCACGGTGCGGGCCGGTGCGCGGACCGTGCTGGACCGCCTGGACCTCACCGTACCGCCGGGCTCGCTGCTCGCCGTGGTCGGCCGCTCGGGCGCCGGGCGGAGCACGCTCGCCCTGCTCGCCGCCCGGCTGCTCGACCCGGACGAGGGCGAGGTCCTGCTCGACGGGCAGCCCCTGACCGACGTGGCCGACAGCGCCCTTCGGGCCGGCGTCGCGTGCGCGTTCGCCCGGCCCGGACTGCTCGGCGCCACCGTCGCCGAGGCGATCGCCTACGGACTGCCGGACGCCGGCCCGGATGCCGACCTGGCCCGGATACGGTCCGCGGCGCGTGCGGCGGAGCTCGAGGCGTTCGTCGACCGCCTGCCCGGCCGCTACGGCACGCCGCTGGCCGACACCCCGATGTCCGGCGGGGAGGCGCAGCGCCTGGGACTGGCCCGGGCGATCGCGCGGGACGCCCGGCTGCTCGTCCTCGACGACGCCATGTCGAGCCTGGACTCCGCCACTGCGGCGCGCGTGGAGACCGTGCTCACCGAAGGACTGGCCGGCCGGACCAGGGTGCTGGTCACGCACCGGGCCGCGACCGCCGCCCGGGCCGACCTGGTGGTGTGGCTGGAGGACGGACGTATCAGGGCCACCGGCCGGCACGACCTGCTGTGGGACGACCCGGACTACCGGGCGGTCTTCGGCGGGAGGACGCCGGCGCAGGCCCCGGAGAAGGAGGAGTCGTGTCCGGTCGCCGGCTGAGGTCGGATCGGGTGGGGCCGAGGGAGGCGAAACGGCCCGGGAGCGCGGCCGGATGGCGGCTGCTGCGTGCCGAACTGGCCGCCCGCCCGCGGCCGCTGCTGCGGGTCGGGATGTGGTCGCTGCTGGAGGCCGGACCGCCGCTGCTGTCGGGGGTGCTGCTCGCCGCGGCCCTGGACCGCGGCTTCCTGGCGCACCGGCCGTGGACCGGTGTGGGCTGGCTGCTGGTGCTGGGCGCGGCGCTGGCGGCCAGGGCGTTCGCGGTCCGCCGGATCTTCCCGGCGCTGAGCGAGGTGGTGGAACCGCTGCGGGACGCGCTGGTGCGCTCGGTGGTGACCGCCTCGCTGCACGCCTGGACGACCGGGCGCGAGCCGCACGGATCGGCGGCCGTCGCACGGCTCACCGAGCAGGTCGAGAGCGTGCGGTCGCTGGTCGCCGCACTGCTGCGCACCTCCCGGCAGGTTGCCTTCGCCGTGGTGGCGGCCGTACTCGGCCTCGCCGCTCTGTCCGGGGCGGTGGCGCTGATCGTGCTGCCGTTCGTGGCCGCCGCGCTGCTGCTCTTCGCCGGCCTGCTGCGCGCCCTCGCCGTCCGGCAGCGGGCCGTGGTGCTCGCCGACGAGGCCGTCGCCGGGGAGGCGGGACCGGTGCTCGCCGCGCTGCGCGATGTGGTCGCCTGCGGCGCCCGGCCGCGCGCCCGGGCAGCCGTGGACCGGGCCACCGACGCACAGGCCAGGGCCTTCGCGGCGCTCGGCCGGGCCGCTGCCGGGCGTCGGCTCATCGTGCTGCTCGGCTCCCAAATCCCGCTGCTGGTCGTGGTCCTGGCACTGCCGGGCCTGGTGGAGGAGGGCCGGATCTCGGCGGGGGCGGCGGCCGGAGCCGTGACGTACCTGGTCACCGGGCTCGACCCGGCGCTGCGCTCCCTGGTGGCGCTGGTCGGCACCTGGGGCGTCCAGCTGGACGCGGTGCTGCGACGCCTCGCGGAGGTATCGGCAGGACCGGACGACGTGGGTCCGGAACCGGGCGTCCGCCCCTCGGACCACCAGGTGGAGGCCCGCGCCGTCACCTTCGCCTACGGGCCGCACGCCGACCCCGTCGTCCGCGACCTGAACCTACGCCTGCGACCGGACGACCACCTCGCCGTCGTGGGGCCGAGCGGCATCGGCAAGTCGACCCTCGCTCTGCTGCTGACCGGCCTGCAGCCCGCAGACGCCGGTGCGGTGGCGCTGGGCGGAGTCCCGCTCGACCAGGTCGACCAGCGCCACCTGCGACGCACGGTGGCGCTGATCCCGCAGGAGGCGTACGTCTTCGCCGGCACGGTGCGGGAGAACCTCGTCTACCTGGCGCCGGACGCCGACCGTTGCGCCATCGACGCCTCGGTGCGCGCCGTGGGGCTGCACGGGCTCGTCGAGCGGCTCGGCGGTTACGACGCCGTCATCGACACGCCCTCGGCTCTTTCCTCCGGCGAGCGCCAACTGATCGCGCTGGCCCGGGTCCACCTCTCGCCGGCCCGTGTCGTCGTCCTCGACGAGGCGACCTGTCACCTCGACCCGGCCGCGGAGGCCCGGGCGGAGAACGCCTTCGCCGCCCGAGGCGGTGCGCTCGTCGTCATCGCCCACCGGATGAGCTCCGCCCGTCGTGCCCGCCGAGTCCTGCTGATGGACGGTCAGGACTGCCTCGTGGGCACACACCACGACATGCTCGCCGCCTCCCCGCTCTACGCCGGCCTGGCCGGCCACTGGGAGCGCGCTTCCTGAGCCGCTCGAACCCGCCGCGGCGGCCGAGCCGTCCGAGCCGTGGCGGCGTGGCGCGCATCCCGGTGGGTGGCGGGCCGGCGGCGGAGACGTCCGGCGAGGCCACGACCGCATCCTCGGCCTGCGGAAAGCCGAGGCCAAGGCCGATGCGCTCAGTGATGCTCCGGGTCGTGCGGCCGAGGGCGCCGGAGGAGCCGAGACCGTCCCGGCGGGTTGGCCGAGGGGTGGCGGAGCGGCGAGACGGGGGGCGGGGGGGGGGGGGGTGGGGGGGGGGGTGTTCTTTCCCGCCCGCCCCCCCCCGACCCGCCGCGCCCCGCGGAGCGCCGTTTTTTTTTTCGTTCTGGGGCGT
>NZ_JBITFM010000010.1:122697-212296 GCF_044456065.1 Streptomyces sp. NPDC051041
GGCCCCCGGGGGGGGGGGGGGGGGGGGGGGGGGGGGGGGCGGGGGGCGGCGGGGGGGGGGGGGGGGGGCGGGGGGCGCCCCCCCCAACCCCCCCCCCCCCCCCCCCGTCTACCGGGTCTGACCAGGGCAGATCGTTTTTGATCGGCTCCTGGACGGATATCTGAACGGCTTATCGGTCGGTCGTACGAATCCTCATACCAGAGCGGGACGCTCGCCGGGCGAGTTTGTCAACTGCCCCCCGCACATGATGCGCTGGTGACTACGGTGAGTGTCGGTCGGGCGACGCAGGGCCGAACACGCGTCCGCTCGACGGCACCGCGACGACCCGTGCCCGGCACGCCGAGCGCCGGGCCGGGGAACCGCCGTCGCGGATCGCAGCGGACCACAGGGGATCAGGGATCGGGGTCTGACCAGGTGCAGGTACAAGGCGGACGAGCGAGCGGACACGACGGGGCTCCCCGCTGCCCGGACCCGACGGCCGGGAGCCCGGGGGCGCCCGCGCCCGCCGGGCAGGCCGACGCGGACCCGCCCCGTTCCGGGCACGGCCGTGCGCCCCGGGCGACCCCGGTCGGGCCCGGCGCGTCCGGCCGGACCGGGCCGAGGACATCGGTGTCCCACCTGCGCGCTCCGGCCGTACGCGCGGACCGCCGTGCGGGCGGCCGGTACGGCGGGCCGCCCGCACGCACCGCCCCCGCGCCGCCCGAGACGCGCACCAGGGCCCGCCCGCTGCGCCTGGCCGTGCTGCCGCCCGTCGCGGTCGCCCTCAGCGGCTGCGCGGCCGTCCTGTTCACGGTCCGCTCCACCGGGGTCCGCCCGGGGCCGGCCCTGTGGGCGGTACTCGCCGGCGCGGTCGCGGTGACCCTCGCGAGCATCCTGGTCGCCGCCGTGGCCGCGCACCGCGCCGCGCGGTCCGTGCACGAACGCGTCGGCGCCCTGCGCCGCTCCACCGCCCGCCGCGAGGACGAACTGCGCGCCCTGGTCGAGTCGTTGCGCCGCGGCGACGGTCCGCCGCAGCGCCGGCCGCGCCCCGGCCCGGCGGGGAACGCCGACGAGGCCGGGGACACCGACGAGGCCGGGGACACCGACGAGGCCGGGGACACCGACGAGGCCGACGCCTTCGAACTGCTCGCCGCCGACCTGGCCCGCGCGCACGACGGCGCCGTCGCCGCCGTCGTCCAGGCCGCCCGGCTGTCCAGCCGGGCGGACAGCGAACAGAAGCTGGAGGTCTTCGTCAACCTCGCCCGGCGCCTGCAGTCGCTGGTGCACCGCGAGATCTCCCTCCTCGACGAGCTGGAGTACGAGATCGAGGACCCCGACCTGCTCAAGGGCCTCTTCCGCATCGACCACCTCGCCACCCGCACCCGCCGCCACGCCGAGAACCTCGCCGTGCTCGGCGGCGCCGTCTCCCGCCGCCAGTGGAGCAACCCGGTCCCCGTGACCGAGGTGCTGCGCTCGGCCATCGCCGAGGTCGAGCAGTACGCGCGGGTCAGACTGGTGCCGCCGGTCGAGGGCACCCTGCGCGGCCACGCCGTCGCCGACGTCATCCACCTGCTGGCCGAACTCGTGGAGAACGCCACGGTGTTCTCCGCCCCGCACACCCGGGTGCTGCTGCGCGCGAACCTCGTCGCCTCCGGACTCGCCGTCGAGGTCGAGGACCGCGGCCTGGGCATGCCGCCCGACGAGCAGAACCGGATGAACGCCCTGCTCGCCGACCCCGACCGGGTCGACGTCGGCCGCCTGCTGGCGGACGGCCGCATCGGGCTGTTCGTCGTCTCCCAGCTGGCCCGGCGGCACGGCATCGCCGTGCGGCTGCAGACCACCGTCCACGGCGGGGTGCAGGCGGTCCTGGTGGTGCCGCAGGCGCTGCTGGGCACGGACCCGGCGCAGCCGCGGGACACCGCCGGCGCCGGCCCGGCGCCCGCACCGCGGCCCCGGCCGCCGCAGCCCGCGGCCGGCCCGGACACACGGACGACGCCCACCGCCCCCGCCGTACCGGCCCGGCCGCCGCAGGAGCGCGCCGCGGCGCCGTACGACGGCGCGCCGCCCCCGCTGCCGGTGCGCGGCGCCCGCGAGGAACGGCCCGGCCCGGCCGAGGCCGCACCCGGCGTCCGGCCCGAGGACCGGCGGACCCTCGCCGCGCACGAGGGCGCGCCCCTCACCCCGCGCCACGCCGCCGCACGCGCCGTCGTGGACAAGCCCGGCCTGCCCCGCCGCCGGGCCCGGGAACACCTCGCCCCCCAGCTGCGCGCGGGCCCGCCGCCCCGCCCGGAACCGGCCGATCCCGTCGGCCACGACCCCGGCCTGATGGCGGCCTTCCGGCGCGGCATCGGCCTCGCCGAAGCCCGGCAGCACCCGGAGCCGGGCCACCGGGAGCCGACGCACCCCGAACCGGCCCCCGCGGACACCCCGCCCCCGGGCACGCCCCGGTCCCTGTCCGGCGAGGCGCCCCGCACCCGGGGCGGCGCGCCCGCGACCGCCCCGACCACACCCCCCGGTACGACGGGAGCGCACCGGCCGGATGACCGCCTCCGTCCCCGGCCCCGTCCCGAGCGCTCCCGCAGACCCCCGTATCCCAAGGAGTAGACCCACCATGGCGAGCGAAGCGCAGACCGCCCAGGTATCCGACCTCGACTGGCTGATGAGCGGCCTCGTGCAGCGCGTACCGCACACCACCGCCGCGGTGCTGCTGTCCTGCGACGGGCTGGTGAAGTCCGTGCACGGCCTCGACCCGGACAGCGCCGACCACATGGCCGCCCTGGCCTCCGGCCTGTACTCCCTCGGCCGCAGCGCCGGCGTCCGCTTCGGCGACGCCGGGGAGGTGCGGCAGGTCGTCGTCGAACTCGACTCGACCCTGCTGTTCGTGACCACCGCCGGCTCCGGCACCTGCCTCGCGGTGCTCGCCGGCCGCGAGGCGGACGCGGCCGTCCTCGGCTACGAGATGGCCATGCTGGTCAAGAGCGTCCGCCCGTACCTGGTGACCGCTCCCCGGCAGCACACCGCCGCACCCCCGGCGACGAGGCCTTGAGCGTGGCGGCGGCCGGCGACGGACCCTGGCTCGACGAAGCGGCCGGACGGCTGGTGCGCCCCTTCACGGCCAGCGACGGCCGCACCCGGCCGACCGTCGCACTGGACCTGATGTCGCAGGTGATGGCCACCGGAGCCACCCCTCTCGGCTACCTCGGCCCCGAACACGCGCAGGCACTCGACCGGTGCCGCGCGCCCGTCGCGGTCGCCGAGGTGGCCGCCCACCTCGAACTGCCGGTGGCGGTCACCAAGGTGCTGCTGTCGGACCTCGTCGACCGCGGGGCGCTCACCGCCAAGCCCCCCGCGGTCCACCACCACCCCACGGACCGGGCCCTTCTGGAGGCAGTGCTCGATGGACTACGACGCCAGCTCTGACCACGGCGACGGCGCCGACCCCTTCCCCACCGCCCTGAAGATCCTGGTGGCGGGCGGGTTCGGTGTGGGCAAGACCACCTTCGTCGGCGCGGTCAGCGAGATCGCGCCGCTGAGCACGGAGGAACTGCTCACCACGGTCGGCGCCGCGACCGACGACCTCGACGGCGTCGAGAACAAGCGGGAGACGACCGTGGCCATGGACTTCGGCCGCATCGCCCTCGACGCGCGGCACGTGCTGTACCTGTTCGGCACGCCCGGCCAGGAACGGTTCTGGTTCCTGTGGGACGAGCTGTGCGAGGGCGCGCTCGGCGCGGTCGTCCTCGCCGACACCCGCCGCCTGGCGGACTCCTTCGCCGCCGTCGACTTCTTCGAGCAGCGCGGACTCGCCTTCGTCGTCGCCGTCAACGAGTTCGACGGCGCCCACCGCTACGACCCGCAGGAGGTGCGCGCCGCCCTCGACCTGCCCCCGCAGGTCCCCGTCGTGCGCTGCGACGCCCGGCTCTCCAGCTCCGGCGTGCAGACCCTGCTGACCCTCGTCCGCCATCTCATCGCCCGCACGCCGGCCCCCGCGACGGGCCACGGCGTCCCCCGGTGACCCGCACACCGCCACGGAGCCGCACATGCGTCATGTCCGCCACGCCCCCGGCGACGGAATCCGCCCATGAGCTACGACCCGCCGCGCCCGGCCGGTCGCCTGCTGCTCACGCCCGCGGACGAGGAGGCCCCCGCCCGCGTCCGGCGACTGCGCCGGCTCGGCCTGGGCCGGCGCCCGGAGCCCGCCCTCGACGCCTTCGCGGGCCGCCTCGCCGAGCGGACCGAGGCGCCGTACGCCGTGGTCAACCTCCCCGACGAAACCGGGCAGTTCTTCGCGGGCCTGCACACGCCGGGCGGCGCGGGCCGCACCGCGAGCGCCCGGGACGCCCGGCACGCCAAGCCCGCGCCGGGCCGCCGGCTGCCGCGGGAGTACGGTTTCTGCCCCCATGTGATGGCCCGCCGCAAGGCGCTGGTCCTGGAGGACGTCCGCGACTACCCGCGGTTCGCGGGCAACCCGGTCGTCGACGAGTTCGGCGTCCGGTCCTATCTGGGCGCGCCCCTGATCGACGGCACGGGGACCGTGCTGGGCACGGTGTGCGTCGCCGACGCGGAGCCGCGGCCGTGGGGCCGGGCCGGCCTGGAGACCATCAAGGCGACGGCGTCGGACCTGGCGGTGCGGCTGGAGCAGCTGGCCGACGGGTTCCCGCTCTGACGGCACCCGCGGCCGTGCGCGGGCGCGGCGTGAAGGAAAGCTGCGGCGCCGGTTAAGAAAACCTCGATGGACCCGGGGCGGCGGCGTACGGCAGATTGCTGTCCGATTCCACCGCTCTCCCCGGTCGCGGGCCGCTTCGGTCCGCCCTGCCGCCGGGGTCTCACCCCGTCAGGAGCCGTAGCGTTGAAGGCGCTGGTCAAACAGAAGGCGGAGCCCGGGCTCCGGCTGACGGACGTCCCCGAGCCCGCCGTCGGACCCGGCGACGTACTGATCAAGGTGCTGCGGACCGGCATCTGCGGCACCGACCTGCACATCCGGGCCTGGGACGGCTGGGCGCGGCAGACGATCCGCACCCCGCTGGTGGTCGGGCACGAGTTCGTCGGGGAGGTCGTCGAGACCGGGCGGGACGTCACCGACGTCAAGGCGGGCGACCGGGTCAGCGGCGAGGGCCACCTGGTGTGCGGCAAGTGCCGCAACTGCCTGGCCGGACGCCGGCACCTGTGCCGGGCCACGGTCGGTCTCGGCGTGGGCCGGGACGGCGCCTTCGCCGAGTACGTCGCCCTGCCCGCCGCCAACGTGTGGGTGCACCGGGTGCCCGTCGACCTCGACATCGCCGCGATCTTCGACCCGTTCGGCAACGCCGTGCACACCGCCCTGTCCTTCCCGCTCGTCGGCGAGGACGTACTGATCACCGGCGCCGGGCCGATCGGGCTGATGGCCGCCGCCGTCGCCCGGCACGCCGGCGCGCGGAACGTGGTGATCACCGATGTGAGCGAGGAACGGCTGGAACTGGCCCGCAAGATCGGTGTGAGCCTGGCGCTGAACGTGTCGCGGGCGGCCATCGCCGACGGGCAGCGGGAACTCGGCCTGCGCGAGGGCTTCGACATCGGCCTGGAGATGTCCGGCCGCCCCGAGGCGCTGCGCGACATGATCGCCAACATGACCCACGGCGGGCGCATCGCGATGCTCGGCCTGCCGACGGAGGAGTTCCCCGTCGACTGGGCCCGGATCGTCACCTCGATGATCACCCTCAAGGGCATCTACGGCCGGGAGATGTTCGAGACCTGGTACGCGATGTCGGTGCTGCTGGAGGGCGGTCTCGACCTCGCCCCCGTGATCACCGGCCGGTACGGCTACCGCGACTTCGAGGCGGCCTTCGAGGACGCGGCGAGCGGACGCGGCGGCAAGGTCGTCCTCGACTGGACCGCGTGACCCCCTACAGCTCAGGAGCTTTGGAATGTTCGACTCCGTGCGCGACGACCTGCGCGCCACCCTCGACGAGATCCGCGCCGCCGGCCTGCACAAGCCCGAACGCGTGATCGACAGCCCGCAGTCCGCGACCGTCCGCGTCACCGCCGGCGGCCGCCCGGGCGAGGTGCTCAACTTCTGCGCCAACAACTACCTCGGCCTCGCCGACCACCCCGAGGTCCTCGCCGCCGCCCACCGGGCGCTGGACCGCTGGGGCTACGGCATGGCGTCCGTGCGCTTCATCTGCGGCACCCAGGAGGTGCACAAGGAGCTGGAGGCCCGGCTGTCGGCCTTCCTGGGCCAGGAGGACACCATCCTGTACTCCTCCTGCTTCGACGCCAACGGCGGCGTCTTCGAGACCCTGCTGGGCCCGGAGGACGCGGTGATCTCCGACGCGCTCAACCACGCCTCGATCATCGACGGCATCCGGCTGTCCAAGGCCCGCCGCCTCCGCTACGCCAACCGCGACCTGGCCGACCTGGAACGGCAGTTGAAGGACGCCTCCGGCGCGCGCCGCCGGCTGATCGTCACCGACGGCGTCTTCTCCATGGACGGCTACGTGGCGCCGCTGCGGGAGATCTGCGACCTCGCCGACCGCTACGACGCCATGGTCATGGTCGACGACTCGCACGCCGTCGGCTTCGTCGGACCCGGCGGCCGCGGCACGCCCGAACTGCACGGCGTGATGGACCGCGTCGACATCCTCACCGGCACCCTGGGCAAGGCCCTCGGCGGCGCCTCCGGCGGCTACGTCGCCGCCCGCGCCGAGATCGTCGCCCTGCTGCGCCAGCGCTCGCGGCCGTACCTGTTCTCCAACACCCTCGCCCCGGTGATCGCCGCCGCGTCCCTGAAGGTCCTCGACCTGCTGGAGTCGGCGGACGACCTGCGCGTCCGGCTCGCCGGGAACACCGCGCTGTTCCGCCGCCGGATGACCGAGGAGGGCTTCGACATCCTCCCCGGCGACCACCCCATCGCGCCGGTGATGATAGGCGACGCGGCGCGGGCCGGACGGATGGCGGAACTGCTCCTGGAACGCGGCGTGTACGTGATCGGCTTCTCCTACCCGGTCGTGCCGCAGGGCCAGGCCCGCATCCGCGTCCAGCTGTCGGCCGCGCACTCCACCGAGGACGTGAACCGCGCGGTGGACGCGTTCGTGGCGGCGCGGAAGGAGCTGGGCGACTGACACCGGCCGGGTGGCCGAAAAACGCCCGCGACCTGAGAGAATCGTCCGCATGATCGAAGCGCGGCGGCTGCACATCCTCCGTGCGGTGGCCGACCACCGCACGGTGACGGCGGCTGCCGCCGCGCTGTACCTGACCCCCTCGGCGGTGTCCCAGCAGCTCACGGCGCTGGAGCAGGAGACCGGCCACCGTCTGGTCGAGCGCGGCGCCAAAGGGGTGCGGCTGACCCCGGCCGGCGAGATCCTGCTCGGCCACACCCATGCCGTCCTCGCCCAGCTGGAGCGGGCCGAGGCGGAGCTCGCCGCCTACCGCTCGGGGCAGGCCGGCACGGTCACCGTGGCCTCCTTCGCGACCGGCATCGCGCTGGTCGTCGCGCCCGCGGTGGCCCGCCTCGCCGCGACCTCGCCCGGCATCCGCCTCCGCGTGCAGGACGCCGAGGGCGACGCCAGCCTGCCGATGGTGCTGGACCGGCAGGTCGACGTGGCGGTCGCCGTCGAGTACCGCGGGGCGCCGCCCGCCGACGATCCCCGGCTGACCCACGTCCCGCTGTACGCCGAGCCCTTCGACGCGGTCGTGCCCGTCACCCACCGCCTCGCCGACGCCGGCGAGGTGCCGCTCGCCGAGCTGGCCAAGGACCCGTGGATCGGCCCGTACCCCGGCAACCCCTGCCACGACGTGGTGGTGCTGGCCTGCGAGGCCGCGGGCTTCCAGCCCCGGCTGGAGCACTCCTCGGACGACTTCCGCGCGGTCGTGGCGCTGGCCTCGGCCGACGTGGGCGTGGCCCTCGTCCCGCGCTCCGCGCTGCGCGGCATGGACCTGACCGGCGTCGTGGTCCGCCCGGTCGACGGCGTGGCGCCCACCCGCCGGGTCTTCGCCGCCGTGCGCCGGGGGGCCGAGGGGCATCCGCTGATCCGCCCGGTGCTGGACGCGCTGGGCGAGGCGGCACCGGCGTGAGCGTTCCGTAACCCGGGCGTCTCATGTCCGGGATAGGTTCCCGGACATGAGAAACGCCTCGAAGGCTTCGGAGGCCCCGGACTCCGTCGACGCCCGGCTCGGCGCCCGGTTGGCCGAGCTGCGGGCCGAACGCGGCTGGTCGCTGGAGGAGTTGGCGCAGCGCAGCGGAGTGAGCCGGTCCACCCTGTCGCGGGCCGAGCGCGCGGAGACCAGCCCCACCGCCGCGCTGCTCAACCGCCTGTGCGCCGTCCACGGACGGACCATGTCCCAGCTGCTCGGCGAGGTCGAGGCACGGCCGGCCCCGCTGGTGCGGGCGGCCGAGCAACCGGTGTGGGAGGACCGGGACTCCGGCTTCGTGCGGCGCTCCGTGTCCCCGCCGCACGCCGGGTTGCGCGGCGAACTCGTCGAGGGACGGCTCGCCGCGGGCGCCGACATCGCCTACGACCGGCCGCCGGTGCCCGGCCTGGAGCAGCACATCTGGGTCCTGGAAGGCGCCCTGCGCGTGACGGCGCAGGACGTCGTGCACCGGCTCGGCGCCGGAGACTGCCTGCGGCTGCGGGTGTGGGGGCCGGTCCGGTTCCGGTGTCCCGGCCCCGCGGGGGCGCGGTACGTGCTGGCGGTGGTGCTGCCGTGACCGTGACCCGCCTGGACGAGGCCCGGTTCCTGGACTCCCTCGACGGCCTGGCCGGCCTGCTCACCGACACCGTGGACGGCGGCGCCTCGGTCGGCTTCCTGGCGCCGCTGGACGGCGCCGAGGCCGTCGCCTGGTGGAGGGGGCGGGCCGCAGCGGTCGCCGCCGGGCGGCTCGCCGTGTGGGTGGCGCGCGGGGGGGACCGGGTGACCGGCACCGTCGGCCTCGCCTTCGCCGACAAGCCCAACAGCCGCCACCGGGCCGAAATCGTGAAGCTGATGGTGCACCGGGAGGCCCGCGGCCGGGGCCTCGGCCGCGCGCTCCTGGCCACCGCGGAGGAGGCCGCCGCCGCGGCCGGTGTCACGCTGCTCCACCTGGACACCGAGACCGGCAGCCCGGCCGAGCACCTCTACCGCACCGCCGGGTGGACCCGGGCCGGGGTGATCCCCGACTACGCGGCGGACCCCCGGGGAGTGCTGCGGCCCACGACGCTCTACTACAAGCACGTGGGAACCGGCGCCCCCGGCGGGTGACTGTCGGTGGCGGCGGCTACGGTGCCTGCCATGCCGGATGCCGAAGACGTACGCCGTATCGCCCTGTCCCTGCCGGACACCACGGAGAAGATCGCCTGGAGCATGCCCACGTTCCGGGTCGCGGGGAAGATGTTCGCCACGCTGCCCGAGGACGAGACCTCCATGGCCGTGCGCTGCCCCAAGGAGGAGCGCGACGAACTGGTGCTGGCCGAGCCGGAGAAGTTCTGGATCGCCGGCCACGAGGCCCAGTTCGCCTGGATCAGGGTCCGTCTCGCCGCGCTCGACGGCGAGGACGAACTGCGCGACATCCTCGCCGACTCCTGGCGCCAGGCGGCCCCGTCCCGGCTGCTGGAGGCCCATCCCCGGCTGGGGGTGCCGGCCGCGGGCTGAGAAGCCCCGGGCGCCGTCCGTGCCCCGCGGCACGGTCCGGGGACAAGGGGGGGCCGGAAGCCGGGGGCGAACTCCGGCCGCCGGCCTCACCGGCGGCCCGCCGCCCCGCCCCCGACGAACCCCGCGATCCGCTCCCGCAGCGACCGGGCGTCCAGGCCGTGGGCGGCGACGTGCTCCTCGACGCGGCCGTACCGGCGCAGCTCGCGGCGGCCCACGCCCAGGCCCAGCACGCGGTGGGGCACGTCGGACAGGGCGTCGTTCGCGGCGGCCGTCGATGTGCCGGCCAGGTACGGCTCGACCAGGACGACGTCCGTCCCGGCGGCCCCGGTGGCCCGGCGCAGCGCGGCGGCGTCGAAGGGCCGGACGGTCGTCGCGTACAGCACGGTGACGTCGAGGCCCTCCGTGGCGGCGAGCACCGCGTCCAGCACCGGCCCGACGGCGACCACCACGCCGGAGCGCCCCTCGCGCACGGCGAGGAACCGCTGCCCGTCGACGGGCAGCCCCCGGCCGTTCGACTGCACGGACAGCCGCACGTACACCTTGTCGTCCCCGGCGGCCACCGCGTGCCGCAGCAGCGCCTCGGCCTCGTCCGGATGTCCCGGCACGTGCACGGTCCAGCCGTCCAGGGTGTCGAGCAGCGCCACGTCACCGGGCGCCATGTGCGTGTATCCGCCGGCCGGCCAGTCGAAGGACGCGGCGGCGCTCACCAGCACCGCGCCCACGTCCTGGTGCCCGAGGTCCAGCTTCACCTGCTCGAACGGCCGCTCGACCAGGAAGCTGGCGAAGGTGTGCACGACGGGCCTGAACCCGGTCAGCGCCAGCCCGGCAGCGGCCCCGACGAGGAGCTGCTCGCGGATGCCGACGTCGATGACCCGGTCGGGGTGGCGGCGGTGGGCCCCGGCGAAGGCGTCCCCGCCGATCACGGCGAGGACCACCGCCACGCGCGGATCCTCGTCGAGCAGCCGGGAGACGACAGGGGCGAAACGGTCACGCATGGTGTCCATCGGGGTACCTTCCTGGCGAGCGGGATGTGAAGGGGTCAGGCGGACTTCGGCTCCACCCGGGCCACGACCACGTGCGGCCGGCCCGGATGCGGCGCGGTGAAGGCCGCGTACAGCGCCTCGTGGTCGCGGCCGTCGGCGGTCACCGCCGACCAGCCCGCCGCCTCGAAGCGGGCCGCGATGCCGCCGGGCAGGGCGTGGCCGGCGGAGGCGTTGTCGACGACGACGGTGTGCAGCCGGTCGAGCCCGGCGGGCCCGGCGAAGGCGATGGCCTCGTGGTTGCTGCCCTCGTCCAGCTCGGCGTCCCCGATCAGCACCCACACCTGCGGCTCGTGCCGCCCCTGGGCGCGCAGCCCCAGCGCCGTCCCGACGGCGATCGGCAGGCCGTGCCCCAGCGAGCCGCTGCCGATCTCCACTCCCGGCACCAGTGTGCGGTCGGGGTGGTGGCCGAGCGGGGAGTCGTAGGAGCCGAAGCCGGGGAGCCAGTCGACGGGCAGGTACCCCTTGGCGGCCAGGACGGCGTAGTACGCCATCGGCCCGTGCCCCTTGGACAGCAGGAACCGGTCCCGCCCGGGATCGTCCGGCCGCTCGGGGCCGCCCCGCAGCACCCGGTCGTAGAGCACCCACAGCACGTCCAGCGTGGACGTCGCGGCCGGGCCGTGTTTCTCGTCGCCGGTCATCAGGCTCATCAGGCCGGGCAGATCGGCGTAGCCGTACGTACGTGCGTCGGGTTTCTCGGTGATCGTCATACGGACGATCGTGCAACCTCGATCAAACTTGAGGTCAAGGGGTGTGTCGCGGTGGCGCCCCGCGCCGGTGCGGCGGAAACGGGCGCGCGACCACCGCGTTGAGTGCGGTATTGTTTCCTTCAGCGTCGGGCCAGGGGAAAACCCAGGTCAGACGGGTAACGGGACGTGGCGCAGCTTGGTAGCGCACTTGACTGGGGGTCAAGGGGTCGCAGGTTCAAATCCTGTCGTCCCGACTGTCGAAGTCGCGGATCGGAGGCCGTCCCCCCGAGCGGGGGGACGGCCTCCGTCGTGTTCGTACGCGGGACCCGGCCGACCCGTCCGCCGCCCGCGGCGGCGGACCGGCGCGGGTCAGATCACGCAGCCCACATGGGCCAGTGCCTGCTTGAGCAGCACCCCGTGGCCGCCCGGCATCTCGCTCTGCACCGCCGGCGACAGGGCCTCCTGCGGGCTGAACCAGACCAGGTCGAGCGCGTCCTGCCGGGGCCGGCAGTCGCCGGTGACCGGGACGACGTAGGCGAGGGACACGGCGTGCTGGCGGGGGTCGTGGTACGGCGTGACGCCCTGCGTCGGGAAGTACTCCGCGACCGTGAAGGGCTGCAGCGAGGCCGGGACGCGGGGCAGCGCCACGGGGCCGAGGTCCTTCTCCAGGTGGCGCAGCAGGGCGTCGCGGACGCGTTCGTGGTGCAGTACCCGGCCGGAGACCAGGGTCCGGCTGACCGTTCCGTCGGGTCCGATGCGCAGCAGCAGGCCGACGCTGGTGACTTCGCCGCTGTCGTCCACGCGCACGGGCACCGCCTCGACGTACAGGATCGGCATGCGGGCGCGCACCAGTTCCAGCTCGTCGGTGGTCAGCCAGCCCGGCGTGGTTTCGGTCATGTCAGACATTGCTTGATCATACTTTCAGGCCGTTCCGCTGCGGGGGAGCTGCTCGGCGCCGACTGTGACCTGCCCCACGTCGGTCGGCCGCCGTCGGTGACTGCCCGGGGCGCCGCCGGTCAGGCGGCGGGTCCGGCGGGTGCCGTCGGGCCCCGCCCGCACCGCGGCCGCCCGCCGCCGCGCCGTTCCCGCTCGTCGTCGGGGTGCCCGCCGGGCCGGCGCGGGCGGTCGTGCGTCCTGCGCACGGGGCTCGGCCGGCCCGCGCACCCGGGGCGGGGCGTCGGGGCCCCGGTGTCAGGGCTTCACGGCGACCGCGCCGAACTGGGGTACGGGAGCGGCGGCGGGGTCCTCGGCACGCCACCGCGAGCACGACACCAGGCCCGGTTCGAGCAGCTCCAGGCCGTCGAGGAAGGCGGCGACGTCGGCGCGGCCGCGGGCGGTGATCGGCGGGGTGGCGTTCTCGTTCCAGAACCGCATGGCGGGTATCTGGCCCTCGCCGCCGAGGTCGGGGTCGAAGGTCGGGTGGGTGAGGACCAGATGGCTGCCGGAGGGGACCGCCGCCATGACCCGGTGGGCGATGTCCCGCGCCTTGTCGGTGTCGAGGACGAAGTTGAGGATGCCCAGCATCATCACCGCGACGGGCCGGCCGAGGTCGAGGGTCCGCGCGGCGCGTTCGAGGAAGGCGTCCGGGTCGTGCACGTCCGCGTCGATGTAGTCGGTGGCCCCCTCGGGGGTGCCGGTCAGCAGGACGCGGGCGTGCGCGAGCACGACGGGGTCGTTGTCGACGTACACGATCCGCGACTCGGGCGCGATGCGCTGGGCTATCTCGTGGGTGTTCTCCGCGGTCGGCAGTCCGGTGCCGATGTCGAGGAACTGCCGTATGCCGCGCTCCTCGGCGAGGAACCGCACCGCGCGGCCGAGGAACTCGCGGTCGGCGCGGGCGACGTCCCGGATGACCGGGAACATCCCGGCGACCTGCTCGCCGACCCGCTGGTCGACCTCGTAGTTGTCCTTGCCGCCGATCCAGTAGTTCCACACGCGCGCGTTGTGCGCCACACCGGTGTTCAGCCTCGCGGCCCCGCTCGTCGGGGTGTGGCTCTCGCTCACGTGCCTGCTCCTTCTGGTGCGCCTGCGGTCGTCACCGCCCATTGTGCCGTCCGGTGATCACGCTGTCCCGGAAACGGACGCGGGCGCCGCCCCGTCGGGTGGGGCGGCGCCGGAGCGGGGGAGTGCCGGGCGGGGGCCGCTACGCCTTGAGCGGGTCGTGGCCGAGCGTCATCAACCGGTGCCGGCGGCGGGTGTCCTCGGGGGTGCCCTCCGCCGCGGGCTCGCCCTCCGGGTCCGTCTGGGCGGTGACCGTGTCCACGACCTTCCGCATCACGCGGATGTCGTCCTCGGTGAGGTCGGTCCGCCGCTTCTGCAGGATCGACAGGACGTGCTGCCCGGTGGGCGTGCCCGCGTTCTCCGGCAGCGGTTCCGTCTCCTCGTCGGCGTCGCGCATCCGCAGCCAGGCCGCGAGCTCCGCCGAGGTCATGTTCACCACGCGGTGGAAGTCCTCCCACAGCGCGTCGAGTTCGAGGGCGTCGGTCATCGGGTGCCCCTTCCGTGCGGGTCGTCGGACGATCCCTCGCGCACGTGCGGCGGCGCGCACGTGCGGTCGTCGGTGCGTACCTGTGCTGCCCGGGTGCCGGTCAGTCGCGCGGCCAGTTCTCCGCGTCGAACATCCAGCGCTGCTTCTCCAGCTCGCCGGTGATGGCGATCAGCAGGTCCTGTGTGACCGGGTCCGGCTTCTCGGTCGCCTCGATGCGCTCGCGCAGCCGCCGGATCGCCTCCTCCAGCGCCTCGACCATCATCTGGACGACGTCCGCGTCGCGCACCCAGCCCTCCTTCGGGCCGGGCAGCTGGAAGCGGGCGGCGATGGTCTCCGGGCGGCCGTCCGGCGCGACGCCGAGCGCCGCGGCGCGCTCCGCCACCGTGTCGGCGAACCCGCGTGCGGTCGAGACCACCTCGTCGAGCTGGAGGTGGATGGAGCGGAACCTCGGCCCCACGATGTTCCAGTGCGCCTGCTTGCCGATCAGTGACAGGCCGAGCATGTCCACCAGGGTGTCCTGGAGCGCGTCGCCGGCGATCCGGCGGGCGTCGTCGGGCAGCGTGCTCTTCACAACCGTCATAGCGCACTTCTCCTTGTCGCGTCGTACATGGGGGCACGGAGCAGTGCGTCGCGCTCCTCCTCGCAGGTCCCGCCCCACACTCCGGAGGTCTGCCCGCTGCTCAGCGCGAACGTCAGACACTCGGTGATCACCGGGCAGCGGGAGCAGATCCGCTTGGCGGCCTCGGTGTCCCGCAGCGCCGGTCCCGCCGCGCCCACGGGGAAGAACAACTCGGGGTCCTCGCCCGCGCAGGCGGCGCTCCGCAACCACTCCATGGAGGCGCGGGTGCCCAGGGCGAACCTGCGCAAACGCGGCGCGCGGCGGCCCGGGAAGGGTGTCCGGGGCCGCGGAACAGGGGGCCGCCGGGGTGTTCCGGGGCGGTGGCGGCCGGCTGGAGCGGGACCCGGGCCGGCCCGTCGCGGCGGCCGGCGCGCGCCCCCGGCCCGCACGGCGCGGGCCCGGCGTGCCGGTCCCGGCCGGCGGTCCCGGCCCGGGCGTCGGCCACGGCTCCCCGGCCGCGCCGGTGGGGGTCCGGGGGCCTTCCCAGGCAGCCGCCGACGGGTCTATAGTCCAAAACTAGCAGTGCTAATTAATCTTGGTCGTGCCCGCCGCCGAGATCAGCCGCCGGCGTCGGCTGTACCGGCGCCGGCCGCCGAGCGACGTCGGTCAGGAGTCCCCTCGTGCGTCCCGTCCACTTCGCGGCCGCCCGCCGCACCCCCATCGGCAAACTGCGCGGCGCCCTGTCCACCGTGCGGCCCGACGACCTCGCCGCCGCCGTCGTCCGGGGCCTGGTCGCCGCCGTGCCCGCCCTCGACCCGGCCCGGATCGACGACGTCTACTGGGGCGCCGCCAACCAGGCCGGCGAGGACAACCGCAACGTCGCCCGCATGGCCGCCCTGCTCGCGGGCCTGCCCGAGACCGTGCCCGGCGCCACGGTGAACCGGCTGTGCGCCTCGGGCCTGGAGGCGGTCACCACCGCCGCCCGCACCATCGCCGCGGGCGAGGCCGACATCGTCGTCGCCGGCGGCTCCGAGTCGATGAGCCGCGCCCCCTTCGTCCTGCCCCGCCCCGACGAGGCCCTGCCGCACCGCGTCGAGACCCACGACACCCGGCTCGGCTGGCGCCTGGTCAACCCGGCGATGAAGGACCTGCACGGCCTGCTGTCGATGGGCGAGACGGCGGAGGAGGTCGCCGAGCGGTACGGCATCCCGCGCGAGCGCCAGGACGAGTTCGCGCTGCGCAGCCACCGCCTGGCGGCCGACGCCCGCAAGAACGGCCACTTCGACGACGAACTCCTGCCGGTCGAACGCCCGGACGGCGTGGTCGTCGACCGCGACGAGTGCGTCCGCGAGGACACCTCGTACGAGAAGCTGGCGAGGCTGAAGCCGGTCTTCCGCGCGGGCGGCACGGTCACCGCGGGCAACGCCTCACCGATGAACGACGGCGCCGCCGGGCTGCTCCTGGTCAGCGAGGAAGCCCTGGACGACCTCGGGCTGGAGTCGCTCGGCCGCTACGTCGCCGGGGCCTCGGCCGGCGTCCACCCGGACGTCATGGGCATCGGCCCGGTCCCCGCCACCCGCAAGGCGCTGGCGCGCGCCGGGTGGGACGTCGGCGACCTCCAGGAAGCCGAGTTCAACGAGGCGTTCGCGGCCCAGGCCCTCGCCTGCGTGGACCGGCTCAGCATCGACCCGGACCTGGTCAACCCGAGCGGCGGCGCCATCGCCCTCGGCCATCCGCTCGGCTGCTCCGGCGCCCGCATCCTCACCACCCTGCTCCACCGCATGCGCCGCACGGGGGCGGCGCGGGGCCTGGCGACGATGTGCGTCGGCGTGGGGCAGGGAAGCGCGGTACTGGTCGAACGGCCCTAGAACCGCGCGGAACGGCACCCGTACGGCGGTGACAGCGACGGGCCGGCCCGCCCCGGCCGGTCCGCGCTCGCGGACGAGGCCGTACCGGCCGGGGCGGGCGTCCGGGCGGCGGATCCCCGGCGCAGCCACCGCCCCGCCGCGCAACCACAGACCCCCACCGCACAGCCGCAGCAAGGAAACGGAGCACCACCCATGGCAACCCTCTCCGTCGCCGTCATCCTCGCCGAGAACGCCCGGCGCCGGCCCGACCGGACGGCCCTCGTCGAAGGCGACCTGCGCCTGACCTTCGCCGAGGTGTGGCGGCGCGCCCTCGCCCAGGCCGGGGCACTGGCCGAACTGGGCGTCCGGCCCGGGGACCGGGTCGCGCTGATGGCGCCCAACACCGCCGAGTTCCCGCAGGCGTACTACGCGATCGCCGCGGCGGGCGGCGTCGTCGTGCCCGTGCACCTGCTGCTGTCGCCGCCGGAGGTCGAGCACGTCCTGACGGACAGCGGGGCGACGCTGCTGCTGTGCCACCCGGGGCAGGCGGAGACCGGCACGGCCGCCGCACGGGCCGCCGGGGTGCGCGTCGTCACGCTGGGCGCCGAGTTCGAGCGGCTCGCCGCGGCCGCCGAACCGCTCCCGTCGTACGTCACCCGCGACGCCGACGACCCGGCCGTCGTCTTCTACACCAGCGGCACCACCGGCGTCCCCAAGGGCGCCGTGCTCAGCCACTTCAACCTGGTGATGAACGCGACGGTCAACGCCTTCGACGCCAACGACATCCGCCCCGACGACATCGCCCTCGGCGCGCTGCCGCTGTTCCACGCCTTCGGGCAGACGGTGTCGCTGAACTCCACCTGGCGCGCCGGCGCGACGCTGGTGCTGCTGCCGCGCTTCGACGCGGCGCGGGCGATCGAGCTGATGGTGCGGGAGAAGGTCGACACCTTCCACGGCGTGCCCACCATGTACGTCGCCCTCGTAGCCGCCGCGGCCGACGCGGAGGAGCTGCCCGACCTGCGGGTGTGCGTCTCCGGCGGCGCCTCCCTGCCCGTCGCCGTGCTGGAGCGGTTCGAGGAGGTGTTCGGGACGAGGATCTACGAGGGGTACGGGCTGTCGGAGACCTCCCCGACGGCGACCGTGAACCAGCCGGTGTTCGGCACCAGGCCCGGCACCATCGGCCACCCCCTGTGGGGCGTCGACGTGGAGATCGCCCGCGCCGGGACCGAGGACCGCGTCGAGCTCCTCCCGCCGGGCGAGCTGGGCGAGGTCGTCGTCCGCGGCCACAACGTCTTCTCCGGCTACCTCGGCCGCCCCGAGGCCACCGCCGAGGCGCTCGTCGACGGCTGGTTCCGCACCGGGGACCTCGGCACCAAGGACGACGAGGGCTTCCTGCGGATCGTCGACCGCAAGAAGGACGTCATCATCCGCGGCGGCTACAACGTCTATCCGCGCGAGGTCGAGGAGGTCCTGATGCGCCACCCCGGCGTCGCCCAGGCCGCCGTCATCGGCCTGCCCGACGACCTGCACGGCGAGGAGGTGTGCGCGGTGGTCGTGCCCGCCCCGGGCGCCGCCGTGGACGCCGCCGGGATCACCGAGTGGTCCCGGCGGCACCTGGGACGCCACAAGTACCCGCGGCGCGTGGAGTTCACCGACGCCCTGCCGCTGGGGCCGAGCATGAAGGTGCTCAAGCGGGAGCTGCGCGCCCGGTACGCCTCCCGCTAGGACCACCCGGCGGGACGGCCCGCGCGCCGCCGGCCGGGTGGGCATAGCATCGGTCCCCGCATGAACACGATGACGCTGTGGCACATCACCGGCTGGGAGTTCGCCGCGCTCGCCTTCGCGGCCCTGCTCGTCGGCTTCTCCAAGACCGCCGTGAGCGGGGCCAACACGGTCAGCCTCGCCGTCTTCGCGGCGGTCCTGCCCGCCCGGGCCTCCACCGGCGTGCTGCTGCCCATCCTGATCGCCGGGGACGTCCTGGCCGTCCTCGCCTACCGGCGGCACGCCCACTGGCCCACGCTGTGGCGGCTGTTCCCGGCGGTCGCGGCCGGGGTCGTGGCCGGCACCGTGTTCCTGATGTGGGCGGACGACGCGATCGTGCGCACCTCGATCGGCGCGATCCTGCTGCTGATGGCCGCGGTGACGCTGTGGCGCCGCCGGACGGCCGGGGCGGCGGACGAACCGGACGCGGTCACCACCCGCGCGGGCCGCGTCAAGGCCCGCGCCTACGGCGTCCTCGGCGGCTTCACCACCATGGTCGCCAACGCGGGCGGCCCGGTGATGTCGATGTACCTCCTCTCCGCGGGCTTCCGCAAACTCGGCTTCCTCGGCACGTCGGCCTTCTTCTTCCTGGTCGTCAACGTCTCCAAGCTGCCCTTCAGCGCCGGTCTCGGCCTGATCGACGGCCGTTCGCTGCTGCTGGACGCGGCGCTCGTGGCCTTCGTCGTGCCCGGGGCGCTGCTCGGCGCCTGGGCGGTGAACCGGATCGACCAGCGGCTGTTCGAGCGGCTGGTGATCGCGGCGACGGTCCTGGGCGGTCTGCAACTGCTGCTGCGCTGACGTCCCGGCGGCGCGGAAGGGCCGGCGCGACAGCCGACGACGTGGTCCGGCGGGCCGCTCACCCCCCTGCCGCCCCGGACCCGGTCACCCCGTACGCTCACCCCATGCCCCCGCACGTCCTGATCCTCGGCGGCACCACCGAGGCCCGCCGGCTGGCCGCCGAGCTGGCGGCGCGGCCCGGGGTGCGGGTCACCACCTCGCTCGCGGGGCGGGTGAGCCGGCCGGGGGCGCTCGACGGGGACGTCCGGACCGGCGGCTTCGGCGGGGCGGACGGTCTGGCCGCGTGGCTGCGGGAGCGGCACGTGGACGCCCTGGTCGACGCCACGCACCCCTTCGCCGAGTCGATCACGGCGAACGCGGCGCGGGCCGCGGCGGCGGCCGGCGTGCCCGCGGTGGTCCTGCGCCGCCCGGGCTGGCGGCCCGGCCCCGGGGACCGCTGGCACCCCGTCGCGTCCCTGGCCGCCGCCGCGGAGCTGCTGCCGCGGCTGGGCCGCCGGGTGCTGCTGACCACGGGCCGCCTGGGGCTGGCCGCCTTCGCGCACCTGACGGGACTCCACTTCGTCGCGCGGTCCGTGGAACCCCCCGGGCCGCCGATGCCGCCGGACACGCACGTGCTGCTGGCGCGCGGCCCGTTCACCGTGGCCGGCGAGACGGAGCTGCTGCGCGCACACCGCATCGACGTGCTGGTCACCAAGGACAGCGGGGGACGGGCCACGGCGGCCAAGCTGACGGCCGCCCGCGACCTCGGTCTGCCGGTGGTGGTGGTGCGCCGCCCGCCGCTGCCGGCGGGCGTCACCGCGGTGCCCGACGTGGCGGGCGTCCTGGAGCGGCTCGGCCTCACCCCGCCGTGACCGGGGCGCGGACGCGGCCGACGGCGCGCGGCACCCCGTCCCGGTCCTCGGCCCCCTCCACCCCCGCGGCACCGGGTACGGCTTCCCGGGCCCGGTGCCGCGGGGCTCGCGGAAGCGGGCGGGGGTCCGGCCGGGTCAGTCCCGCGGACGCCGGCGCAGCAGGTACGTGTCCATGATCCAGCCCTTGCGCTCCCGGGCCTCGGCGCGCAGCCGCTCGATGCGGGGCGCGGCCTCGGCGATCGGGCCGGAGACGAGGATCTCGTCGGGGGTGCCTATGTAGGCGCCCCAATAGATGTCGATGTCCTCGTCGGCGTACCGCCGGAAGGCCTGGTGGGCGTCGAGCATCACCACCACGTCGTCCACCCCCTCGGGCAGGCCCTCCGCGAGCCGCCGGCCCGTGGTGATCTGGACCGGCCGGGCCACCCGGTTCAGGCCCGTGCGGTGCCGGGCGACGAGCGCGGAGACACTGCTGATGCCGGGCACGACGTCGTACTCGAACGCCACCGTGCCGCGGGCCAGGACCTCCTCCAGGATCCCGAGCGTGCTGTCGTACAGCGCCGGGTCGCCCCACACCAGGAACGCGCCGCTGCCGTCCTCGTCCAGCTCCTCGGCGATCAGCCGCTCGTAGACGTCGGCGCGGGCGCTGCGCCAGTCCCCGACGGCCGGCGAGTACGCCGCGCCGCCCGCGCCGCGGTCCCGCTCCGGGTCGCGCGCCTCGACCACGCGGTACGTCCCCTCCGGCAGATGCGCGTCGAGCATGTCCCGGCGCAGCCGCACGAGGTCCGCCTTCACCTCGCCCTTGTCCAGGACGAAGAACACGTCCGTGCTCCGCAGCGCCTTGACCGCCTGCAGGGTCAGCTGGTCGGGGTCGCCCGCGCCGATACCGATGACATGAATCTTTCGCACCCCCCGAGTCTGCCGCACGCCGCCGGCGGCCGGCGCACCGCGCCCGGCCGAGCGGCGCCGGACGCCCCGCCGCAGGTGCCGCGCCCGCCGCCCGCGCCGGGACCCCGTCAGGACGGCCCCGTCACGGCGCTTTCCGCAACCGCGGCGCCCGCGCCCCCGCGTCCACGGCCCCGCCGCCCCGCTCGACCTCCTCCGCGAGCTCCCGCGCCCAGGCGACGACGCCCGCGAGATCCACCCCGTACGGCCGCGGCCGGCCCGAGGCCGACGCCCAGTCCTCGGCGGCACCGGCCCCGCGCCGCAGCAGCCGGGCGCCGCCCGTGGCGTTCCCCCGGGCGGCGTGCGTGAGCCCCACGGCGAGCTGGGCGAGGCCCCGCCACAGTTCGCGCTCCTCCTCGGGGCCCGACTTCCACGCGTCCTCGAACACCTCGTGCGCGTGGAACGGCCTGCCCCGGTCCAGCAGCCGCTGCGCCTCGGCGACCGTCTCCCCGGGGGCGCGCACGACGCCCTCGGGCTGCCGGGGCACGCCGTCCGCGCCGTACGGCAGGGGCCGCCCGAGCCCGTCCCGCGGCCGGGCGTTGCGCGCCCGCCCCTCGCCGTCGCGGTCCCGCGCGCCCACCGGCCGTCCTGAGGATGTGCTGCTGCCCATACCCCGATTGTCCCGCCTTCCCCGGCCCCTTTCTGCGCGGCCCGGGGTGTGCGGTAAAGTGCTGTCCGCGCGATCACGCGGTTTCACCGCGCGGAGGCGCATCGGGACGTGGCGCAGCTTGGTAGCGCACTTGACTGGGGGTCAAGGGGTCGCAGGTTCAAATCCTGTCGTCCCGACTCGTCGCAGGACGGTCGGAGGCCGTACCGGAGCATTCCGGTACGGCCTCCGACCGTTGCGGCGGCCCGGCCGCTCGCGGAGCACCGGCCCGGACGCGCGGCGCCTTCCCCCGTCCCGGCGTCCCCGGCCGTGCCGCTCCGCCGCCGTCCGGAAGGCACCGGGCGGATCGGCCCGGCCGCGCCTCCCCACCCTCGCGTCCCACGCCTCGCCGCAGGAAATGCGCCACCTCGATACGGAAGTGGCGCAATCGAATGTTGCCGTCCTGTTTCCCGGCGCGCAGCCTGGGCCGTGCGGGAGCGCTCCCACGTTCGCCCCCCACCACCCGCAGGGCGCTCCCGCACGCGTCCGGAGAGCGAATCCCCCACGTCCGGGAGAAGAGACCATGATCTGTCATGATCACATCAGAAACATCAGGCTGCGGCTCACCCTCGTCCTGGTCGCAGCGGCGCTCCTCGCACTGATCCCCGGGAGCGGCACCGCCGGCGCCCACGGTTCGGTCGTCGACCCGGCCTCCCGCAACTACGGCTGCTGGCTCCGCTGGGGCAGCGACTTCCAGAACCCGGCCATGGCCCAGCAGGACCCCATGTGCTGGCAGGCCTGGCAGGACAACACCAACGCCATGTGGAACTGGAACGGCCTGTACCGCAACGGTTCGGCCGGCAACTTCCAGGCCGTCGTCCCCGACGGGCAGCTGTGCAGCGGCGGCCGTACCGAGGGCGGGCGCTACAACTCGCTGGACGCGGTGGGCCCCTGGAAGACCACGGACGTCGGCAGCAACTTCACCGTGCAGCTGTACGACCAGGCCAGCCACGGCGCGGACTACTTCCTGGTCTACGTCTCGCGCCAGGGCTACGACCCCACCACCCAGCCGCTGAAGTGGAGCGACCTGCAACTGGTCGCCCGCACCGGCAAGTACGCCCCGAGCCAGAACTACTCGATCCCCGTGAGCACCTCGGGCTTCAGCGGCCGCCACGTCGTCTACACGATCTGGCAGGCGTCGCACATGGACCAGACCTACTTCATGTGCAGTGACGTGAACTTCCGCTGAGCTGCCCCACGGTCCGTCAGGTCCCCGCCGGAGCAGGCCGCCGGCGGGGGCACGGCGTTCAGACCTCCCCGTCCCGGCCCTCCGGGGGCGCCTCCACCAGGGGCGGTTTTCCGCGGGGCGCGGCCAGCGCGTGCCGCAGCGCGGCGGCGTTGTCCCGGCCGATGCGGTCGGCGAGGACGCCCTCGATGACGGTGAGGGCCGCCTGCGCGCGCCGGTGGACGCGGGCGCCCTCCGCGGTGGTGCGGATCAGGCGGTTGCGCGCCGAGGCGGGGTCCGGGACCTGCTCCAGCAGACCGAGGGTGAGCAGGCCGTGAACGGCCTGGTGGGCGGTCTGCCGGGTGACGCCGAGGCGGCGCGAGAGCTCGGCGACCGTCGTGCCCTCCGCGTCCAGGCGGGCGAAGATCTGGCCCTGGGCGATGGTCAGCGGCTGCTCGCCCGCCGCACGCATGCTCGCCGTGAGCGAGTCGTCGAACCAGCGCTTGGCGTCGGCCAGCAGCAGGGGCATGTTCGGTGCGGGTCGGGTCATGACTCCTCGGGTTGCTCGGGCCCTGAGCATACGAGCCGGGGCGCGCAAGGGACCGTCACGGCGACAGCGCCGGGCTCCCCGCCGACCCGGTCCGGGCTCCCCGCCGACCCGGTCCGGACTCCCCGCCGACCCGGGCCGGGCGCCCGCCGCCCCGCCGCGGGTCTCAGGGCCTGACCAGCAACTGGAAGTCGAAGGCGTACCGGGACGCGCGGTGGAGGTGCGTCCCGTGCTCCACCGGCCGGCCGGTGTCGTCGTACGCCGTGCGCCGCACGGTGAGCAGCGCGGCGCCCTCCCGCTCACCGAGGCGGGCGGCCTCCTCGGCGGTGGCCGGCGGGCACCGGGGCCGGCCGGGGCCGTCCGGCACGGGCTGCAGGGCCTTTCGGCGAGGGGGAGTTCACAGGTGGCGGCGGCGGCCGGCGGCCTGGCGGTCGTACTCCCGGCGCGCCCGCACGGCGGCCTCGCGGGAGGCGGTCCCGGCCACGGGCACGTCCCACCAGGCCTCGGCGGGGGGAGCGGTGGGGGACGGGTCGGTCTCGACGTACACGCAGGTCGGCCGGCCGGCGGCGCGGGCCGTCGCCAGCGCCTCGCGCAGCTCGCCCACCGTCCTGGCGCGCAGCACGTCCATGCCGAGGCTCGCGGCGTTCGCGGCGAGGTCCACGGGCAGCGGGGCGCCGGTGAAGGTGCCGTCGGCGGCCCGGTGGCGGTAGGCGGTGCCGAACCGCTCGGCGCCGACCGACTCGGACAGGCCGCCGATGGAGGCGTACCCGTGGTTCTGGACCAGGACCACCTTGACGGGCAGGCCCTCCTGCACGGCGGTCACGATCTCCGTCGGCATCATCAGATAGGTGCCGTCGCCGACCAGCGCCCACACCGGCGTGCCGGGCGCGGCCTGCTGGACGCCGATCGCGGCCGGGATCTCGTAGCCCATGCAGGAGTAGCCGTACTCCAGGTGGTACTGGCGCGGGGAGCGGGCCCGCCACAGCTTGTGCAGGTCGCCGGGGAGCGAACCGGCCGCGTTGATCACCACGTCGTCGTCGCCCACCACCGCGTCCAGCGCGCCGATCACCTGCGTCTGCGTCGGTACGGCGCCGTCGTCGTCGGCCCGGCAGGCGGCCTCGACGACCCGCTCCCAGCGCTCCTTGCCGGTGCGGTACTCCGCCTCGTACGCCGGGTCCACCCGGTGGCCCGGGAGGGCTTCGGCGAGCTGTTCGAGACCGGTGCGCGCGTCGCAGACCAGGGTCCGCGCGGCCAGCTTGTGGGCGTCGAACGCGGTGATGTTGAGGTTGAGGAAGCGGACGTCCGGGTTCTGGAAGAGGGTGCCGGAGGCCGTGGTGAAGTCCGTGTACCGGGTGCCGACGCCGATCACCAGGTCGGCGGTGCGGGCGAGACCGTCGGCGACCGCCGTGCCGGTGTGGCCGATGCCGCCGAGGTCGGCGGGGTGGTCGTGGCGCAGCGAGCCCTTGCCGGCCTGGGTGGAGGCGACCGGGATCCCGGTGGCGTCCGCGAACGCCCGCAGCGCCGCCTCGGCCTCGCTGTGGTGGACGCCGCCGCCCGCGACGACCAGCGGGCGGCGGGCGGCGCGGACCAGGCGGACCGCCTCCGCCAGCTCGGCCGGGTCCGGTGCCGGACGCCGTACGTGCCAGACGCGCTCGGCGAAGAACTCCTCCGGCCAGTCGAAGGCCTCCGCCTGCACGTCCTGCGGGAGGGCCAGCGTCACCGCGCCGGTCCCGGCCGGGTCGGCCAGCACCCGCACCGCGTTCAGCGCGGAGGGGATCAGCGCCTCGGGGCGGGTGATCCGGTCGAAGTAGCGCGAGACCGGGCGCAGCGTGTCGTTGACGGACACGTCCGCCTCCACCGGGTGCTCCAGCTGCTGGAGCAGCGGGTCGGCGGCGTGCGAGGCGAAGTAGTCGCCGGGCAGCAGCAGCACCGGCAGGCGGTTGACCGTCGCGAGGGCCGCCCCGGTCACCAGGTTGGTGGCGCCCGGGCCGATCGACGTCGTCACCGCCTGCGCGGACAGCCGGTTCAGCTGGCGGGCGTAGCCGACGGCCGCGTGCACCATGGACTGCTCGTTGCGGCCCTGGTGGAACGGCATGACGTCCGCGTGCTCGACGAGCGCCTGGCCGATCCCGGCGACGTTGCCGTGGCCGAAGACGCCCCAGATGCCGGCGATCAGCCGGCGGCGTACGCCGTCCCGCTCGGTGTGCTGGGCGGCCAGGAACCGAACCAGGGCCTGGGCGGTGGTCAGTCGGCGGGTGGCGGTGCTCATACGGAGGTCTCCGGGGCGGTGTAGAGGGGGAGGCGGGGGTCGACGGGCTGGTCCGGCCAGGTGTCGCGGATCCAGGCGTGGCCGGGGTGGTCGCGGATCAGCCAGGCGCGTTCGGCCCCGGGGCCGGCCATGACGTTGAGGTAGTACATGTGGTGGCCGGGCACGGCCATGGAGGGCCCGTGCCAGCCGTCCGGGATCAGGACGACGTCGCCGTCGCGCACCTCGGCCAGCACGTCCGTCTCCCGGCCCGGGCCGGACGGGGAGACCCGCTGGTAGCCGAGGCCCGGGGTGCCGTCGTGGGCGGCGAACTCGAAGTAGTAGATCTCCTCCAGCGCCGACTCCTCGCCCGGCCGGTGCTCGTCGTGCTTGTGCGGCGGGAACGACGACCAGTTGCCGCCCGGGGTGAGCACCTCGACGGCGATCAGCCTGTCGCACGCGAACACCCCGGCCGCGCCGAAGTTGTTGACCTGGCGGGAGCAGTTCCCGGCGCCGCGCAGCTCGACGGGGACGGACGCGGCCGGCCCGTAGCGGGCGGGCAGCCGGCGGGCGCAGCGCGCGCCGGTGAGCGCGAACCGCCCGCCGCCGGCCGACGTCACGGTCGTACGGGCGTCGCGCGGCACGTACGCGAAGTCGCTCACGGCGCTGAAGACGTCCGCGCGGCCGTGCAGCGCGAAGGTCTCCCGGCCCGCGTCGTCGGCGCTCGTCACCGTGCAGCCGCCGCGCAGCGGGAGGACGATCCACTCGCTGTCACCGGTGTCGAAGGTGTGGGTGCCGCCGGGCGGGAGCTGCAGGACGCGCAGGCTGGAGCAGCCCCAGCCGGCCCGCTCGGGCGTGATGTCGACGACGTAGGGTCCGCCGGGGGCCTGGCCCGCGGGAAGGTGGAACGTCATGGTGTGCCTCTCCGACTCGCAGCAGGGCTGATGGGCGTGGCAACGGGCCCGCGGGTCGCGACCGGCTCCGGCGGCGGGCGGCGGGCGGCGGGCGGCTCCGGCTCCGCGGCGGGCTGCGAGGGCCACGACGGCTTCGGCGGTCACAGCAGGCCGACCGCCGTGTCCACCGCCTGCTCCACGCTGCCCTCCGCCGGATAGAGCAGCGAACGGCCCACCACCAGCCCCTGCACGGTGGGCAGGCGCAGCGCCTTGCGCCAGCGCTCGTACGTGCCCTCCTGGTCGGCGCCGACCTCGCCGCCGAGCAGCACGGCCGGCAGCGTGGAGGTCCGCAGGACCTCGGCCATGTCGTCCGGGTCGTCGGTGACGGGCAGTTTCAGCCAGGTGTAGGCGGAGGTGCCGCCCAGACCCGAGGCGATGGCGATGGAGCGGGTGACGGCCTCGGCGGACAGGTCGTTGCGGACCCCGCCCCCGACCCGGCGGCAGAGGAACGGCTCGACGAACACGGGCAGCCGGCGCGCGGCCATCTCGTCGATGACGCGGGCGGCGGACTCCAGCGTGGCGAGCGACCCCGGGTCGTCGTAGTCGATGCGCAGCAGCAGCTTGCCGGCGTCGAAGCGGAGCCGGTCGAGGTCCTGGGCGCGGTGGCCGGTGAAGCGGTCGTCCATCTCGAAGGCGGCGCCCGCCAGTCCGCCCCGGTTCATGGAGCCCAGGACGACCTTGCCGTCCAGCGCCCCGAGCAGCAGCAGGTCCTCCAGGATGTCCGCGGTGGCGAGCACCCCGTCCACGCCGGGCCGGGACAGCGCGGTGCAGACACGTTCCAGCAGGTCCGCCCGGTCGGCCATGGCGAGTCGGTGGCCGCCGACGCCGAGGGCGCCGCGCGCCGGGTGGTCGGCGGCCACGATCATCAGCCGGCCGCTGTCGCCGATCAGCGGGCGGCGCGTCCGGCGGGCGGCGGCCTCGGCGATCGCCTCGGGACGCCGGGCCCTGACCGCGGTGAGGTCGGGGATGCTGAGGTTCAAGACGGGCTCCGTTCGGGGTGGCTGCGGTCGGCAGCCGCGGGAGGAGGGCGCCGGGCCGGGGTGCGGGTCGCCGGCGGGAGGGAGGCGCCGGCCGGGTCCGGCGGCGGTCGCCGGGCCGGGGCGTGGTGGCGGGGCCGCCGGCCCGGGCACCGGGCGTCCGCCACGGGCTCCGGTCCGGACGTCAGCCGCGCGCGAGCAGGGCCTCGATCTCGGATCCGGCCGGCATCGCGGCGGAGCAGGCGAGGCGGGCGGCGACCAGGGCACCGGCCGCGTTGGCGTACCGCATGGTCCTCGTCAGGTCCCAGCCGGCCAGCAGGCCGTGGCAGAGGGAGCCGCCGAACGCGTCGCCCGCGCCGAGGCCGTTGACGACCTCGACCGGCACCGGCGGCACCTCGGCCGTCGTCCCGTCGCGGTGCACGGCGAGCACGCCCTTCGGGCCCTGCTTGACGACGGCCAGCTCCACGCCCGCCGCCAGCAGGGCCTCGGCGCAGGCGCGGGGCTCGCGGACGCCGGTGGCGATCTCGCACTCGTCGAGGTTGCCGACCGCGACGGTGGCGTGGCGCAGGGCCTCGCGGTAGTGCGGGCGGGCCCGGCCGGGGTCCGCCCAGAACACGGGGCGCCAGTCGAGGTCGAAGACGGTGGTGCCCGCCCCGTCCCGGGCCGCGAGCGCGGCGAGGGTGGCCGAGCGGCTGGGCTCCTCGCTCAGCCCCGTGCCGGTGATCCAGAAGATCCGGGCCGCGCGGATCGCGGCCAGGTCCAGCTCGTCGGTACGGATCTCCAGGTCGGGGGCCTTGGGGCGGCGGTAGAAGTACAGCGGGAAGTCGTCCGGCGGGAAGATCTCGCAGAACGTGACCGGCGTCGGGTACGCCGCGACCGGCGTGACCCAGCGGTCGTCCACCCCGAACTCCTTCAGCGCCTCGTGCAGATAGGCGCCGAAGGGATCGTCGCCGGTGCGCGTGATCACCGCGGTGGAGCGGCCGAGGCGGGCGGCCGCGACCGCCACGTTGGCGGCCGAGCCGCCGAGGAACTTGCCGAACGTCTCCACCCGGGACAGGGGTACGCCCGTTTGCAGGGGGTAGAGGTCGACTCCGATGCGACCCATGGTCACGAGGTCGAAATACCGGGCTGACTCGGCCATGCGATGCTCCTCGCGCTGCTGGGGGTGCGGATCCCGGAGCCCCCTGCGACCGTGGGGGGCGCGGGCCCGGGGGCCCGCCGCCTCCCAGGTGTAGGACGCGGAGGGCGACGCTGTCAATAGTTTGTACTTACATTCGGACCTGCTTGTGAAATGATGTCTTGACAAAGTATTGACAGCGGGCGCGGCAAGGGCTTGGATCCCGTCCCAGCGCAACAGCCGTTCCGGCGGCACCCGACCCGGAGCCACCGGGTCCCGAGGATCCCCGCGATCCCCGCCCTTCCCTGGTCGCACAGTGAGGTGCAGGAAAGATGGACCGCTCTTCCCACTCGCGCAGATTCGCCCCCGCCGCGGCCCTCGCCGCGGCCGCGGCCCTGACCCTCGCGGGCTGTTCCAGCAGCTCCGGCGGGAAGAAGGCCGAGGAGGGAGAGCCGGGTGCCTCCGCGGGCAAGGCCGGCACCCCCCGCATGACGGTCGCCCTGGTCACCCACCAGGCGCCCGGCGACACCTTCTGGGACATCGTCCGCAAGGGCGCCGAGGCCGCCGCCGCCAAGGACAACGTCGAACTCGTCTACTCCGCCGACCCGAGCGCGGGCAACCAGGCCAACCTGGTGCAGAACGCGATCGACCAGAAGGTCGACGGCATCGCGGTGACCCTCGCCAAGCCGGACGCGCTCAAGGGCGTCATCGGCAGGGCCGAGCAGGCCGGCATACCCGTCGTCGGCCTCAACTCCGGCCTGGACGACTGGAAGGACCTCGGCCTGCTGGAGTTCTTCGGGCAGGACGAGAGCGTGGCGGGCGAGGCGTTCGGCAGGAAGCTGAACGAGGTCGGCGCGGAGAAGGCCGTCTGCGTGATCCACGAACAGGGCAACGTGGGCCTGACCCAGCGCTGCGACGGAGTGAGGAAGACCTTCGAGGGGTCGATCGAGAACCTCTACGTCAACGGCACCGACATGCCGTCCGTGCAGTCGACCGTCACCGCCAAGCTGAAGCAGGACGGCTCCATCGACCACGTCGTCACGCTCGGCGCCCCCTTCGCGCTGACCGCGGCGCAGTCGGTGGACGACGCCGGCAGCGAGGCGAGGATCGCCACCTTCGACCTCAACGAGGACCTGACGAGGGCGATCCAGGACGGCTCCGTCGAGTTCGCCGTCGACCAGCAGCCCTACCTGCAGGGCTACCTGGCCGTCGACTCCCTGTGGCTCTACGAGAACAACGGCAACTACAGCGGCGGCGGCGAGCAGCCGGTGCTGACCGGCCCGGCCTTCGTCGACGAGTCCAACGTCGAGCAGGTCGCCGAGTTCGCCGCGAAGGGCACCCGGTGACGGGCACGACCCGGCCGGCCGCGCCGACGGCGGGCGCACCGCCCGCCCCCGGCCCCGGGGAGACCGACGGGCGGACCAGGCCGCGCCCCCCGGCGCTCCGGATGCTCGCCCGCCCGGAGGTGGGCGTCTTCCTCGGGGCCGTCGCCGTGCTCGTGTTCTTCCTCGTCACCGCGGAGCCGGTGCGCGACGGCAGCTCGATGGCGAACATCCTGTACCAGTCGTCCACCATCGGGATCATGGCGCTGCCGGTGGCGCTGCTGATGATCGGCGGCGAGTTCGACCTGTCGTCCGGCGTCGCCGTGATCACCTCGGCGCTGACCGCGAGCATGCTCAGCTACCAGCTCACCCTGAACGTGTGGACGGGCGTGCTCGTCGCCCTGGCGCTGTCGCTGGCGGTCGGCGCGTTCAACGGCTGGCTGCTGGTGAGGACCGGCCTGCCCAGCTTCCTGGTCACCCTGGGCACCTTCCTGATCCTGCAGGGCGTGAACCTGGCGGTGACCAAGCTGGTCACCGACAACGTCGCCACCGACGACATCAGCGACATGGACGGCTTCTCCCAGGCCAAGGCGGTCTTCGCCTCGTCCTTCGAGGCCGGCGGCGTCCAGGTGAAGATCACCGTGGTGTGGTGGCTGGTCTTCGCCGCCCTGGCCACCTGGGTGCTGCTGCGCACCAAGTACGGCAACTGGGTCTTCGCCGTCGGCGGCGACCAGGACTCCGCGCGGGCCGTCGGCGTGCCGGTGACCTTCACCAAGATCTCGCTGTTCATGCTGGTCGGGTTCGGCGCCTGGTTCGTCGGCATGCACAACCTGTTCTCCTTCAACACCGTGCAGTCCGGCGAGGGCGTGGGCCAGGAACTGATCTACATCGCCGCCGCGGTGATCGGCGGCTGCCTGCTCACCGGCGGCCACGGCTCCGCCGTCGGACCGGTCTTCGGCGCGTTCATGTTCGGCATGGTGCAGCAGGGCATCGTCTACGCCGGCTGGAACCCCGACTGGTTCAAGGCCTTCCTCGGCGTCATGCTGCTCGGCGCCGTCCTGATCAATCTGTGGGTCCGGCGCACGGCGACCCGGAGGTGAACGCCATGACCAGCACCACCCGCGGGGCCGCCCTCCCCGGCCCCGCCCCCGGCGGGGACCGGCCCCTGGCCGAACTCCGCAAGGCGGGCAAGTCCTACGGCAACATCCGCGCCCTGCACGGCGTCGACCTCGCCGTCCACCCCGGCAGGGTCACCTGTGTGCTCGGCGACAACGGCGCCGGCAAGTCCACCCTCATCAAGATCATCTCCGGGCTGCACCAGCACACCGAGGGCGAGTTCCTCGTCGACGGCGAGCCCGTGCGCTTCACCACCCCGCGCGAGGCCCTGGACCGCGGCATCGCCGCCGTCTACCAGGACCTGGCCACCGTCCCGCTCATGCCGGTGTGGCGCAACTTCTTCCTCGGCTCGGAGCTGACCCGCGGCCCCTGGCCCCTGCGCCGCCTGGACATCGCCCGCATGAAGAGGACCGCGGACGAGGAACTGCGCGCCATGGGCGTCGTCCTGGACGACCTGGAACAGCCCGTCGGCACCCTGTCCGGCGGCCAGCGCCAGTGCGTGGCGATCGCCCGCGCGGTCCACTTCGGCGCCCGCGTCCTCATCCTGGACGAGCCCACCGCCGCCCTCGGCGTGAAGCAGTCCGGCGTGGTGCTGAAGTACATCGCCGCCGCCCGCGACCGCGGCCTCGGCGTCGTCTTCATCACCCACAACCCCCACCACGCCTACCTGGTCGGCGACCACTTCAGCGTGCTGCGCCTGGGCACCCTGGAGCTGTCCGCCGACCGCGGCGAGGTCGGCCTCGAGGAGCTGACCGACCACATGGCCGGCGGCGCCGAACTCACCGCCCTCGAGCACGAGCTGGCGCAGGTGCGCGGCGTCGGCGCGGCGGAGCCCTCCGAGGAGAGGGACCGCCAGGCCCCCGTAACGGCATCTCCGGAAGGGAACTCCTGACATGGCCCCCGCGCTCGACCGCATCCGGATCGGCTCCGCCCCCGACTCCTGGGGCGTGTGGTTCCCCGACGACCCCCGGCAGGTTCCCTGGGAACGCTTCCTCGACGAGGTCGCCGAGGCCGGCTACACGTGGATCGAACTCGGCCCGTACGGCTACCTCCCGACCGATCCGGCCCGGCTCACCGACGAGGTGACCAGGCGGAACCTGAAGGTCTCCGCGGGCACCGTCTTCACCGGCCTGCACCGCGGCCCGGCCGTGTGGGACGCCACCTGGGAACACGTCGGCCGGGTCGCCGCCCTCACCCGGGCCGTGGGCGCCGGGCACCTCGTCGTCATCCCCTCCTTCTGGCGCGACGACAGGACCGCCGAGATCCTGGAGCCGCCGGAGCTCACCGGCGAGCAGTGGGCGCACCTGACCAAGGGCATGGAACGGCTCGGCCACGAGGTGAAGGAGACGTACGGCCTGGACATCGTGGTCCACCCGCACGCCGACACCCACATCGACACCGAGGAGCACGTCGAGCGCTTCCTCGACTCCACCGACTCCGACCTGGTCAACCTCTGCCTGGACACCGGGCACTACGCCTACTGCGGCGGCGACAGCGTCAAGCTGATCGAGACCTACGGCGAACGCATCGGCTACCTGCACCTCAAGCAGGTCGACCCGGAGATCCTCGCCGAGGTCCGGGCGGGCCAGGTGCCGTTCGGGCCGGCCGTGCGGCGCGGCGTGATGTGCGAACCGCCGTCCGGCGTGCCGGAGCTGGAGCCGGTCCTGCGGGCCGCGCAGAACCTGGGCGTGGAGCTGTTCGCGATCGTCGAGCAGGACATGTACCCCTGCGAGCCGGACAGGCCGCTGCCCATCGCGGTCCGCACCCGCGACTTCCTGCGCTCCTGCGGCGCCTGACGACCCGGAAAGGACGACCATGGCCGAGCGTGCCCCGCACGCGCCCCTCGGTGTCGCGGTCATCGGCGCCGGCCGCATGGGCGCCGACCACGTACGCCGTATCGACCGGGTGATCAGCGGCGCGCGGGTGACCGCGGTCGTGGACGTCGACGCGGAGCGCGCCAAGGCCGTCGCGGCCCGCGTCGACGGCTGCACGGCGTACACCGACCCGGTCGCCGCGATGGCGGCGGCCGACGTCGACGCCGCGCTCGTCGCCTCCCCGGGCCCGGCCCACGAGGCCGCGCTGCTCGCCGCCTTCGAGCGCGACCTGCCCGTGCTGTGCGAGAAGCCGCTCACCCCCGACGCGGCCTCCGCGCTGCGCGTCCTCGAAGCCGAACAGGCACTCGGCCACCGCCGCGTCCAGGTCGGCTTCATGCGCCGCTACGACCCCGAGTACGCCAGGCTCGAGGCCCTGCTGCGGACCGGACAGCTGGGCCGTCCGCTGATGCTGCACAACCGGCACCGCAACGTGGCCAGCCCGCCCTTCTTCACCAGCGCCATGCTCATCAGCGACTCCGTGGCGCACGAGGCGGACGCCACCCGCTGGCTGCTCGGCCAGGAGATCACGGCGGTCACGGTGCTGCGCCCGGCCCCGTCCGCGAACGCGCCGGACGCCCTCCAGGACCCGCAGTTCGTGGTCTTCGAGACCGACGGCGGCGCGCTCAGCGACGTGGAGATCTTCGTCAACTGCGGCTTCGGCTACCAGGTGCAGGCCGAGGCGGTCTGCGAGCGCGGCACCGCCCGCATCGGCGACGGCCACGCCCTGGTCACGAACACGGCCGGCCACTGGGGCGGCACCATCGCCCAGGACTGGACCGAGCGCTTCGAGGAGGCGTACGACCGCGAGGTGCAGGCCTGGGTCGACGCCGCGCGCCGCGGCGGGACCACCGGCCCCAGCGCCTGGGACGGCTACGCGGCCGCCGCGGTCTGCGAGGCGGGCGTGACGGCGCTGCGGGAGGGCGGCCGGGTGGCGGTCGAGCTGGTGGAGAAGCCGGCCCTGTACCGCTGAACGGACCGGCCCGCCCAGCGGCACCGGACCGGCCGGGGCGTGCCCGGCGCCCCGTGACGCCGCGCGCGACGGCCCCCCGGCGCGGACCGATCCCGGCCGGCCGGCGTCACGCGTCCGCGTCCACCGCGACCCAGGCGCCGTCGCGCGCGGACCGGCTCATCGCGTCCAGGACGGCGGCGCTGTGCACGGCGTCCGGCAGCGTCGCGCCGTACGGGGCGCCCTCGGCGACGGAGCGCAGGAAGCGGTAGGCCTCGATGACCTTCAGGTCGTCGTAGCCCATGGCGTTGGCGGCGCCCGGCTGGAAGGCGGCGAACTCGCCGTGGCCCGGGCCGACGTACACCGTGCTGACCGGCTGGTCCTGGTAGGCCGTGCCGCGGCTGACCGCCAGCTCGTTCATGCGGCGGAAGTCCCAGAACACCGCGCCCGTGGTGCCGTGCACCTCGAAGCCGTAGTTGTTCTGCTCGCCGACCGAGACCCGGCAGGCCTCCAGGACGCCGCGCGCGCCGGAGGCGAAGCGCAGCAGGCAGGAGACGTAGTCCTCGTTCTCGACCGGGCCCGGCTCGCCGCCGGTGGCGCGGCCGTGCCCGGCCGTGGCGCCGGCCGGGCGGGCCCGCTCCGGCAGGAAGATCGCCGTGTCGGCGGTCAGGGACGCGATGTCGCCGAGCAGGAACCGGGCCAGGTCGGCGCCGTGCGAGGCCAGGTCGCCGAGCACCCCGCTGCCGCCGCGCTCCCGCTCGTACCGCCAGGTCAGGGCGGACTCGGGGTGGGCGGCGTAGTCGCTGAACAGACGGATGCGGACGTGGGTGACGGCGCCGATCTCGCCGGCGGCGATCAGGTCGCGGGCGGCCTCGACGGCGGGCGCGTTGCGGTAGTTGAAGCCGACCGCGCCCTGGACGCCGGCCCCGGCGACCGCGTCGGCCACCGCGCGGGCGTCCTCGGCGGTCAGGCCGACCGGCTTCTCGATCCAGATGTGCTTGCCGGCCTCGGCCATCGCCACGCCGATCTCGCGGTGCAGGAAGTTCGGGGCGGTGATGCTGACCGCCCGCACCCGCGGGTCGGCGGCCACCTCGCGCCAGTCCCGGGTCGTCGTGGCGAACCCGAACCGCGCGGCGGCCTCCTCGGCCCGGCCCGGCACCTCCTCGGCGACCGTGACGAGTTCCGGGCGCAGGGGCAGCCGCGGATAGTGGTGCGTCACGCGCGCGTACGCCTGGGTGTGCACCCGGCCCATCCAGCCGAAACCGACGACGGCGACGCCGAGCGTGTCCACCATGGGTGCCCTTCTTCCGGCCCGTTCCCGTACCTGTCCGGCTCACCCTGGGCGCCGGTGATCGAGGGTGTCAAGGCTGCGACGGCCGCCCTGGTGACGCGGCGTCCCGGGAGCGCGCCGCCTTGTGGACACGGCGCTCCGGGAGCGCGCCGTTCCCGGGACGCCGGCCGTCCCGGCGCGTACGGCCGGGACGGCGGGTCCCCTGCGGCCCATTCATGCAGCCAATACGGCAAACAAAATTGTTGACAATCTTGTCTGGCTAGATTTAGGTTCGACAGGCACTCATTCAGGGAGGGCAACGATGCCGACACAAGCCCGTCCGAGCACCGGGGAGCAGGCCAGGCAGCACGCGCTCGCGCAGCTGCGGCAGGCGATCCTGCGCGGCGAGATGGCGCCGGCACAACGGCTGGTGGAGAACGAGCTCGCCGAGCAGTTCGGTGTGACCCGGGCCAGCATCCGGGCGGCGCTGATCGATCTGGAGGCCCAGGGCCTGGTCGAGCGGATCCGCAACCGCGGTTCGCGGGTGCGGGTGGTGACCGTGGAGGAAGCGGTCGCCATCACGGAGTGCCGCATGGTCCTCGAAGGGCTGTGCGCGGCGAAGGCGGCCGTCGCGGCCAGCGACGAGCAGCTGGCCGAACTCACCGAGCTGGGCACGGCGATGGCCAAGGCCGTGGCCGACGGCGAGCCGCTGACCTACTCCGAGCTCAACCACGACCTGCACACCCGGATCCGGGAGTTCTCCGGCCAGCGGACGGCCCTGGAACTGCTGGAGCGGCTCAACGCCCAACTGGTGCGCCACCGCTTCCAGCTGGCGCTCCGGCCGGGACGCCCCCAGCAGTCCCTGAACGAGCACCTGGCCATGATCGAGGCGATCGAGGCCAGGGACCCGCAGGCGGCCGAGGCGGCCGTCCGCGCCCACCTCACCAGCGTGATCGAGGCGCTGCGCGACTGAGCCGCGCGAGGCGGGCGCACACCTGTCCACCACGGCGAGCGAGCCGACGGGGCGCGTCCCCGCCGGGAGCACGAGCGTGCGGGCCCCGCGGGGCCGGGCGCGCCCCGCGTTCCCGGCGCGGTGCGCGGCGCCCCGGAGGCGCACCGCCCCCGAAGGAGAGATTCGAGCAATGACGCACGGCAACGCGCCCGCCACCCCACGGTCCACACTCGTCGTCACCGCGCACGCGGGGGACTTCGTGTGGCGCGCGGGCGGCGCCATCGCCCTGGCCGCGTCCCGCGGGGAGAAGGTCACCATCGCGTGCCTGACCTTCGGCGAGCGCGGCGAGTCCGCCAAGGCCTGGCGCGAGGGGAGGAAGCTGGAGGAGATCAAGGCGCTCCGCCGGGAGGAGGCGGAGCGGGCCGCCGCCACGCTCGGCGCCGAGGTCCGCTTCTTCGACGCCGGCGACTACCCGCTGACCCCCACCCCCGAACTGACCGACCAGCTCGTCGCGGTCTACCGGGACACCCAGCCGGACGTCGTGCTCACCCACCCCGCCGAGGACCCGTACAACGGCGACCACCCGGCCGCCAACCGCATGGCGCTTCAGGCCCGCGTCCTCGCCCAGGCCATCGGCTACCCCGGTCCCGGCGAGATCATCGGCGCCCCGCCGGTGTTCTACTTCGAGCCGCACCAGCCCGAGATGAGCGGCTTCCGGCCCGAGGTCCTCCTCGACATCACCGAGGTGTGGGAGACCAAGCGCAAGGCGATGGAGTGCCTCGGCGCCCAGCAGCACCTGTGGGACTACTACACCGACCTGGCCGTGCGCCGCGGCGTCCAGCTCAAGCGGAACGCCGGCCCCAACCTGGGCCTGCCGCACAGGACCATGGCCGAGGCCTACATGCGTCCCTACCCGCAGGTCGCGAAGGAGCTGGCGTGAGCGGCGTGATCGTCACCAACCCCCCGAAGGCGGACCTGAAGGACGTCGACGCGCTCGCCGGACACGGCGTGGCCACCGTGCACGAGGCGATGGGCCGCACCGGCCTGCTCGGCCCCGGCATCCGCCCGATCCAGCAGGGCGTCCGGGTCGCCGGCACCGCGGTCACGGTGCTCAGCCGGCCCGGCGACAACCTGATGATCCACGCCGCCGTCGAGCAGTGCGGCGAGGGCGACGTCCTGGTCGTCACCACCACCTCGCCCTCCACCGACGGCATGTTCGGCGAGCTGTTCGCCACCGCCCTCAAGCGGCGGGGCGTGCGCGGACTGGTCATCAACGCCGGCGTCCGGGACACCGCCGAACTGCGCGGGATGGGCTTCCCGGCCTGGTCCGCGGCGGTGTCCGCGCAGGGCACGGTGAAGGCGACCGGCGGCTCGGTCAACGTGCGGGTCGCGATCGACGGCCAGGTGATCCACCCCGGCGACGTGATCCTGGCCGACGACGACGGCGTGGTCGTCGTCCCCCGCGAGCGCGCCCGGGAGGCCGTCGAGGCGTCCGAGGCCCGCGAGCGCAAGGAGGCCGCCTCCCGCGCCGCCTTCCTCGACGGCCAGCTCGGCCTGGACCGCTACGGGCTGCGCGAGAAGCTCGCCCGGCTCGGCGTGGTGTACCGGGCGTACGATGCCGGTGCGGGCGTGGGGGAGGGCTCGTGAGCGGGCCCGAGGGGGTGCGCTGCATGCTCCTGCGCGGCGGCACCTCCAAGGGCGCCTATTTCCTGGCCGAGGACCTGCCCGCCGACCCCGCCGCCCGCGACGAGCTGCTGCTGCGGATCATGGGCAGTCCCGACCCGCGCCAGATCGACGGCCTGGGCGGGGCGCACCCCCTGACCAGCAAGGTGGCCGTGGTCTCCGCCTCGGCCGACCCCGGGGCGGACGTCGACTACCTGTTCCTGCAGGTGGTCGTCGACCGACCCGAGGTGACGGACCGTCAGAACTGCGGGAACATCCTGGCCGGGGTCGGCCCGTTCGCCGTGGAGCGCGGTCTCGTCCCCGCCGGCGGCGACGAGACCGCGGTGCGGATCCGGATGCTCAACACCGGGGAGCCGGCCGTCGCCCGCTTCCCCACCCCCGGCGGGCGCGTGGCGTACACCGGCGACGCCGAGATCTCGGGGGTGCCGGGCGCCGCCGCGCCGGTCGTCATCGAGTTCCCGCAGGGCGGCGGCCCGCTGCTGCCCACCGGCAACGTCCGCGACACCGTCGCCGGCGCCGAGGTGACCTGCGTGGACAACGGGATGCCGACCGTGCTCGTCCCCGCCTGCGCGCTGAGGGTCACCGGCTACGAGTCCCCCCGGGACCTGGAGGAGGACGCCGCCCTCACCGACCGCCTGAGGGAGATCCGGCTGGCGGCCGGACGCCTGATGGGCCTCGGCGACGTCGAGAGCGCCACCGTCCCCAAGCTCACCCTGCTCGCGCCGCCCCGGCACGGCGGCGCGGTCACCACCCGCACCTTCATCCCGGTGCGCTGCCACACCTCCATCGGCGTCCTGGGCGCCGCGAGCGTGGCGGCGGGACTGCGCCTGCCGGGCGGGGTGGGGGAGGGCGTCGCGGAGCTTCCGGAGCGAGGCGACCGGATCCGCATCGAGCACCCCACCGGGTTCCTGGACATCGACACCGACGTCGACACCGGCGGCTTTGCCCCGGTGGTCCGCCGCACCGCCGTGGTCCGCACCGCACGCAAGATCTTCGACGGCACCGTCTTTCCCCGGTCCGCCGACACCACCCCCGCACAAGGCCGTTAAGGAGGACCCGAGGATGACTCCGCCCCTTGGGGACATCGCCCACCTCGGGCACGTCGAACTGCTCACCCCCGACCTGGACCGCAGCCTGGAGTTCTTCACCGACTACCTCGGCCTGACGGTCAACGGCGAGCGGGGCGACTCCGTCTACCTGCGCACCTGGGACGACTACGAGCACCACAGCCTGGTCCTCACCGTGCACGAGACCTCCGGCGTCCGCCGCACCGCCCTGCGCGCCTCCAGCGAGGAGGCCCTCCAGCGGCGCGTCGGGGAACTGGAGGCCGCCGGCCACGCGGGCCGCTGGGCGGAGGACGAGCCGGGCATCGGCAAGCTGTACGTCACGGCCGACCCGGACGGCCACGAGCACGCCCTGTACTGGGAGACCGAGTGGTACCGGGCGCCGGACGACCTCAGGCCCGGCCTGAAGAACCAGCCCCAGGCCAAACCCGGCCGCGGGGTCGGCGTACGGCGTCTCGACCACGTCAACTTCCTCGCCGCCGACGTCGCCGCCAACGCCGACTTCCAGCAGCACGTCCTCGGCGCCCGGCCCACCGAGCAGATCCGCATGGACGACGGCAGGATCTCCGCGAAGTGGCTGTCGTTCAACAACAAGTCCTACGACGTCGTCTACACCGAGGACTGGACCGGCTCGCGCGGGCGGCTGCACCACGTCGCGTTCGCCACCGACACCCGCGAGGACATCCTGCGCGCCGCCGACCTCGCCCTGGACACCGGCGTGTTCATCGAGACCGGTCCGCACAAGCACGCCATCCAGCAGACGTTCTTCCTCTACGTCTACGAGCCGGGCGGCAACCGCGTCGAACTGTGCAACCCGCTCACCCGCCTGGTGCTGGCGCCGGACTGGCCGCTGATCACCTGGACCGAGGCCGAGCGGGCCAGGGGCCAGGCCTGGGGGCTGAAGACCATCGAGTCCTTCCACACCCACGGCACGCCGCCGACCGCCTGACCGGCAACCACACCGGGGGTGGGCCGCGCATGTCCTGCGCGGCCCACCCCTTCGTCGTACGACCAGGCCAGCCCGGTGAAGTTGATTGTCGATGAGATTGTTGACAAAAGCGTTGACACTAGCTGGGCGGGTCCTTACCGTCTAGCGCACCACCGGGTCAGCCGCCGGAGCCGCGCACGACCCGCCTCACCGCCCCTTCGGGCAACGCCTCCTGGACGAGAGGAAAACAACGATGTCCTCCTCCCCCGCCCTGCCCGCCCGCGGCAGGGGACTGGCCGCGCTGGTCGTCGTGCTGTGCTGGCTGGCCGTGCTCTTCGACGGCCTCGACATGTTCATCTACGGCTCGGTGCTGCCGCACATGCTGGAGCAGAAGGCCCTCGGGATCACCTCGGCCCAGGCGGGCGACCTGGGCAGCTACGCCACCTTCGGCATGCTGGTCGGCGCGCTGGCCGCGGGGACGGTCGCGGACCGGATCGGCCGCAGGAAGCTGATGGTCGCCTGCGTCACGCTGTTCTCGCTGGCCTCCGGCCTGTGCGCGGTCTCCGGCGGCGTCGCCGTCTTCGGCCTCGGCCGGACCCTCGCCGGCATCGGCCTCGGCGGCCTGCTGCCCACCGCGATCAGCATGGTCTCCGACTACGCCCCGCGCGGCCGGGGCGCCCTCACCATCGGCATGCTGATGACCGCCCACCACGCCGGCGGCATCCTCTCCGCCTACGTGGCCCTGTGGGTCGTCGAGCCGCTCGGCTGGCGGGCCGCCTTCTGGATCTGCGCGGTCCCGCTGCTGTTCGTGCCGGTGCTGCTGAAGTTCCTGCCGGAGTCGCTGGGCTTCCTCCTCGCCAAGGGCCGCACCGAGGAGGCCCGCGCCCTCGCGAGCCGCTACGACGTCGAACTGCCCGCCCCCCGGAGCGACAGGCCGGCCGCCGCCGACCGCTGGACCAGCCTGCTCAGCCTCTTCCGCGGCGGCGAGTGGACCCGGACCCTGCTGTACTGGCCGGCCTCCTTCGGCGGACTGCTCCTCGTCTACGGCGTCGCCACCTGGCTGCCCACCCTGATGCGCAGCGAGGGCTACGAGCTGGGCTCCGCGCTGACCTTCGTCGTCCTGTTCAACCTCGGCGGCATCGTGGGCATGCTGGTCGCCGGCCGCGCCGCCGACCGCTTCGGCGCCCCGCGCATCTCCGCGATCTGGTTCGCGCTGACCGCCGGCGGTGTCTTCCTGCTCAGCGTCCGCATGCCGCTGGCGCTGACCTTCACGGTCGTCTTCCTCACCGGCGTGTTCCTCAACAGCGCCCAGACCATGATCTACGCGACGGTCTCCATCCGCTCCACCCCCGACAGCCGCGCCACCGCCGTCGGCTGGACCTCCGGCATGGGCCGCTTCGGCGCCGTCTTCGGCCCGTGGCTCGGCGGCCGGCTGCTCGCCGCGGACAAGGGGGACTGGGGCTTCACCGCCTTCGCGCTGGCCGGTGTGGCGTCCATGGTCCTCATCGGCGCCGCCTCCCTGCGCTCCGCGCCGAAGGAGCGCGACAGCGCCGGACGATCCCTGGTCGGCGCCCACTGAGCACTCGGCCCGCCCCGGAACACCGAGCCGGCCAGCCGCGGGACAGGCGGTTCCGAGGCGCCGGCCGCCTCGCCGAGCCGCGGGGCGTCCCGGCCGTCGAGGCCGGCTCGGCGGTGCGCGGCGGCCTCCCGCGCGCCCGCCCGCCGCGTACACCGGCCCACGGCAGGCCTGGAAGACCCCCGAGCCGTCGTCCGGCGCCTCGCGCACGGCCCGCTCGGCCACCGTGCGGCCCGCGAACCGGTCCGGCCGCGAGGCCGGCGCCTCCCCGGGCCCCTGGCCGGCGACCGCCCGGGCCGGTCCCGCACATGCGGTAGGGTTGACCTGCGTGATCACGCGGTTCGCCGCGCGACACGCATCGGGACGTGGCGCAGCTTGGTAGCGCACTTGACTGGGGGTCAAGGGGTCGCAGGTTCAAATCCTGTCGTCCCGACTTGTGGAAGCCACAGGTCAGGGCCGGTTCCGGAGACATCCGGAACCGGCCCTTGATCATTCTCGGGGGCCGGGTGGGACCGGCGGCCCGACCGGTGCCGGCGGGCCGTGCGGTCCGGCCCGCCGGAAGCCGGCGTGGGCGAGGGATGAGCCGGGGCGGCGCCGGGGATCCACAGAGGGGGCCAGGAGGTGAGGGACGAGGGCGACGGCCCCCCTGCCGCATCCGTCCTCCCCGGCCGCTCTCCCGCCCGTGGACACCCACTTGACGCCACGCGGGACCGGATCGACACTCCAAAGGGAATCCTAGTGAACGGGTAGGGAAAGCATGGGGCGCCTTGAGCCGGTCACCAGCCGAGCGAGCCGTACGGCTCGGCGCTCGCCGCTGCTGACCTCCCGTCGCCACATCGACCTGCTGCGCGTCTGCAGCGCGATCAGCCCCGCGGGCTGAGTCCGGCCCCGTTCCCGAGCCGACGTCCGCACCCGAGGGTGCCCTTCCGCCGGCGTGCCCGCCCCGGCCCGACGTCGCTTCCGCAGCGCGTGCGTCCACGCGCCCTCACCCGGGAGAACCATGTCCGTCACACCGCTCGCCCCCGTTCCCCCGCACCACGCCGCCCCCGCGTTCCGGGGGCGGATCGGCCGCGATCCGCGCAGCGGGCACTACGCCGTGCCGCGCCGCTACCGGCTCCACCTCACGCCCGCCTGCCCGGACGGGCTGCGCATCGCCGTGGTCCACGGCCTGCTCGGCCTCGGCGGGATCTGTCCGGTCACCGTCCTGGACCCCGTCCCCGACTGTCCCGACGGCGGCCACGCGGCGCTGCGCCCGCTGTACGAGGCGAGCGCGCACCGGTACGCCGGCCCGGCCGCCACGCCTGTCCTCAGCGACGACTGGTCCGGCCGGATCGTCAGCACCCACGCCCCCGACATCATGCGGGACCTCGCCCGGCGCTTCTCCACCGGCGGCCCCGCGCTGTACCCCTGCGGCGCCGAGGCGGAGACCGAGGCCGTGGAGCGACTGTGCGCCGAGGGGATCGACGCGGCGGCGCAGCGCGCCGGGCGGGCCGACGCCGACGCCGCGGAGCGGGCGGCGGCGCTGGAGGAACTGCTCGGCACGCTGCGGGCGCTGGACGAGCGGCTGACCGGCCACCGCTACGTCCTCGGCGACGAACTCACCGCCGCCGACGTCGAGTTGTGGGTCGCCCTGGTGCAGCTCGACACCGTGCACCGCGCCCACCTCGACGCCACCGCGGTGCACCGCGTCGCCGGCCACCCCGCCCTGTGGACCCACGCCCGCCGCCTGACCGGCCATCCCGCCTTCGCCGCGCACCTCGACCTCGACGCCATCGCGCGCCGCCACCGCGCCCGCTGCCGGGGCCTGGAAGCCGCGGGCGCGGCCGTCCAGATCCTCGACTGGACCGCGTACACCGGCCGTTAGGTGTATCGACCACGAGCGTTGTTGACACTGGTGGGTCTTGATCATGGCGAAGACCTCCGCTGTGGTGGAGCTGTCTAGGACTGCACCGCAGGGAGGTCTTCGTGTCCCACCGTAACGTCCGGCCGACCGTGCACGGCAAACTGCGTCCGGCCGGTGCGCCGTCGAGGGCGGCCGGCCGCTGCGGCGGGCCGCGGAACGCGTCCCGGCCGGCCGCACCGCCGCCGCCCGCTACCGGCGGCCGGACGAGGCGGACGTGGCGTGGCCGAGAACGTCACCCTCCCCCGAAGGTGACGTTCTCGGCCGTTCCCCCGGCGCCGGACTGTGGTCCATGCGCCCGTGCGGTGCGGCCTTGCGCTGTCACCAGCACATGACCGCCGTCTCGCCCGACCCCCATGAGGAGTACAGGCGCACACGGACGAAGTAGCGGCGGCCCTTGACGAACCGGGCCCTGATCGTGGCGTTGTCCGGTGTCCCCCCGTCGTCCCGCCCGGCGAGGTAGCGGGGCTCCCCGTCCCGCTCCTCGAAGACCACGACGACGGCGTCGCCGTCGCCGAAGGTGCCCACGGTGTACTCGCGGGTCTCCGGCGGCTCGATCGTGAAGTCGGCCTGCTCGCCCGGTCCGAGGCGCAGCGGCGCCGAGCGGAACGGCACCAGCGCGGGCGGGTGCGGCGAGCCGGTCGGCGGATACCAGCGGAGGACGAACTCCTTGTCGGCGGCGGACAGGGTGCCGGGCGGGCGAAGGCCCGCGCGGTACTGCTCCGGCTCCAGGATCAGCCCCGACGGGAACGGATACTCCATGATCGACTGCGGGTCCCAGACGGAGCCGTTGACCTCGTCCGGGGCGAGCTTGCGCAGGATGTTGAAGAACGTCCGGTCCCGGCTCCAGTGGTTCGGGGGGCCGGCCAGTTCGGCGTACACGGCCTCGTCGTCCCAGTGGATGCCGGCGAGCGGGCTCTGGTGCTCGTGGAGCATCCCCAGCGCGTGCCCGATCTCGTGCAGGGCCGTACCCCGCTCCCCGGGCGCGGTCAGGTCCCACCCGAAGTTCATGGTGCGGTCGTGCGAACCGACCCGGAGCGCGTCCTTGCCCACGGTCGACCAGGAGCCGTCGCCGGACTGGAACCCGATGCGCAGTTCGGCCTCCGAGCGGTCCTCCACCTCGACGAACGACAGACCGATCCCGAGGTCCTGCCACTCCGCGAAGCACTCGCGCACCACGTCCCGCTGTTCCTCGGCGCCGGCCCACGGCACCCAGCGGTTCTGCCCGGTGCCCGGTACGGCGATGACGGAGCCGTCGGTGCCGGCGTCGAAGAAGTAGTAGTGCAGCACGGTGCCGTTGACCCACATCCGCTGCCCGCTCACGAGCGCGCCGAGCCGCTCGGCGGCCAGCCCCGGCGCATGAGCGGGGGCCGACGCCTGCGCGAGCGAGCAGTAGCGTGCGGTCATGGGTCCAAGACTGCCGTCCGGCCCCCGCCGGGGACCTGAGTCGGGGGCTACTCAAATCGCCCTGTATCAGGGGTGAGTATGCGCGCTCCTGTTGTCGTGACGACTTTCGAACGGGACGCGAAGACACTGGAGCTGCCCTGGCCCTTCACCGGGCGGGAGGACGAACGGGAACTGGTCCGCCGGTCCTCGGCCGCCGGACGCCCCGGCCTGGTGGTGACGGGCCCGGCGGGCTGCGGCAAGACCCGCCTCGTCACCGAGGCCGTCCGCGGCGCCGACTGCGTCCGCGCGGCCGGCACCGCCGGGCTGGGGCAGGTCCCCTTCGCCGCGTTCGCGCACCTGCTGCCCGAACGGGTCACCCTGCACCGCGCCGTCCGCCTGCTGTCGGGTGCGCGGCTGCTGCTGGTCGACGACGCCCACCTGCTCGACGACGCCTCGGCCGCCCTGGTCCACCAGCTCGCCGTGCACGGACGCACCCGCCTGCTGGTCGTCGTCACCGACGGCGCCCCCGTACCGGACGCGATCTCCCGGCTGTGGACCGGGGACCTGCTGCCGCGCCTCGCCCTGGAGCCGCTGCCCCCGCAGGAGACGGCCCAGCTGCTCACCGGCCTGGAACCGCTCACCGCCCACCGGTTGCACCGCCTGTGCCGCGGGGACCTGCGGCTGCTGCGCGAACTGGCCGGCGCGGTGCGCGAGCGCGGCCTGCTCACCCCGGTGCCGGACGCGGACGGGCAGGCGTGGCGGGGCCCGCTGCCGCTGACCCCGGCCGTCCGCGACCGCGCCGCCCCCGTCCTCGACCGCGCCCGCCCCGAGGAGCGCGAGATCCTCGACCGCCTCGCCTTCGCCGACCCCCTCCCGCTGCGCCCGGACACCCTCGACCTCGCCGCCCTCGAACGGCTCGAGGCCGACGGCCTGGTCCGCGTCGACGACCTGCCCCGAGAGCCCGGCTCCGCTCGGCCGGGGGGCGCTCCCACCGCCGTCCGCCTCGCCCACCCCCTGTACGGCCCGGCGCTGCGGGCCGCGGCCGGCCGGCTGCGCGCGCGGCGGCTGGCCCGCACGCCGGACCGGTGCGGCCCCGCCCTGGAGGCGGAGGCGGCGGCCCTGGCACGGCGGATCGACCTGGCCGACGTACGGGAGCTGCCGACGCCCGTGGGGGAGTGGCTGGTGGCGGAAGGGGCGCCGGTGCCGGCCGGATACGCGGCCGTGCGCGCCCGGTTCGCACGCCTGCGCGGTGAGCTGCGGGAGGCCGCGGCATGGGCCCGGGAAGGCCTGCGAAGCCGCGCCGACGACGCCCCCTGCCGGGCCGAGCTCGCCCTCGCCGCCGCCCAGTCGGGCGATCCGGCGGCCGCGGGGGAGACCGGGGTGTGGCAGGCCGCCGCGCGCGGCGACATCGGCGGAGCCCTGGAGCGGGTCACCGATCCCTACGACGCCGTCCGCCTCGGCGCCCCCGAGCGGGCCGCCGGCCGGCTCACCGGCGTCTTCGCCGCCCACGCCGACGCCCTCGCCCGCGGTGACGGGCCGGCCCTGGACCGGGTGGCCGAAGAGCTGGAGTCACGCGGTCTGCTGCTGTTCGCCGCCGAGGCGCGCGCCCAGGCCGCCCGCGTCCACCGCGACCCGCGCGCCGCCCGCACCTCCCGCACCCGCGCCGTCGCGCTCGCCCGGCGCTGCCAGGGCGCCCGCACCCCGGCGCTGGCCGGTCCGGCCCTCGGCGAACTCACCGCCCGGCAGCGGCAGATCGTCACCCTCGCCGCCGCCGGCCTGAGCAACCGGCAGATCGCGGAGAAGCTCACCCTCTCCGTCCGTACCGTCGGCAACCACCTGTACAGCGCCTACACCCGCCTCGGCGCAGGCGACCGCGGCGCCCTGCCGTGGCTGGTGGAACCGCCGGCCGCGCAGCCGGCGTAGGCAGGGAGGCACGGGGAGCGGGCCGTCCCGGCGCACCGGGCTCACGCCGCGCCGAACGCCGAGAACGCCCACCCCGTGGCCTGGTGCACCGCGTCCCCCGGCAGCGCGGCCCGCGCGTCGCGCAACGCCTCCGCCAGGGACAGCCCGGCGCCGATCCCCTTGTGCAGCGCGAGCATCAGCGGCACCACCGCGGCGTCGTTGACGGGCGCGCTGCACGCCACCACCCCGGCCGTGCCGAGCGGCAGCAGCGCGGTGACCAGGCCGAGCAGTTCGTCGGCGCCGACCGACGCGAAGCGGGCGGTGTCGCAGCAGGACAGGATGATCCGGTACGGGCTGCGGGCGAGACGTTCGAAGTCGTGCACGATGAGGGGGCCGTCGGCCATCCGCAGCGAGGAGAACAGCGGGCTGTCCGCGCGGAAGACGCCGTGCGCGGCGATGTGCGCCAGCGGGGCCCCGTCCAGCTCCTGCAGCACGCGCGGCACCCGCGCCTCCGCGCCCTCCAGCACGGTCGGCGTGCCGTACCGGTCGGCCAGTTCGGGCACCTCCGCGCCGCCGGTCGCCAGGCCCGGGCCGCGCACCAGCACCGGCCGGACGTCGGGCGGCGGCGCGGTCTCCCGGGCGCGCAGCCAGCTGCTCGCCGACGGCGACACGCTCACCACCCGCTCCCGCAGCGACGGCAGCAGCGCCCACGGCACCCGGTGCAGCCGCCCCGGCGGGACCACCACGACCGGGCCGGACCCCAGGTGCGCGGCGGCCGGGCCGAGCAGCAGCTCCTCCAGGCGCCGGCCCGCCGCCTCCACCACCGGGAGCCGGGCCTGCGCACCGGGATGGGCCAGCCGCCGCAGCCCGGCCTGCACGTACTCGGCCTCCCGCTCCGCCTCCGCCAGCAGCCCGGCCGTGAACCGCCGCACCCGCCCCTGCCCGCACAGCAGCACCTGCACCCGCCCGTCCAGCACGACGAGCTCCACCAGCCGCACCTCGTCGCCCAGCCGCTCCAGCAGCCGCGCCGGGTCGAACCGGTCCCCGCCGCCGGGCGCCTCACCCCGCATGTGCAGGGTCCGGGAGCGGATCTCCCGCTCCAGCCGCCGCTGTTCACGCTCCAGCACCGGGACGGGCCGGCCCTCCCTGCGGGCCTCCTCCGCGCGCGCGGCGATCTCCCGGAACGCCGTCATGCCGCTCAGCAGCGCCGGGTCGGCCGGGGGGCGGGCGGGCGGCGCGGTCAGCACCGTGGCCCGCCAGCGCTCGCTCCACACCAGCAGCCGCCGCGGCCCCCCGGAGACGAGGCTGGCGCGCTGCGCCAGCGCGGCCAGCTCCGCGCCCTGCGCGGTGGCGCGGGCCCGCAGCTCCGAGGCGCCCAGCGTCGTGCGGTGGTCGTCGAGCACGTCCAGACCGCGCCGGCAGGCCTCCAGCACGCCCCGGGCCGACCCCGCGGCCTGCGCCCGCAGCGCCTGCGCCGCCCAGCCCGTCATCCGCGCCAGCGGCGGCCCGCTGTGCCGGCTGCGGGCGGCGACGGCCAGGTGCCGCTCGGCGTCCGCCGTCCAGCCCAGGTCCAGCGCGATCCGGCCCGCGAGCAGCGACGCCTCCGGCGCGGCCGGCGCCCCGAAGGAGGCCAGCTTCCCGGCCACCGCGGCGGCGTCCGCGACCAGCCGCCCCGAGCTGCGCCCCGCGGCGTGCCGCGCCTCGGTCAGCACCAGCCGGGCGTGCGTCTCCCACCAGGTGCGCCGCTGCCCCGCGAACAGCCGTACGGCGACGGCCGCGCGCGCGACGGCGGTCTGCGGGTCGTCCGCGAGCCGGGCGGCCCGCGCGGCGGCCAGCAGCAGCTCCGCCTTGCGGGTGGACTGCCCGCCGATGCGGTCCAGCGCGGCGATCGCCGCGTCCGCCTCGGCCAGCGCCTCCGGGGCGAGTCCCGCGGCCATCAGCACCTCGCAGCGCCGGATGCTCAGCATGAACGTCGGCGTGCCGAGCTTGGCGTAGCGCTCCTCGGCCTCGTCGAGCAGCCGCAGCGCCGCCGGGATGTCGCCGGACCGGAACGCGGCCAGCCCCCGGCTCTCCACGGCGTCGGCCTTGTCGTGCTCCTGGCCGGTGGTGTCCCACAGCGCCTCCGCCGCGGTGAAGTCGGCGTCCGCCCGCTCCACCGCGCCCAGCGCCAGGTGCACGGTCGCCCGCAGTGTCAGCGCCCGCGCCGTCCAGATCACGTCGCCCGCCTGCCGCAGCACGGGGATCGCCCGCCGCACGTCCTCCAGCGCCTGGCGATGGTGGCCGAGCACCCACCAGACGTAGGCCCGCCGGTACAGCACCCGCGCGCGCGTGTGGCCCGTTCCGCGCGCGACGCCCCGCTCGAAGGCCGCGAGGCCCTGCCGGGTGCGCCCGGTGTGCACCAGCGCCACCCCGAGCGTGGCGAGGACGTCCGCCTCCCGGTCGGCCGACTCGGCGCGGGCCGCGAGGGCGCGGGCGCGCCGCAGATGGGTCAGGGCGAGCCGGGTGTCGCCGAAGTCCCGCTGCCAGATGCCGATCACCTGGTGGGCGACGGAGGCGTGCAGCGGCGGGGGATCGGTGTCGAGCACCCCTTCCGCCCTCACCCGCGCCTCGTTGGGGGCGGCGAACACCATCGGCAGCAGTTCGAGAACCGAATCGCTTCCCGCTGTCACCCTCCGGATGGTAGTCCCCGGGAACCACGCCCCACAGGTTCGTGTCTGTATCAATCAGCGATCCGCCGGCTCTGATTGACGACATCGATCGACGACATCGATCAGCGATCCCCCGCTTCGATCGACGACCGCCGCCTCAGTGGGAGGACCCGCATGGCACCACAGCGATTCCGCGAGCAGTTCGACCAGATCCAGCGCTCCATGCCCGACGTGCCCCTGGCGGCGGGGCCGGACGACTCCGCCGAGTTCCTCTACGAGCGGGGCGTCGTCCTGGTCCGCGACGGCGAGGACGCCCGGATCGTCGAGGACACCGTGCGGGCGCACTTCACCCAGGCCCCCGACCTGACCGCGGACCACGTGCGCCGGGCGGGCCCGGAGACCAACCGCAGCGGCATCACCCGCATCCGCGTCGCCGACCCGGGCGAGGGCGGCGGGCAGGGCGACCGGGCCGTCGCCCAGGCGCTGCGGGCGGTGCGGGAGCGGGAGGACCGCGCCGGGCGCCGGCTGGTCAGCCGCAACCACGTGGTGCACATCGCGGTCAACGCCTGCCCCGGCGACGAGCCCGTGCCCGCCCCGCGCACCGCGCAGCCGAACCCGGCGGCGGCCGGGACGGCGTACGACCCGGCCACCGCCGTCGGGGTCCTCGTCGTCGACACCGGCCTCGTGCACGACTACCGCTCCTACCCGCCGCTCGCCCACGCCCGGGGCGACGCCCAGGTCGAGGAGTGCGACGGCGACGGCGTCCTGCGGCAGTACTGCGGGCACGGCACGTTCATCGCCGGGCTCCTCGCGGCCGTCGCGCCCAACACGGACCTCACGGTCCTGGGCAGCCTCAACGACGCCGGCGCCGTCCTGGAGTCCGAGTTCGGCGAGAAGCTGTTCGAGGCCGTCGACCGCAACGGCTGGCCCGACATCCTCAGCCTCTCCGCCGGCACCTCCAACGGCCGCACCGACGGACTGCTCGGCGTGGACGCCTTCATGCGGGAGCTGCGCGCCCGGCGCACCCTGCTCGTCGCGGCCGCCGGCAACAACGCCGGCGCCACCCCGTTCTGGCCCGCCGCCTACGCCGACCTGCCCGGCTACGAGGACGCCGTGCTGTCCGTCGGCGCGCTGCGCAGCGACGGCGAGTCCGGCGCCTGCTTCAGCAACCACGGCCCCTGGGTGAAGGTATACGCCCCCGGCGAGCGCCTCACCAGCGCCCTCACCGGCTTCGACAAGCCCGTGCCGTACGTGTACCAGCACTCCACCTACGACGCCTGCCGCTACGGCTTCGGCTACGGCTGCACCTGCCAGTACCCCGGCCACACCGGCGTGCTGAGCGACGAGAGCGCCGGCGCCAAGCCGGACCAGGTGATGTTCGAGGGGCTCGCCCAGTGGAGCGGCACCTCGTTCGCCACCCCGGTGGTGGCCGGCCTGATCGCCGATCACATGACGGCGCACAAGGAGACCGACCCGCGCGCCGCCCGGCGGCAACTGCTCGCGGGGAACACCGCCCGCGCGGAGATGCGCGGGGCGACGGTGCCGGCTCTCGTGCCGCCCACGTGGCGCCCGGTGCCGGTCGTGCAGCCGGCTCCCGCCGCGTGAGGGGCGGAACCGCTCCCGCCACGGCGTACGATGACGTGTCGTACACGAGGGGTGGGGCCGTGGACCGTACAGATGTCGGGGCGCTCGTCCGATCCGCCGCCGACGGCGACGCGGCGGCCTGGAAGGCGCTGGTGGAAGGGCTGGGCCCGTTGGTGTGGTCGGTGGTGCGCGCGCACCGGCTCTCCGACGCGGACGGGCACGAGGTCTACCAGACCGTGTGGTTCCGCTTCGCCCAGCACCTGGGCCGCATCCGGGAGCCGGACAAGACGGCCTCGTGGGTGGCGAGCACCGCGCGCAACGAGTGCCTGAAGGTGCTCAGGACGGCGCGGCGGCTGACGCTCACGGACGATCCGTACCTGCTGGACCGGGTCAGCGAGGACCGTACGCCGGAGCAGTCGGTCCTCGACTCGGAGGAGGCGGCCGCGCAGAGCGAGCGGGTGCGGCACCTGTGGCAGGAGTTCGAGGAACTGGGAGAGCGGTGCCGGCAGCTGCTGCGGGTGCTGATGGCCTCGCCGCCGCCCAGTTATCAGGAGGTGTCCGCCGCACTGGGCATCGCCGTGGGCAGCATCGGACCGATGCGCCAGCGGTGTCTGCGCCGGCTGCGGGCTCGGCTGGAAGCACGGGGGACGGTATGAACGGCATGCACGGCAATCGTTTCGAAGACGGCCGTTCCGACGGTGACGCGCTCGACGGCGCGGGCACCGGCGGCGAGTTCGGCGGCGGCCTCCTGGAGGAGGTGCTGGAGGAGGAGCTGCGGCGGGCGGCCGCCATCCTGGACCCGGTGCCGCCCGAGCTGCGGCAGATCGCCGTCGACGCCTACGCGCTGCACGACCTGGACGCGCGCCTCGCCGAGCTGACCTTCGACTCGCTGGTCGACGGCATCCCGGTCAGGGGCGCGGAGGACCCGCCGCGGATGCTGACCTTCAGCGCGGGTGAGGTGACCGTCGACGTCGAGGTGACGGAGCAGGGCCTGATCGGGCAGGTGCTGCCGCCGCAGCCGGCCCGCATCGAGGTGCTGAGCGGGCCGCAGGCGGCCCGGCCGCTCACCGCCGACGACATGGGCCGGTTCACCGCCGACACGCCGCCCACCGGACCGTTCGCCCTGAAGCTGCACGCCGGCGGGGACGTGGTGGTCACGGAGTGGCTGCGGGCCTGAACCGGGCGCCGGGCCGGGTCGGCCGGCGACGGGCGGACCGGCCCGCGACACGGGGCGCGGCACGTGACGTGCGGCGCCTCCGGCGCGGCCGGACCGCGGCCGCCGATGACCGGTCTCCCGGCGTGACACGGGGCCCGGGCCGCACCGGCCCCCGGCCGCGCGCCGGAAGCGCTCCGGCCGGTGCCCGGTCCGCCCGGGTCCGGGCACCGGCGGTCAGCGGGAGACGGCGTCGACGAGGGCCGCCAAGGCGGTGGCGAGGCGGGGCAGCCCGGGCCCGGCGGGGCCGCCCGGCTCGGTCATGTACGTGTCCCGGCGGATCTCCACCATCAGCGCGCCCACCTCGGGCCGCTTCCGGTAGAACTCCAACGGCACGTAGGTGCCGCTGAACGGGCTGTCGAGCCCGGTCTCCCCGCACTCCGCGAACGCCTCGCGCGCCTTTGCCAGCAGCTCGGGAGGGGTGTGGAAGGCGTCGGTGCCCAGGCAGACCGGCGGGCGCGGCCCCTCGCCGTGCAGCTCGTACGGCAGCGCGGCGGCGGGGTAGGAGTGGACGTCGATGATCACGGCTCGTCCGGTGGCGGCGAGCCGGTCGGCGACCGCCTCCGTCATGGCGCGTGCGTAGGGACGGAAGTACCGCTCCACGAGGGGCTCGGGATCGGTGTCCGCGGGCCGCAGGGGCGCACGGTGGGTGGTGCGCGTGTACACGGCGCCCATCCCGACGGCGAGCATCTCCTCCCGCTCGTCCGGGAACCGCTCCGGGTCGACGACCAGCCGAGACAGCCGGTTGACGAACCGCCAGGGGGCGACGGACGCCAGCCGGGCCGCCTCCTCGGCGATCCGCGCGGTGTGCGCGTCGGTGATGTGGTCCAGCTCCCGCTCCAGCGCGTCGTCGTCCAGCACGATGCCGGCGCGCACGGCGGGCGGTATCTCCCGCGCGGAGTGCGGCACGTGCAGGATCACGGGGGAGTCGCCGGCGCCGGGCAGCAGCTCGAAGGAGGGCGGGGCGTCGGTCGTCGGTCCGGTCATCGGGCTGCTCCAGGACTGTTGGCGGTGGCGGGCGACAGGATCAAGATCTCATACCGGGGGACGGGCGCTGCTACGGCCGGACGAGGGAGGTCTGACGCGTGGTCCTGCGGGCCTGCGGGGCGGGCAGGTGCCGGACCTCCACGTCGAGCAGCGAGTGCCGGCAGGTGTACGTCGGTGCCGTGTCCACGAGCAGGAGGTAGCTGATCGTCGTGCCGCACCCGATCCGTCCCGGTCCGACATTCAGCACCGAACCGTGCACCCGGGCCGGCGGAAGCTGGGCCGAGCTGGGGCTGGACTCGGTGCGGAGCACCTCCAGGTAGGGCACGGCCAGGTCCACCCGTAAGGGCTCCCCGCCGTCGAACGCGGTGCTGGCGATGTCCCGTCGGCCGGGGTTGGTGAGTACCACCTCGACGAGATGCGGGTCGGTCAGCAGCGTCCCGTTCCGGCGAACCTCCAGGTTTCCGCCGATGTGCCGGTGCACCAGCGGCCTGTGGCTCACGGTGTAGGTGAGACGCCGTCTGGGGTGCGCGGCCCGGAACACGGCCCAGACCCCACCGCACCCGACGACGAGGGCCACGGCGACGCCGGCTGCCGTCCAGAAGGTGTCCTCCGTGTAGAAGGCGCCGGACGCGACGGGCAGGAGAGAGGGTACGTTGTGCACGGGCAGCCCGACGCGCCGAGGGGCCGGTCGCGCGTCGTACTCCATTCGTACGTGCGGCAACTGATCCGGATGGCACACCGCTCCGGCCCGCCAGCGGTTCCCTGACGAACTGCTCAGGGACGGGGGAGCGGAGCCTCGCCCGCCCCTTCGAGGAACGCCCGCCACCGGCGCGGTGTGAACGCGAGGATCGGCCCACCGGTGTTCTTGGAGTCCCGGACGGCGACGACGCCGTCGGCGACGGCTACCTCGACGCAGGCTCCGTTGCCCGAACTGCGGCTGCTCCTGCGCCAGTCGGCGTCGTCCGGGTCTATCCGCGGCGGGTGCCGCTCGTCGTGCGTGTTCATGACGCCTGGATCTCCCTTGCTATCCGCTCCAGCGTGGCGGGTGTCTCCTGCGGATCGGGAGCCGCGGCCCGCACGAGATCGAAGGTCTGGACGAAGGTGCGCACGTCGCGCTCCTTCTCCAGGTACACGTTTCCGGCGATGGAGTTGACGTAGACGACCGTCGGGATGCCGGGTTCGAACTCCAGCAGTGAGAAGGTCCCGGCCAGGGCCGCGTGGGCGCCCTTGGCGGTCGGCATGATCTGGATCGTCACGTTCGGCAGGGACGCGGCACCGGCCAGGTGCTCCAACTGGGCCGCCATGACCTCCGTGCCGCCGACGGGGCGGCGCAGGGCGCTCTCCTCCACCACCACCCACAGCTCCAGCGGCTCGGGTTCACGGGTCAGCAGCGCCTGCCGTTCCTTGCGGAAACGCACCAACTGCTCCACCTCGTACGGCTTGTTGGGCCGTACGGCGGCGATCACCGCGCGGGCGTAGTCCTCGGTCTGCAGCAGACCGTGCACGAAGGTCGGTTCGTACGAGCGCAGGGCGCGGGCGTCCGCCTCCAGTCCCGCATAGGTGGCCATGCCCGAGGGCAGCACTTCCGCGTAGTGCGCCCACCAGCCCTGCTGCTGGGCGTCCTTGTGGATCTGCAGGACGGTCTCGGTCAGTGCCCGGTCCGTGACGCCGTACCACTGGAGCAGGTCGCGGACGTCCCGTGCCTTGATCGGCGCCTGCCCGGTCTCCACCCTGCTGATCTTGGACATCGAGCACTCCAGGTACGCCGCGGCGTCCTCGATCCTCTTGCCCGCGTGTTCACGCAGGCGCCGCAGCTCGGCTCCGAGCTGACGCCGCCGCAGTGTGGGACCACCGGCCGCAGCCATCGCCTCCCCCTCGCATCCCGTGTGGTGATGTGTTGCCCACCGCAAGTGTGTTCACCGTCAAGTTCCTTCCTGTTGAGCATAGTTGGCTGGAGATACATGGCTCACGCAATTGCGTGAAAAAGATTCTCCGGCCGCCCAGCGTGCCGTCGCCCGGACGCACGACCGCCCCGGCGGGACGGGTCCCGCCGGGGCGGCGTGTCGGATCGGTTCGGGTTCTCCCGCGCCTCAGGGGCGCGGGCACCGGATCAGCCCAGCGACGCGAGCGCCTCGTTCCAGGTGGCGGACGGGCGCATGACCGCCGCGGCCTTGGCCGGGTCGGGCTGGTAGTAGCCGCCGATGTCGGCCGGCTTGCCCTGGACGGCGATCAGCTCGTCGACGATCTTCTGCTCGTTGGCGGCGAGCGTCTCGGCGAGCGGGGCGAAGGCCTTCGCCAGGTCCGCGTCGTCGGTCTGCTTCGCCAGCTCCTGCGCCCAGTACAGGGACAGGTAGAAGTGGCTGCCGCGGTTGTCGATGCCGCCGACGCGCCGGGTCGGGGACTTGTCCTCGTTGAGGAAGGTCGCCGTGGCGCGGTCGAGGGTGTCGGCCAGGACCTGGGCGCGGGCGTTGCCCGTGACCTTCGCGTACTGCTCGAAGGCCGGCACCAGGGCGAAGAACTCACCGAGCGAGTCCCAGCGCAGGTAGTTCTCCTTGACCAGCTGCTGCACGTGCTTGGGCGCGGAGCCGCCGGCCCCGGTCTCGAACAGGCCGCCGCCCGCCATCAGCGGGACGACCGACAGCATCTTGGCGCTGGTGCCCAGCTCCAGGATCGGGAACAGGTCGGTCAGGTAGTCGCGCAGCACGTTGCCGGTGACGGAGATGGTGTTCTCACCGCGGCGGATGCGCTCCACCGACAGCTTGGTCGCCTCGACGGGGGGCAGGATGCGGATGTCCAGGCCCTCGGTGTCGTGCTCCGGCAGGTACTGCTCGACCTTGGCGATCAGGTTGGCGTCGTGGGCGCGGGTGGCGTCCAGCCAGAACACCGCCGGGTCGCCGGTGGCGCGGGCGCGGGTGACGGCCAGCTTCACCCAGTCGCGGATCGGGGCGTCCTTGGTCTGGCAGGCGCGGAAGATGTCGCCGGCGGAGACGGTCTGCTCGATGACGACGGTGCCGTTGCCGTCGACCAGGCGGACCGTGCCGGTGGCCGGGATCTCGAAGGTCTTGTCGTGGCTGCCGTACTCCTCGGCCTTCTGCGCCATCAGGCCGACGTTCGGGACGGAGCCCATGGTCGCCGGGTCGTAGGCGCCGTTGGCGCGGCAGTCGTCGATCACGGCCTGGTAGACGCCGGCGTAGGAGGAGTCCGGCAGCACGGCGAGGGTGTCGTGCTCCTGGCCGTCCGGGCCCCACATGTGGCCGGAGGTGCGGATCATGGCCGGCATGGAGGCGTCGACGATGACGTCGGAGGGCACGTGCAGGTTGGTGATGCCCTTGTCGGAGTCGACCATGGCCAGGTCCGGGCCCTCGGCGAGCTCGGCGTCGAAGGAGGCCCTGATCTCGGCGCCCTCCGGCAGGGACTCCAGGCCCTTGAAGATGCCGCCCAGACCGTCGTTCGGGGTCAGGCCGGCCGCGGCGAGCGTCTCGCCGTACTTCGCGAACGTCTTCGGGAAGAAGGCGCGCACCACGTGACCGAAGATGATCGGGTCGGAGACCTTCATCATCGTGGCCTTCAGGTGCACGGAGAACAGGGCGCCCTCCTGCTTGGCGCGGGCGACCTGCTCCGCGAGGAACTCGCGCAGCGCGGCGACGCGCATCACGGAGGCGTCGACGACCTCGCCCCGCTGGACGGGGACCGACTCGCGCAGCACGGTGGTGGTGCCGTCGTCGCCGACCAGCTCGATGCGCAGCGTGCCGTCCTCGGCGATGACCACGGACTTCTCGGTGGAGCGGAAGTCGTTCTGGCCCATGGTCGCCACGTTGGTCTTCGACTCGGCGGTCCAGGCGCCCATGCGGTGCGGGTGGGTCTTGGCGTAGTTCTTCACCGAGGCGGGGGCGCGGCGGTCGGAGTTGCCCTCGCGCAGCACCGGGTTGACGGCGGAGCCCTTGACCTTGTCGTAGCGGGCGCGGATCTCCCGCTCCTCGTCGGTCTTGGGGTCGTCCGGGTAGTCCGGCAGCGCGTAGCCCTGGCCCTGCAGCTCGGCGATCGCGGCCTTCAGCTGCGGGATGGACGCCGAGATGTTCGGCAGCTTGATGATGTTGGCCGCGGGCGTCTTGGCCAGCTCGCCCAGCTCCGCGAGCGCGTCCGGGATGCGCTGCTCCTCGGTCAGGTACTCCGGGAAGACGGCGATGATGCGCCCGGCCAGCGAGATGTCGCGGGTCTCCACAGCGACCCCCGCCTGCGAGGCGTACGCCTGGACCACCGGCAGGAAGGAATACGTCGCCAGGGCCGGGGCCTCGTCAGTGTGCGTATAGATGATGGTCGAGTCAGTCACCGGGTGCTCCGCTCCACGTCTGCAACATTGCTCGACATCAAGATATCTCGTGATCGCCCCCGGCTCGACAGGGGTCCGGGGACTCGGCCCGTGGTCCGTGGGGAGTTCCGCCGCCCGGTGGCCTGATCCGGCCGTCCCGGCGGGAGGACGCTCCCGACGCCACGGGGCGGCCGGGCCCGTTCCCCGGGCCGGGCGGCCGCCCGTGCGGCCGTCCCCGCGGCCGCACGGCCAGGGGGAGGCCGCACCGGGGCGGCCCGGTGACGCCGCGGCGCCCTCAGTCGAGCCGGGCGGAGGCCGTGCCGTCCGATTCGCGCTGCTGCGGTATCACCACCGTGCCCTGCTGCAGCGCCACCGTCCGGGTGGGCGCCGGGATGCGGATGCCCTCCTCCCGGTAGCGCTTGTGCAGCCGCTTGATGAACTCGTGCTTGATCCGGTACTGGTCGCTGAACTCGCCGACGCCCAGGATGACCGTGAAACCGATCCGGGAGTCGCCGAAGGTGTGGAAGCGCACCGCCGGCTCGTGGTCCGGGACCGCGCCGGTGATCTCCGTCATCACCTCGGCGACGACCTCCGTCGTCACCCGCTCGACGTGCTCCAGGTCGCTGTCGTAGGCGACGCCCGCCTGCACCAGGATGGTCAGCTGCTGCTCGGGACGCATGAAATTGGTCATGTTCGTCTTCGCCAGCTGGCCGTTGGGGATCACGACGAGGTTGTTGGACAGCTCGCGGACCGTGGTCTGCCGCCAGTTGATGTCCTCGACGTAGCCCTCCTCGCCGCTGCTGAGCCGGATGTAGTCGCCGGGCTGCACCGTCCTGGAGGCGAGGATGTGGATGCCCGCGAAGAGGTTGGCGAGCGTGTCCTGCAGGGCCAGGGCGACGGCCAGGCCGCCGACGCCCAGGGCGGTGAGCAGCGGGGCGATGGAGATGCCCAGCGTCTGCAGCACCACCAGGAAGCCGATCGCCAGGACCAGGATCCGGGTGATGTTGACGAAGATCGTGGCCGATCCGGCGACCCCGGACCGGGACTGCGTCACCGTCCGCACCAGCCCCGCGACCACCCGGGCCGCCGTCACCGTCGCGACGAACATGACCAGCACGGTCAGCGCCTGGTTGGTGTGGTGCTGGACCGTGCGCGTCAGCGGCAGCACCGCCGCGGCGCCCGCCGTGCCGCCCGCGACCGCCGCCCAGGGCACCACCGTGCGCAGGGCGCCCACGATGACGTCGTCCCCGCTCCAGCGGGTGCGGCCGGCGTGCTTGCCCAGCCAGCGCAGCAGCATGCGCAGCAGGAAGGCCGCCAGCAGGCCGACGGCCAGCCAGATTCCGGCGATGACCAGATCGTGCACGGTGAGTCCGCGGGTCACCGGTCACCTCCGGGGACAAGCGCTGCGGCGAACCCACTCGCCGACGGCCGGATGTGAGGTCTCATCACGTCGTCACCTGCTCGTTTCCGGGATGTTCCAGCAGGCCGGCCGCCCGTCGCCGCGCGGCCGGCGCGATGGCCCATCCTGCCGTATCGGGAACAGCGGCCCGCACCGTGCGCGGCTGTCGCACGACGCTCCCGGCCGGTTCGGCCCGGTCCTGGCCGGAGCCGTCCGCGGCGGTGGCCGGATGCCGTACGGGCGGCGGGCGACGGACCGCCGCACGGCGGCCGGGACCAGCGGGGCGACGGACGCGTGGTCCACCGCGCCGGCCGCCGCCGGCGGCGGCCGCGGCAGGCAGGACGGCACCGTGACGAGCGCCGCCCGCACCACCGCGATCCAGCCGACCGATCCGCTCCATCGCCCCAGGTTCCACGGTCCGGGCGTGAGCCCGGCACCGGCGTGCGGACGCAGCGGGAGCGGCGCGGCGTACGCGGGCGTGCCGCCGGTGACGCCGCCGCCGGTGACCGCGCCGCGCGCCGTCGCCGGCCCCGTGCGGGCCGCGGGACCCTCGGGGGATCCGGCGGTCCGGGGCGGGCTCAGATCACCTTCAGCCGCACCAGCGCGCCCAGCGTCAGCGCCCCCGGCAGCAGGGGGAGCCAGAACGTGATGATGCGGTAGGCGAGGACCACCGCCGTGGCCACGGCCGCCGGGCCGCCGACCGCCACCAGGGCCACGATCAGGGCCGTCTCGACCGAGCCGATGCCGCCCGGCGTGGGTACCAGCGCGACGGCGACCGTCGCCGCCAGATAGGCCAGCGCCATGTGCGCGGCGGGCACCGGCAGTCCCAGCGCCCGCCCCACCAGCACCAGCCCGGCGGCCTGCAACGCCGGGAAGGCCAGCGAGCCGCCCCACAGCGCGAGCGCCCGCGCCGGGCGGGCGTGCACCGAGCGGGCCTCCCCGAGGGCCGTCCGCAGGAACGACAGCACGGCCGTCCGCAGCCGCGGCACCAGCGCGAGCGCGCCGGCCGCCGCCACCAGCGCCGCGGCGGCGGCCGCCGGCAGCGGGCCGAGCGCCCCCTCGGGCAGCGGACCCCCCAGCCGCAGCGCGTCGGGGAAGGCGATCAGCAGCGCGCCCAGCAGCGCCAGCCGGCCGATGGACTCTGCCAGCAGGTACAGCGCGAGGGCGGCCGAGGAGCGGGCGAGCGGCAGCCCGCACACCGTCATGAACCGCAGGTTGACCGCGCTCGCGCCCAGGCCCGTCGGCAGCAGGTGGTTGGCCGCGCCCGCCGCGAACTGCGTGGCGAGCAGCCGCAGCCGGGGCAGCCGCTCGACGACCGCGCCCTGCCGGGTCACGGCGGCGGCGACCCAGGTCAGGCAGGTCGTGCCGACCGCGGCCAGCAGCCAGGGCCACCGCGCGGACCCGAGGTGGACGAGGCCCTCGGCGAGCACGGACCGGTGCCGCACCGCCACCACGGCGACGAGCGGGAGCGGGAGCAGGCACAGGACCTGACGGACCGGGACGCGGCGGGGAAGCCGGGAGAACCGGGGGAGCCGGGGCACCCGGGAGGACCGGAGGGATCGCTCCTGGGGAAGGTCGGGGAGGTGTGCCGCTGTCACACCCGAGGAGAGTGGCCGTGCCGCGCCAACCGCGGGTTGCGGCGGCGGGGCGGGCGGCTTACGGGCGGTCGTCGGGTCCGTCGGGATCCCGGTGTTGACCTCAACAATACTTGAGCTTCTAGGTTCGCTGCCATGAGCATGGAGACCACAGCCTGGAACCAGCTGCACAGCGTCGTGAACGCCCAGCGGGAGAAGCGCCCCCTGACCCGCGCGACCCTGCGCCGCATCGGCGCCTTCGCCCGCCCGCACCGCCGCCGCATCGCCCTGTTCGTGGCACTCGGCGTGCTCACCGCGCTGCTCGCCGTCGCCACCCCGGTCCTGGCCGGGCGCGTCGTGGACGCGATCGTGTCCGGCGGCGACGAGGGCACCGTCGTACGCCTGGCCCTGCTCATCGCGGCCCTCGCGGTGGTGGAGGCGGCGCTCGGCATCCTCGGCCGCAGACTCTCCGCGACGCTCGGGGAGGGACTCATCCTCGACCTGCGGACGGCCGTGTTCGACCACGTGCAGCGCATGCCGGTCGCGTTCTTCACCCGCACGCGTACGGGGGCGCTCGTCTCCCGCCTCAACAACGACGTCATCGGCGCCCAGCGGGCCTTCAGCACCACGCTGTCCGGGGTGGTCGGCAACCTGGTCACGCTGCTGCTCACCCTCGCCGTCATGCTCACCCTGTCCTGGCAGATCACCCTGCTCGCGCTGGTGCTGCTCCCGGTGTTCGTCGTGCCCGCCCGGCGCGTGGGCAGCCGCATGGCCCGGATGCAGCGCGAGGCGGCCGCCCTGAACGCGGCGATGGGCACCCGGATGACCGAGCGGTTCTCGGCGCCCGGGGCCACGCTGGTCAAGCTGTTCGGACGGCCGGAGGAGGAGTCGGCCGAGTTCGCGGCGCGGGCCCGCCGGGTGGCGGACATCGGCGTCCGCACGGCCACCGCCCAGGCGGCGTTCATCACCGCGCTCACCCTGGTCTCCGCCCTGGCGCTGGCCCTCGTCTACGGCCTCGGCGGCTTCTTCGCCCTGCGCGGCACCCTCGAACCGGGCGCGGTGGTCTCCCTCGCGCTGCTCCTGACCCGCCTGTACGCGCCGCTCACGGCGCTCGCCGGGGCGCGGGTGGAGGTGATGAGCGCGCTGGTGAGCTTCGAGCGCGTCTTCGAGGTGCTGGACCTGAAACCCCTCATCGAGGAGAAGCCGGACGCGCGCCCGGTCCCCGACGGCCCGGTGTCGGTGGAGTTCGACGACGTCCGCTTCGGCTATCCCGCCGCCGACAAGGTCTCCCTGGCCTCCCTGGAGGAGGTGGCCTCCCTGGACACCCGGGGCGGGACCGAGGTCCTGCGCGGCATCTCCTTCCGCGCGGAACCGGGGCGGACGGTGGCGCTCGTCGGGTCGTCCGGCGCCGGCAAGTCGACCATCGCGCAACTGCTGCCGCGCCTGTACGACGTCGACGGGGGCGCGGTGCGCATCGGCGGCGTCGACGTCCGCGACCTGACGGCCCGGTCCCTGCGCGACACCATCGGCATGGTCACCCAGGACGGCCACCTCTTCCACGACACGGTCCGCGCCAACCTGCTCCTGGCCCGCCCCGCCGCGACCGAGGAGGAGCTGTGGGACGCCCTGCGCCGCGCCCGCCTCGACGACCTCGTGCGGTCCCTGCCGGACGGCCTCGACACGGTGGTCGGGGAGCGCGGCTACCGGCTCTCCGGCGGCGAGCGCCAGCGCATGACCATCGCCCGGCTGCTGCTGGCCCGCCAGCGGGTCGTCGTCCTCGACGAGGCCACCGCCCACCTGGACAACACCTCCGAGGCCGCGGTCCAGGAGGCGCTGGCCGAGGCCCTGGAGGGCCGGACGGCCATCGTGATCGCCCACCGCCTGTCCACCGTCCGCACGGCGGACCTGATCCTGGTGGTCGAGGCGGGCCGGATCGTCGAACGCGGCAGGCACGAGGACCTGCTGGCGGCGGGCGGCCGGTACGCCCAGCTGTACCGGACGCAGTTCGGACGCCGGCCCGGGCCCGCGCCCGTGGGGGAGGCGGCGTAGGCGGGGACCGGCCGGAGCCGCCGCGGGCCGCTTCCGCCGCCGCGCCCGGGCGGTCCGGGCGCGGCGGCGGGCGCCGTGGCACAGTGGCCGTATGTGCGGTCGTTACGTCTCCACCCGCGGTCCCGAGGACCTGGCCCGCCTCTTCGGCGTCACCGACTGGAGCCCCGAGGAGGCGCTGGCGCCGAACTGGAACGTCGCCCCCACCCATGACGTGTGGGCCGTGCTCGAGCGGCCCCCGCGCGACGGCGACGAGGCCGGTCCGGCCCGGCGGGTGCTGCGCCCGCTGCGCTGGGGACTGGTGCCCTCGTGGGCGAAGGACGCCGGTATCGGCGCCCGAATGATCAACGCCCGGGTGGAGACGGTGCACGAGAAGCCCGCCTACCGCCGCGCCTTCGCCAAGCGCCGCTGCCTGCTGCCGGCCGACGGCTTCTACGAGTGGCAGCAGACCGAGGACGAGAGGACGGGCAAGCCCCGCAAGCAGCCGTACTACATCCACCCGGCCGACGGGCAGGTGATGGCGCTCGCCGGACTGTACGAGTCCTGGCGCGACCCCGAGGTCGAGCACGACGACGACCCGGCCGCCTGGCTGACGACCTGCACCATCATCACCACCGAGGCCACCGACGCCGCCGGCCGCGTCCACCCCCGCATGCCGCTCGCCCTCGCCCCGGACCGTTACGACGACTGGCTCGACCCCGGCCACCAGGACCCCGGCCGGCTCCGCGCCCTGCTCACCCGGCCCGCCGACGGCCGCCTCACCGCCCGCCCGGTCTCCACCGCCGTCAACAACGTCCGCAACAACGGGCCCCGGCTGCTGGACGAGGCGACCGGGCAGGCGTGACGGCACGGGCCGGGACGCCCTCCCCGCCCCGCGCGGGTCCGGCGGCGCCAGGTCCGTCCGCCGGTGCGGACGGTCCGGCGCCGCCCGGTGACAGTGGCAGCACCGCTTCGCACCGCACCCGCCGGCCCTCGCCGAGGCCGCACGCGGGCGGCTGCGGCCGTGCCCGCCGGGGACGGGGCGGCCCCGAGGCCCGGGCGGGAGGATGCCCCGCCGCGGCGTCCGGTCACGGCTCCTCGCCCCGCGGTCCCGGACGCGCTATGCGTCGTCGGTGCGGGAGCGCCGGGCGGCGCGGCGCCGCAGGAGCAGCGGCAGCGCGTACCAGCACAGGCCGAACCACAGCATGACCGCGCCGACGAGCACTTCGGCGAGGACGCCGGGAACCACGAAGCGCAGGATCAGCAGGAGGGTGCAGCCGATGGTCAGCGCGAGGAGGACCATGCCGCACATCATCAGGCGGCAGGCGGTCTCCACCAGTTCGTCCTTCATGCGCTGACCGGACAGGAAGCGGTGGAGGGAGACGGGCGCTATCAGCGATCCCGTGGCCGCCGCGCCGAGCACCACGGTGGTGACGTAGATGGCGCGGTCCAGCGTCTCCAACTCGCGGAACAGCGGGGTGAAGGCCACGCTGAGCAGGAATCCGAAGAGGATCTGCACGCCGGTCTGGGTGACCCGTGTCTCCTGCAGGATCTCGTTCCAGCGGCGGTTGACCCGCTCGCGCGGTGTCTCCGGCGCCTCGTCACCCGGCTCCGACCGGTGGCTGTCGTGGCGTGCGCAGCAGGCGGTGTCCTCTCTCGCCGACTGCGCCGGCTGCTCCGTCATGGTCATAACATCCTCCAAATCCCAGAGGGAACCGTTTGCCCTGCTCGGGCCCTTCCATGCGGGGCATGGGCACGCCAGGACCGTTCCGCGCGCGGCGGGGCCGCCCCGCCGGGTGCGGACCCGTCCCGGCGTGCCCGGCGGCCTCCCGCGCCCGCGTCCTCACCCTCCCCGCCGTGACCGGCCGGTCCTGAAGCGGCGCTTCCACCCCCTTGGGGAAATACCCCCGGGGGGTATATGGTTCAGGGAGGGTGAAGACCCGGCAGCGGGTCGCACCGGACGGGAAGGAACGACGACCATGCAGCACAGCACGCGTCACACCGGCACCCCGCACCACCACGCGGTCTCCCACGACCACGCCGGGCACCACGGCGCCCCGCCCGGAGCGTCCTGGTCCACGGCGGCGAAGGCGACCCTGCACTGCCTGACCGGCTGCGCCGTCGGCGAGATCCTCGGCATGGCCATCGGCACCGCCCTGATGTGGGGCAACGTGCCCACCATGGCCCTGGCGATCGTGCTCGCCTTCGTGTTCGGCTACTCGTTCACCCTGTTCGCGGTCCGCCGCGCCGGCCTGGACCTCAAGACCGCGATCAGGGTCGCGCTCGCCGCCGACACCGTCTCCATCGCCGTGATGGAACTCGTCGACAACACCGTCATCGCCCTCGTTCCCGGCGCGATGGACGCCCACCTGTCCGACGGGCTGTTCTGGTCGGCCCTGCTGGGCGGCTTCGCCGTCGCCTTCCTGGTCACCACACCGGTCAACAAGTGGATGATCGGCCGCGGCAAGGGCCACGCCGTGGTCCACGCCCACCACTGACACCCGGCCCGCGGCCGGGACCCCGCGTCGGCGGCGGACCGCGTCCGCGCCGCCCGCGGCCGCTCCCGGACCTGCGGGACGCGACCGGGCGGTGCATCATCGGCTCGGTGGCGGCGACGGCCGACGCCCGCCGCACCATCCACCACACCGGGTGACGCAGGGAGCGACATGACCAGCGCGACGCCGACGGGGCCGGCCCGCGCCGGGACATGCCCCGGCGCGGGCCGGCTGGAGGGACTCGGAGAGCTGCGATGACGGCCCGGTCCGCCCGGACTCCCCGAGGCAGAGCCCCGGCCGGTCAGCGGCCGAGAGCCCTGGCGAGCTGGTCCTTGTTCATCGTGGACCGGCCCTCGACGCCCTTCTTCCTCGCCTCCCGGTAGAGCTGCTCCCGGGTGGGGCCCGAATCCCCGCTCCGGGACCTTCCGGACCTCTCCCCGCCGCGCTGCGACGGCGACTTGCCCCTCGTCGAGCCGCTGCTCGACGATTTCGCCTCGCCGGACCGGGCGCGCTGCTTGTTCACCGTCCTGGCGGCCAGCTCCTCGGCCCGCCCCTCGGACGCGCCACGCTTCTCGGCGCTGTCCTTGATGTGCTCGTACTGGCGCTCCCGCTTGGAGTCGGACCCTGCAGGCATGATCGGTCTCCTTCCGGTTCCGGCGCGCTGATTCCGTGCGGAAAGCCCGCCGGCTCGATGGGTGCGGGGAGAGTTTCCTCCGGCGGGCCGGTGAAACGGCCGCCGCCTCGCGGGGCCGCCGGCCCCGCGACGTCCTGGCCGCCCTCCGGGCGCCCTGCCCCGGCCGCGGACCGCCGGGCGGCGCCCCCGGCTCCGGCCTCGGCCGCGCCGGTCCGGAGCTGCGAGGCGGACGGAAAGCCCCCACCCTGGAAGACGGGGAGCGAACCGTCCGCGACGAGAGGTGGAGGAGACCGAGATGGCGAAGAGCCGGGGCGAGGGCAGGAAGATGAAGAAGGGCGACAAGGTCGCCTGGAGCAGTCACGGCGGTCAGGCCGAGGGCGAGGTGGAGAAGGAGATCACCGAGCGGACAGAGGCCGGGGGGCGGACGGTGGACGCCTCGCCCGAGGACCCGCAGTACCAGGTCCGCAGCGAGAAGTCCGGCAAGTCCGCGGTGCACAAGCCGTCCGCGCTGAAGAAGAAGTGATGCCGCGTGGACGACGACGAGCGCAAGGAGACCTGGGACGCGTTCCGTGAGCTGGTGAACATGAGGCCGGCCGACCTGGAGCAGTGGCTGGCTTCGGAACAGTCGCAGAGCGCCGGGCAGCACAAGGACGGGGACGAGTCCACCGGACACGCCTCCGGCCGGCGGATCGCGGACATCCTGCGCGCGAAGAAGGGCGACCTGACGGACGACGACTACCAGCACATGCGCAAGGTCGTCGGCTACATCCGGAGGCATCTCGCCCAGCGGCCCCAGGGCGACGTACGGGACACCCGGTGGAGGTACTCGCTCATGAACTGGGGCCACGACCCGCTGGCCTGAGACACGTCGGAGGCAGGGGGCGTGCCGGTTCCGCCCCGTCTTCCCCGGCCCGGACCCCTGAGGCCGGCCGGGCCGTCCGCCGCGCGGGCCGCACGCCTGACCGAGGGGGACACGGAACGGACGCGGGACGACGGACCGGACGGTTCCCCGCGGTGCCGGCCGGCGCGGCCGGGACGCCGCAGCGGTCGGCGATGCCGCACACGGCCGGGGAGGACGCTGTGCGCGGCCCGGAGGGACTTCCGCGGTGGGGTGTGCTCCGGCGGCCGGTGGCGGCGGTGGCCCGCGGAAGGCGACGGTCTGCGTCGGGCAGGTGGTCTCTCCCCCGTGACGGGTAGCAGTCGTGGACGGGCGGGTACCTGTGTCGCCCACGGATTCCCGTCGGCAGAAAGAGGCCGCCTGTGAGTGACCGGATCGCGGACGTCTGGGGCGCGCGCACCCCCCATGCGAGGGACACGCCCTGGCCGGTGCGCGTCGACGCCCACCTGGACGCCTCGGTGACCGAGGCGGACGTGGACCGGTGGGTGCAGTCGGCGTGCGTGCTGTGCAGCAACGGGTGCGGCTGCGACATCGCGGTCAAGGACGGCCGCATGGTGGGGATCCGGGGCCGCGCGGTGGACACCGTCAACCACGGCCGGCTGGGGCCCAAGGGTCTGTACGGGTCGTGGCAGTGGAGCCGCACCGACCGGCTGACCCGCCCCCTGGTGCGCGACGGGAGCGGGAACCTGGTCGAGTGCGACTGGGACACGGCGATGGGCCGCGTCGTGGAGCGCTCGCGGCAGCTGCTGGCCACCGACGCCGGAGCCCTCAGCCACGCCTTCTACACCTCCGGGCAGCTGTTCCTGGAGGAGTACTACACCCTGGGCGTGATCGGGAAGGCGGGGCTGGGCACGCCGCACATGGACGGCAACACCCGCCTGTGCACCGCGACCGCGGCGGCCGCGCTGAAGGAGAGCTTCGGCTCGGACGGGCAGCCGGGCAGCTACGGCGACATCGAGGCCACCGACGCCGTGTTCCTGTTCGGGCACAACATGGCCGAGACGCAGACCGTGCTGTGGATGCGCGTCCTGGACCGCATCCACGGCCCGAAACCGCCGCGGATCGTCGCCGTCGACCCCCGCACGACCAAGGTCGCCGAGGCGGCCCGGGCCACCGGCGGGGTGCACCTGGCGCCGCTGCCGGGCACCAACCTGGCGCTGATGAACGCACTGATCCGCGAGGTCGTCCGCAACGGCTGGGTGGACGAGGACTACGTCGCGGCGCACACCCTGGGCTTCGACGAGCTGAAGGCCGTCGTCGAGCCTTACACCCCCGAGCACGCGGCCGCGATCTGCCGGGTCCCGGCCGACGACATCCGTCGCGCCGCGGAGATCTTCGGCACCTGCGAGCGGGTGCTGTCCACGGTGCTGCAGGGGTTCTTCCAGTCCCACCAGGCCACCGCCGCCTCCTGCGCGGTGAACAACCTGCACCTGCTGCGGGGGATGCTGGGGCGTCCCGGGTGCGGGATCCTGCAGATGAACGGCCAGCCCACCGCCCAGAACACCCGCGAGTGCGGCGCCGACGGCGACCTGCCGGGCTTCCGCAACTGGGACAACCCCGACCACGTCCGGCAGTTGGCCGACCTGTGGAACGTCGATCCGATGACCATCCCGCACTGGGCGCCGCCGACGCACGCGATGCAGATCTGGCGCTACTGCGAGCAGGGCTCGATCGGCCTGCTGTGGATCTCCGGCACCAACCCGGCGGTCTCGCTGCCCGAACTGCCCCGCATCCGCGGGATCCTGGGGCAGGACTCCCTCTTCACGATCGTGCAGGACGGCTTCCTCACCGAGACCGCCCGCCTGGCCGACGTCGTCCTGCCGGCCGCCCTGTGGGGTGAGAAGCAGGGCACCTTCACCAACGCCGACCGCACCGTGCACCTGTCGGAGAAGGCCGTCGAGCCGCCCGGCGAGGCCCGCAGCGACCTGGACATCTGGCTCGATTACGCCCGCCGCATGGACTTCCGCGACAAGGACGGCGCCCCGCTGATCAAGTGGTCGACCCCGGAAGGGGCCTTCGAGGCGTGGCGGGAGTGCACCCGCGGCCGCCCGGTGGACTACACCGGCCTGGGCTACGACAAGCTGCGCGGCGGCAGCGGCATCCCCTGGCCGGTGAACGGCAAGGCGCCCGAAGGCACCGACCGCCTGTACGCGGACGGGCACTTCCCCACCCACCCGGACGTCTGCGAGACCTACGGCCACGACCTGCTCACCGGAGGCGCGCTCGGCGAGCAGGCGTACCGCGCCCAGCGCCCCGACGGCCGCGCGTTCCTCAAGGCCGCCCCCTACGTCCCGCCGCCGGAGAGCCCCGGGGAGGAGTACCCGTTCGTCCTCACCACCGGCCGCACCGTCTACCACTTCCACACCCGCACCAAGACCGGGCGCTCCCGCCGGCTCCGCGATGCGGCCCCCGGCGTGTGGGTGGAGCTGTCCGCGGGTGACGCGGCACGGCTCGGCGTGGGGGAGGGCGACCTGGTGCGGCTGGAATCGCCCCGGGGAGCGGTGCAGGCCCCGGTGCGCATCGGCCGCGGCCGCGACGGGGTGGTGTTCGTCCCCTTCCACTACGGCTACTGGGACCAGCCCGGCACCGACGGGGCGGCACCGGGGGACAGCCCGCGCGCGGCGAACGAACTGACGATCACCGAATGGGACCCGGTCTCCAAGCAGCCGCTGTACAAGACCGGGGCGGTCCGGATCGTGAAGACCGCCGACGCCACCGGTCCCTCGCCCGCCCCCACCACCACGGCGTCCGCACCGGCCGACCCGGCCGGCGTCCCGGCCACCGCCGGCGGCCCCGGCGCCGAGGTGAGCGAACGCCCGAACGCCGCCGCGCCGCCGCGACCCTCCCGGGCACCGGAGGAGACGGCGGGCCGGCCCGGCTCCGGAGGGACCACGACGTCCACCACCGGCACGGAGGACTGACCCCCATGCACCTCGCCACCTACATCGGCCTCCAGCACACCGCGTCCCGGACACTGGCCGACGCCTTCCGCCAGGTGGCCGGCGGTCACGCCGACGAGCCGGACGTGCACGCCGTCTGCCACACCCTCGCCGGCATGAGCGACACGCACGTCGACCGGCTCGCGCCCGTCGCCGACCGCTACGGCGAGCAGCGCGAGGACGAGCCCGAGCGGCTGCACGCCGAGGGACTGTCCCGCACCCGCTCCGGCGGCGTCGGCCTTCTGCGCGATCTGCAGGACCTCTACACCCTGGCCTCCTTCGTCGAGATCACCTGGACCGTCCTGGGCCAGGCGGCCCGGGGAACACGCGACCGCGAACTGCTGGACGTCGTGGAGGCGTGCGCGGCCGACACCCGACGCCAGCTGCTGTGGCTGAACACCCGCATCAAGCAGGCGGCCCCCCAGGCGCTGATCGCCTCCGCGGCTGCCTCGTGAACCGTCCGGGCGGACCGCCGGCGGACCACGGAGCGCTCCGCCGGCCGGGGCGGCGGGGACGCCCCGCGGAAGGCGCCGGCGCGGCGGGACCGGCGGTCCCGGGGCCGGTCCCGGGGGATGCCGCCCGGGACGCCCCGGGACCGGACCGGCCCGGTCCGGCAGGCGCTGGACGCGCCTCGTCCCCGCGCCGGGCGTCTCGCGCTGTCGAGTGCGCACCGGCCCGGGCGCGGCCGTCCGCACCGGTCAGGGCTCCGCGCGAAGGCGGTCGTCGTAGACGAGGAGGCCGTCGTCCCGCAGCCGGACTCCCGGAGTCGGGGTGTGGGCGGTCAGGCGTCCGTCGTGCATCAGGTGGCGGACGGGCACCGCACGGGCGACCACCGCGAAATCGGCGATGAGGCGCCGATGACACCGCCACCACACCGCTTCACTGCACATCACGGCCGTGCGGGCCCCCGCCGCCTGCTGCAGCAGACGGTCCATCGCGGCGAGGAACCGCGGCGTCCGGGTGTGGGCCGCATAGCCGCGGAAGGAGGCATTGCGCCACACGGTGTCGGGCGACTGCGGCGGCGGCCTGCGGAAGCCCCCCAGGTCCCGCTCCCACCGGTAGGCGATCCCGCCGGCGGGCAGCCACTGCGCCAGGCGCTCCCGGGACAGATCGGGGTCGCGCCGGCTGCCGGGAGCGGTCCGTACGTCCACCACGGCGGCGACGGCGGCCCGGGCCAGCAGCTCGCGGATCGCGGCGTGCCCGGCCGTGCTGTGCCCGAACGTGATCAGTTCCGGTGGGCGCATCCCCTCACCAACCCTCCCCTCACCGGTCCTCCCCTCCCGCACCGGCACACCCGGGACGGGAGGGCCTGGCGGCTCCCGCGGGCCGGACCCCGGGAGCGGGGCCGGGCGGTGACCGGCGCCGCGCACCGGCCCGGACGCCCCGCGCGGGGGCCGCCCGGCCGCGCCCCCTGTCCCGGCACGGGCCGCGCCTTCACCGGACTGCCACGCGCCGGGTCCCGACGGCGGGGGCGGCGGCGTCGGGGACGACCCGGGAGCCGTCCCCCAGCCCCCAGCCCCTGCTCGTGTCCCGGCGGCCCGTGCGCCACGTCGCCACGACGCCGGAACTCCTGCCGTGCTTCCGGCACCGGGACGCGGGAGTGATCCATCGATGCCTCCTGCTGGGTCGCCGCGACGCGGCCGGGGAGTCCGCGCAGCCCTCGGCGCCCTGCCGTCGTGGCCGGGTTGCGCGGGTCCGCGGGCCCAAACCCCCGGGCAGGGGCTGTGCGGGCTCCGGGGCGCGGGCGGCCCCTCACGCGCCGGGGCTGATGAGGAGCAGGGCGATGTCGTCGCCGGGGGTGGGGGCGTGGCGGACGAGGACGTCGGCCATGGCGTCGAGGTCGGTGGGGTCGGTGCGCTCCAGGAGTCCGGCGAGGGCGGCGGTCGCGTCGTCGAGGTCGACCCCGGGGGCTTCGACGAGCCCGTCGGTGTAGAGGGCGAGGACGCAGCCGGACGGCAGGGGGACGTCCAGGGCCGGGTAGCGGGTGTCCGGCTCGATGCCGAGCAGGAGACCGGGCGGAACGGGGAGGAGCTCGGTGCGTCCGTCGGCGTGGCGCACAAGGGGCGGCGGGTGGCCGGCGGTGGCCAGGCACGCGCGGTGGGCGGCGAGGTCGAGGTGGACGTAGAGGCAGCTGGTGAACAGGCCGGGGTCGAGATCGATGAGCAGGCGGTTGGCGCCGGCCAGGACGTCGTCGGGGGAGGCGCCCACGGTGGCGTGGGCGTGGACGGCGGTGCGGACCTGCCCCATGAGGGCCGCGGCGTCCACGTTGTGTCCCTGCACGTCGCCGATGGTGGCGCCGACCGTGTGCTCGTCGAGGCGGACGAGGTCGTAGAAGTCGCCGCCGATGCCCAGGCCCCGGGCCGCCGGCAGGTAGCGGGCGGCGACTCTCAGGCCGGGGACGCGGGGCAGGGTGTGCGGCAGCAGGGCGGACTGCAGGCGGTGGGCGAGGTGGTTCGTGGCGTCGTAGAGGCGGGCGCGGTCCAGGGCCTGGCCGACCAGACCGGCCAGTGAGGTGAGTACGGCGCGCTCGCCGGACGGGAAGACGCGGGGGCGTCGGTAGGCGAGGAGGAGGGAGCCGATGGGGCGGCCGGACGCGATCAGCGGCAGGAAGGCCCATGCCGCCATCCCGTCCTCGTGCACGGCGGGCGGATAGGCGCTCCGGAGCTCCTCGAAGGTCGCGAAGAACTCCGGGACACCGGTGGTCAGAACCTTGATGCCGGGGACGTCCGAGTGCAGGGAGACGGAGTCGAAGCGGTCCGCGATCTCGGAGCGGTAGCCACGGTGGCCGAGAATCCTCAGACGGCCGTCCTCGGCGGTCATCAGCACCATGGCCTGCGCCCCCAGGGCGGGCAGCAGCTGGTCGGCGGTCTGCTCGACCACGTCCTGCACGCCGACGGCCTCGGTGAGGGTGGCGGCCAGGTGCATCAGGTGGTACAGCACGGCGGCGCGGCTGGGAGCCGAGGCCGGCACGGGCCGCGGCGGGGGAGCGTCCCCGGACGGGCCGCTGCGGGTGATGCGGACGCTGATGCCGGAAGGGTCCGGGTACAGCTCGAAGGTCAGCCACACGTCCGGCGGGCGCAGGACGGTGAACGCCTGTGGCCGGCGGCTGACCAGCGCGGCCCGGTAGCGGTCCTCGACCTGGGGGGCGTCCATCCACGGCAGCGCCTCCCAGGGCAGGGCGCCCACCAGGTCGGCCGGATCGCCGCCGACGAGGTCGGCGGCGGCCGGGGTGATGAAGGTGATGCGGCCGTACATGTCCAGCGCGCAGGACCCTCCCGGCAGCCGGTCGAGAAAGGCCGAGACGGCCGACGCCTCGGCGGGGGAGGGGACGCGCCCGGCCGGTGGCGGCGGGATCCGCAGCGGGCCGGCGGGCAGCACCGGGTCACCGCGGTCCGCGGCCTGCCGCAGGAGGTCGCCCAGGCGGCGGCAGCCGGCCCGGACGGCGCCGCGCTCGTCCGGACCCAGCCGCGGCGGGTGGTCCCCGGGCCAGAGCAGCACCAGCCCGCCCTGGACCGCGGCGGCGGAGGCGACCGGGGCGGCCGCCAGGGCGAAGTCGTACGGCAGTACGAGTGCCGGCCGCGGGTACCGGCGCGCCATCTCCTCCTGGTCGGCGACCCAGACCAGGCGCCGTTCGCGTACGGCGTCCGCCACCGGCATCGGATCGGTCAGCGCGATCCGCCTCCACGGGCTCGTGACCTCGTGCAGAGCCCCCGCCACCATCACCAGCCACAGGGCGTCCCCGTCCGGCGGCAGCACGTACAGCAGCCCCCCGTACGCGCCGCTCTCCCGGATCACGGAGGCCATCGCGGCGTCCATCAGCGGCCCGCCCGGATCCGTGGCAGCCGGGGGGCCGGCCCGGCTCCGTCCCGTCCGGCCGCGCCGGGCGGCCGCCGGGAATCCCGCGCCCGCCGGAGGCGGGCTCCGGCCGTTTCGCCGCCGGTGCCGAGGCGCGCCCCGAACCGCGGCCGGCTCGCCCCGGCCCGTCGGCGGGCCGGGGCCGCCGGGCGCACCGGCTTCCGGTTCCCGGCCGCCGCGGCGCAGCGGCGTCCGCCGGTCCGCCCCGCGGCGGGGAGCCCGTCGCGCCGCTGGGTGACGGCCGTGTCCCGCCGTGCACCGCCGGCGGTCCGCCGACGGCGCCGTGCCCAGCAGGCCGTCCGCTGGTGTGCTGGGCGGCGGTGGCGGCTGCCGCGCCCGGCCGACTCCGGCAGGGCTGCACCACACCAGCCGCACCGAAAATCACCCATAAGCGGACATTACGCCGAAGTCGCCGTGATGGCATATCGCCTCCGCGACGGCCGCGCACGCCAGGCCCGTGGCCCGCAGCTCCACAGGGCACACCACTCAGCGGAGGCAGGACGCACCCCGTCGGGTGCGTCACCGGGGCGGGGCCGCCGGTCGCGGCACGTCATCGCGCGACGACGGACGACGGAGAGGAGCGCTGCGGCCGGTGTCTCAGCCGTGCCAGTCCCTTGGGCAGGTGTAGGCACGGACACGTTCCGGGCGGGACCAGTGGGCCGTGGTGCGGCGTTGCGGGGCCGGCCCGTCCGCGGCCGTCAGGCGCAGGGTCAGGACCGCGGTGAACGCGGCGAGCTCCTCGGTGCTCGGCTCGCCCCTCAGGACGCGGAAGGAGGTGGCGGCGAGCAGGTCGGAGGAGGTCGGAGCCGGGGGCGGAGTCGTTGTCACGAGGTCTCCTACTGGGGCGGGTTGCCGTGCTTGCGGGCGGGCAGGGCGGCGGACTTGGCGGCGAGCATCGCCACGGCGCGGCTGAGGATCTGCCGGGTCTCGCGGGGGTCGATCACATCGTCGACCAGGCCGCGCTCCGCCGCGTAGTAGGGGTGGACGAGTTCCTTCCGGTACGCGTCGATCTTCTGGCGGCGCATCGCCTCGGGGTCCTCCGCCGCCGCGATCTCCCGGCGGAAGACGACGTTGGCGGCGCCCTCGGCGCCCATCACCGCGATCTCGTTGGTGGGCCAGGCGAGGGCGATGTCGGCGCCGATGGAGCGGGAGTCCATGACGATGTAGGCGCCGCCGTAGGCCTTGCGCAGGACGACCGAGACGCGGGGCACGGTGGCGTTGCAGTAGGCGTAGAGGAGTTTCGCGCCGCGCCGGATGATGCCCTCGTGCTCCTGGTCGACGCCGGGCAGGAAGCCGGGCACGTCCACCAGGGTGATCAGCGGAATGTTGAACGCGTCGCAGAACTGCACGAACCGCGCGCCCTTCTCGCTCGCCCTGATGTCGAGCACGCCGGCCATGGAGGCGGGCTGGTTGGCGACGATGCCGACGACGTGCCCGTCGAGGCGGGCCAGCTCGCAGACGATGTTGGGGGCGAAGGCGGCGTGGACCTCCAGGCAGTCGCCGTCGTCGACGATCTCCTCGATCACCTTGCGGATGTCGTAGGAGCGGTTGCCGTCCTCGGGGACCAGGTCGAGCAGGGCGTCGCCGGGGCGGTCCGCCGGGGTGTTCGCCTCGTCGTGGCTGACCTCGTGGATCGGCATCCACCAGATCTTCGGCGCGTTCCTGTTCGGCTTCGTCATGCCGCGCGAACCCCGGCGGGTGCTCGCGGCACATCTGCGCCGGCCGCTGGACGACGTCAGCGTCGTGCTGCTGCCGGTGTTCTTCATCGTCACCGGCCTCGGCGTCGACCTCGGCGCCCTGACCGCGACCGACTACCTGGCCCTGGCCCTGGTCGTCGCCGTGGCCTGCGCGGGCAAGCTGCTGGGCGCGATCGTCCCGGCCCGGCTGTCCGGCCTGTCCTGGCGCGAGGCCAAGGAGCGGATGTTCACCATGCTGGTGATCATGGCCCTCGTGACGACGGCGATGGCGGCCCCACTGCTGTCCCGGCGCGAGCACTTCACGGCCGGCGAGACCCGGAAGGTCCGTACGACCGTCGCGGACGCGACCGCGCCGCACACCTGACGAGGGAGCTCACGTGATACCCATCCAGCCGTTGTCCCAGCACGGCCGGCAGCTGCCGCAACCGCCGGTCGACGGCCGTGCGCTGCGCGCGGTGTGCGGCAATTTCGCCACCGGCGTCACCGTCATCACCACCGGCGGCCCGGAGGACGGCGCCGCCACCACGGTGAATTCCTTCACCTCCGTCTCGCTGGAGCCGCCGCTGGTGCTGTTCTGCCTGCACCGGCAGTCCCGGCTGCGTCCGGTCCTGCAGAAGTCCCGGGGCTTTGTGGTGAATTTCCTGACGCGCCATCAGCAAGGTCTGGCCTGGAAGTTCGCGGGCCGCGAGTCCGCGCGGCTGGCGGATGTCCCGCACCACCGCTCCGCGCGCGGACTGCCGGTCCTCACCGAGGCGCTGGCCTTCCTGGGGTGCCGGCTCGCCGAGGAGTACGACGGCGGCGACCACGCCATTCTGGTCGGCGAGGTCACCGCCCTGGGCGCCTCGACCGAGGAGGCCGACCCGCTGGTCTTCTACAAGGGCGCCATGCGCGTACTCGACAGCGATGTCCCGGCGCCCGCCCGAGGTTAGCGACCGGGCCGGCCGCGGGTCACCGCGGTGCGGACGCCCGCTCGTCGGCCTGGTCGAACTCCCGCCGGGCCCGCTCGACCTTGTGGAGGTTCCCCGCGGACCAGTCGGCGAGGTGGGCGAAGATCGGCGCCAGGCTGCGGCCGAGGTCGCTGATCTCGTACTCGACCCGGGGCGGCACCTCGGGATGGTACGTGCGCACGATCAGGCCGTCGCGCTCCATCTGGCGCAGCCGCTGGGTGAGCACCTTCGGCGTGATGGTGCGGATGTTGCGCTGGAGCTCGACGAAACGCTGCCGGCCGAACTCGTTCAGCGTCCACAGGATCGGCGTCGTCCAGCGGCTGAAGACGATGTCGACCACCGGGGAGACCGGGCACGCCAGTTCCGAGTCGACCTGTCCGCCATGTGTGACGGCGCCGCCCATGACGCCGGTGCTGCTGCCCATGCGAACCCTCCCAGGAAGTCACTTTCCCCTAGGTACCTACTTTATCGAGGATGCTAGCTTCCCGGAAGACGGGGAGCGGCCCAGCTCCCCGCCTCGCGCCATCTCCTCGCCCGCCGGATTTCCCGTCCCTGCGGAACCCGTCCGTCACATCCCTTAGGAGCGACATGTCGACCCAAGAGTCGCTGCGTCTTCCCCACCACGCCCATGAACCGGTCCCGCCGCGCCGCCCGGGACTCATCCTGGCGTTCCTGTGCCTGGCCGGCTTCATGACCTTCCTCGATGTGTCGATCGTCAACGTGGCCCTGCCGACCATCGAGGACGAACTGCACATCTCCCAGACGTCGTTGCAGTACATCGTCACCACCTACGGCATGCTGCTCGGCGGCTTCCTGCTGCTGACCGGCCGGCTGGCCGACGCCTTCGGCCGGCGCCGGATGCTCCAGACCGGCCTGGTCCTCTTCGCCCTCGCCTCCCTGCTCGCCGGGTTCGGGCAGAGCGCGGCCATGCTGATCGTGGCCCGCGGCGTCCAGGGGCTCGGCGCCGCGTTCATCGCGACCGCCGCGCTGTCCCTGCTCGCCAACAACTTCGAGGAGGGCGCCGAGCGCAACAAGGCGCTGGGCGCCTGGGGCGCGCTCAGCGGTATCGCCGCCGTCGCCGGGGTCACCCTGGGCGGTCTGCTCACCGACGGTCCGGGCTGGCGCTGGATCTTCTTCATCAACGTGCCGATCGGCCTGGTCTGCGCGCTGATCGCCCCGAAGATCGTCGCCGAGAGCCGCGCCGCGGAGCGCAGCAGCTCCTTCGACATCGCCGGTGCCGTGACGCTGACCGCCGGTCTCGTGCTGCTGATCTTCAGCCTCGGCCAGACCGTCGACGACTCCGACGTCCCGATGGGCCGTGTCTACGGCGGCTTCGCCCTCTCCGCGGTCCTGCTCATCGCGTTCCTGCTGATCGAGCGCCGCGCCCAGGCGCCGCTGATCCCGCTCGGCGTCTTCAGGCGCAAGTCGCTGCGCGCCTCCAACGTCGTCGCCCTCCTGCTGCTCGGCACCTGCGTCACGCTGTTCTTCTTCGCCAGCCTGTTCATGCAGCAGGTCCTCGACTGGTCGGCTCTGAAGACCGGTCTGGCCTACGTCCCGCTCGCCGTGATCGTCGCGGTCGGCGCGGGTGTCGCCTCCCAGCTGGTGACCAAGGTCGCTGCCAAGCCGGTGCTGATGGTCGGTCTGACCCTGACCAGCGTGGGCATGTTCCTGCTGTGGCGCGCCCCGTCCGACGCCTCCTACCTCGTGGACCTGCTGCCCGCCTTCCTGATCTCCGGTCTCGGCCTCGGTCTGTCGTTCGTCCCGGTGCAGGTCGCCGCGTTCACCGGCACCGAGGAGGACGAGTCCGGTCTGTCCGCGGGCCTGATCAACACCGCGCAGGAGGTCGGCGGCGCGCTGGGCCTCGCCGTGGCCGCCACCTACGCCTTCCGCCAGGTCGAGCAGTTGACCGAGTGGGCGGACGGGGTGCCCGCGCGGGTGACCCAGGCGCGCACCGAGGTCTTCCACGACGCGTTCCTCGCCGGCGCCTGCTTCGCCGCGGCCGGCCTGCTGCTCACGCTGATCCTGCTGCCCCTCACCAAGGCGTCGGACCAGCCGGCCACCGCTTCCTCCCACGCCTGAGACCGGAAGACCCGCCATGCCGATGTCACCGCGCATGTCCCCCGCGGCCGAGGACTTCCTCGCCGAGAACCAGCTGTGCACCTTCACCACGCTCCGCCCCGACGGCTCGCCCCATGTGACGCCCGTGCGCTTCACCTGGGACGGCGAGAGCGGACTGGCGCGGGTCATGACCGCGGTGACCCGGCGCAAGGCCAGGAACGTGCTGGCCACGCCCGGCGGCCGGGTCTCCCTCTGCCAGACGGCGGGGCCCCGCTGGATCACCCTGGAGGGCACCGCCACCGTCCACGACGACCCGTCACGGGTCCAGGAAGGCGTACGGCGGTACGCCAAGCGGTACTGGACGCCGCCGCCGGAGCCACCGGGCCTCGTCGTGATCGAGATCCGGGTCGACAAGGTGATGGGCCTGCTCTGAGCCCGGTCCGCTGATCCCGGTCCGAAACCAGCCGAGGGTGCCGGAAGTCCTTCCGGCACCCTCGCTCATTTCCACCGCCTGACGCTGCTGCAGAACCTCTGACGAAACTTATCAGAGACCTGTACTTGCGGCCGTTCAGCTTCCCCCGGTTCCCCGGAATACTGGGGGAAAATCCACTGGGAGAGGAAACATGGACCGTATTCATGTCGACGTGATTGTCGTCGGAGCCGGCCCTTCCGGGCTCATGCTCGCCGGTGAACTCCGCCTGTCCGGGTTGTCGGTGGTCGTGCTCGACCGGCTGGACGAGCCCATGCAGCAGTCCCGGGCGCTCGGTTTTTCCGCCCGGACGATCGAGGAGTTCGGCCAGCGCGGACTTCTCGATGAATTCGGTGAACTCGAGACGATACCCTTCGGGCATTTCGGCGGACTGCCCATCGACTACCGCATCGTCGAGGGCGGCAATTTCGGCGTCCGGGGTGTCCCGCAGTCGCGGACCGAGGCCATTCTCCACGCGTGGGCGACCGGCCTGGGCGCCGGGATCCGCCGCGGGCACGAGGTCGTCGGCATGACCCAGGACGACACGGGCGTCGCGGTGGAGGTCTCCTCCGCCGCCGGCGTCGAGACGCTGCACGCCTCCTACCTGGTCGGCTGTGACGGCGCCCGCTCCACCGTGCGCCGTCTGGCCGGCATCGACTTCCCCGGCACCAGCGCCACCATCGAGATGCTGATGGCCGACGTCGCCACCAACGAGCCGCGCATCCGTCCGACCGGTGAGGTCGGCGAGTCCGGCATGGTCGTGGTGCTCCCCCTCGGGCCGCGGGCCACCCGCGTCGTCGTCTTCGAACGCGGCGCCGGCGTCCGCCCGGCCCAGGAGCCGCCCACGTTCCCCGAGGTCGCTGCCGCCTTCCAGCGGGTCACCGGCGAGGACATCTCCGGCTGCAAGCCGCTGTGGACCAGCTACTTCACCGACGCCAGCCGCCAGGCCGCCGAGTACCGCAAGGGCCGGGTCTTCCTCGCGGGCGACGCCGCCCACATCCACCTGCCCATCGGCGCCCAGGGCATCAGCGCCGGCGTCGGCGACGTGGTCAACCTCGGCTGGAAGCTGGCCGCCGAGCTCAAGGGGTACGCGCCCGAGGGGCTGCTGGACACCTACCACACCGAGCGCCACCCGGTCGGCGCCCGCATCGTCGCCAACACCCTGGTGCAGCGCTCCCTGTACCTCGGCGGCCCCGAGATGCAGCCGCTGCGCGAGCTCTTCGGCGAACTGGTCGGCATCGAGGAGGTCCGCCGTCACCTGGTCGGCCTGGTCACCGGCCTGGACATCACCTACGACATGGGCGAGGGCGGCCACCCGCTGCTCGGCCGCCGACTGCCCGACCAGGAACTGCTGGTCGGCGACGAGAAGACCAGCACGTACGAGCTGCTCACCCCCGGCCGGCCGCTCCTGCTGAACCTGCGCGGCGGCGACGCCCTCACCGAGGCCGCCGCCGGCTGGGCCGACCGCGTCGACGTCGTCGCCGCCTCCCGGCCCGACCCCGCCGCCCCGGCCGCCGACCTGCTGGTGCGTCCCGACGGCTACATCGCCTGGATCGGCACCGACGGCTCCGCCGCCGGTCTCGCCCCTGCCCTGCAGCGCTGGTTCGGCGCCCCCACAGGCGGCTAGCACTCCGCGGACCGCGCCGGCACGAGGCTCCGCCGCGGGGCCGCGACGGGCTGCCGATCGTCCGCGGGTCCGCCGTGGCCGGCCGCGCGGTTCCCCGTGTCCCTCCGGGGCGCTGCCGGCTTCGCCGGCGCCGCACAGTGCCTGTTCGCCCACCCGACCGGCGCCTACGACACGCGTCGGCGGACCGTCAGAAGAGGAGTTCCGAGTTGACCGGCAAGGCCGAGACACAGATGCCCACCAAGGCCGACACACAGAAGAAGGCGCCGGGGGCCGGCGAGTGGACCGAGTGCGACGTCGTCATCCTGGGAGCCGGGATCGGCGGCTCGATCACCGGCGCGATCCTGGCCCGGCAGGGTGCGAAGGTGGTGCTCGTCGACGCCGGCCAGCACCCGCGGTTCGCGGTCGGTGAGTCCCAGAACCCGCAGCTCGTGGAGTGGCTGCACATCCTCGCCGTGCGCTACGACGTCCCCGAGATCAAGCACCTGCTCGACATCAAGGCCGTCACCAAGCACATCGGCGCCCACCACGGCAGGAAGCAGAGCTTCGGTTTCGTCCGGCACGTCCCGAACCGGGAGCCGGACCCGCGCGAGGCGACGATGTTCGTCATCCCGAAGATGCTGACCGAGGCGTCGCACATGTTCCGCCAGGACACCGACACCTACTACTTCAACGTCGCCGCCAAGTACGGCTGCACCCTGCGTCAGAACTGGCGCGCCACCGACCTGGACTTCGACGACGCCGGCGTCACCGTCACCGGGCAGAACGGCGAGGTCTTCCGCGCCAAGTACCTCATCGACGCCAGCGGTTTCCGCTCGCCGCTCGCCCAGAAGTTCGACCTGCGTGAGAAGCCCTCGCGGATCAAGCACCACGCGCGCTCGATGTTCACGCACTACGTCGGCATCAAGCCGTACGACGACGTGTGCAACTACCCCGAGGCGCTGCGGCCCCCGGCCGAGTCCCCGTTCCACGGCGGCACCCTGCACCATCTGATCGAGCGCGGCTGGTTCTGGATCATCCCGTTCGACAACTACAAGGACTCCCGCAATCCGGTCTGCAGCGTCGGCCTCACCTTCGACGAGCGGCTGTACCCGCAGCCCGAGGACATGACCCCGGACGAGGAGTTCAACCACTACCTCGACATGTACCCGGCCGTGAAGCGCCAGTTCGAGGGCGCGCGGCGGGTGCGTGAGTGGGTGTCGACACCGGACCGGATCCAGTACTCGTCCAAGCAGACGGTCGGCGACCGCTGGTGCCTGATGTCGCACGCGGCCGGCTTCGTCGACCCGCTGTACTCGCGCGGCCTGTCCAACACCTTCGAGGTCGTGGACGCGCTGTGCTACCGCCTCCTGGAGGCACTGCGCGACGACGACTTCTCCGCCGAGCGCTTCGAGTACGTCGAGCGCCTGGAGCAGGGGCTGCTCAAGTACAACGACATGATCGTCAACAGCTCCTACATCGCGTTCTCCCACTTCCGGCTCTGGAACGCGGTGTTCCGGGTCTGGGCCTGTTTCACCACACCCGCCACCATGCGGCAGATCCAGGCCCGCCAGGAGTTCACCCTGGACGGCGACGACCGGCACTTCCGGGAGATGGAGAAGTCCCCTTACCCGGGCCTGTGGTGGCCGGACAGCCACGCCTTCAAACACCTGCTCGACGTCACCCATGAGACCTGCGAGCGCTACGAGGCCGGCGAGATCGACGGCGACAAGGCGGCCGACATCGTCTTCCAGGCCATCGACGACTGCGAGTCGGTCAACACGCCCTTCGGCTGGAAGGACGGCGAGGACCACCGCTTCTACCGGGCCACCACCCCCACGATGATCAAATTCATGTGGTGGGCGAGCACCAACGGCCCCAAGGAGATGCGCGACCTGGGCCGCTCGATGCTCAAGGGCGTCGTCAAGTCCGCCGTGCGCGGCCGCAAGGTCTCCTGACCGCCGCCGAAACCCTCCGACCGGCCCGCGCGGGGCGTGGCGCCGCCCCTTGTGCGCCGACCCCGTGCGGGCCCACGCACCGCCTTCTTCCCGCCCACCCGCTTCGACTCCGGGACACCGTGTGATCAGTCGTAGAACCCTGCTCGGCGCCGGCTCCGCCGCCGCCGGCCTCGCCCTCGTACCCGCGGCCCAGGTCGCCGCCGAAGGCTCGGGGGCGCCGTGGAGCCGGCTCGCGGCCAGGCTCTCGGGCAAGCTCGTGCTGCCCACCGACCCGTACTACACCGTCGCCCGCCAGGTGGAGCTGGGCCAGTTCGACACCGTCAGCCCGCAGGCGGTCGCCTACTGCACGAGCGCGGCGGACGTCTCGGTCTGCGTGCGTTTCGCCCAGGACCACGGCGTCCGCACGGCGGTCCGCAGCGGCGGCCACAACTACGGCGGCTGGTCCACCACCCCGGGCATGATCATCGACGTGTCCCGGCTCAACGCCGTGACGGTGAGGAGCGCCTCGTCGGTGGAGATCGGTCCGGGCGCCCAGAACGTCGACATCCTCAACGCGCTGGCCCCGCACCACCTGGTGGTCAGCGAGGGCGGCTGCCCGACCGTGTGCGCCGGCGGCTTCCTCCAGGGCGGCGGCTTCGGCTTCCTGACCCGCCCGACGGGCATGGCCTGCGACGCGGTGACCTCCGCCCAGGTGGTGCTCGCCGACGGCCGGGTGGTGACCACGTCGGCACGGCAGTACCCGGACCTGTTCTGGGCGATCCGCGGCGGCGGCGGCGGCAACTTCGGCGTCGTCACGAAGTTCACGGTCACCCCGCACACCGGTGACCAGATGGCCATCAGCAACCTGATCTTCCCCTATGACCGGATGGCCGACGTCCTCGACGGCGTGGCCCGCTGGCTGGTGGACGCCCCGCACACGATCGGCGGGGGCGCCTACGTGGTGCAGCCCGACGCCGCGCCCGGCTCGGTGCCGCAGGCCAACGTCTTCCTCGCCTCCCGCGGCACCCCCACCGAACTCGCCGGTGAGACGGCCCGGCTGCTCGCCCTGACCGGCGCCGCCCTGCAGCGTCAGGACGGCGTCATGACGTACCGGCAGCTCATAATGATGATCTTCGGCTGCGCCACCCTCACCGAGGCCCAGTGCCGGCGCTCCGAAAAGACCCCCGAGGGCGTGCTGTCCCGCCCGGCCTACGGCCTGGAACGCACCCGCATGGGCAGCGAGCCCTGCTCGGCGAGCGGCTGGGCGGACGTGATGACCGCCTTCGACGCCGACCGCAGGGCGGGGCAGGCGCGTTACCTGGACCTCCACTTCTTCGGGGGCGCCGCCAACGACCTCGCGCGCACCGCGACCGCGTACGTGCACCGCGACTCGCTGTTCTCGGTCAACTACCGGGTCCTGATCAACGACCCGGCCCAGGTGACCGACGAGGCCAAGGCGGTGGCGAACGCCTGGGCCGACAACGGCTTCGCGACGATCGACCCGTTGTCGAACGGCGAGACCTACCAGAACTGGATGGACCCGTCGCTGAAGGACTGGAAGGCGTCGTACTACGCGGAGAACTACGCGCGGCTGTCGCGCGTCAAGGCCAGGTACGACCCGTACCGGTTCTTCCGCTTCCCGCAGTCCATCGGCGCCGCCTGACGTTCGTCGTCCGACGGTGCCGCACCGGCCCTGCCCGGTCCCGGGCGCCCGCCTGCGGGGACCGGGCGGGCGCAGCCGCACGAGGCCGCCGGACGACGGGGTCCGGCGGCCTCGCGGGGCGGCTGCGGGTACGGGCTCAGGGCTTACGGCCGTACCAGCCGACCAGACGGTCGATGGCGGGGGCGTCCTCCGGGACATCCACGACGGGACCGAACGGCACCTGCCCGCCGCGCGGTTCGCGGGGCACGGCACGGTGCATGGCGGCCAGCGGCCCGGCCAGGACGGCGTCGTCCCACTCGGGGCTCTGGCCGGTCGCCTTGGCCAGGTCCCAGGTGTGCAGCACGAACTCATTGGTGTAGATGACCGCGGCGGCGGCGCCGGGGACGGGCCCCCAGGGCAGGCCGATCTCCCGGCTCAGGACCGCCGGGTCCGACCAGACGGACTTCAGCTCCTTCGTCCCGGCGGCCCAGGCCTCGGCCCAGGCGCCGTCGGCGACGTCCTCGGCGAAGTGCGGGACGCTGAAGAACTGCCCGCCGGCACCGATCACGGCGACCCGGCGGAGCACGGAGACAAGATGATGGGGCAGTTGGCGCACCGAGTAGTCCGGACACGGCGTGGTGCTGTCGTAGTGTTCGGGCCGCACCGCGGCCAGCACGTCGCCGGCCAGGTCGACGGCCTTCAGCAGTCCGTCGCGGGGATCGGCGGGGGCCTGCGCGGCTGCCGGCGAGTTCACGGGATTCGTCATGCCGTCGAGTCTTCCGGCCAAACAGGCCATCCTCCGGCCACTTTCCACGAAAGGCTGATCACTGATGCGAGCTGACCGGCTGGTGGCGGCCCTGCTCTTCCTCCAGGCGCGCGGCCGGGTGACCGCCGCGGAACTCGCCGCGGAGCTGGAGGTCTCCGAACGCACCGCACGACGCGACCTGGAGGCCCTGGTCGCCTCCGGCGTCCCCGTCTACGCCCAGCGCGGCCGGGGCGGCGGATGGCGGCTGGTCGGCGGGGCACGCACCGACCTGACCGGACTCACCTCGCGGGAGGTGCAGGCGCTGTTCATGGCCGCGGGCGCATCGGGGGCCTCACCCGAACTTCGGTCCGCGCTGCGGAAGTTGCTGCGCGCGGTGCCGGAACCGTTGCGGCCGCACGCCGAGGCGGCGTCCCGGGCGCGGATCGTCGACGAGCTGGACTGGTCGCGCACCGCCGTGACGGCGGGCGGCCCGCACCACACGGCCCTGGAACGCGCGGTACTGGACGGCGTACGGGTCCGGCTCGGCTACGCCCGACCCGGCGACGTCCCGCACGAACGCACCGTGGACCCGCTCGGGCTGGTCCTCAAGGCGGGCCACTGGTACATGGTGGCCGGTACCTCGGACGGGCTGCGCTCCTTCCGGCTGGGCCGTGTGACCTCGGCGGAACCGACGGACGAACCGGTACGGCGTCCCGCCGGCTTCGACCTGGCGTCCGCTTGGCGCTCGCTCGCCACCCGGCTGGAGGACCGACTGGTCGCCGCGACGGTGACGGCCCACGCGGATCAGGACGCCCTGCCCGTGCTCCAGCGGCTGTTCGACGGGCGGCTGAGCATCGGCCGGCTGCTGGCGGACGGCAGGCGGGAGATCGAGGCGGCGGGGCCGTCGGTGGAGGTGCTGGCCGCGCAGCTGGCGGGCCTGGGCAGCCGGGTCGAGGTGGTGGGCCCGCTCCGGGCGCGTGAACACCTGGCCCGCCTCGGCCGCGAGCTCATGGCGCGCTACGGGACGCTCCACGAGACGGCGACGACATAGTCGCTTTCCTCTAGGTACCTACTATGCGGAGGATGCTAACGTCGCAGACACAGCCCGGCCCCTCCCCAACTCCGCTTTTTCTCCGCCCACTTGGGAGTCCTCATGATCGTTGTCACCGGAGCCTCCGGAAACGTCGGCCGTCCGCTCGTCGAGGCGCTCGCCGCGGCGGGCGAGAAGGTCACCGCCGTGTCCCGCAATCCCCTCTCCTACGACCTCCCGGAAGGAGCGCGGCACGTCCGCGCCGACCTCGCCGACCCCGCCACCCTGGGCCCCGCCCTGGACGGCGCCGATGCCCTGTTCATCCTGCTGGCCGGCGAACTGCTCGGCGGCGGCGCACCCGCCACCGAGGTCCTGGCCGCGGCCAGGGAGGCCGGCGTGCGGCGCGTGGTGCTGCTCTCCTCGCAGATCAACGGCACCCGCCCGGACGCGCTCTCGCACGGCCGGCTGCGGGAGTTCGAGGAGGCCGTGCGCTCCTCGGGCCTGGACTGGACGATCCTGCGCCCGGGCGGCTTCGCCTCCAACGCCTACGCCTGGAGCGAGACCGTCCGCACGCAGCGCGCGGTGATCGCTCCGTTCGCCGACGTGGCCCTGCCGGTCGTGGACCCGGCGGACATCTCGGAGGTCGCCGCCGTGGTCCTGCGCGACGAGGGCCACTCCGGGCAGACGTACGAGCTGACCGGCCCGGCCGCCGTCACCCCGCGCGAGCAGGCGGCGGCGCTCTCCGAGGCGCTCGGCGAGCAGGTGGGCTTCGTGGAGCTGACCCGTGAGCAGGCGCGCGAGCACATGGCGCAGTTCATGCCCGAGCCGGTGGTCGAGGGCACGCTCGACATCCTCGGCGAGCCGCTCCCCGCCGAGCAGCGGGTCAGCCCCGACGTCGAGCGGATCCTCGGCCGTCCGGCCGGCTCCTTCGCCGGGTGGGCCGCGCGCAACGTCCACGCCTTCAAGTGACGCCGACGCCCTGAGCGATTCCGGTCTCCGTCAGCGATACCGGCGTCCTCACCCGACGCAGGCGCCTCGTACGGTGCCGGCGCCCCCGAGCGACGCCGATGTCCTCGGACGACGTCGATGCCCCCGCCCAGCCCCGGCGCTTCGAGCAGCTCCGAACCGCCCCAGGGGCCCCGAGCACCGCCCCGGACCCGGAATCCCCCGTACGGGTCCGGGGCGGGCCATCCGCACGAGCGACGCGCGGCGACGTCCGTGGAAGCCGCGGCCACCGACCGGAGCATCCCCGCCCCATACATGGACCACGGCATACGAGCGGCCTCCCTGCGCGTACTTCTGGACCTGGGGGAGGAGCGGGAACACCAGCCCGGCCGGCAGCCCGGCACGGAGTGCGAACCCGCTTCTCGCCTCAGCATCGCTGCACGGGGACTCCAACACCCGCCTGGTCTGCTGCTGCAGCAGCCCGCCCCCCGGCGAGTTTCACCCCACCGGGCCTGGGCCCGGGCCACCAGCTCGGCGACCAGCCCGTCGTCCGCGGTACTCGTTGCACCCGCAGCAGCCTCCCCGGGCTCGATTCCACTCGTCACGCAAGTCGTCACCTTCTTTCTCCAGCTCGGGAGGCACACCGCTCGCCGTACGGACCCGCACCTGGCGGCGAGGCCCGCGAAGACCGCAGCCGTGACCGCTTCCGCCACCGGAACACCTGCGCCGGTCCGGCCGACGGCTGCACCACCCGCGTCGAGGTGCTCCTGCCGAAGCGGTCGAGCCGCTGTTTCGAAAGCTCCGTCGGGAGCCGTGGGCGACCGGTTCATCGCCAGTTCCGGAGTCACAGGTAGGTGACCCCGGTCAGTTCCTCGGCCGCCGCCCAAAGTCGCCTGCCGACGACCGGATCGGCTGCCTCCCGGCCGAGCCGGGCCTCGGCGACCCGGCCCCGGGTCTCCCAGAGCCCGGACGGTCCGAAGAACTGACCGCCCTGTACACCGGGCGCGGTCGCGGCGTGCAACTGAGGCAGCGCGCCCTGCTCCACCGGCTGGGTGACCAGCAGACCGAGCCGCGCCATCAACCGCCCGAGCCGGCCGCGGTGCTCCCACGCACGCGGTGTCAGGTTGGTGCGGGTAAGACCGGGATGGGCCAGCACACTGACGACCGGCGATCCGGCGGCGCGCAGGCGGCGGTCCAGCTCGATGCCGAAGACCGTGGTGGCGAGCTTGGACCGGCCGTAGGCGGAAGAGGCCCGGTAGCCGCGTTCGGACATCAGGTCGTCGAAGTCGAGGTGCGCGTTCTTGTGGGTGATCGAGCTGAGACCGACCACGCGGGCCTGCCGCGCCGCGGCCAGGTTGTCCAGCAGCAGGCCGGTGAGCGCGAAGTGGCCCAGCATGTTGGTGGCGAGGTGCAGCTCGAAGCCGTCGGCGGAGGTGCGGCGCGGGCCGAGCAGGACCAGGCCGGCATTGTTGACCAGCAGGTGGATCACCGGGTGGTCGGCGGCCAGCTCCGCGGCGAACGCGCGTACCGAATCGAGGGAGGCCAGGTCCAGCTCGCGCACCTCGGTGTCGCCGCCGATCCGATGGGCGGCCTCCCGTCCGGCGGCGGTGTCGCGGACGGCGAGCACGACACGGGCGCCGCGGCGGGCCAGCTCGGTGGCGGTGACCAGGCCGAGACCCGAGTTCGCGCCGGTCACGACGGCGGTCCGGCCGTGCTGGTCGGGGATGCGGTCGGCGGTCCATCCGGTCATCTGCTGCTCCTGGAGGTGTCGGTGGAGTGGACCGTCGACGCTAGGGGCAACGCGAGCCGGTCCGGTGGCTCCCGCCTGCCTGGGTCCGCGGGACCTACCCTGGGCGCCCGGCCGGGCGGCACACTTGCGGCATGACCCATCCGTACGCCCGTGAACTCGGAGACTTCCTGCGTGCCCGGCGCAGCCGGCTGCGCCCCCGCGACGTCGGTCTGGAGCCGGGTGGCCGGCGCAAGGTCACCGGGCTGCGGCGCGAGGAACTGGCCCTGCTGGCCGGGCTGAGCACCGACTACTACCAGCGGATGGAGCAGGGCCGGGAGGTACGGCCGTCCGACGACGTCCTGGACGCGCTCGCCGGAGCGCTCGGCCTCAACGACGAGGAACGCCGGCACCTGTTCACCCTGGCCCGCGCCGCCCGCCGGCCTGTGCCGGCCCGTGTGGACCGCGCTCCCGAGAAGGTTCCGGACAGTACGCGTCGGCTGCTGCGGGTGATGGACACCCCGGCGGTCGTGCTCGGCCGCCACCTGGACCTGCTCGCCTGGAACCCGATGGCGGAGGCGCTGCTCGGCAGCCCGGACGCCCACCCGCCCCACCGGCTCAACATGCTCCTGCTGCTGTTCGACGACACGCTGACCGGTGAGCGGAGCTGCCCGGACTGGGAGCGGCAGGCTCTGGACTACATCGGCATGATGCGCGCCGCCGTCGCCACCGACCCCACCCATCCGCGCGCCACCGCGGTCGTCGGCGAACTGAGCATCCGCAGCGCGGAGTTCCGGCGGCTGTGGGCCCGGCACGACGTACGGGCGTCGGTCAGCGGGACCAAGACCTTCCGGGTCCCCGGAGTCGGCGACATCGTCCTGGACTGGGACACTTATCAACTGCCCGGCGAACCCGGCCCCTTCATGCTGGCCTACACCGCCGAACCGGGCAGCGTCGACGCGGACCGGCTGCAGCTCCTGGCGTCGTTGCACGCGGCCCGCTCGGCGCTCGCCGACGAGCACCTCCCCCAGGAGGACTCCGTCCGGATACGGTGAGGGCCACGCGATCGCGGTTCCGGACGAGGCGTGCCTGAGCGTTACCGGTGCCCCGGGCTCGGCCCCCCGCCCAGGGCCTCCCGGACGATGCGGCAGACGGTGAGGTCCACTCCCGGCGGCAGCGGCCCGGCCGTGCCCTCCCGGTGCGCCGACACCCCCGGACCCGGCCGGCGGAAAGACCGAGGAACGCGGGAAGCCGGGACGGCCCGGGCACCGGCACCGGGCTCGTCCGCAGGAGCCGGCCGCCCGATTACGCGTACGCACCACCGCCCTCAGGACCACGTCACGAAGACGGCCCCAGCCGCGGACAACCCCGAACCGTCGGTCGGCTCACCGCCGAGGGAGGCGACGACGCGGACCCGGTCCGCGTGCGCCCCTCCCCGCCCGCCTCCGCCACATCCGCTGCTCGCCCGGTCAGTCACCCGGATACGGCCTGCGTCCGCTCACCCGGGGAAGCGCCGGCCCGTTCCCCGTGCCGCCGAAGCCGGACGGCCCGCCCCCGCTCCCAGCGCGTCGGAAGCGGACGGGCAACCCTGCCGGGTGTCGAGACGTCCCAGAGGACGAGCGTGATCGGGTCCCTCCCCGACGCGCCGGAGCGGAACAGCGACACCCGACGGTCGGGAACCGAGCGCTTCGGAGGAACACCGAATATGCAGGCGAATGCGGAATGGGTCGACGCACGCGAGAGGCTGCCCCGGCCCGGAAGCAGGCGCAGCCCTCCGACGAGCCCGTGAAGCCGCCGGCCGTCGGTAACCCGCCGCACTTCGAGACGACAGGCGGCGCCACTCGTACCGCGGCCGGCGAGTCCGCTCGCCGGAAGGAGCAACCGCCGAATGGCACGGTCCCGGGACGAGAGCTCTTCGATGCACCTCCGGGAGTGCCGCCGTCGCTCGAATCGTGGTTCCGGATCACTTTCCGTGCCGGGGGTGAGGGTCAGCACGGAGGAGCCCGGCGTGTGCCCGGCGGCGGTCTCCAGGCGCAGGTTCGCATCGATCCGGTGGCTGTCCTCCCACAGCAGGGTCAGGCCGGCCCGGTGCACTGGGGCGACGCTGTCCTCGA